>NZ_JBFTSI010000002.1:0-1010920 GCF_056399945.1 Dyella sp. 01L423 | reverse complement strand
AAGCCGTACTTCGAGCTGGACAACGTGCTGCAAAATGGCGTGTTCTACGCCGCCAACCAGCTCTACGGCCTGACCTTCAAGGAGCGCAAGGACATCCCCGTCTGGCAGCCTGACGTGCGCGTGTTCGAAGTGTTCGACAAGGACGGCACGTCGATGGCGCTGTTCTACTGCGACTACTTCAAGCGCGACAACAAGCAGGGTGGCGCCTGGATGAGCAACCTGGTGGCGCAATCCAAGCTGATGGGCACCAAGCCGGTGGTGTTCAACGTCGCCAACTTCACCAAGCCCGCACCGGGCCAGCCGGCATTGCTGTCGTTCGACGACGTGATCACCATGTTCCACGAGTTCGGCCACGGCCTGCATGGCATGTTCGCCAATTCCGAGTATCCGAGTCTTTCGGGTTCGGCGACGGCGCGCGACTTCGTGGAATTCCCGTCGCAGTTCAACGAGCATTGGGCCACCGATCCGAAGATCTTCGCCAACTATGCGAAGAACTATCAGACCAAGGAGCCGATGCCGCAGGAACTGGTCGAGAAGCTCAAGAAGGCCAAGACCTTCAACAAGGGCTACGACATGACCGAACTGCTCGGTGCCGCGCTGCTCGACATGAGCTGGCACAGCCTGAGCGCCGATGCGCCCAAGCAGGACCCGGACAAGTTCGAGATGGACGCGCTCGCCAAGGCCAAGATCAACCTGAGCTACGTGCCGCCGCGCTACCGCTCCAGCTATTTCCAGCACATCTGGGGCAACGGCTATGCCGCCGGTTACTACGCCTACCTGTGGACTGAAATGCTGGCCGACGACGCCTTCCAGGGCTTTGTCGACAAGGGTGGCCTGACTCGCGAGAACGGTGACCGCTTCCGCGCGATGATCCTCTCGCAGGGCAACACGCAGGACCTGGCCACCATGTACAAGAACTGGCGCGGCAAGGACCCGAGCATCGAGCCGATGCTGCTCAATCGCGGTCTGAAGGAAGCGCCGCCGAAGAAGTAATGACTTCTTGGTATTGAACGGGGAAAGGGTCGGCTACGCCGGCCTTTTCTTTGGGCGGCCATCCATGGCGCCCTGGTCACGAAGGTCATCCGCTTCCGACCCATGGCGGAGATTAGACCTGCAGAGTACGGGCACAATTCAGTGGGTGGTTTGCACAGAGGTATGCATGAGCGCAGGCGGAAGGTTGCGGTTCCAATGGTTGCTGGCCTTGGTTGGTCTCTTGCTAGCCAATGCCTCCTGGTGTGGTGATATCTCCTACATCGCCGGTAACGACCCGGAAACCGTGAGATTCAATCACGAGGCTACACAGGCCTTCACCAGGGGCGTTGACCTGGCCCAGGCCATAGAAGTCGGCAACGAGCTGCTGGCCCATACGAGCGACAAGGGGCGTGCCCTGGCGCTCAAGCAGCTCGTCGCCACGTTCTACACATTCGCCGGGCGCTATGACAAGGCGGCACAGACCTATCCCTTGTTCTCACAGGCTGCGGCCATTGCATCGTTGTCGAAGGAGCACGGCGTGCCCCAGTTCGCGGATGCGGCAACGTCCATCGCGGCCATGGCAAAGGGTCGCCGCGCCGTATTCATCAACGAGAACCACGGAGCGCCGATTACGCGGCTGCTTCCACTCCAACTTCTCCCCAAGCTGCGCGCGGAGGGTTTCCAATACCTCGCCCTGGAAACGCTTAATCGTGCCGATGCGCCGGTGGCGCATGGCTGCATCGGCCTCGTCGACCGCGACCTCTGCCAACGAGGGTATGCATTGGACAACGTGGCAACGGGCATCTATTCGCACGATCCCGTGTATGCCGCGCTCATCCGCGAGGCGATCTCACTGGGCTTCCATCTCGTCGCTTACGACGTGTTTGACGCCGGGGATGACCGAGCCAGGGATGCCGGCGAGGCGAGCAACCTGGCGAATATCTACAAGAATGACCCGTCGGCAAAGATGCTGGTGGTGGCAGGCTTCGACCACGTGGCCAAGGAAGACACGAACATGGCGATGGTGTTCAGGCGTATCACGCAGATCGACCCGTTGACTAAGGCGGGCCAGGCCGTTAGTGATCCAATCACGCAACTCGATGCCATCCGGTGCGCTCGAAGGGATTGGATCTGGGGTGGCGTTATCTCCATCGCGGGGTTCGCGACCACGCTGGCCCAGCGTCTTGCTTCCTACGCAATAGGCGATGCCAAAAATCCAGGTGGATACGAGTGATGCCTGTCGAAAGTTCGCTGCCTCTTGCCCGACGACCCGAAAACATTCGTTGATGACCTCATGAATGATTTCAGGGTGTCGGGTCAGGTGGTAAAGGAAGTCACATAGCCTCTCGCGGTAGCTGTAGTAGAGCGTCGCCAACGCGTTTCGATCGCCATGGGCGACGCGTTCGAGAAGCAGTCTATCCCTGGCTTCGGCAGCTTGCTTTCCATCGGAACGGGCATTCATGGACTTTCTGATACCTGCGTTTGCCTGCCGGCCGGCGGTGCAGTCTTGATATCCGACATGGGGGCGTCGATCTGGACATTGCACAAGGCGCAGACCCGGGCCATGGCAAGAAGGCGGCACCCACGCGCCGCCTTCTGCTTCATTCCTTTGAATCACTGTGCCAAATGGGCTTTGATCTCGGCGGACATCTGACGGATCGCGGCCTGCGGCTCTTCAGCGGCCTGGATGCCGTTCAGCAGCACGAAGTCGTGGATCATCCCGTTGTAGCGCGTGGCGATCACCGGGACGCCGGCCTCTTTGAGCTTGCGGGCGTAGGCTTCGCCTTCGTCGCGCAGCGGATCGTTTTCCGCGGTGATAACCAGCGCGGGCGGAAGCCCACTCAACTCACGCAGGCTGGCGCGCAGCGGGGACACATAGGGGTTGTCGCGGGTCTTGCTGTCGGGTACGTACAGATCCCAACCGTATTTCATGAAGGCGCGGGCCAGAAAACGCCCTGTGCCGAATTCACGGTAGGAGGCGGTAGCCATGCCGGCGTCGGTGGCCGGGATCATCAGCACCTGATAGCTGATCTTGGGGCCATTGCGATCCTTTGCCATGAGCGCCAGCGCTGCGGACATGTTGCCGCCCACCGAGTTGCCAGCCACTGCGATGCGGCTGCCATCGGCGCCGAACTCATTCGCGTGGGCCGCGACCCATTTGAGTACGGCATAGGATTGATCGAGCTGCGTGGGGAAGCGAGCCTCCGGCAGGGCGGTGTACTCCACAAACACGCCGATCTGGCCGGAGCCAACCACCAGATCGCGCAACAGTCGCTGATGGTTCTGGAAGTTTCCGACGATCCACACACCACCATGAATAAACAGCAGCACGCCCGGTGTACCGGTCACCTGCTCAGGCTTCATGATGTAGACCTTCACCGTCTGATGGTCCTGAGTGATGGTCTGCTCGGTGACCCTTACGCCCGACATGTCGACGAGCGTCTTGTTCTGCAGGCCCGTCAGAATCTCTTGCGGCCTGGGCTGGGGAAGCTCCCAGAATGGATTGGAGTCTTTGTTGATTTCGCGCAGGAAGGCGCGCACTTGGGGATCGATCCGGGGATCGGTTGAGGCATCGGGCTCTGCAAAAACGGCTTGTATCATGAGGACTGCTCCCACGGCTCGTGTTGCGATGGAATAGACGCGCTTCATGGTCGTTCTCCATCCAAGAATTGGACGGAGAGAAGCTAGTGGGGGAGCAGTGGGCGGCGCTTCTGTCATTTGACCAGTCTGATGACTGGGCACGGGCAGGCGAACTGCCAGCTGTATTCTGAAAAGGTTGCCGCATGTAGGCCACCGGCAGGCAAGGAGGCGGTGGATGTGCAGCGCAATCTCTACGCAGAGAGAGCAGCTTGCTCAGCGTGAGGATCGATCAACGAGTGGCCTGATCGCACTGAACCATGAACGCACGCAAATACAGGTTGATCGCAAGAACCTTCAAAACACGGCTGCACAAAAGCGAAGGCGTATCGAAACGAATCTGCTTCCATGGGACTTCACTCCATTAGTCCAGCCTTTGCAGAGGCCCATGCCGGCGAGTGCGCAGAGCAATCGCCGCGCTTGGCGGCCGACACTGCCGGCATAGATCACCGGCCATCCGTATACATGAGTGATGTAATTTAAATACTGTCTGCTGCGATCTTTAATCGCGTTTCACGCAGCACGATCGCTGCGAGCATTGTCAGCTTTGCCATCGGAAAAACCGCCACTTCGAGCAATAAAGCGGGGACCCGCCCCGTCTGCACAGTGAAGCCTGGAGCTAGCGGACAAAAGCAATTCTTCCCTGTAAGCGTATCGACAGGGTTAGGGTCAATGATCGAGCGGATGCCACAGACGCGCACCTAGCCTGGTCGCGGCGACTTACCCGAGCGGCCGTTGCCCGGCAACATCCAAGCTCACGCATGTGCAAGACCCAACATCAGACATACGAATGCATTCTGCTAACTTGGCGGCCTTTAAAGTTCGCCGGCCAAGTGATGTTCGACATTGTTTTAGTAGCGCGCCTGCGCCGGTTGTGGGATGAGCAAAAGCACAAGAAATACCCGCCCTGAAGGGCACGGAAAGTGCACGAGCGCCGCCCGATCTGCATCGCTAGCCCTGCATGGTCGACACGAGGACATCGCCCTCATCGACCATCTGTTCGATCGGATCGATCAAGGCGGAGCGGCGCTAGTTATCAGCGGCGAGGCCGGTATCGGGAAATCCGCGCTGCTCGACATAGCCAAGCACCGCGCAAGCCAGCGCAATTTCACCGTACTGAACATGACCGGCGTTCTCGCCGAAGTCCATTTGCCTTACGCTGCGCTTGAACAAGCGCTACGTCCATTCGGCAAGCAGATTGCAAGCCTGGTGCCTCACCAGCAATCGGCATTGTTGTCCGCATTCGGCATGCAAGATGACGGCAGGGCACCCGACCTTTTCCTGGTGGCGCTAGCGACGTTGTTTGTGCTGAGCGAAAGCGCCACATGCGCCCCCATCCTGTTTGTTGCAGACGACGTCCAGTGGCTGGATCAGGAAACGTATGACGTCCTGTCTTTCATCTCGCGCCGGCTCAGTTCGGACTCCATCATTCTCCTGGTTGCCATACTCGATGGCTTTGATCGCCCATTCGGCGACTCCGACACCTTGCGACTGAGGCTTTCGGCGCTCAACGATGCCGACGCGGAGCTGTTGCTGGACGCCCACGCGCCAGGTCTTGCGCCCGAGCTGCGCAGCCGATTCCTCATGGAGGCTGCCGGAAACCCTTTGGGCCTGCTGGAGCTGCCTCACGCCGATCGCACGACCGATACTTGCGACACGGCGTGGCTTCCCTTGACGGAGCGCCTGGAGCGCACCTTCTCATCACGCCTGTCCGATCTTCCCGATACGGTCCGCACGCTGTTGTTCGTGGCGGCGGAAAACGATGAAACCTCGCTCGAGGAAGTTCTACGGGCCGGCAACATGGTGCTGGGTGAACGCGTGGGCGTGAATGCCCTGGCGCCGGCAATCGCCGCCAAGCTGATCGAGGTTGATAGAACGGAGGTGCGCTTTCGGCATCCACTCGTTCGTTCCGCGCTCCATCAGGTAGCCGGCCTGGCCACACGCCAACGGATTCACGCCGCACTCGCGGCGACCATTCGCGGTCAGCTGGATCGTCAACTGTGGCATCGCGCGGCTGCCATCATCGGCCCGGATGACGAGCTCGCCGACCAGCACGATCACATGGCGGAGCGTGCCGTGCGACGTGGCGCCGTTGCGATGGCTATCGAGGTACTTGAGAACGCGGCACGGCTAAGCACGGCCGCAGAAGCCAGAAACCATAGGCTCTTGCGGGCTGCCGAACTTGCTGCCGATCTGGATCAACCGGAAGTGCTGGATCGCCTGCTGCGCCAGGTCGACGTGGACGAGTCGGACAAGCTCGCGACGGTGCGTATCGATTGGTGCCGAGAGATCAGCAAACCCCCGGCGGTGTATGACCCCGCGAAAGTTGCGGCACTGGTTGGCTTCGCTGCGCAGGCCAATGCCGCCGGCGCCAAGGACCTAGCCATCAATCTTCTCTGGCGCGCCGCGCAACGCTGCTGGTGGAGCAGTGCGAGCGAAGAGCTCCGTGCGAGCGTTCTGGTTGCGGCAAACCGGTTGGGTTTGCCAGACGGCGACCCGCGCATGATCGCCATCTCCGCCTATGTGGAACCGCTTCGGTGCAGCCGGCGCGTGCTCAGTGCGCTGCAACAGCTTTCACCGATCGATCACAGCGATCCTTCGATCGCACGAATCCTCGCAACCACCGCCAACATCATTGGCGCGTTCGATTTCAATGTGAGCCTGCTCGCCGAATTCAGTGCCACGCTGCGTGCGCAGGGGCGGCTGGGCGAACTCGCCCGCGTGCTCTTTACGCGCGGATGGGCCGAAATGGAAATCGGCAATTGGGTGGGCGCGATGCGAGAGGCCGAAGAATCCGCGCGCCTCGCTGAGGAGACCGGTGAAACCTTGTGGATGGCGGCGGCCACCATCCTGAAAGCCATGCTGGTGGGCATGCAGGGCAACCTGGACGAATCCGAGGCGTTCGCCGCGCAGGCGGAGCGCCTTCTGCTACCGGCGGGCGCCGGCTTTCTGCGCGCGATGTTGCAGATCGCGCGAGGCGCGTCTGCCATCGGTGCGGGCCAGCATTGGTTGGCCTATGAGCAACTGCAGCGCGTCTTTGCGCCCGCCGACCCAGCCTTCAATTCAGGGCTGGAGTCTTTCGCGCTGGCGTATTTCGTGGAAGCTGCCGTTTTCTCCGGCAGCCCCGAATCGGGCCGTCGTGTCATCGATCAGATCGAGCGCGCCGCAGCGCCGACGCCCATGCCATGGGTCCAGACCATGCTGTGCTACGGCAAGGCATTGCTCGCTGCGCCCGAAGACGCCGAGCACTGGTATCTGCAAGGCCTTGGACCGGCCGCAAAACATTGGCCGTTCCTGCGAGGACGTCTTCTTCTGGCTTATGGCGGATGGTTGCGGCGCCAGCGCAGGTCCGCCAACGCGAGGGCTCCGTTGCGTGAGGCGCGCGAAATCTTCGATGCGCTCGGCGCCTCACCCTGGAGCGATCGTGCGCGCGAGGAGCTGCGCGCTTCGGGCGAATCCAGCCGCCAGCGAACCGAACGCATCTGGGAAACGCTGACCCCGCAGGAGCTTCACATCGCGCAGCTCGCCGCCGAAGGGCTTTCGAACAAGGAAATAGGTACCAGGCTGTACCTGTCGCACCGCACGGTTGGATATCACTTGCATCGCATTTTTTCGAAGGCCGGTATTACGTCTCGGTCGATGCTGGGTGCCATGCTCGCGGGAGTCGAGAATCCGGCAAGTTGATGGTCGATCTCGTCCGTGGATTGGTGCGGCCGCAGAGCAGTACGCCATCTCATCCCGACGGTTCAGAGGTTGCCGGCCGGTTCGTCGCCGGTGATCTTGCGCTGCATGCGATCGAGATACTCATCGAGCTCCTGGGCGTTGGCGAACACCTCGTTCACCGGCACCGCTTTGACAATGTCAAATACCTTGCGTACCTGGGGCTGGGGGTTGAGCAGGAGCGTGTGTCCGTTGCGTGCGCGCATGGTTCGACGGATCTTGGCGATGCTGCGCAGGCCGGCGCTGCTGATGTAGTCGAGCGCGGAAAGATCCAGCACTACGGTGCTTTCCTCGGGAATGCGCGGGAGCACGTCCAGCATGGCGAGATCAAAGTCATTGAAGGTCTGGGCGTCGAGCCGGCCATGGAGATGGAAGATCGTTCGCTTGGGCGACTCGTGTTCAACGTTCAGGCTAAACGTCATGGTCTGGCTCCGGTCGTGCGGGATGGAGGAAGCGTAGTTGCAAGTGGTTGCCATGTTCGTCATGGCTGTAGCTCAGTTCACTGGCCATGGCGCGCACCAGGTGGATGCCCAGGCCACCGACCTCGTCGGCGTCGGCCAGATCGCCGGTGAGCGCAGGCATGGGCACCTGCAGTGGATCGAAGGGATGTCCATCATGGTGCAGATCGATCATGACGGCGTCGTCGCCCAGACGCATGTGCAGTTCTATCTTGCGGTCTGCACCGCCTGCGTGACCGTGCTGCACCATGTTGACCATGAGTTCCTCCAGCACCAGGCGGACGTCGTCCCGCACGGCGGGCGACACGCCTTGATCGCGCAGCGAGGCGTCGCAGCGATCGAGCGTGTCAAACACATCGTCCATCGACGCATGGATGGTCAGGTCGAGCATGAGTGCGTTCCCGTCGGCAAGGGCATGATGCCAGTTCAGGGCGAGGACGGTGATGTCGTCGGCTTGCCCCGCGCCTTCCGCGAAGCGGTCGACCTCGGCCAGCAGGCCGGCAGCGAGATCGGAAGCGGAGCCCGACGGGGACCGCCCCAGGCATGCCAGCATGCGTTCGGTGCCGAACAACTGCTGCTCGGTGTCGGTCGCCTCGGTGATGCCATCCGTGTAAAGCAGCAGCGTCTGGCCGGGCCGCAGCCGCAGCGTCCGCGGGGGATAGCGGGCCTCATCGTCAAGTCCGAGCGCGGCACCGGTGTCCAACTCAACCAGGCATACGCCGTCTGCGTCGCAGAGCACCGGCGGCTCGTGCCCTGCGCTTGCCATCACCAGTTCGCCGGTCGCCGTATCGAGCATGCCGCACAGCAGGCTCACGAACATGCAGCTGTCGTTATTGCGGCAGAGTTCGACGTTGAGCATCGACAGCAGATGCTGCGGCGATCGCGCTCGCGGTGCCAGCGCCTTGGCGAGCGTGATGGTGCGCGCCATGAACAGTGCCGCGGGAATCCCCTTGTCGGAGACGTCGCCTACCATCACGCAGAAGCGCCGTTCGTTGAGCATGAAGTAGCTGTAGAGATCGCCGCCCACGGCGCGGGCGGGCCGAAGCAGCGCGTGCAGCTCGAAGTTCTCGCAGTGCGCGTCGAGGTAGTGCTCGCCCGGCAACAGCGCCGTCTGAATCTGGTGGGCGATGTCCAGTTCGCTGGCCAGGCGCTGCTGTTCCTTCGCGTTGCGGGTCAGCTCGGCGATGTGCAGCGCCAGCTCCGTGCGCATGCGGTCGAAGGCCTGGGTGAGGCGGCCGACTTCATCGGGAAAGCGGGGAGGGGGCAATTCGAAAGCCAGTGCGCCGCGCGCCACCTGCTCGGCGCGCGAGGCCAGCGTGCCCAACGGGGTCAGGATGCGTCGCGTCACCGCCAGCGTGACCACGGCCAGTGCGAGCAGGGCGAGCAGTCCCAGCAAAAGCGCTTGAACGAACGCCTGCCGCACGCCGGCGTAGATCTTGGTCTCCGGTATGGCGAGGCCGAAGCGCCAGTGGGTGCCTTCGATGGGCACGAAGTAAATCCACACCGGCTTGCCTTGAGCCTGCGGGTTCTGCGCGACGGCCAACCGCACGCGGCTGGCCTCGCGACTGGCCAGCGCCTGCAGCAAGTTGTCCTGGCCCCGCTTGCCGACCAGGGCGGGGTTGTCGTGTGCTAGATACGCACCGCTTTCGTCCAATACGAAGGCATAAGCACCGATGGGTTTGCCGAGCTCTTTCAGGATGCGGCTCAGCCAATCCAGCGAGACGTCCGCATTGATCAGGCCAGTTGGATGGCCACCCGTGCTGATCGCGACGGAGTAGTTGATCATTTCGCGCTTGCGCGACTGCGAGTAGAAATGGCGTTGCCAGCATCCTTGCGTGCAGCTCAGGCCCGCCAGAAACCAGTTCGTGTCCCAGTACGGGTTGTTGTCCTTGCGCAGGTCGCGCCAACCCAGCGAGCCGTCGTCCTCGCGATTAATAAAGGGCGAAACGGGTGGATTGTCAGGGGCGGGCACGAAAGCCGCAGCCAGGCCGGAAAGGTCGGCATTACGCGCGAGAGCGCCGCGCAGCGTGGTCCCCGCGCCGTCCGGATGCGTGCCCACCACGACGGCCAGGGTCTGAGCCGTATCGGCCACGCGAGCCAGGCGCTGTTCGATCCGGTTGCCAGCTTCATTGGCGAGCGCGGTTGCTTCGCCATGAGCCTTCTCCAGGATTTGCTCGCTCACTCGGTAGAACAGTACGCCACCGGCAATCGCCAGTACCAACACGGAGCCGGCCAGCACCCAGAGAGACAGCCGCGTAGCGATGCTGCGCAAAATCATGGCGAAACCCCTGTAGACCCGGCCATTCAGCCACGCGGGGTCCTGTTTCAGCAAGACAGCTGGACGGCTGTTGTGCGCTGTGCCGCACTTGGTCTCGGGCCGTGCGTGCTGCGCCTGGCCCGGATTCCAACACGCAGGCAACCGTGGGTTACTGTTTGCAACGCCTTGGCCGTGCCTCTATTGGCGGCTATCGGTGCCGATGCCGATCATTTTTCGCTGTGGCTGGTGGTTTTGACGCCTGCTTTCGACCCAACTGCGGACCTCGATTGATGGGTCTCTTCGAGCCGCCGTGCGTATGCCCATGACCGCAAATGACGACTCACTTCGCGCCGTAACTCACCCGCCAGATCACATTGGACCCATCGTCGCTGACCAGCAGCGAGCCGTCGCCGGCCGTGGTGATGCCGACAGGGCGGCCCCATGCCTGGCCGCTGGGCAACACGAAACCGGTGAGGAAGTCCTCGTGGTCGCCGCTGGCACGTGCAGTGCCGTGGCGTGGCACGCGGATCACTTCGTAACCGACGCGCGCTGAGCGGTTCCATGAGCCATGCTCCGCCGCGAAGATGTCGCCGCGATACGCTTCGGGGAACTGAGCGCCGTCATAGAAGGTGAGTTGCAGCGAGGCGTTGTGCGGATTGAGCAGCACGTCGGGCACGATGGCCTTGCTGGCCAGTTCCGGGTGCTTGCCGGCGTGGCGCGGGTCCTGATGGTTGCCGATGTACCACCACGGCCAGCCGTAGAAGCCGCCTTCCTGCACGTGGGTGATGTAGTCGGGCACCAGGTTGTCGCCCAGGCCGTCGCGCTCGTTCACCGAGCACCACAACTCGCCGCTCTTGGGATCGACCGCGAGCCCCACCGCGTTGCGGATGCCACTGGCGAAGATATGCATGCCCGAACCATCGGGCTTGAACACGAGGATGTCCGCACGGTTCTTCTCTTCCGGCGTGGTGTCCGTATCGTCCACGTTGGATTTCGAGCCGACCGAAACATACATGCGCGCGCCATCCGGCGAGAAGGCGATATCGCGCGTGGAGTGACCGCCATCGCTGTGCGGCAAATCGGCGATGTGCTCGGGTTTGCCCGATGCCTGCACATCGCCGTCCCTGTATGCGAAGCGCACGACGGCATCCGTGTTGCCCACGTAGATCCATTGCGGATGGACGGCTGGATAAAACGTGATGCCGAACGGTTCGTTAAGGCCAGTGGCGTAGACGTGCGTTTCCTTCGGATGGCCATCGGCGGCGATGCCGCGGAACATGGTAATGCGGCCCGCCCCGGTCTCGGCTACGAACACGTCGCCATTGGGCGCAGTGCGCAGCAGGCGCGGATTGTCCAGGCCGGTGGCGAACAGCTCCACCTTGAAGCCCGGAGGCGCCTTGGGCCATACATCGGCCGGACGTTCCACGAGTTGTGGCGCATTGCCGGCCGACTTGGTGGCGTACGGCTTGGGCAAGTCGGCCGCGGTGATCTTGCGGCTGGTGCCCGGCGATTCGTAACGGAAATCCGTGAATGGCGGCGTCGGCGCGGGCCAGTTGCCGGGCGTCATCGAGGCGACTGCCTTGGGCGCACCGGCGGCGGCCTTGCCGGGTTCCAGCGAATCCAGGTACGTCACGATCTTCCAGCGCTGCTCTTCGCTCAGCGAGTCCCACGCAGGCATGCCGTTGGATACGTCGCCGTGCGTGATGAACCAGAACACGGCACCCGGCGGAGCCTTCTTCACCGTCGCGCTTGCCAGCGGCGGTACGTTGCCGTTGCCTTGGGCAGCTGCGCCATGGCACGCGGCGCAATACGAGCCGTACAGCGTCTTGCCGTCGTTGGTTGCGTCCGCCTTGCCGGCGTAGGGGTTGGGCGTGTTGTCCGTGGAGGCGGGCGCATTGTGGAAGCGCGCCACATCCTGCTGGGCCAGTGCATGCATGGAAGTCATGCCGATCAACGAGGCAAGCGCGATGAGCGCGCCGGCACGGCGGGACTTGGGGGCGGGCCTTGAGCCGTTCATGTCGTTCCTCGGGGATGGGGCAAAGGCACTGTCATGTAAAGGTCACAGGCGTCAAACGGACGTCCAGATGACATGACAAGGCCGTAAGCATGCCCTAGCGCGAGGGCGTGTGGCGCATGTCGTGGATGACATATTTGTCACTTGCATCCATCGACATGCTTTCGTGATGATAGTCTGCTGCCTTCGATGCCTTGGGAGGGGCGATGCAGTTGCGGCGTGTCTACCTGATGATCGGCGCTGCCTGCATGGCGAGTGGGTCGTGGGTAGCCTGTGCACAGCAAGCGACGCTGCCCGCGGTGCAGGTCAATGCCAGTCGCCTCGATATGCCGCCGCTGGATATTCCCGCGGCGCTGAGTGTCGTCAAGGTGGCGCCCGCGGAGGTCGGCAATCCTGGCGTCAATCTTTCCGAGATGCTGGTGGGTGTGCCGGGCATCCTGGCGCGTGACCGGCAGAACTATGCGCAGGATGAGCAGATATCCATTCGCGGCTTCGGCTCGCGCAGCACCTTTGGCGTGCGCAGCATCCGCCTTTATGTCGACGGCATTCCTGCGACCTTGCCGGACGGCCAGGGGCAGGTATCGCATTTCGACTTTGACGTAGCCGATCGCGTGGAGGTGTTACGCGGCCCGTTCTCTGTGCTCTACGGCAACGCCGCGGGTGGCGTGGTGCAGCTGTGGAGCGCACCGGGCACAGCCACGCCGCAGACCACGCTGGGCGTCTACGCCGGCAGCTATGACAGCTTTCGCTATCTGGCCGATACGCGCGGCACCGTCGGCGCCATGGATTACAACGTTGCCGCTTCGCAGTTCATCTCGGGCGGCTACCGCGACCATGGCCGCGTCAACCGCCAGACGGCGCATGCGCGCCTCGGCTTCGAGCTAGGGCAGGGGCAGACACTCACGCTGGTGATGAACCACCTGGATCAACCCGTGGCGCAGGATCCGATGGGCCTCACCAAGGCGCAGCTGCAGGCGGATCCGCGGCAGGCGTCGCCTGCCGCGGAGCAGTTCGACACGCGCAAGAGCACTCGCCAGGACCAGTTGGGCCTGATCTACGAACGGCCTTCTGGTGACGACGGCCAATGGCGCGCAATGGTGTACTACGGCCAGCGCGAGATCACCCAGTACCAATCCATTCCCGTGGCAACACAAGCGAATCCGTTGCAGCCCGGCGGCGTCGTGCAGCCCGACACGCACTACGGCGGCGCGGACCTGCGCTGGACGCATCGAGGCGACTGGCTGGGCGGCGATTACGAATTCGTCCTTGGGGGAGGTGGCGACTACCAGCGGCAACATCGCCTGGGTTATGAAAACTTCGTGGGCGGCAGGCTGGGCGTGAAAGGTGCGGTGCGTCGCGATGAGGACGACAACGTCAACAACGTGGACGCGTATGCGCAGTGGTACTGGCACTTCGCGCCCGCGTGGGCGTTGATGCTCGGACTGCGGCGTGATGACGTACGCTTCAGTGCGCACGATTTCTACGTCACATCGTCCAATCCCGATGACAGTGGCCACGTGAACTACGCGGCCACCACGCCGGTGGTCGCCCTGCAATGGCGGCCAGGGGATGACCTGCGGCTCTACGCCAGCTACGGCGAAGGCTTCGAAACGCCCAGCTACAACGAGCTGGGTTATCGCGGCGATGGCGCGCCGGGCCTTGCCCTCGACCTTCGGCCCGCACGCAGCCACAACGTCGAGCTGGGCGCCAAGTGGCAGGCGACACAAGCGCTCGCCTTCAATGCGGCGCTGTTCCGTGCCGATACGCGCGACGAACTCGCCATCGATACCAGCGTCAACGGGCGCACCACTTATCGCAATGTGCCGGAGGCGAGGCGGCAGGGCGTCGAGCTGTCGATGGACGGCGAACTCGCGCCGTCCTGGCACCTGGTCGCCGGCTACACGCACCTGCAGGCACAGTTTCGCAGCGGCTTCCTGACCTGCATCGCCACGCCATGTGTCGCGCCGAACGTGCCCGTGCGCGCAGGCAGCCGCATGCCGGGCGTACCAGAAGACTACGGCTCCTTGCTGCTGCGCCATAGCGGCGACGCGCGTTGGAGCCAGGGCCTCACGCTTACCGCTGCGGGACCGACGACGGCCAACGACTTCGGCACGGCGCGCGCGGCCGGCTATGTCGTCGCGGATGTTGACGTAACCTACAGCTTCCCGTTGGGGCAGGCGACGCGCATGCAGCTGAGCGCCCGCGTGAACAACCTCGCCGATCATCAGTATGTGGGGTCGGTGATCGTCAATGACGGCAATGGCCGCTATTACGAACCAGCCCCGGGCCGGACGTGGATGTTCGGCGCGAGGCTGGTGTTCTGAGGAATTGAGTCAATCCGCGGGTGAGCTGTCACTCCGCGGAGGATGGCTCACGGACGGCGGAACGCACCGTCGATGGTTCCGTTGGGGCCGAGCACAAAGGCAATTTCCTCGGTGCCATTCTGATGGCGAACCAGGTACTTGTCCCATCCCTGGGGCGTGACTCCAGTAAACTCGTGGGACGTCACCGGACCAAGCCCGCCTAAGAAGGCATCGGCGCGCGGCTTCTGTTCGCGCATGAGCGCAGCCAGATCTGGGCTCAGGCGTGGGGCGTCAGGATTATAGGCAAGCAGGATCTGCAAGACCTGCTCGCTGTCGGGATAGGGCTGCTGGGCGCTTACGCGTGCGCCGAGTGCGGTCTCAATGCCCTGGGCCGTTGCCGCATCGATGCGGGGCGCCATGACGTGGTGGCCGTTCTGGTAGAACTCCATGGCGGTGCTCTGGCCTTGCGCATTCACCACGAAATTCAGATGCGCATTGACCACTTTCAGGAAGAACGCAACATTGCTGCTCGGATAAATGGGAATAAATCGTTGCCCGGTAAGTTGCGTGGATAGCTGCGAACCTTCCAGCTTCACCGTCATCACCGAGTACGGGCCGAATCGATAGGTACCGACATAGTTGGCAAGAATGGCGGGACTCACATTCACCGTTTGCTGCGCCGAGGCATCGGCCGCATTGGGCGGAGTCACCTGCGCCGCGAATGCCGCCATACCCGCTGCCGCACCGATCATCGCCAGCGCGGACAAGCGAGCCCGCTTCCCTGGTTTAAGCAACATGATTTTGATCCTTTGCTCGAGAAATGATCCGGACTCCGACATGGCAGCCACGGCACCTATGGAACGGGACTGGTTCTGTCCCACTTGAATCAACGTTTCGCAGTAACCCTTCACGGCCGACCCGCCGCGGAGGACGCGGGCGTCGCAATCCACTTCGATGGCGCGGCGGAGCCGATGGAATTGCCACCACAGCGGCAAGTTCCAGGGCATGGCGACCAGAAAACACAGTGCGATGGAAAGCACATGGGGATCGCCCGCGTCCAGATGCGATTGCTCGTGTGCAAGTACAAATCGCTGCCGCGCGGCGGGTTCGCGCAATAACCAGCTTGGTATGGCGATGCAGGGGCGAAGCAAGCCGACGACGGCAGGACCTACATCCGGGGCGATCAGAACGGGTGTGCCCAGGAGGTTTCCCCGCGACCACAAACGCTTGCGCCAATAGAGCAGGCTGCCGCTGAGTATCAACCCAGCCAAAACGAGCATTGAAGTGGCCAGCCAGATCCCATGGAACAAGCTCTCGAGTCGATCGGGCGCGATCCTGGCATCCTGCATGCCGTGATCGAGCACTGCCATGGGGAGGTGCACTGAGGTTGCCTCGCGCAGCACGATCCGTTCCTGGACGCGTGCCTGCTTGATCAGGCTTGGCATCTGGATCGTGACGTTGGGGATGATCACCGGCAACAGCAACGACGCGATCATGGTGATCAACCAGATCCAGCGCTTTGATGTCTGGCGTTGCCTGGCTGCGTGTTCGGCGATCAGCGCCGCCAAGCTCAGGAGTACGCCAACGACCAGTACATATCCGATCATGGAGAGCATGGCGGTTACTCCTTGTCGGACTGTGCGGCCAGCAATTGGCGCATGCGTTTGATCTGCGCCGGGCTCAGCTTCTGGTCGGACACCAGGTGTGTGAACAGCAATTCCGCCGAGCCCTTGAACAGTTTATCGGTCAGATGCTGCAGGGCGTTCTTGCGCGCCGCCTGCTGCTTCACGCTGGCGAAGTAGCGATGACCGCGTCCTTCCTCTTCGTGTCCTACATAGCCTTTCGCTTCCAATGTGCGAAGCACCGTGAGCACGGTGGTATAGGCGAGGGGATCACTCAGTCGCTCGCGGACCTCCGCAACGACCGACGGGCCGTGGTCCCATAGCACCTGCATCACATCCGCTTCCCGGTCGGTGAGCGAGATCTTCATGGCGACGCATCCATCTACTATAACGTTAGTAGATTCTAGGCCTCGTTCCGCGATTGTCAACTAGATCATTAGTAGATGGATGGGGCGCGGGTCCTGCGCCCGGCCGACCGCGGTTTGGCGGGGAGTCGTCGGGGCAATGAATTCTCAAGCACGGTCGCGTCGGCTTCCGATCCATTGCAGACATTTGGGTGACCTTGCGTGGCGGTGCCTGCGCCGGACGCTCACCAGTTCCAGCGCATCCCCAGCTTGCCGTCCCATGCGTCGAAGCTGCGGCCAAAGCCTCGCTGATAGCCCAGGTTGGCGTATAGCGATGTCTTGCGACCCAGCTGCCAGGTCATCCCGCCGTTGAGTTGCCACCAGGTGCCTTTGATATTGGAGTGGAAGGGCACGTATCCATCGGCTGATGAGAACTCGGTGATCGGTTGGCCTTTGAACTCGCGCCAGAGATTCAAGCGCAACCAGCCCGTGAACAGTCGGCGGATGCCTTCGGACGTAGGCTCCAGCGTCCAGGTGTTGGCCCAGCGAAAGCCCAGGCGCGCAGCGAGCGAATCCATATTGCGATAGCGCACCAAGGCAGCGGGATCCTGGCTATCGCCGTTGTTGATGGTCTGGTAAATGACTTGCGCCTGAGGCTCGAAGACCTGGGTGTCCTTGTGGAATGGATAGCCGCCTTCAAGCGATCCCGCCCAGCCGAAGCCGCTGTGATTCAGATCGAACGTACCCACCGAGCGAGACGTCGCTTTAGCCCACGTCCCTTGCCATACGGCGTCCAGATATTGGCCCTGGTCCCAGAAGTGGCTCCAATACAGGCCAAGCGACGGTCCTTTCACTTCATCGCGGCCGGCCTTGATGCCGTTGTAGTTGGTCACGTCGCTGGTAATGCGGCCATATCCCAAATACAAGCCGCTGTGGTCGCGCTGGCCGTTATCGTGCTCTTCCGCGTAGACATCGAGCCCCACTTGCAAGGCAAGGATGTCGTAATCGTAACTGGGCCCCTTGCCATAGATGCCGCGACGGTCGCCGTCTACATCGCCGCTTTCACCGATCACGCGGGCCCACGAGCCATTGAACGTGTCGTCTTCGCGCAGATCGTTACGGCTGCGCAATTGCTCTTCTTCGCCAACACGTTCATGAAGATTGCCCAGCATGGCCCAGCCATAGCGCAGCGCCAATGCAGGCAGCGCTGCATCAAGCGACACCTCCGCGCGATAGTTGGGGATGGGAGGCGGTGCCGGCGGGAAGGGCGGCCCCGGCGGTGCAGGAGGGCCGGGCGGCGAAGGTGGTGCGGGAGGATTTGGCGGCACCGGCGGTGAAGGACACGGTGGCACGGGCGCTGAAGCCGAAGCACAATCGATCGACGATCGGAGATACCAGGCTTCGGCATTGCTCCCATCGCGGCTTCCACGCGCCAAGGTGTATTGGAATGGACCCGCCGCCACGGCGTGAGCAAGGGAGAAGGCCGTTGCGATCGTCGTTCCGCTGTTGATCGCGTCGACGACCAGAATGCCGTTGCCCGTCGTCAAGGCGCCCCGGCCACCTGCATTGGCGATGGCGAGCAGCGACTGGCCGGTGGCGGTGCCACCATCTATGACGAGCCTGTCGGAGGGTGATCCATCGCCGGCAACTACCGTGTTCAACCCGATGAGGCTTTGCCCTTGACCCACATAGTTCACGACGGTGAGCGTCTTGAACACGTTGGCTATGGGTGCGGAGAAGAGAATCTGGCTGGGGTCGTTTACCAGGTTCGTGAGATTGGAGTCGCCCGTGAGGTTCCATACGGTGTTGTCCCGCAAGGTCACGTTCGAGACACTGCCTGGCTCGGTGACGGCGGCGCCGGTAAGCGTGGAGCCGCTGACGTCTACATTGCCTAAACCCGGCGTAGTTACCGGTGCACTGACCTCCAGAAACGCGACTGGGGGAATCGGAGCATCGGGATTATCCAGGTCGATCGGCGGCATGTTGATCGGCGGCTCGGGCGCTCCAAGCAGCGGGAAGTCGGAGATCGTCCCTACATGCAGCCACAACCCGCTTCCCGAGACACTGGTGCGCGCCAGCGAAACGTTGGCCGGTCCTGCGATGCCGATCGTCGCTCCGGTGACATTGGTTAGCGTGCTATCGGTGAACGATGCCGTGGGCACGCCCGTGCCATCACCGACCGCGAACAAAGCAGAAGAAAGTCCTCCCGTGGGCTTGAGCGTGGCGTGATCCCCGATGATATGGCCACCGGTTTCTGCCACTGCGCCATGAGCTTGGTCCCCAGTCGGTGCCAAGATCGTGTTGATCAAGGTCACGGAGCTCGGGTCGCTTCTGGCCACCGCGCCATGGGCCGCCAGGCCACCCGTGGCAACGTTGCTGCCACTGGCGATCACGGTACCCCCGGAAATGGCGCGCAGTCCGGCGGCATAGTCACCGTGCGTTGTGATCGAGGTGCCATCGAGCGTCACGGTGGCCGGCGCGTCGAGAAAGTGCCGTTGCGCCTGGGCGCCATAAGCATTTGCGCCAAAGGTTTCGATGGTGAGTTGCGAGCCGTTGATGGATGCCGGGAACTGGCTACCCGCTTGCTCGACGGTGGAGTACAGGCCCAGCGAGACATCGCCTCGTGTCTCGATGTGGTTGCTGGTGAGCGACAAGCTGCCGCCGTCATCGGCGACAGCGGCCATGCCACCGGTGCCGGTCGTGAGCAGGGTGGTGCCGGAGCTGACCAGCACGGCACCGGGATTTCGGGCGGTGAGTGCGTGAGGATAACTTCCCAGTCGCGCCCCCGTGCCAGCGTTGCCCGTGGTCGTGACCGATCCATTGGTCAAGTTGATCGTTCCACCCAGATCCGCCAGAACGCCCATGGCGTTCTCATTGCCGCTCGTCACGACAACGAGTCCCGACGCCGTGATGGTCGAACTGCCCGCCACCACGCCGGCGGCATTGACACCCTGGGTGGAGATGGTGCCTCCGGTTATGTTTGCGGCAGCTCCCAGCGTCGTGCGTAGGCCATAGGCAGTGGCATTGGTGGTCGATACCGTTGAATCGGAGAGCGTCAGGCTTGAACCGGTTCCCGAAATTTCCGCGCCAAGCAGGGCGAGTTGATCGGCGGTGATGGTGCTCCGCGCCACATCGACGACAGCGCCATCGAACACGGCCAAGCCTCGCGAGCGAGTACCGCTGATCGTCATCGTTGCATCGGAGATATGTGCTACCGCATTGGCTCCGCGCGCATCGAGTCCATTGTTGCGCGAGGCATTGGTGATCACGGCGCCGCCGATGCCGCCGAAGGTCAGCTCACTGCCGCCAGTCACTTTGAGTGCGGCGGCAGGATTGGTGTCGGTGGCGCCCGCGCCCGTGGCGTTGATGGTGGAACTGGTGAGCGACAGTGTTCCGCCCAGCTCGGCCAGGGCGCCATAGCTTCGCAGGCCCGAGGCCACGATCTGGATGCCGGTTCCTTGAATGGAGCTGTTGGCCCCGGTCGATTGAAGAGCGTGACTCCCGAGCGGTGCATTGAGCACCGTCTGGCCTGATGTCTGGACCACGGTGCCGCCGCTCAAGCTTACCTGGCCACCGCTTTGCGCCAGTACGCCGTCAGAGTTGGTGGAGCTGGTGGTGATGCTGCCGCCCGTGAAACTGATGCTTCCGGCATTGATCGCTTGCAAGCCCACGTTGCCGCCAACGGCTCCGGCGCCGCGTGTCGTGACGCTCGATGACGCGAGCGTCACCGTGCCACCGTCGGCGAGAATGCCAATGTTGCTGTCGGAGTTGCCCGTGGCCGGCCCCACGATGATGGACGCGCCCGTGCCTGTGATCTGGCTGCCGGCGCCGAGTGAATACAGGCCTCGTTGTCCGGCCGCATTGGCGCCCGTGCCTGTCGTGGAGAGCACGCCGCTATTGAAGCTGATCTTGCCGCCCGCTTCGGCGCGAAGTCCGTTCGCGTTTCTCACGGCCCCTAGCCGCACAGTCACACCGTCAGCGGTGATCTGCCCGCCGGTATTGATCGCATACAACGCATTCACCGTCGGCGCGGCGAGCGTAATGATGGAGCCAGGTGTCGCCGTGCAAACGGTGCCGTTGACGATGACCGGGCCTGCAGGGCATGTCTGGCCCGAGGCCGAACGAGCCAGGCCGCCGGCCAGGAGTGCGACAAGCATCAACCATGGGCCCGCCCCATGCTGAGCATGGCGCCGCGGAAGCGACGCTTCGATGGCCGCGGAAAGAGTGTCTCCATCAGTCGCGCCTGCACCCGGCGACACCAGCGATTCGCTGGTGAATGGGATATGCCCCTGTGGCAGGTGAGCCATACCAAATGCACCCATAGGCGTATCAGCGATAGATAAAGCGCACAGCTAAGTGAATCGGGCGGACTGCGCTTGCGGAAACGGGCAGGCGGACGGTGCGCTGGGCAGTGTCTGTCCCGCATGCGACCTGGTTGGAATGGAGGTCGTCATCCCCCGAAGCTTCCCGCAAACTGGCGACGTTCCAGCAGTTTCCCGGGCGAAGGCTTCTTTCGAAAGTGAAGAATTACGGCATTGAGTAGCGTAGTTTGAGGAGTCCGCAGGTCGCTGCCGAAAAAATGGTGTCGGGGGCAATTCCCAAGGCGAGCTACAAGTCGCGTCCGCCATTGATGATCTGGGCGTCTATCACCTTGTGCGACCGATTTATCAGGTGGCCGCCTTTCGTCCCTGCGGGTAACTCGTGGGGGCTCGGTGGCGAATGAACCATGGGGTCCCGATTGTCCTGCGGCAGACCCCTTGCATCGAGGAACCTGCTTTGACAGATATCACTAGTTTTCTGCGCAAATATTCCATGTCGCCACTGCCTGTTGCTGCGTCTTGGTATGCACTGCCGCTGCGACTCATCGTGGGGTTCGGCTTCATCGAGCACGGCTATGCCAAGTTGGCCCGAGGGCCGGAGGCTTTTATCGCGATTCTCCACGCGATTGGCATGCCTTTCGCCGAAGTGTTTGGCTGGGCGACCATTGCCATCGAAGTCGTTGGCGGCTTGCTTGTGCTCTGTGGTGCCTTCGTTCCTCTTGCCGCGCTGCCGATGGCTATTGTGTTATTGGTGGCCATCGTCACCGTTCACCTGCCCAATGGTTTCAGTTCGATCAAACTGATGTCCTACGATGCCGCTGGTGCGCATTTCGGTCAGCCGGGGTATGAAACCGATCTGCTCTACCTGGCGGGCCTGATTGCGTTGTGCATCGGCGGCGCCGGCCCATGCTCGGTCGACGGTTTTCTGCGCAGGCGGCGATCTCGCTGATCGCCTTGCCGATGGCCGAGTTGGCGGCAGGATATTGTCGGCTATGCCGAAGCGACTCGACCCGGTGGAGAGCGACGAGAGGAGACTGTCATGACTGTTCCAGATAAGAGTCCTGAAAGGCTGATGATCTTCTCCGATGGCGTATTCGCCATCATCATCACCATCCTGGTGCTCGAACTGCATCCGCCTCATGAGGCGTCGTTCGCAGCGCTGGGCAAGCTTTGGCCCTCAGGTGTCGCCTATGCGGTGAGCTATCTCTTTCTGGCGATCGTGTGGGTCAATCATCACCATGTGTGTCGATACGTCGCGGAGGCTTCGCGCTCGTTGGTGTGGACGAACTTTGCACACCTGTTCAGTGTGTCCTTCGTGCCCTTTACGACGGCGTGGATCGCCGAGTCAGGACTGGCGTCGGTTCCGGTATTGTTCTACGCCGTCGTATTCGCCCTGATCAATGCCACCTACGTGATGCTGTGCAGGGAGGCGATCGATCGGCAAGGTGCCCATAAGGTGACTGCCGCGGATCGGCGGGTGATGAAGATCCGATCACTGTCTACGCTGACCACGTTTGTAGCGGCCGCCGTGATCGCTCTCTGGCATCCCTTGGTCGCGATGGCCCTGATCTGTTGCTGCCTGATCATCTACTTGCGACCGGATGCGTCCAGTCGAACCTAGCGGCATGTATTGGTAAGCGGCAGAGACCGCCCGCTTGGGGCAGTCTCCGGATATTTCGGCGATAGGTGCCGATTCCTACGCGCTACCGTAGCCAAATCCTCCTCGTACGAATCCGGACCGTATTGAACCGCGATCACTTCGCGGCCGTCTGCTTGCAGCGCGGGAATCACCTTGCTGAAACATGAGCCATCAGCCCAGATGCCGCGACAAATTACGATGGATCGGGCGAGTCGATTTGTTTTGCAGATTGGGGCGCAATTTTTAGCGGTCGATCGCGCTGGAGCATCGCTCCAGGCAGGGTGCACAATAGCTCCCGGTGATTTGACAATCCGTCCACTCCAGACCCATGGTGGACGTCCCAAGTAATGGGTTTGCATGACTCCCATTCGTCCATTCGGAGCAAGACGATGACTCGCCAGGAACTCGCCGGAAGTTGGGCGTCCACTGCTTTATGTGCCTTTTCCGTGGCCGTGGCCGTCTTCTACAACGCGCGTGGCGGCATCGGCGTGTGGACAAACGTCATCATCGGGCTGCCGCTTTGCTTCTTCTTCGTGAGCGCGGTGCTGTATCGCCAGCACCAGGCCATTGATGAGCTGAAGAAAGAGGTCGCGCGCCTGCGCAAGAATGAGCGTGATGGCTTGGCTGACTGAGCGAGGCGCCATGTCTCGGCTTGCCGGCATGCGCCATTTGGCTCACGTTTTCTGGGATGAAGAGCGATGCATTCAAGGATAGGAGGTCCCGTGAAACACGTACTGATCGCTGGTGTCCTGGTGGCGACAAGTCTCTGCGCCAGGGCGCAAACCACGTTGCCTGCCGTCAAAGTCACGGCGCCGCCGTATTCATCCGAGTCTGGCGGCTATCTGATCTCTGGCGATTTCAAGGTCGATCCGCGCATGCCATCGGTGGTGTTTCCCGCGCAGCCGCTGGTAAAAGGCGACATCCTCAGCATCGAGCCGATCCACCTGCAGGACAATGAATACCTGATCGTGCAGGAGTGCGCATCGACGGATTGTCACGAGGCCTCGCTGGTCCGCTATTGGAACTCCAGCGACATCGGAGGAAACGATACGAGACATAACCGCGTATGGATCACGCATGAGAACAAGTACTTCATCTGGGTGAAGCGCTTGCCCGAAGTATCCGGCCAGAGTTGTGGCCAGGGCTGGTTCAAACACGATGCCACCACGACGAAATGCGGCAACCACTTCACCAGCTTCCAGCAGATCAGCCCTCCGCTGATGCTGATTCCCACCGGCGAATTGGCGGCCTATCACAAAGATGTCCTTGAAAAAGCCGTCCAGACCGATCCTCTGCAAGTGCTAAATCAGACGCATGAGGGTTCCACGTATGTGGTGACCTATGACGGCGGCGCCACGGTGCGCGTGCGCCGCATGCATGCCGCGCAAACCAATTAACAGGTTCCATGCAAAAAGGGAGGCTTGATGGCCTCCCGATCTGCGTGACGCAATCCTGGGCTGGCTGCATCAAGCCTCGCGTGGAAGGTTCGATGCGCGGATCACGTCTTCCCTGAGAAGATAGACCGAGACCACCAGCAAAACGAGGTCTTTCAAAAGGAAGGCTGCATTCATCGCCATCGCGGGAAACCCGCCGGCGCCAGCATCCCAGCCATCGGGCACGAACGGAAGAATCGTCAGCGTGGAGATGAAGGTGGCGATGGAGCCCAGTGCGCCCAGTACGCCCAGCTTCTTGTGCCAGAAGCCCAGCAACAGCAGCGAACCGAAAGTCCACTCGGCGGTGCCGAGGAGGATGGCCGTGCCGTGAATACCCAACACCGGGATCGTCCAGAAAATGAGCGGTCCGTGCGTGATCAGCGGCGCCAGTGCCGTGATCTCGGACTGGAACCATTTGTCATATCCGAACCACGCGAAGATCACGACCATCGCCGCGCGAAGCAGGTGGTAGTCGAGGTCTTTCTTCAGCAGGCCGGATTTGGCGAGAAGCTGGAGGAGGGCGTTCATGGTTTTTTCCTTCGTGCGATGGGTTGGTAGATGTCGCGTCGTACGAATCGGGCCACGAAGGCGGCGTCACATCCGCTCGGGTTGATCTCTGCGACGAACCTACTTTACGAAGGAGCTGTGAGCTTATTAATATCAAATAGTCTTGTTAGTATGCTCAAAAGTATCATTTTCGGGCAGCCTCGCCTCGGTCGTCCGCTGGGGCGAGCTGACCGCGGCAAATCGCTTCGATTCGCGAGCAAGCTCAATCGCACCGTCAGTGCGGCGAGCTCTGGCGCACTCAAACGTATCCACGGAGGTTGGCCATGTCTTCACCGCTCGATTGGCTGAGCCGATTGCTGGAAATGACGCCGGTGCGCGGGCAGCTTGATCTGCGCTGCCAATACGGAGCGCCGTGGCGTATTGACCAGGGGGCTTTCGCAAACGGCGAGATGGCCTACCACATCGTGCTGAGTGGCTCGGCCTCATTGGAGGATCCTGATGGCGGGAGCCCGGAAGTGCTGGAAGCGGGCGACATCCTGCTCTTGGCCAACGGTGAAGCGCATAGCTTGAATGATGGCGGCGGCGCGCGTGCCAAGCCAGCCACGAAACGTGTCGCAGCCAACCTCGTGTTCAGTCAGAACGCGGGCAAGGGCAATCGCTTGGACATGCTGTGCGGACGTTTTGTGCTGTCGCCGCCACATGCGCGGCTCTTGCGCCGCTATCTTCCGGCGCGGCTCGTCGTGCGCACCAGTGTCGCCACGGCAACATCGGCCGACCAGGAAAGCGGAGCGGCGCTGCACAGCCTGATGTCGCTCATGCAGGCGGAGAGCGCTGCCGATTTCCTGGGCGGACGCGCCATGCTCGACGCGTTGTCGACGGCCTTGTTTGCGCTGACTCTGCGGTTTGCCAGCGGGTCGAGCGAAGCTCCCGCCGGATTGCTGGCTTTGGCCGGATACCCGCGCCTTGCCCCGGCGCTGGATGCCATGTTTCACCATCCCGGCCATTCGTGGACGCTTCCGCTCCTTGCACAGAAGTGCAACATGTCGCGAGCGACCTTCGTCCGGCTGTTCCAGGAAAAGCTCGGCATGTCCGCCAGCGATCTACTGACCGACATCCGGATGACGCTGTCGGCGAATGAGCTGCGAACGACGGCGGTCTCCACCGGAGCGATCGCGGAAGCCGTGGGATACCAGTCCGAAGCCGCCTTCCAGCGGGCCTTCAAATTGCACATGGGCATGACCCCGGCGCGCTGGCGAAAGCAGGCCGGAGCGGCGGAAAGCAACGTCTAGCCAATCGGTGATCGCGATGGCGAGACTGTTGTCCGCCAGTGGCGTATCCGGTCAGCGAATCGCCAGAACTATGCAATACGCACGCCCCAGCGGCCGCGCACGCTGCACCGTCTGCGGCGGCGTTTGACGCCCCGCGTTCCATCCACGACACATGGACTGAAAGGTGGGGCGATATGTTCAAGCATGCATGGATAGGCCTGACGGCCGCGCTGTGGCTCTGCGCGGGTACGGCGTTGGCGACCACCGGTAGCCCCGACCTGTTGAATCGGCAGGTGCGGCCCTGGCAACCGGAACCGCCGGCCGAACAGCTGCCGTTGTGGCCGGACGGCCTGAAGATTGCGCCGCCTTCCATGCCGGGTGAAGAGGACGTCGGCACCAGTACGCAACCCCTCGCCGGCCTGCCGGTGACCGTCGTCGGGCACGTGTCGCGTCCGACCATGACCATCTATCCGGCCAAAGGGAAAAACACTGGCGCGGCTGTGGTGGTGTTTCCGGGCGGTGGCTATCGCGTCCTTGCGATCGATCTGGAAGGCACCGAGATCTGCGACTGGCTCACCTCGCGCGGCATCACCTGCGTGCTACTGAAATACCGCGTGCCGGGCTCCGGCCCGTACTACAACGACGAGTGCAACTGTGCGAAGAAGCCCGCCGTGCCCATGGCCCTGCAGGATGCGCAGCGCGCCATCGCCCTGCTGCGCCAGCGCGCGGTCAGTCTTGGTGTGGACCCGCACAAGGTCGGCGTCATCGGCTTCTCCGCCGGCGGTCGCATGGTGGCCGACGTGAGCAATCACCCTGCGCTCAGTTACAAACCGGTCGATGACGCGGACAAGCAGAGCGTGCGCGCCGATTTCGCCATGGCGCTCTATCCAGGCCATCTGTGGAACGGCAAGAGCATCACGCTGAGGCCCGACGTGAAGATCGATGCTCATTGTCCGCCGACGTTCATCGTGCAGGCCGGCAATGATCCCGTCGACGATGTGCGCCAATCGGTGACTTATTACGTCGCGCTCCAGCAGGCCGGCATTCCGGCGGAAATGCACCTGTACGCCGAAGGCGGCCATGCTTTTGGCGTGCGGCCCACACCGAAACCGATCACCCGTTGGACCGCGCTGGCAGAGGCATGGATGGCCAACCTCGGGGTTATTCCGGCCAGGCCGTAGGATGCCGGTCAATGCTGTCGCCACGCCAAGGGCGGAAGTAGCTTCGCCTTCAACCGGTGTGTTGGCGAGGCAAGAAGGTCCCGTGGCATTGTGCTGCTGGATCTTCGCTGGTCAGCGGCGCGAGTGTCCTGACCGTGGTTCCTGCGAATTCATTTCTTTACCTTCCGTGTGATCGGGCGGACCACGGCTTCGCAGGGCAGCAGGCGGTTGGTGTCGCCCAGCTCTTCAGCATGATGTTCACCCCACTGCTGCAATTGCACGATCAGTGGTTCGAGGCTCATGCCCAGCGGCGTCAGTCCATAGTCGACGCAACGTGTGTCATCGGCGCCTACCTTGCGATAGACCAGGCCGTGTTCTTCCAGTGCGCGCAACTGCTGGATCAGCACCTTCTGAGTCAGCGAGGGGATTTGCTTTTCCAGTTCGCAGGTGCGCTTGGGACCGCTCAACAGCACGTGGATGATGACGGCTTTCCAGCGTCCGGAGATGACGCCGAGCGCGCGCTCGATGGGTAATCCGGGAAGGCGTTTGAGGATGCTCATGATGCCCACCAATGGGTGTGTAGATGGCGCAATTCAAGCGGTCTAACGTACGCGCATTCGATCTTCTTCTCGAGGAACCGCTGATGACTACGTTGTTCGAAAGCCACGCGCTGGGCGATCAGATTGTGCTGAGAAACCGCGCCGTGATGGCGCCGATGACCCGGACCCGGACGTCACCGGGCGATGTGCCCAACGCCTTGATGGCGACTTATTACGGCCAGCGGGCGGGTGCGGGCTTGATCATCTCTGAGGCAACCGACGTATCCCTGCACACGAAAGGATACGCGTGGACGCCGGGCATTTACACGGAAGAGCAGGTGCAGGGATGGCGCCTGGTCACCGACGACGTCCACCGGCATGGCGGGACCATTTTCCTCCAGACATGGCATGTCGGCCGCCTGGCGCATACCTCGATGTTGCCTCATGGCGAGGCGCCCTGGGGCGCGACCGCCGAGCGCGCGAGCGAGTCGGATGTGTTTATCCACGATGCCAGCGGCAGGCTCAGTTTCCTTCGCGCCAGTACGCCGCGCCAGATCGAGACCGCCGAGGCCGCGGTGGTGATGGAGGAGTTTGCCACGGCGTTCAGCAACGCGTTGCACGCGGGGTTCGATGGCGTGGAGATCCATGGCGCCAACGGGTATCTGTTCGATCAGTTCATGAATTCGGTGTTGAATACGCGCACTGATCAGTATGGCGGCCAATCTCCGCAGAATCGCACCCGGCTGCTCCTCGAGGTAGTGGACGCCGCGATACGTATTCTTGGCGCGGGCAGGGTGGGCGTGCGGCTATCGCCTTTCGGCCGATACGGCAGCATGCCGGCTGATCCGCGGGTCGAAGAAACGCTGCTGTATCTGTGCGGCGAGCTGAGCCGCCGCGGCATTGCCTACCTGCACTTCGTTTACCAATTGATGCCCTCGGGTAACGCCCAGGATGGCAACTTTGATCAGCCACACCTCAGTGATGCACTGATGTGCAAGGTGCGGGAGAGCTTCAAAGGCAGCCTGATCTGGTGCGGCGGATTTGACGGAGTGACGGCGCAGACCGCACTGGATAGCGGCCTGGTGGATCTGATTGCGTTTGGCCGTCCCTACATCGCGAACCCGGATCTGGTCGAGCGCTTCAGGCATGACTGGCCGTTGGCTGAAGCCGCGCGGTCGGACTTTTACACGCGTGATGGCGAGAAAGGTTATACCGATTTTCCCAGCTGCAAAGCGGCCGCGGGATGACCGCGTTCGCGCGAGAGGCGCCTGCTGCCCCTAATCGATGCGCAGCGAGGCAGTAAGCAGCTTTAGGATCGAATCGACCTTGGGCAGCAACTGACGGCTGCGCGGCCACACGAGGTGGAGCGGGAGACCTTCCACTTCAAGTTGCGGAAGAATCTTCACCAGCGTGCCTTCCTGCAGTTCATCCCTCACCAGCCAGGTGGCCAGCTGCGCAATGCCGCAGCCGGCCTTGGCGGCGCTGACCACCGCCTCGCCACTACCGAGTGCCATGTTCGCGTCCACCGTCCATTGTTCGGTCGGGCCGGCCTCCTGCGCGATCAGCCAGGGAATGGTGCTGCCATCGGCTCGGCCGTAGACGACGGCATCGTGCTGACTGAGCTCCGCTGCCGACTGTGGCGTTCCATGCTGTTGGAGATATGCGGGCGAGGCGCAAAGGCTCAGTCGTTCGGCGCCGAGGTATCGATGGCCCAAAGCTTCAGGCCAGATATTCGCGCCGCCGATCCGCACGGCCACATCGATCCCTTCGTCGACGATATCCACAAAGCGATCCGTGAACGAAAGATGGGGGCGAAGGTTGGGGTGCTGCGCGAAGAACGGCAACAGCAGCGGCAACACTTTCATGCGCCCGAATGCAGCAGGCACATCCAGGCGCAGATGACCGACAGGCTCCACCCGTTGCGCGGCGAGTACCGACTCTGTTTCCGCGAGGTCCGTGAGCACACGCGCACAGGTGCGGTAGTACGCGGCGCCCGCATCGGTGAGGGACAGTGTTCGCGTGGAACGTTCGAACAACCGTACGCCCAGTCGCGCTTCCAGTCGCGCCACGCTTTTGCCGACCGCTGAATTGGTCAGGTTCAAGCGCTCGGCCGCCGCGGTAAAGCTGCCGAAGTCCGCCGTGAAGACGAAAGCCTCAAGGCCTTTGAGTCGTTCTGAGGGAGTCATGCGGCGCTCACATTATGGATATCAATTCCAGAATATATGGAAATAATACCTTAATAGAGATGGCCTATCCGCAATAAGCTAGTCAGACCCACTAGCCATTCGCGAACACCTTCATGTCTTCCTTGTCGACAGCGCCGCCGAGCGCCCAACCATCCGGCCGCGGCGCGGGTCCCACGGCCATTCTGGCGGTGGCCGCCTTCGTGATCGTCACGACCGAGTTTCTGATCGTTGGATTGCTGCCTGCCCTGGCGCGTGAACTGCGCATTTCGATTTCTGCCGCCGGGCAACTGGTGACGCTTTTTGCGTTCACCGTGATGCTGTTCGGTCCATTGTTGACGGGGTTGCTGTCGCACGTCGAACGCAAGCGCCTCTTCGTGATCATCCTGCTGATCTTTGCCGGGTCCAATGCGCTGGCTGCGGTGGCGCCGAATATTTGGGTGTTGGCGTTGGCGCGATTCATCGCTGCGCTCTTGCTCCCGGTGTTCTGGGGAACGGCTAGCGAGACTGCCGGGCAACTAGCGGGTCCGCTACATGCTGGACGCGCGGTGTCGATGGTGTATCTGGGCATCTCGGCGGCGCTGCTGTTTGGCATTCCGCTGGGTACGCTGGCCGCACACGCCTTTGGGTGGCGCATCGCCTTTTGGCTATTGGCCGGGCTCTCGCTGCTGATGGCCCTGTTGATTGCGGCCGTCATGCCAACGCTGGAACGTCCGCGACGCATGCGGCTCATCGAGCAGGCGCGGATTCTTGAAGACCCACGATTTGTCGCCCATGTCGGTCTGTCGGTGCTGATTTTCACGGCGATGTTCACTGCCTATACCTATCTTGCGGACACGCTGGAAACCCTGGTCGGTGTCGCGCCTGCGCAGGTCGGGTGGTGGCTGATGGGGTTTGGCGCGATCGGCCTGATCGGAAACTGGCTCGGCGGCCGCGCCGTCGATCGCAGCCCGCTTGGAGCAACGGCTTTTTTCGTGGTGATGCTGGGTATCGGCATGGCAGCCAGCGTGTCTCTGGCCGGCGTCCATGGTTGGTTTGAGATTCCATTCGTGTTTTGGGGCGTCGCCTACACCGCCTTGTTTCCGATCTGCCAGGTGCGTGTCATGCGAGTGGCCTCACACGCTCAGGCGTTGGCGGGCACGCTCAATGTTTCTGCCGCCAACGCAGGTATCGGCCTGGGCGCCATGATCGGAGGCCTGGTGATTGCGCATAGGGGCCTGGCTGCCGTGGGCTACCTGGCAACAGCGATCGCGCTTTTGGCGGCGTTGACCATCCCTCTCATCGGTCGACTTGGAAAAACTCGAACGCTGGAAGTTGGCGACTCATCGCTTGGCGGACCTTTCCTGCCAACGACTTCGGAGTCCGCTGGCAATCATCAAAAGGTCGTTGCATCGAAATAACGCGGAGAAAGACATGAGCATTCCTGGCATCAAGAAAGTTGATCACGTCGGTTTTACCGTGCCCGACCTTGACGAGGCGGTGTCGTTCTTTCGCGATCATTTCGGTTTCGAAGTCGCCTATGAATACGGCCCCTTTGCGTCGAACGACGACTGGATGGCAGTGCATCTCAACGTCGCCCCCGATGCGGCCATCGACAAGATTGTGATGATGACTGCCGGCAGTACGAATCTGGAGATCTTCGCTTATGCCGCGACCGAAACCCAGAACAAGACCCCGCCGCGAAACTCCGATATCGGCGGCCACCACCTGGCGTTCTATGTCGATGACATGGAGAGGGCAGTGGCATACCTGCACCAGATCGGCGTTACCGTCCAGGGCGAACCGACCGTGATGACGGAAGGGCCATCGGCCGGCGAAACCTGGGTTTATTTCCTTAGCCCTTGGGGCATGCAGCTTGAACTGGTTTCCTACCCGAACGGGAAGGCCTATCAGTGGGCGAAGGACGCATCACTCCGGCATCGCAAAGCGTAGACCCGGCCCAGGCGCCGTCCGATCACTACGAAGTCGTTATTTGCTGGCTCGCTTGGCTGCGCCCTCAGTCAATGCTTCGATCAGCAGAGAGGTCAATGTCTCGACGATATGGCGCGTCTCTGGCGATTCGCCAAGCACGGACACTTCGACCGTGGGCAGGGCTGGCCAATGACGGGATGGCGTGATCGTTTTCATGCCTTCCTGCACGAGCGATTTGCTCAGCACCGTCACGCCTAAACCTCCCAGCACCGCCGCTCGTACGCCACTGAAACTGCCGACTGTGCAGGCCGCAGTCCATTCGCGTCCCGCCGATTCCAGCGCTTCGATCATGGTCTCGCGATAGACGCAAGGCGGCTTCATCATCACCAGTTGCGCGGGAGCCTTCGGATCCATGCGGAATCCCGCATGGGTAGCCCAGACCAGGGGCTCGCGCCAGATCACGCGTCCTCGTCGCAATGCTCCGCTCTTCGACGTCCTGGCGATGACAAGGTCCAGTTGCTGCGCTTCATGGGCCGCGAGCAATTGCTGGCTCGAGCCTGTGGTCAGATCGAGGGCGGTATCGGGATAGCGGCGGCGAAATCCGGCGAGTACGTGAGGCAACTGTGTCTGCAGCAGGTTTTCCGAAATGCCGAGCCTGAGTACCGAGGCCTTCGGCGGGTGGGTTACTTCCTGCATGAATGCCTGGTAGTGATCGAGCAGGCGTCTGCCCGCAACCAGCACGCGTTCGCCATCCTTGGTCAGATGCAGTGAACGGCTTGTCCTTTCAAACAGGCGCATCTGAAGCGCGTCCTCCAGCCGAAGCACCTTTTGACTAACCGCCGATTGCGTGCGGCCGATGATTTCCGCGGCGGCCGTAAAGCTGCCCTGGTCGGCCACTACGACGAAAGCCTTCAGTAGATCGAGATCGATTTCGGACGCGTTCATGAATAAGAAATATTGCTAGATGATAAAAATATTATTCGTTTTACTTCTTGACGACAAGGACAGACACTGCCCTCCGTACGGCGCCTGGCATCTTAAGTTCGACGGGCGCCAACAACTCATGGCTGGCGAATACGCAGGAGACAGATCCCATGGCCGAGATGCATGCTGTTCAAATCGTCGAGCGATTCTGGCGCGAAGTGTGGCAGGCCAAGAATCCTGATGCGGCGGATCACCTCGTGGCCGAAGACTTTGGCGTCACTTCTGGCGGCGTTCTGATTGAACCGCGCGTTGCCTTCAAGACATGGGTGAGGGCATTCCTGCGATCCATCAACGACTTCAACTTCGAAATTGTCGAGATGTTTTCCAATGGCGCGGGAGATCGAGTCGTTACGCGCTGGGTCGTTACCGGCAGGAACAATGGCTTCATGGGATTGGAGCCTTGTCAGACGCCGATTCGCATGACGGGAACCGCAGTCATTCACGTGCGGAAAGATGGGTTGCTCCAGCACAACTGGGTAGAGCGCAATGCGCTGGAAGTCCAGCGCCGCCTGGCAGACGTGCGGCGAGAGGATCAGTGAGACGATCGGCCCATGCTGTGCGAGGCGACTTCGTACCTTCGCATCGGCGGGCTATCCAGATGCGCAAGCTTCCAAAAAAATACTCCCACTATGTCTTTGGCGTGATCCAGTCCGGAATCACCTGTTCGATTGCGGCCGGCATCGCCTGCGCACCCTTCGTATCCAGCGGGACTTTTCTACCCCATTGGATCCATGCCTATCTCTATTCATGGGCCATCATGTTGCCGCTGGTCGTGTTGGTGGCACCCGTCATCCGGAAGTTGGCGGGTGCGATCACCGAATGATGGGTGCCGCCGGGACGCCGTGAAGACAGGCGGCAACCACGAGGTGAGGCCATGCCTTGCGGGCAAGGGGAGCTCTTACAATGGCAGGAGTCCAGCCGCCTGGTAGTTCTTGATCAGGGCATCAAAGAGCTTGATATCGGAGCGACCGCGCGCCATCAGCTGCGCGCCCGCTACGGCGGCGAATATCGCATGGGCTCGCTTCTTGGCATCCTTGCTGCCCACGATGCCCGCCGCGACCAGCGTCTTGCCGAGCCACGCGACATTGACGTCGGTGAAGGTCTCGACCTCTTTTTTCACCGTGTCGGGCAGATCGTCGAACTCGGCGGTCATGAAGCTGCATAGACAAATGCGATTGTCGTTCTCCAGCGACTTTCGGAACGTTCCAGGAAATCGCCGCAAGCGATCGGCCGGATCGGGAATCTTGGAAGACAGCACTTCCAGCACGGCGGCCGCATCTTCCCAGTAGCGTTTGGCAACCGCGGCTGCGAGGTCGGCCTTGCTGGGGAAGTGGTGATAGAGGCTGGCCGCCTTGATGCCGACTTCTTCTGCAAGCGCACGCAGGTTCAGTCCGCCGTAGCCATGCGCCTGCGCAATCTTTGTCGCCACCTCCAGGATCTTGTCTCTGGAATTTGTGCTTGCCGGACTATCCACGAATCTATCCTCGATGAGTTGTGCTGCGCGGACATCGCGCAAGTTCAATGCCGTTGTTCACGTGGCGGTGCCGACGCGTCGCATGAGTCCTGGTCTCGCTCCTCACGATCCATTCTCTCAAGCGTCGGCGCCGAGGCCAAACCGGTTGCCGCGAAAAAGTGGTTGACGGGATCTTAGTATGATGCTTATCCTTCAACCTAACAAGCGTTAGGTAGGCAGACAGCCTGGGCTTGTTACCCCCCCCCTGTCAAACACGTCGAGATTCCCCTTATGAGCAACGAACTGATCTACCAAGATGCCACCAAGCTCGCCGAGCTGATCCGCACCATGGAGGTTTCACCCGTCGAGGTCATGCAAGCGCACATTGACCGCATCGACCAAACCAATCCCAAGATCAATGCCATCGTCGCGATGGCGGACGACGCGCTGAAGGCCGCGAAGGAGGCTGAGGCGGCCGTTCTGGCGGGCGACAAGCTCGGGCCGCTGCATGGCGTTCCGTTCACCGCGAAGGACTCCTTCGATACGGCCGGCGTGCTCACCCAATTGGGCTCTCCCATCTTCAAGGGCCGCATTCCCGACACTGACGCCACCGCGGTCGCACGCATGAAGATGGCGGGCGGCATTCTTCTGGCCAAGACCAATCTCCCCGAATTCTCCTACTGGATCGAGAGCGACAATTTGCTCTCGGGCCGCACGCTGAATCCGTGGAATCTTGATCGCACTCCCGGTGGATCAAGCGGTGGCGAGTCGGCGGCGATCGCAGCGGGCATGTCGCCCATCGGTCTTGCAACGGACGTCGCTATCTCTGTGCGCGGCCCGGCCGCGCTGACCGGCGTCATCGGTCTCAAGGCTACCCATGGCCGAATCCCGATGACTGGCGTCTGGCCGCGCGTGCCGCGCCGCTTCTGGCACGCAGGCCCGATGGCCCGCTCGGTTCGCGATGTCGCACTCGCTTATGCGCTGCTGGCGGGTCCGGATGGCGCTGACGGATTTTCGACGAGCCCATTCAGTCTCGATGCCGGCGTTGGGCCCGTGCCCAACCGTCGGGTCCGCGTCGGCTGGCTCGTGGAGCCCGGCTTTGGTGCGATCGACAACGACGTCGCGGCAACGGTCAAGGCGGCGGCCGAGGCGCTGAAGAGTGCAGGCGTCATCGTGGAAGAGGTGCGCATCCCCGTGCTGGAGCAAATCAATGCGCTCGAACTCCTGTGGAAGCTCCAGGCGATGGAGACCAAACCCGCCTTCAGGAAGGCGACGGCCGGGCACGAAGAGCTGATCTACAAGCACGTCCAGGGCGTCTTCGACACGCCCGACACGTCGATCGAAGATTTCGTCATTGCCGAACAACAGATCGAGGCGATGCGTGATGGTTTCGCTCAGTACTTCGCTCACTACGATGCGCTGCTTTGCCCGGTGACACCGGTGCCGGCGCATGCCCACGATGCGGCGGAGTTCGTCATCAACGGCCAGACGGTCTCTTCCTTGCATGTGATGGATGCGACCGCTCCCCTGAGCGTTACCGGGCTGCCGGGCATGTCGCTGCGCTTTGGCACGAGCAGGGATGGCCTGCCGATCGGCGTGCAGCTGGTGGCGCCTTGGTTTGCTGAATCCACGATTCTGCACCTGGGAGCGCTGCTGGAAATCCTCAGCCCGGTCCGCGACCTTCACCCCAGCCTGGCCAATATGGGCGTCGTGTCGTAATACCGATCCGTTCGTCCTTGGCGGCACCGATTGGGCCGAGCCAGCGATGGCTCGGCCCGACCGTCACAAAGGCCATGGCGACTGCGCCTTGACGTGCTGCACCACACGGCAGTTGTAAGCTCCAGGCCATGTGCTACTCAGCGCAAATCGAAGCCGACTACGACAAGTTCGTTCGGGAGTTCGGTGCCGTCATCAGCCTGAAGCGCTTCGTCGAGCTGTTCTGGGAGAAGCGCAAGGACGGGGGCTGGAACAAAATCCCCAGGGCCATGCGCGAGCCGTTTCGAAGGCCGCGAGGCGAGGAGGGGTTTGAACTGGCCAAGATCGTCGCTGAGGGCGACAGGGAGTGGGTCGAGAAGCTGCAGGCGGAGCTGACGCTGCAGACCGAGCGACTGCTCAATGCCGAGGCCATTCTTGCCGGCCCTAAGCCCACCAAGAAGGCTGCCGAAGATCAGCGCATCGCCAGCAACAAGATCAAGGCCGCACGCCGCAATCTGGAAGACCTTGAACGCAAAGAACTGCTCGACAAGGATTCGCTCATCTATCCCGGCGGCTATGCCCCGGTGATGGTGGAGCGCGACGGCCAGCGCATTGTTGTACCCATGCGCTACCAGTGCCGCCTGCCGGGCTGGAGCGATGCGATCGAACGCAAATTCCCGGGCACTTACAACGCGCGCCGCGACAAGCTCGAAGAATCGTGGAGCAAGTTGTTCGGCTATCGCCACTGCATCATGATCGTGACCCGCTTTTATGAAAGCGTCGCGCGACACAAGATGGAGGGCAGGGAGCTGGCGCCGGGCGAGAAGGAGGAGAGCGTCAAGCTCGAGTTCGATCCGCAGCCGCCGCAGGAAATGCTGGTGGCCTGCCTATGGAATATCTCGCCGGGCGCGGATCACGGCATCGACTTGTTCTCGTTCGCTGCCATCACCGATGAGCCGCCGCCCGAAGTGGCCGCCGCCGGCCATGACCGCTGCATCATTCCCATCAAGCCTGAGCACATCGATGCCTGGCTCAACCCCGACCCGAATAACCTCGAGGCGCTTTACGCGATCCTGGACGATCGGGCGCGGCCGTATTACGCGCACAGGATTGCGGCGTAAGTCGCCTTATGGCGTGCTTTGGCACAAGTTGCGTTCATGTAACGATTCTATCATTATGGAAATATAGAATCGTAACCGTCATCCGGATTCAGGACGTCATGTACCCCTGCCGCGTTCTTTTCATTTGTACGGGCAACTCGGCCCGCAGCATTCTGTCCGAAGCCACTCTCAATCACCTTGGCAAAGGCCGGTTTGAGGCGTATAGCGCCGGCAGCAAGCCGACTGGCCAGGTCAATCCCTATGCGCTGGAGGAGTTGGCGACGGCGGGCATTCCCATCGACGGGCTGAGCAGCAAGTCGTGGGATCGATTCGTCGGCGAGGGCGCGCCGCCGCTGGATATCGTGATCACCGTGTGCGACAGCGCGGCGAACGAGCCGTGTCCGGTACTGTTTGGCGACTTCGTGCGCTCGCACTGGGGGCTACCCGACCCGGCTGCGGTCAAGGGCAGTCCCGTTGCCATCAACGATGCTTTCCGCAAGGCGCACATGCTGATCACCTATCGACTCATGGCGCTGTTGAGCCTGAATGTCGAGACGATGAGCCCGGAAGACCTCAAATGGGCGCTCGATGGTATCGGCGCGCTGACCGGTGAAGACGACAGCGAGGATGTCGCATGAACGAGACGGCGACCGCCTTGGATGCCGCGCCGCCATCGGAGCCGGCCCGCATCGGTTTCTTTGAGCGCTATCTGACCTTGTGGGTGGCACTGTGCATCGTGGCCGGCACTTTGCTTGGCCATGCGTTGCCCGGCACGTTCGAAGGGCTGGGGCGGATGGAAGTCGCCAAGGTCAACCTGCCGGTAGCGGGCCTGATCTGGCTGATGATCATCCCCATGCTGCTGAAGATCGACTTCGGCGCGATGGGCGGCGTGCGTCGCCAATGGAAGGGCATCGGCGTCACGCTCTTCATCAACTGGGCCGTCAAGCCGTTCTCGATGGCTTTGCTGGGCTGGATCTTCATTCGCCACGTATTCGCGGCATGGCTGCCCGCGGATCAGCTCGACTCTTATGTAGCCGGTCTCATTCTGCTGGCCGCAGCGCCGTGCACGGCGATGGTTTTCGTGTGGAGCAACCTGTGCGGCGGCGAGCCCAATTTCACCTTGAGCCAGGTCGCGGTGAACGACGCCATCATGGTGGTCGCATTCGCGCCCATCGTGGGACTGCTGCTCGGCATCTCGGCAATCACCGTGCCGTGGGACACGCTGATGCTCTCGGTAGTGCTGTATATCGTCGTGCCGGTGTTGATTAGCATTGTCCTGCGCCGCGTCATGTGGGCTCATGGCGGGCAGGGTGCGCTTGAGCGACTGTTGGCCCGGCTGGGGCCGATCTCGCTGGCTGCCTTGCTGCTGACCTTGGTATTGCTGTTTGGCTTTCAGGGGCAGCAGATTCTCGCGCAGCCACTGATCATCGCGATGCTTGCGGTGCCGATTCTGATCCAGGTGTATTTCAACTCCGGTCTTGCGTACCTGCTCAATCGGAAGCTCGGTGTGCCGCACTGTGTTGCCGCACCATCGGCGCTGATTGGAGCGAGCAATTTCTTTGAGTTGGCTGTGGCCACGGCGGTCGGCTTGTTCGGTGTGCACTCGGGGGCCGCGTTGGCCACCGTGGTAGGCGTTCTGATCGAAGTGCCAGTCATGCTTTCGGTGGTTCGCATCGTGACGGTGAGCAAGCACTGGTATGAGGCGCCCACGGCCTGAGCATCCGGCGACTCCGACATTTTCCTCTTACACTAAGAAGGTCCCTGGCCTAAGTTTTCGATCCCTCATGCAGACCAAACAAGCCATCGCCGTCCTCTCTGCGCTCGCCCAAGAGTCGCGCTTGGCTGTGTATCGCCTGCTCGTGGAGCATGCGCCCGATGGTCTGGCAGCAAGCGCGATCGCCGAACGGTTGGGGCTGGCCAATGCCACACTCTCGTTTCACTTGAAAGAGCTCGTCCATGCGGGACTGATCGCGAGCCGACAGGATGGGCGATTTATCTACTACTCGCCGATGATGGCGGTCATGAACGACCTGGTGGGTTTTCTCACCGAGAATTGCTGTAGTGCGACGGGGCAGTCGTGCGCGCGCCCGCCTGCGGCGAAAGCCACTGGCAGCAACGCGCGACCCCGGAAGCGCACTGCATAAAGCGTCGATCGTTGGTGTCGGCTGCGCTGGATCGGCTCGTTCAAGCCCACAGCGTTCGTAGCACGGATGCCGCGACGCACCAGGCGACCACTCCAAGGGGCGACCATCGCGCCGCTACCAGCAGCGCAAAAGCGATCAAGGCAATCGCGAAGTCTCTGGCATCGCGCACCGCACTCACCCATACCGGGTTGTACAGCGCAGCAGCCAACAGGCCGACCACGGCGGCGTTCACGCCGGCGAGCATGCGCGCCGCTTGATCGCGCGCAGCGAGCGCCCGCCAAAAAGGCAAGCTGCCCGACACCACCAATAATCCGGGGAGGAAGATTGCCAGCAAACTGACCGCGGCTCCGAATGCGCCGCCGTCACCGCCGTGCAGTCGTTCCCCCAGGAAGGCCGACAGCGTGAACATGGGGCCGGGCACGGCCTGCGCAGCACCGTATCCGGCCAGGAACGTATCGTTGCCGACCCATCCTGGCTCCACCACGGCCTGCTTCAAGAGCGGCAGCACGACATGCCCGCCGCCAAACACCAAGGCTCCGGTTCGATAGAACGCTCCGGCCACCTGCCCAAGTGGCGGCAAGCCGGGTGCAACGATCAAAGCGACGAGGAGCAAGGCCGCATAAGCGCAAAGCAAGGTCGCGCCGAAACGGCGACCGTATCGCAACGAGAACGTTGCCCCTTGTCGTGCCTTCACGCCTCGGCATAGCCAGGGTCCTAGCGCTGCACCGCCGGCCACTACCAGCAACTGCATCGCCGAACTGGCGCTCATGGCGATCAAGGCGGCAGCGAGCGCGGCCATCAACGCGCGGGGACGGTCCGGCGTGAGAGTCCGTGCCATGCCAAGGACGCCTTGCGCAACGACCGCCACCGCCACCAGCTTGAGGCCATGAATTACGCTCTGCCCGAGCGGGCTGGCAAGGCGGTCGCTCCATGCGGCGAATGCGAACAGCAACAGTGCCGATGGCAAGGTGAAGGCGATGAAGGCGGCGATCGCACCCAGCCAGCCGGCACGCAACATCCCCAGCGAGAATCCCAATTGACTGCTCGCCGGTCCCGGCAGAAATTGGCACAACGCCAAGAGCTGACCGAAATGTTCTTCGTCGAGCCAGCGCCGTCGTTCGACAAACTCTCTGCGAAAGTAACCCAGGTGCGCGACCGGTCCGCCAAATGATGTCAGGCCAAGCTTGAGGAAGGCGGCGCCGACTTCCAGCGGCGTGCCATGGCCGGTGACGCGCAAGTCGTCCCGTGAAGCGGGAGATAATTTCAGCGTCATACGCGGGTGAGCAAGGTCGTCACGTCCTGGATCACGCCGCCGTCCCAGATAGGCCGCGCAGTATCGTGCACGTCTCGCGAGTGTCCTTATGGCAGGTGTCGATCATGCGGTGCAGCTCCTTGGCGAGTGTCGCCAACTCCCTCTGTTTGGCTTCGACTTGTGCGAGGTGGCTGCGGGCGAGGGCATCGACGTCGCGGCACGACAGGGTCGACTCGGATGCGAGAGTCAACAGACTTTTGATTTCATCCAGATGAAAGCCCAGGGCCCGGCTGCGCACGATGAAGTGCAGTCGCTCGACGTCGGTCTCAGCGTATTGGCGATAGCCGGCGATCGAACGATCAGGCTCCGGTAGCAGGCCAATGCGCTCGTAGTACCGCACCGTCTCGAGGTGACAACCCGTGCGTTTGGCCAGATCGCTGATGCGCATGGCTTGACTCCGTAGCAGCTACGGACTTTAGCCTAGGCCATTGTCCCAGGGAGCACTAGTCCATGGCGTGCTGCGACTGCGAATCCACCGGAACAGCGCTTGCCCGATCGGCAGCGCAGCGCTGCATCCTGTGGATCGTGCTGGCCATCAATGTAGCGATCTTTCTGGGTGAGTTCGGAGCAGGCTTCTGGGCCGAGTCGACTGCCTTGCAGGGCGATTCGTTGGATAGCCTGGGCGATGCCCTGGTCTACGGGCTGAGCCTGATCGTGCTGGGACGTTCGCTGCGTGCCCGTGCCGCTGCTGCTCTGGCCAAGGGTGGCGTCCAGCTCGCTTTCGCGGTCGCGGTGCTTGCGGAAGTCGTGCGCAAACTGATCGCCGGTGCCGAGCCCATACCAACAGTCATGGCCATCGCGGCGGGAGCGGCGCTCATGGCCAATGCGACGTGCCTGTTGCTGCTGACGCGGTTTCGTGGCGACGATGTCAATATGCGCTCGGTCTGGCTGTGTTCGCGTAACGACGTGATTGGCAACGCCGGTGTCCTGTTGACGACTGCCCTGATCGCCTGGACCGGCTGGGCATGGCTGGACCTGGTATTTGGCGCACTGCTGGCGCTGCTGTTTGTGCGAGCCGGCATTGACGTGCTGACGTCGGCGTGGCCACAGTTCCACTCGCGGCCGCTCTCACGCGAGTCATAATCATGCATTCCAAGCAGACACTCGTCTTGCAAAGCACGGTGACATGCCCGTTGTGCGGACATCGCGCCATGGAGACGATGCCCACCGACTATTGCTGGTTTTTCTACGACTGCCCCGGTTGTGGTGAGGTAGTGCGCCCCAGGGCGGGCGACTGTTGCGTTTTCTGTTCCTACGGGACGGTGCCTTGTCCACCGAAGCAGCAGGAGGGTTCCTGCTGCCATTGAGCCGATGCACTTGGTTCGGTGCTATCGGTTCCGGGCTGCGCGGGGTTGCATGCCGCCACCGTGTTCAACTCAATGCAGGGTCCAGTGACACCTCCGTCATGCGTCTGGCCATCCCTTGCCGCACGAGACCTTGCTTTTCGGCCTCACGAATCAGGGCAATACTGTTATGAACGCCAAACAGGCGTAGCAACGCCTGCCTATGGCTTTCCACCGTGCGGGGCGAGATGCCCAGCGAAGAAGCGATCTCCGACGTTCGGAAACCATCGGCGACGCAATTGATGATTTGCCCCTGTCGACGCGAAAGCCGGTGGGTGGGTGGCGGCGCGAGCATGATGGCGGTCAGGGCGCTTGGGCTCAGGTACTGATAGCCGTGTACTACCGCTTCGACAGCTCTGCAAAGTTCATCGCTGGCCAATTGCTTGATGACATAGCCATTGCAGCCAGAAAGCAGCGCCTCGCGCGTGATGGCTGGCTCGCCGTGCGCCGAAAGAACAATGAAGGGCACGGTGGATCCTCTCTCACGCAATTGCTGCAAAGCCTGCAATCCACTGAGCAGGGGCAATGTGATATCGGAAACGACGAGATCGATGGCGCCTGTAAGGACGCGCTTGACCAGGGAGATACCGTCGTGCGTGATCTCGAAAGATCCCATCGCCGGAGCCAATAAGCCGGCTATCTCCTCAGCGATGCCCTGGTCCGCATCCGCCAGTAGCACGCGCAACGGCGGCTTGTCGCTCGTCTGGAATGAAGTGTTCTCTGTCATGGTGGCATACCTCCCTGCTACAGCCTCAATGAACGAGGAGTTCAAGCAAACACCGAGCCTTGCAAATGGAGCCTGTCAGTCTGGCGGGGGAGTGTTCGACACAGCCCTCGCGCGGAGAAATTCAGCCGTACTGTTCGCCCATTGCTTGGCGCTCGTTAATCGTTGTCGCGTTCCATTCCCCAGGCCTCGCCCTCGAGGTCGATCAGACACCGCAGCATCGACGCATCCGTGGCTGTCGGCGAGCTTGCCAGGGGAAATCCTGGCCATCCCGGATCTCAGAAGTGCCAGGTGTAATTGAAACTTGGCCCGCTGATTCTTGCCTCCTTGAGGAACTTGTCGCTGCCGCCTTGCTCATATTTGATATCGCGGTAGCTCACCGCGATGTCACCCCAGTGAAATGCGTAGCCCACGCCAATGTTCAATTGGTACGTATTGTCGGAGTCGCCCGTGCCCACGTCGGCGTAGTACGGGAAGTACCAACCCGAGTCCGCGAACGGCGTCCAGCGACCGCGCACGCCGATAATCGCGTTACCAGCATGTGTCTGATTGTGGAGGTGACCGCTGCCTTGCAGGATCAAGGCATCCTGATTGTTGACCACGTTGAGGTTCCAGCTGATGTTGCCTTTCAACCACACGTAGCGCGCACCGAAGAGCAGGTCTGCATAACCAAGCGTGCCGTGCGTCATCGTGTACAGCCCGGCCAGGGTAATCAGGCCACCCTTCATTCCCCAGCGCGTATCCAGGCCGGCGTCGGCGCCGAAGCGTTCGCCGCCTACCGAGGTGAAGCGACCTTTCTCGTTGGAGAATTTGATCCAGTCGATGTCGCCGAACATGCCCCAGTTCCCCTTGCGGATATCGCCTTCGAGTAGCAGGGCACCGCTGAGGCTGCTCAAGGGATCACTCTTGTTTTTGACGGTGACGTCAGGGCCGCTGGGCAGCTGGTATCGAGTTTCTCCAGACACGCCAGGAAGCCAGCCATACGGCGTGATGCTGCCGTGCCAATTTCCATCCCAATAGTCTTCCGACTGCGCGAACGCAGGCGTCGCAAAACCAGCGGCCGCAGTCGACGCAATCAGGAAAAAGGGTACGAGCGTGGCGCGAGCAAAAAGAGAATCGGAACGGCCACTCATGATGACCCCTCACTGCACCAGTCGACAAAATATATTGGCGCAATTAATTGGCAATGCCCAGCAAAAACTTGCAGGTCTTAAGGCGTACGTAGATCTACGCGCTAATTAGATCGTGCGCAATTAGCAAACTCTCGCGTGTGCATTTCTTTGTCCTGGGTATTTTTACAGAGAAATAATCGGTAATTAGCCACTGGAGTTATCGGCGGTGGCGACGCATGCTTGTAAGAGCCTATGCGCGGTTCAGACGTGGGCAGGGGCGAGGTGTTGCACGATTAGCTGAGAATGACGGCATGAAAGCGATCCCGGGGAGGGCGCTTTCATGGCGCACACGCTTCCACTCGTCGCCGACAGAGGGATGGTTATATGAAGACCTTTGAGCTTACTCGTTGCTTGCTGCTAGCTGTCGTTGCCGCCGGCGCGCCCGTGCTGTCAGTCCATGCGCAGAGCTCGACGCAGGCGCCGCCGGTGACGGCGACGGCACACGAGCTGGCCAATGAAACGGAAACCGTCACGGCCACGGTGAAGCAGATCGATTATCAAAACCGGCTGATCACCCTTCGAACGACTGACGGCAAGGAAGACACGGTCGAGGTTGGACCGGCGGCCACGAGGTTCGATCAGATCAAGGTTGGCGACAAGATCACCATGACGTACCAACACGCCGTTGCGCTTGAGTTGCTCCCTGCGGGCAGCGCACAAGCGGGCACCGAGGTAGAGGGCGACATTACCCGGGACGAGAAAAGCAACAAGCCCGGCGGCACCGCCGAGCACGCGGTGACGGTGACCGCGAAACTCACGGCAGTCGACCTCAAGAAGCACACGGTCACGTTGACCGGAGCTGATGGCAAAACGCGTGTCATCGAGGTCAAGGATCCGTCGCGGCAGGCTCGACTGTCCAAGCTCAAGGTCGGCGACATGGTGCGCATCACCTACGCTGAGGCCTTGGCCGTCACCGTTACGCCGCAGGGAAAGTGAGCGGACGGGAGAGCGGGGCGATGGGAGAAAGTGATCACCTCCGCGATCGATTCATCCATGGCTCGAAGGTAGCGATGAGCAGCAAGCGCTGAGTGCGGCCAGCTTGGCCGCACTCGCCCAATGCCTGGGTCGACTCAGTTGCTGGTGCCCGGGCTCGCCACGGTGAGCTCAACGCGACGATTCTGTGCCTTGCCTTCGGCCGTGTTGTTGGAAGCCACGGGGTTTTCTTCGCCATAGCCCTTGGCCGACACCAGGCTCGGATTGACGCCCTGCGAGATCATGAATTGCTGCACATTTTCGGCGCGTTTCTGCGAAAGGATCAGATTGGTCGTCACGCCTTGCTTGGCCAGCTCCGGACCAATGGGCGTGCTATCGGTGTAGCCGCTCACGTTGATCTTGTTCTTCTGGTGCGGGGCAAGGATCTTGGCGACCTTGGCAATGCTCGTCTTAGCCTGCTCGGAAATCTCCCAGCCACCCGAGGGAAACAGCAGCTGGTCATTGAGCGAAACCTTGATGGCGTCCTGCATGCGCGAGATGCGCACATCGCGGGATTGGATCTCGCTACCCATGCTCGCGTTGAGCTGCTGGTATTGCGCTTCGAGCTCAGCATTCTTCTGCTGCGACTCATCGTATTTCTGTTGGGATACACACCCTGCCGCCAGGAGTGCCACGCCCAGTATGCATAGCCGCGGAAACTTGATCATGGGAGTTCCCTCAGGTTGATGTCTTATAGGGATGCCGATCTTGGATTCGTCGGCAATGGCTTTCTATTTTGGTCTCATCACGTTTATGCAATCTTCGCCGAATTGTCGTTAATAAAGTAGGAAGAAAATAGCCTGCTTTTTCGCTATAAACCATTGCGTGTAAATACGTAACGGAATCCAGTAGAGATACTTTGATTGCCGAGATGTGCAGGTACTCGACGATGGAAATCATGGGTTGGTAAGCCGCCATTATTGCTTGATGCGCGTTGGCCATTCCGATACTCGTGCGGCACACCGGTCACGCTCCCATCATCGCAATAAGTGGATAAGGTCCGGGCCCATTTCGTTCGCTCAGACAGGCAGACATGCCCGCATTTCTCAATGATGTCGCAGTGGGACTGCTGGGCCTGACGACCATCGCCAATCCGGTGACCAGTGCCACTGTGCTATTGGCGCTGACGGCTCGCTATCCGGACGCAGAGCGCAATCGGCAGGTCTTGCGTGCCGCCATCTACGTATTCATCGTGCTTCTGGTCTGCTTCTATGCAGGCAGCGTAGTCATGCGCCTGTTCGGGATTTCCATCCCTGGCTTGCGGCTTGCCGGTGGCCTGATCGTTTCGTACATCGGCTTCGGCATGCTGTTTCCGCCCGAACGAGTGTCGGAGCAGGGGGCGCAGGAAGAATTTTCCGAGGCGACGCCAACAACGCAGTTCCGCGACATCTCATTCGTGCCATTGACCATGCCATGCACTACAGGGCCCGGCACCATTGCCTTCATCATCAGCGCTGCCTCAACCATTCCCACGCGCAGCTATTCCTATTCGGTGCACCTGGCCGTCGTTACGGTCGCGGTGCTTTTTACGCTGGAGTTCTGGGCTTGCCTGCGCGGCGCCACGACGATCTTGCGGCTGCTCGGGGAGGGCGGGGTCGATGCGCTCACCCGTGTGATGGGCTTTCTGTTGGTCTGCATCGGTGTGCAGTTTGCGATCAATGGCGGCCACGAGCTGCTTCTGATCTGGCACATGGTGGCTACCTAGGCCGGTTAGATCGAAACCACGCCTGTCTACTTTTCCTGTGTGATCGGGCCCTGGGTATTAATGACTAAGTATTCCCACTTACGTCCACGCCTTGGTTTGCGCGAGCTCTTAGTTCACGCTCGTTGAACGCTGATAGTTTTATTAACCGCATACAACATCAACGCAGGGTCTGGTGGCGTGATGTTACTTGGGGATGTAGTGCACTTGCGTCACGCTCTTTGGTGCATCACGGTGTTTGTCTTTGCCGATGGCGCTCCTTGAATCGGAAAGGCCGACGCCATGTTTGGCAGGTCCGCCGTGTCTTGCAATGCCATGCAGCGCTTCGGCTTCTCCGACGGAGATGCCTGCTTTGATCCGTGGATGTGCCCATGCCTAGAGCCAATATCATCGTTGTGGCGGATGACCGGGACGAAGTGGCTGCCGTTGACGCCTGGTTTGCGAGATGGCGCCCTGCGCTAAGCCACGTTTCCGAGGACTACGGATGGAGTTGCTGCGTGCACATTTGGCAGTTGGAAGGTCCGGCGGAGGCCTTGGCCGAGCTTCCGCCAACCATCGTTACCGACGACGAATGGACAAGTTAGCGAACAGGGTCAAGTCCACGACATGCACGCTGCAGCCACGGTCTCAATCGCACAGGGATAGCGAGATCTCGCCGTTGAAGGGGCTAAACCATGTTCCTCAAGCCTATGTACGAGAAAGCCCTGTCCCGCGGGCTGCTCGATGTCCTGATTCGCGCCGGCCTGATTGCCGCGCTGGTGATCTTTTGCTACGAGATCTTCAGCCCCTTTCTCCATCTGATGCTTTGGTCGGTGATCCTCGCCATCACCCTCTATCCATTGCATCGCAGGCTTAGGGGAAGATTGGGGAATCGCGACGGCCGCACTGCGACCCTGCTCGTATTGATCTCCATCGTCATCCTGATGGTGCCGGTTTATCTGCTGGGCACTTCGATGACCGAATCGGTGGAAAAGGCACTGGTTGTGGTCAAGGAGGGCAAGGTCCGCATTCCTTCGCCATCCGAGTCGGTAGCGAGCTGGCCGGTGATTGGGAAGCGGCTCTATGGCTTCTGGCTGCAAGCCGCCACCGACTTGACTGGCCTGGCACAGAAGCTCGCGCCACAGCTCAAGGATTTCAGTCTCGGCTTGCTGGGCAAGCTCGCAAACGCAGGCTTGGGTTTTCTGATGTTCATTGCCGCCTTGATCATCGCGGGCATCCTCATGGCCTACGGTGAGAACGGCCACCGCAGTGCGGTGAAGATTGCCTCTCGTATCTTCAGTCCGGGACGAGGCCCGCAGATTGCCCGCCTGTGCACTGCGACGATCCGGGCGGTAGCTCAGGGTGTGATCGGCATCGCCTTCATTCAAATGTTGCTGGTGGGCGTGGGCTTCGTGCTCATCGGCATTCCTGGTGCCGGCCTGCTGGCTCTGGCCGTGCTGTTGCTCGGCATCATGCAGCTACCGGCCACCCTGATCACGATCCCGGCCATCGCCTATGTGTTCGCGACCGATGGCGCCAGCGTGGGCACCATCGTTTTCGCGGTCTACGTATTCGTCGCCGGCCTGGCCGACAACGTTCTCAAACCCTTGTTGCTCGGCCGCGGTGTCGACGTGCCGATGCCCGTCGTACTGATTGGCGCACTGGGCGGCATGGTCACGGGTGGCATCATCGGCTTGTTCATCGGCCCGGTGGCGCTTGCGGTGGGCTATCAGTTGTTCTGGCAATGGGTTGAGGAGCAGCCGCCGGCCGATGGTCCGGTCGCGCCGACGCAGGGCTGAGCGAGCCAGGCGGGGCGCTGCATTCCTTTGCCTTCAGCTGCATAGTCGAGGAGGAGGCACCTGTGCTGCTCAATCTCTTGATCGGCCTCCCGGTGATGTTGATCTGCCTGCTACTGCAGGCTTTCTTCCTCAACATAAGCCTGCGCCAATACGCCCGCTACAAGCTGGCCCATCGGGGCAGCGAGACAGCGAGTGGCAATGTCCTGCTGCTGTATACAGTGCTGCTTTTGCTGACGCTCGGCTACTTCACCGAAACGGTCATCTGGGCCACGCTGTTCATGCTGCTTGGCGAATTCGACGACTTCCAAACGGCGCTTTATCACTCGGGCGTCAACTTCGTCACCCTGGGTTACGGTGATGTAGTCATGTCTGCACGCTGGCGTTTGCTGGGCCCGCTTGAGGCAGCCAACGGCATCCTGATGTTCGGCTTGTCTACCGCGGTGATGACCGCTGCGGTGCTCGACATCATCAATCAAAACAAGGCAAGGATAAAAAAGAGCAGGCGGCCATGGAGGCTGCGCCGGCGTCGCGTCAAATAAAACTACTCATAAAAAGTCAGTAGTTTCAGTGCGGTATTTTTCTGCCAAAACAAGTTCTTTGAGGATTGATCGATGACTAAGTATTTGGCCATATAGCCTTCTAAAGAATTTGGCGCGAATATTTGCGACGGTTCACGCTGCTTTGATTGATAGTGGCCCACTATCGATTAAGGGTATTTTTCGTTTCTTGAGATTCTCTCCATACAGGGGCGGGGCAATTCATTGATCGACTGCCGGTCGCTTCGGTCGGCTGCGAGTGCTTGCGTAGCAAGTCGCGCGAACTCCGGAATTCAGGAATCGGGAGGCGGTGATGAACGGCAGCACGAAGAAAATGAGCATGATGCAGCTAACCGTCCTGGTGGCGGTCAACATGATGGGCTCAGGCATCATCATGCTCCCCGCCAACATGGCGCAGGTCGGTGCAATTTCCCTGACGTCGTGGGCTGTCACGGCACTGGGTTCCATGGCCATCGCCTACGGATTTGCACAGGCAGGCTTGCTCAGCCAGCGCGCTGGCGGCATGGCCGCCTACGCCGAAGAGGCGTATGGGAAGGGCGGCTACTTTCTGACGTTTTTCCTCTATTTCCTGTCGCTGGCGATCGGCAACGTGGCGATCGCCATCTCCGCGGTGGGCTATCTCGCGGCCTTTTTCCCGTGGCTATCGTCAACGCCCACGGCCACCTGCGTCGGCGTGATCCTGCTGATCTGGCTGACGACGATCGCGAACTTCGGCGGTCCGAGCCTGACCGGTAAAATAGGCTCGATCACCGTATGGGGCGTCATCGTCCCGGTGGCAGGGCTGTCGATCATCGGCTGGTTCTGGTTCAAGGGCTCCACCTTTTCTGCCGCGTGGAATCCCCATGGCCTGAGCTTCTTCAAGGGTATGGATTCGAGCATTGCGCTGACGCTGTGGGCGTTCCTTGGCATGGAATCGGCAGCGCAGAACTCCGACGCCGTCGAAAACCCAAAGCGCGACGTGCCCATGGCCTGCATGCTCGGCACATTGGGCGCTGCTGCGATCTATATCCTGTCGACGACGGTGATCCAGGGCATCGTGCCCAACGCAGAGCTGGCCAAATCAACCGGACCGTTCGCGCTGGCGTATTCGCAGATGTTCAATCCGACGGTGGGTGCCATCATTCGGGCGCTGGCCATTCTTGCCTGTCTTGGCTCACTGCTCGGCTGGCAATTCACCATTGCTCAAACGGCGAAAACAGCGGCCGAAGGGCGCATGTTTCCCACCTTCTTCGCCAAGACGAACAAGATGACGGCACCCATCATCGGCATGATCGTCATGGCCGTGGTGCAGAGTGTGATGGCGTTATCCACGGCCTCGCCAAGCCTTGGCGAGCAGTTCTCGGTGCTGGTCAATCTTGCGGTGGTGACCAACGTCATTCCGTACATCCTGGCGCTCTCGGCGTTGATGATCATGATGCGCAAGGCATCGGTTCCTCAGGGTACCTTCAGGCTCAATGCCTTCGTGGTGACCGTGGCGATGCTTTACAGCACCTATGCCATCTACGCGTCCGGCATGGAGGCGGTGCTCGGTGCAACCATCGTGATGGCGCTGACCTTCGCTATCTACGGCTTCCTGGCGCCTCGCTTTTCGGCGCCCTTTGCCGGGGAGCCCCTGCGTGGATAACTCGCCAAGGCAGAACAAGGCTTTCAGGAGAGACGACATGTCGCGCATGAATAGTGTTGTTGTGCGTAACAGCCTGTTGCGCTGGGCGATGATCGGACTGCTGGCCATGCACGTACCGACGATCCTGGCGCAGACCGTGAGCCCCGGCAGCGCTACGCTAGACCGTGTGCGTGCGAGCGGAAAATTCACGATTGGCTACTATGCCAATGCTCGTCCATTCACTTATCAGGACAAGCCCGGGTCCGCCGACGGTTACGCGATCGCCGTCTGTCGCCAGATTGTCGATGCGACGCAGGAGCTCTTGCACGCGCCCAATATTTCCACTGAGTTTGTGGCAGTCGATGCTGCCGACCGTTTCAAGTCCGTTGCGGATGGCCGTATCGACTTGCTCTGTGGACCCTCTGCGCCATCCTTGAGCGCCATGACCGAGGTGGGTTTCTCGATCCCGATTCTCACGGGCGGCACCGGCGTCATGTTGCGCAAGGATGCACCGGTCGCGTTGCGCGACTTGCTTGAGACGGGGCAGTCTGGCGGGCGGCCGATATGGCGAGGCTCGCCGATGCTCGCGGTGTTGCAGCAGCGCAACTTCGCGGTGATCGCTGGCTCGCTGTCCGAGAAGCTGCTGAAGGAGCGCCGCGACGAGCTCAAGGTCAACAGCGTCGTTTCTTCCGTGCCGGATCTCGATACCGGCCTGAAGGAGCTGCAGGATGGCAAGGTCGACGGCTTCTTTGCCGAGCGCAATGTGCTTCTTGATCTGGCCAAGAAGGACGGGACGGGCCAGGTCGTCGTGCTGAACCGGGTATTCGACAATGAGCCATTGTCGCTGGCCCTGGCGCGCAACGATCCGGATTTTCGTCTGTTGGTCGATCAGGCGCTGAGCCGGCTCTATCGCTCGGGAAAGATCAATGCGATCTACGAGCAGTACATGGGCAAGCCCGACCAGTCGGTCAAGGACTGGTTCCGCGATACGGCGTTACCTGAGTAAAGCGAAGAGCGCACCAGCAAAAGCCAAGTGGCCGGTGCCTTCTCGTTCTGTTTGGTCGAGCTGATGTCATTGCAGCGTTGAGGCGCCGCGCGAGTGTCCGGCACCAGCTTCCCGTTCAGTGCTACTAGGTTGACTGGAGGCATCAGCATGCATCGGCCATCGTTCGGCTTCATGCGGCAGCAGACGCTCCGCTGCGCGCCACTACTGCTAGGCGGTCTTGCGACGTTCAGTCCGGGCGTCATGGCGCAATCATCCGAGACGGCAGAGCTCAAAGCGCAACTGGAGCAAGTCAAGGCCCAGATGCAGGCACAGCAGCAGGTCATGCAGAAGATGCAGTCGCGCCTGGAGGAGCTGGAAGCCAAAGAGCACACGCAGGAAGCCAATGCCGCGCAAGCCAAGGCGGCAGCGCCAGCGCTGACCAGTCCGGCAACGGCTCCGCCATCCGCAACACCTTCGGGGCCGCCGCCGTATCGACCGCCTTCTGCCGTTGCTGGTGCGTACGAGCCGCTGCCTGAGGGCTATGTGCGATTGGGCGACACGGGCAATCTGCTCAAGATCGACCTCGTTGCCCAGCTCGATGCGATGGCCGACAGCACCTACATGGGCGCGGCGGATCTGTTTGTTCCCTCGTCGATCCCCGTGCGGGGACAGCCTCTCTACGACAGCGGAAGGCGCTCGAACATGAGCGCCAAGCAAAGCATCTTCCGCATGGATTTCCAGCGCCAGACCGATTACGGGACGCTCAAGGTCGTCTACAAGAACAACTTCTTCGGCAGCGGCAGCGGCGACATGCCGTACAACTTGCAAGCGTTCTACGGCGAGCTGGACAACGAGCATTATTCCTTGCTGGCCGGCTACAACATTTCCGCGTTCACCGATATCGATGTCTTCCCCAACACCCTCGACTACGAGGGACCGAACTCGTTCACCTTCAAATATGGTCCCCAGATCCGCTTTTCGCCCGTGTTGTACAGGAGCGGCGAGAGCGCCTTGACCTTGCCGATGTCGCTGGAGAAGCCCAACGCGGACATCAGCGTCATCGAAGGATTCAACACGTATTCGCGTCGCCCCGACATCACCCTCGGCTTAAGGTGGCAGGCACCCAGCTGGCATGTCCTCTGGGCCAATATTCTTCGCGATCTGCGCGTGGAAAATGCCACGGCGCGTACGCGCAGCACGACGGGTTTTGCCACCCAGCTGACCGGCACCACGGCTCTGTTCGAGCATGACAGCGTGCAGGGATGGGCCAGCTACGGCAAGGGCTACGCCAATTTCCTGCAGGATATTTCAGGGCTTGGACTGGACGCCGCCTTTACGACGCAGGGTGACCTGCGCGCCATCCGCGCACGCGGGTACGGCGCTGGCTACACGCACGCCTGGCGCGAAGACCTGACCTCAAGTCTGGCCTGGGGTTACCTCAGGATCAGCCCGCAATCCAACATGCTGATCAATCCGGACCAGCCCAAGAGCACCAAGTTCGGATCCATCAACCTGGCCTGGAAGTTCAGCGAGCGCGCCATGTTCGGCGTGGAGTACCTGTGGGGCCAGAACATTGCGCTTACCGATCTGCGCGGACAAGGGCAGCGTCTGCAAACCACGTTCCGCTATGACCTGAATCCGTAACGTTTCGCGCATCCGTCAGGTGATTGCCTGCATCGGCATCACTGGAGCAGCACCGGAGTACGCACCTCATGTCGATGAATCATCCGTGGATTCTCTTTGTCACCACCGACTTGCCGGATGAGGGATCCGCGTTCCGGATGGCCTTGTCCCGACTGGGCAAGGCCATCGAAGATCGCGGCATCCAGGTCGTGCAGGCCATGAGCGGCGAGGATGGCCTGGCGATCGCGCGTGGCAAACCTTCTTATTCAGCCGTGGCGATCGACTGGGATCTCGGCGAGACCGGGACGATGGCGGAAGAGTCGGCGATGAAGATCGTGCGTGCCGTGCGCGAGAAGTCGCTGAAGGTGCCGATCTTCCTGCTGACCCGGAGTATCGAGACGCCCGACTTGCCCATGAGCCTGGTGTCGGAGGTGCGCGAGTACGTGAACGTAGGCAGCGAAACGCCCGAGTTCTTTGCGCGCCGCCTGCAGTTTGCCATCGACGACTATCACAGTGGCCTGCTGCCTCCGTATTTCAAGGCGCTGAAGAAGCTTACGGAAGAGGGCGCCTATCAATGGGATGCACCGGGCCACATGGGCGGCGCCGCTTATCTGAAGCATCCCGCAGGCGCGGAGTTCCACGAGTTCTTCGGCGAAAACATCATGCGGGCGGACATCGGCATCTCCAATGCCGAGCTGGGCTCGTGGCTGGACATCGAGGGGCCGCCGGCCGACTCGCAACGCATGGCGGCGCGGGTATTCGGCGCGGACTGGACCTTCTACGTGCTGGCCGGTTCGTCGGCGTCCAATCGCATTGTGGTGCAGGCCTGCATTGGCAAAGACGAGATCGTCATTGCCGATCGCAATTGCCACAAGTCGCTCAATCACGCGATGACCTTGTCGGGCGCGCGTCCGGTGTACTTCCAGCCCAGCCGAAACGGCTACGGCATGATCGGCCTGATTCCGCCCAAACGTTTCTCGCATGCGCATATCCAGAGCCTGATCGCCGATTCGCCGTTGGCGGCGGGCGCGAAGTCTAAGGAACCCGTCTACGCCGTCGTGACCAATCCCACCTATGACGGGCTGCTCTACCACGTCGACAAGGTGGTGGAGATGCTCTCGAGCAGCGTCCATCGCGTGCATTTCGACGAGGCCTGGTACGCCTACGGCAAGTTCCATCCGCTATACAAACACCGCTTCGCGATGGGTGTGCCGCGCGACATCAAGAACCGACCGACGGTGCTCGCCGTCCAGTCGACGCACAAGATGCTTCCCGCATTCTCGATGGCGTCCTATATCCATGTGAGCAACAGCAAGCGCGGCGAACTGGCCATGGCGCCGGTGAAAGAAGCTTTCATGATGCATGGCACGACGTCGCCGTTCTATCCGCTGATCGCGTCGCTGGATATCGCCTCGGCCATGATGGATGAGCCGTCCGGCCCGGCCCTGTTGCGCGAGACGGTTGACCTTGCGGTGGCGTTTCGCCGGACGGTCGCACTGGTGCAGCATCGGCTGCAGGAAGAGGGCCAATGGTTCTTCTCGCTGTTCCAGCCGCCGCGCGTCCCAATCAAGGGAAAGCAGGTTGCCTTTCATGAGGCGCCGCTCGATGTGCTGGCCGCGTCGACCGCGTGCTGGACCCTGAGGGTTGGCGACGCCTGGCATGGCTTGCCGGACGACGTGGTCAAGGATGATTTCTGCATGCTCGACCCGACCAAGGTCACCATTCTGTGCCCGGGTACGGATGCCAAGGGCAAGCTGGCCAAACGCGGCATCCCCGGCGCAGTGCTGACCAAGTTCCTCGATGCGCGACGGCAGGCGATTGCCCGGACCGGCGACTACACCGTGCTGGTGCTTTTTTCCGTGGGCACCACACAAGGCAAGTGGGGCACCTTGCTGGAGACCTTGCTCTCGTTCAAGCGGCTCTACGACCGCAATGCGACGCTGGAAGAGGCGCTGCCCGACCTGGTGCATGCCTATCCCGATCGCTATCGCGAAATGACCTTGCCGCAGCTGTGCGACGAGATGCACGAGGCAATGAGTGAGCTGGATCTGCAGGCGATGGCGAACAAGGCCGGCGAGACTCTTTCGGAGCCGGTGTTGACGCCCGCCGAGGCATACCAGCATCTGATCCACGGCACGACCGAAGAGGTACGCATCGCTGACATGCCGGGACGTATTGCCGCGCTGATGATTGTTCCCTATCCGCCGGGCATTCCCGTACTGATGCCGGGCGAGCGCATGGATCCAAAAGGCGGTCCGATCTTCCGCTTCCTGCAGGCCGTGGAGGCCTATGGACGCAAGTTCCCCGGTTTCGCGCGCGAAGTGCAGAACATGCACGCCGACGCCAACGGCGATATGTGGGTGCGAGTTGTCCTGGACAAAGAAGTCGCGACCAAGCAGGCAAAGGCGACCCGGAAGAAATAAACCTTGGGCCGTGGTGGTGACGAACGATCACGGCTCGCAGAGGAATTCAGATGGCGGCGGCCATACGCATGCCGTCAACCAGGAGAATCATCATGCTCGAGCGTCGTAACCTCCGCCAAAAGCTGCGCGTGTTGCTGGTTCACTCCAAAATCGGTACCGACAGCGCCGGAGGCAGGGCCTGCCGCACGCTGGAGCAGGAGTTTGCCGATCGGAACATCGAGACGACGACGGCTTCGACCGTCGACGACGCACGCTCCTCCATCGTCTCCGATGCAGCCATCCACGCGATCCTGATCGACTGGTCGCTGCCCAATGCGGAAGGCGTCGAGAAGGACAACGCGGCGGCCATCGGGCTGATCAATCTCATTCGTACGCGCAACGAGAATGTGCCCATCTTTCTCATGACGGAGCCTGAGAAGGCGCAAACGCTGAGCATAGAGACCGTCCAGGCCATCAACGAGCTGATCTGGTTGTCGCAAGACGCGGCGACCTTTGTCAGTGGCCGCGTGCATGCCGCCATGCGGATTTACCTCGGGACCCTGTTCGGGCCGCTGACCGCCGCACTGGCCAACTTCAATGAAGTCCACGAATACTCCTGGCATACGCCGGGCCACACCGGCGGCACCGCCTTCCTCAAGCATCCCACCGGCCGCGCCTTTTACGATTTCTATGGCGAGCACGTTTTCCGCACGGATTTGTCCATCAGTGTCGGGGAGATCGGTTCGCTGCTGGATCATACCGGGCCGATCGGGGAGAGCGAGAAGTACATCGCCCGCATCTTCGGCTCGCATCGCAGCTATACGGTCACCAACGGCTCTTCAACGTCCAATCGCATCATCTTCATGGCGTGCGTGGGGCGCGATCAGGTCGTGCTGTGCGATCGCAACTGTCACAAGTCGATTGAGCATGGCCTGACCATGACCGGCGGCATACCGCACTATCTGGTGCCGCATCGCAATCGATACGGGCTGATCGGGCCGATCTATCCGGACAAGTTTTCGCAGGCCAGTGTTCGCAGCGCTGTCGCCGCCAACCCGTTATCGAAGAACCTGGCAGATCAACAGCCGGTGTTCGTGGTGGTGACCAACTCCACCTATGACGGCCTTTGCTACAACACCGCAAGGGTGCTTGAGGAAGTGGGTGGCTGGGTCGATCGCGTCCACTTCGATGAAGCTTGGTATGGCTATGCCAGGTTCAACCCGCTTTACTCCGGGCGCCTGGCCATGCACGGTCCAGCCACGGAGCATGATCCGAACGGGCCGACCGTCTTCACCACTCACTCCACGCACAAGTTGCTCGCCGCGTTTTCGCAGGCGTCGTATATCCATGTGCGCGACGGCCGCAGCAGCATCCCGCATGCGCGTTTCAATGAGTCGTTCATGATGCACGGCTCCACCTCGCCGTTCTATCCGATCATGGCGTCGAACGAAGTCGCGGCATCGATGATGGATGGCCTGGGCGGCTTGAGCCTGACCCGCGAGTGCATCGACGAGGCGATCCATTTCCGCCAGATCGTGGGGCGACTGAATCGGGACTTCGCCCAGAAGGGCTCGTGGTTCTTCCGTACCTGGAATCCGGACGTCATCACGGATCTCAACACCGGCAGGAAGATCGATTTTGTCGATGCGCCTCCGGAGCTGCTGGCCGAGGACGCCAATGCCTGGGTGCTTCATCCGGGCGACAACTGGCACGGTTTCGGCGATCTGGAAGACGGCTACTGCATGCTCGATCCGATCAAGGTGACGGTGCTGACCCCCGGTGTCCAGGACGACGGTTCGCTGGCCGAGCAGGGCTTCCCCGCGACGCTGCTCACGGCCTACCTCGGCGCGCGTGGCATCGTGGTGGAGAAGACCAGCGACTTCGGTGTTTTGTTCCTGTTCTCCATCGGCATCACCAAGGCGAAATGGAGCACCCTGATCACGGCCTTCCTGGATTTCAAGCGTGACTACGATGAGGACAGGCCGCTGGAACGCGTGATGCCGGATCTGGTGGCAAGCCACCCGGAGCGTTACGGGAGTCTCGGCTTGCGCGGCCTTGGCGACCAGATGTTTGCGGAGATGAAGCGGACCAATCAGACGCAGCATCTCCAGCGTGCCTATTCGAGCCTTCCTGAAGTGCGCATGTCGCCGGCAGACGCCTATCAACAGTTGCTGCGAGTGCAGGTCGAGCGCGTGGCGCTGGCCGATCTCGCCGGCAGAACGCTGGCCACCAGCGTGGTGCCATACCCGCCCGGCATTCCGATGCTGATGCCTGGCGAAGTGGCCGGTTCGGCAGATGGCCCTTATGTGGGCTACTTGAAGGCACTGCAGAGCTGGGATCACACCTTCCCGGGGTTTGGCCATGACACGCATGGCGTGGAAGCGGAAGACGGCGAGTACTACCTGCAGTGTCTGAGGTCTTACTAGGCGATTACTCCTATGGTCACAGGTGGCGGCAAGAAAATGGGGCTCCTCGGAGCTTCCTCATTGGTCGTCGCCAATATGGTGGGGACCGGTCTATTCCTGTTGCCATCGAGCCTGGCCAGCGTTGGAAGCATTTCGCTGTTTGGCTGGATCGTGGCGGCACTGGGTGCCAGTGCGCTGGGCCTGGTCTTCGCGCACATGGGTATGGTCGAGCCCAAGGCGGGCGGCCCATACGCCTATGCGCGCGATCACATGGGCGCATTCCCGGCCTTTCAGACCAATTTTCTCTATTGGGTCGCGAACGTCATCGGTAACGTGGCGATTGCGGTTTCGGTGACCGGATACCTGGCGGTCTTTTTTCCGGTGCTGAAGAATCCGTGGATCGCCAATGCATGCACAGCGGGCATCATCTGGCTGTTTGTCTGGCTCAACACGCGAGACGCCCGCGCAGTGGGGCACTTCACGGCGATCAGTACCGTGGCCGGCATCCTGCCGATTGCCTTCGTCGGACTGCTCGGCTGGTTCTGGTTCCGTCCTGACGTTTTTGCCGCCAGCTGGAATCCCGAGCAGCTGCCGACGATCACGGCGATCAGTCGAAGTGGCGCGATTGCCTTGTGGGCATTTCTCGGCGTGGAGAGCGCCGCCGTTTCAGCGGGCGTCATCGAGAATCCCAAGCGCAATGTGCCCTTGGCCACCATCATCGGCTTGCTGGTTTCGACAGCGATTTATATTTCCTGTTGCACGGTGCTGATGGGCATCATTCCCGGGGCCGAGCTGCGCATTTCCGGCGCGCCATTCGCAGAGGCCGCGCAAGTGATGCTGGGCCCCTGGGCGGCCGTGATCATTTCGCTGGCGGCCATCCTCAAGGCATCCGGTTCGCTGGTGGGCTGGATCCTGATCACCGCCCAGTCCGCCGAGGCGGCCGGGCGCGACGGCATGTTTCCCCATCGCTTTTCCCTGACCAACCAGCAAGGCATGCCGGTTCAGAACCTGATCGTGACCGGCGCGATGATGACCTTGATGCTGCTCATCACGACGTCGCCGGATGTGGCGACGCAGTTCGCCCACATCACGGATGCCACGGTGGTGCTCATGGTGCTGCCGTACCTCTATTCAGTCGTGTCGATGTGGCGGCTCAATCAAGAGATCAACATGTCGGCAGGCAGGCGTCAACTTTATGTCGTGATTGGTGTGGTGGCCTGTCTGTATTGCCTGAGCGTGGTGCTGGGGCAGGGCGCTGAACTGGGTCGCAAGGCGCTGCTCATTCTGCTTATTTCGGCGCCGCTATTCGCGCTGATCAAAAAGAAATAGGGCCACTCGGTCGCCATCGTATCGAGGCGTTTGAACAGGATGGTTGTGATCCCAGTGAGCACGTCAGCACTTCGATCGCAGTTCCATGGTCTGGATTCGGGTGCTCTCTCGGCACGCCCCGGACATGGACTCGCTTAGAGGAGTAGCGTCATGAACCACGCGAAGAGCTCCACAGAACCTAAGCCATCCGTGGTTGCCGGTACGGGTCTGGACGTCGTGGAGCGCGTCTCGGAGATGTGCTTTGGCCTGCTCATGGCGCTGACCTTTGTCGGCGCCGTGTCGACGGTCGGGCCGGATCAGGAGGCGCCATCGACCATGTGGCGCGCCGCACTGGGTTGCAACCTTGCCTGGGGCCTGGCCGACGCCATGATGTATCTCTTGCATACGCTGACCGGTCGCGGGCATCGGCTGGCTCTCGCGCTTGATATGAAGAGTGCGCCTGATGCGGCGACGGGCATCGGCCTGGTTCGCAACGCGCTGCCGTCGTTTATTGAGATCCTCGTGACAGACGCCGATCTGGAGCCGTTGCGGGGCAGGCTGGTGCACCTTGAACCATTGCCGGAACGTCCCCGGCTTTACTTCATCGATTTCCTGCGGGCTGCGCGCGTCTTCTTCATCGTCGTGCTGTCGACGTTTCCCGTCGTACTGCCTTTCATGCTGATCGATGATGTGCCCAGGGCGCTGTTGATCTCACGCGTGCTAAGCCTGGCCATGCTGTTCTTCGGTGGCTTTGTATTGGGCAGGTATGCCGGCTTGGGCGCCTGGCGCGCAGGCGTTGGCATGATGGTGATCGGGGTGTGCCTGACCATGGCGATCATCGCCCTGGGCGGATGATGCACCCGGCGTCACATCTTCTGGGGCTCGCCGATGGGCCGGCGAGCAACGCTGTGACCATCACGGCGGCGGATCTTTCCCCGTCTGCTCGCTCAGCATGTACTCGGCGTACCAGTCCGGCCAGTTCTCATCGTGTTTGCCGCCGTTGCGTTTCTCGTGCTCGCCGTGCGCGGCTCCCGCACGCCGCAGCGCCGCCGCGAGATCAGCCGGCGAAGTGTAGGTCGCGACGCCCGTGTCAATGCGCCCGGGCAGTCGATGGGTGATCTCCTGAAACAGCCATCCGTTGCCGTCGGGATCGCGGAACGAGGCGAATGAGCGGTAGCTGTTGCGCTCGGGGTCCGGGCCGCTGACGCGCACGCGCCCGAACAGGTAGGGCTCGTCCGGGCCGGCATAGGCGCCCGCACCGTGGAACACTTCGCTGACCTGCACGCCGTGCCCGACGAGTTCTTTGCGGGCTGCCTCGACGTCGGAGACGATCAAATACAGGCCCTGGGCGGAACCCGGAGCGGCCGAGGTGACGTTCTTGCCGAAAATGACCGAGCATCCCGACCCGGGCGGCGTGAACTGGAGGACGCGGAAGTAGCCATCGTCCGAGGCGAAATCAGCGTCCAGCCTCCAACCCAGGCTGACATAAAAGTTCTTGGCGCGTTCGACGTCCGATACGGGGATGACGACGATTTCCAACTTCATGTCGACGCCCCGCGCCTGCGGGGTCTCGGCGGCCGTGCTGCTCATGTGAACCTCCGATGGCTTGGACCGCAACGCGGCCTTTGCGTCGCCACAACAAGGCGGGTGGGCGAGACCGGGGCGGGTACACCAAGACGGGTAGTGTGCCGCGGGGCAGATGAAGCGGTCGTCGTTGCCGGCGCGGGCAGGCATCCTGTCGTCCCGCGTGAGCAACAGGTTCGGGGCAAGCCTCGTGTTCCCGGATCCGCGACTGGGTGACCTTGTTGGCGGGTTATATTTCGACCGGCCCGCCCTGGAACCCGAACTGAGATTTTGCCGGGGATATGGGTTTCAATAGGGAAGGATGGCGAATCGTTGCCGGGGGCGGTTGTCAGCGCTGCGGATCGACCACTGAATGTCAAACGGCACCGCTAACTTAAGCGGGGACCATGGTGCACTTAAGGGTAGACGATGGATCGACAGGCAGCGGTAGAAGTGGATGGCGCTCAAGCAGCGACCGAACGGCGAACGTCCAGGCATGTCCCCATCGACCTTCGCGCCAACTCGGCGCTGCTTGGCGTCGTCGCAAGCGCCGTACTGATGCAATTCATCGCATGGCCATTCCTGCTGCGGCAGTACGGGGCGTCCGCGCTATGGATCGCCGTGCCGCTCGTGGTGGCGACCCCGATGCATTGGGGGTTGATCCATGAAGCCATTCACGGACATTTGCTGCCCCGGCGATGGCTAAATGAAGGGGTTGGGCGGGCCCTGTCAATCGCCTTCATGTTGCCGTTCGACGCGGCCCGTTTCGGGCACCTGATGCATCACCGCTATACGCGCGAATCCTTTGACCGTCCGGACGTGCATGACGGTGTAACGCATCCCGTGCTCGCTCGCGTCGGTTACTACGCGCATTTGCTGGGCGGCCTCTATCTCGCGGAAGTGGCGCTGCCCTTGCTCACGCTGCTGCCGGCGCCATGGGTCTCTCGACTTGTCGCCCATAAGCTTCGCAGCGAGGAACCGGCCGGCCGTGAGGTGCAGCGCCTGTTCGTGGCCTTTGCCGGCAATGCGCAACGACGCGCCCTGATACGGCGCGACTGGGTACTGTCGGTCGCGCTCCACGCCGGCGCATTTTATTTGTACGGGCGATGGTGGCCCGTGCTTGCGGCAACCATGTTTCTACGCGGACTGTGGCTCTCGGTCGCGGACAACCTGCCGCACTACGATGTCGTGCTCGACGAAGATGCGCGGGCCCGCAATTTTCGCGCGCCGGCCATCTGGCATCCCGTGTTGATGAACCATCATCTTCACCGCCTGCATCACCAGCATCCGACACTGCCGTGGACAGCGCTGCCGCCGCTCGCTCGCGCTGTTCCCATCGCGCCAGATGCCGAGGCCGGCTATTTCCGGGCGGCATTCCGCCAGTTTCGCGGCTTTGGCAAAGTGCGCTGAAGGGAGCGAGCCTGCTCGCGCCGCAAGCCTTGGGCAGAGACTCGAATCATGCATGGATGCTTGCAGGTGTATAACCGAGCGTGCACCCCTGTCGCACAGGCAGCCAAGGTGCATGATGCAGGCGGAGGCATGGATTCATGGCTGAAAAACCAACTCCCGAAGACGCCGCACTATGGCAACGCCGGCTGGCCTCCCAGGCCAATAATCGAGCCTGGACGCTCTCCGAAAAGGCTCGCCGCTCGGCTGAGGAAGACGAAGAGATGCTGCAGGCCGCCCATGCGGCCATGTACTTATGGAAGATGGCTGGCAACGCAAGCAATCATGCCCATGCGGCGCAACTGCTTGCTCACGCGTACGCGCTGCTCAAGCTTCCCTCGCCCGCAGCACACTACCTGAGAAAATCATTGCCATACTTCGAGCAGCACGACAGTGCGCCGTGGGAGCTGGCGTTTGCCCAGGCGGTCGCAGCCAACGTGGCCGCTGCGCAGGGCAATGCAGCGGCACACGCCAGGCACTATTCGCAGGCGCAGGCCGCGGCCGCACAGATCACCGATCCACAGACGCGCGAGATGTTTGCTGCCACCTTGCGCGTAGTGCCTGCGCCTGATCCCTGATGTAAGCGATGGGCCCTTACTGTCGCATCCATTGCGCCGGCATCAGCAAAATCCTTCATCGCTCAAGGTGAGTGAGCGCAGGATCTTGCATGCATTTGGAGGCGTGATGCTCGTTGCAAACGCGCGTGGTACGTCCTGCTAGCATCGCTCGCCGAAACCGACCTTGCTTGCTGCACGAGGTCGGGCAGGTGACGACATCGAAAGCCGACAAGGGGCGATTGGTGATGACTGGTGAAGGGGATGTTGCCGTCGATGCGGTTGACGCGGACGAGCGCAATGATGTTTTGCGTGACTTGACGTGGCCCGTCTTCGAGATGATGCCCCCTGTGGCGCACAACGGTGTTCTGCTCAACGGATCGAAAGGTTCACCTGCCGCCGCGCCGTTCAATCGTCAGCGTCACCATCGCGATCGCCGTCTCGCGGTACAGATCGGACTGGATCATTATCTTGTGCAGCTTCTGCCGCCAGACTCGCTGCAGGGCGGCAACGACGACAAGCATCATCGCGCGGACGTCGGCGACATCTGTATTTTCGATCTTGCGAATGCGCCCGATCAGCAGATCGAGCCGCCATCGATCACGTCGATCGTGCTGCCGCGGCAGGCGCTGGAGAAAACCATCGGTTCGCGCAACCTGCATGGCGCTGTGCTCAAGGCAGGCGGGTCGATGACGCCCTTGATCGCTTCCCTTCTGCATGGTCTGTGTTCGCTGCAAAGACCGTTGCCCGACATGCAGGCCATGGCTGCGCAGGAGGCGCTGATTACCCTGTTATCGGCAGCCTTGAAGGGTGACGTGAAAGACGAGTTTGCGGAAGATTCGCCGCTCGGCACCGGGTTGCGTCAGCGTATCGTCGAATTCATCACGGGCAACGTCCATGTGCTGGAGTTGTCGCCGGATTCTCTTTGCCGCCGCTTCAAGGTATCGCGTGCCCATCTCTACCGCGCATTCGCCAGCGATGGCGGCGTGGCGAAGGTACTTCGCGAGATACGGCTGGATGCGGCCTATCGGGAGCTGACCGGGGCGGTGCGCACGCCGCGTTCCATCACGGAGATCGCCTACAGCCTCGGCTTTTCCAGCGGCAATCAATTGCTGCGAAGTTTTCGGGCGCGTTTTGGCATGACGCCGAGCCAAGCCAGAGCGGGCGAACAAGGCTAGATAGTGCCGCGTTGTCAGGCGCGCCCGGCAGGTTTTCCTGCAACGCCGATTGCGTCACGATTTGTAAAGAGACGTCACGCCGAACGAAAAGAGACGTCACGCCGATTTCCTCTCGTGCCGGTTGCATACGCTTGCGCCGAGCTTTCCTTAAGACGCCGCAGGCACGGTACAGGGGATCGATCTACGCGTGCCAGCGGGCCATAGGCCGGAGAACCCCCTCCGGCTCAGGGGCTGTGCCAGTACCTCCGCTTCCCATGAATTTGAATCGATTCAACTTCGATGGCCGCGTCGTGCGTTGTCGCGCGCGCGGGTGCGCTCGTCGTGCTCGCGGCGCCAACGCATTCGTCCAACTGCTCGTCTACCGGCGCGCGACGCGCCAGCGAACAACAGGCCTGGATTCGGCCTGACTGACGGCGGCGAACGCGCCGCCAACAACAACTGCATCTGTTTGCACATCGACAGGGGAACGTGATGAACCGTGTATTCCGCATCGTCTGGTCTACGGCCTCGAACGCGTGGGTAGTGGCTTCCGAACTCACCGGCAAGCACGGCAAGGGACGCGGATGCGCCGCGTCGGCGACGATCGATGAGCGGTCATCACCCTTGCGCACGTCGCAAGGCGCGTGGACGCTACGCCTCGGTGTGCTGATGGGATTGGCGTCACTGTATGCGGCGCCGGCGTTTTCCGCCGACCGCTACTGGGACGTCAACGGTGGCTCGGCCGGCAGCGGTGGCACCGGCACATGGGACACCTTGTCGCCGTACTGGAACGCAGCCAGCGATGGCGTCGCTGGTCCTTTCGCTGCGTGGAACAACGGGGCCATCGACAACGCTGTGTTCGCCGGCACGGCAGGCACGGTGACGCTGGCTTCGCCGATCACCCTCAACAACCTCACTTTCAGCGTGGCCGGTTACACCCTGATCGGTGGCACGCTCACCCTGGCCGGTACCACGCCGACGATCGCGGGCGCCGGCACGATCAACTCGGTTATTGCCGGCAATGCTGGGCTCATCAAGAGCGCAGGTGGCACGCTGACACTGAACGGAGCGAACACGTTCAGCGGCGGGATCACGGTCAATGCCGGCACGCTGGCGGTTGCCAACGATGCCGCACTGGGCGCCGCCAGCAACGGCATCGCCATGGCGGACGCATCGGGGCTCAGTGCCACCGCTGCGCTGGCTGCCAGTCGCGTGGTGACGCTGAACGGCAACGTCCATGTCGCGGGTGTCGGCGTCGGATCGGCTCACTTCACCGGCATCGGTGGCGTGCTTGCCGGTAGCGGTGTCACGTTGAGCAACAGCGCCAGCGATTACACCGGTCAGACGGCCTTCAATACGGGCGGCACCTATGGGTTCACCTCTGTCGGTGACCTCGGCGAGGCCAGTGCGCTGGGCGCGCCAACCACGGTGGCGAACGGTACCGTGGTCGTGGATGCGGGCGGTGGTCTGAGCGGCACCTTGAATTACAGCGGCAGCGGCGACAGCTCGAACCGCAACTGGACCTTCAACAATACCTCCAGCGGTGGCAACTCGCTCAGGAATATGGGCACCGGCACGCTGACGCTGTCCGGCGATATCGTGCTGGGCGGCTCCTGGACAACGAGCCAGGGCCTCGTCGCGCAGTCGGGCGATCTGGCGTTGCTGGGCGTGATCAGCTCTCCCGGTGCAGCGCGGCCGGTTGCCTATAACGGTACGGCCGGGCGCAGCATCACGCTGGGAGGCGCCAATACCTACACGGGCGCCAGCGGCATCACCACGATCACGGTGTACGCACCCGTGCTCGCCGATACCGGCACGGCCAGTTCGCTCGGCACCGGCGCATCCGGCAACATAGGTCTGACGTCGGGCACGTTGCGTTACACCGGCGCAACTGCGTCGTCCAACCGCATCTACACGTTCGACGGCGCAAGCACGCTCGCCAACGACGGTACGGGCGGGCTTTCGCTCACGGGCGCATCCAGCTTCACTGCGGGCGGCATCGACTCGATCACACTGGGCGGCAGCTACGCCGGCACCAATACGGATTCCGGCGTCATCAGCGGCACTGGCAGTGTGGTGATGAATGGTTCCGGCAACTGGGTGCTCAGCGGCGCCAATACTTATGCCGGCACCACGACTGTGCAAGCAGGCACGTTGACCGCGGGCAGTGCGAGTGCCTTCGGCGTATCGAAGGGCCTGATCGTCAACGGCGGCACGCTGGACCTCAATGACCTTGCGATTGCTGCGCCGTCGCTGGCAGGCACGGGCGGCAACGTGGATCTGGGCAGCGGCACGCTCACGCTCAACGCCACCTCGGGCAGCACTTCGTACGCGGGCAGCATCGGTGGCACCGGCGGTCTCACCAAGCTTGGTGCGGGCACGCAGACGCTCACCGGCGCCAATACGTATACCGGCGCCACCACGATCGGCGGCGGCACGCTGGCGCTGGATTTTTCCGTGGCGGGCGCACCGGCCAGCAACATCGTCAGCAGTAGCTCGACGCTCAACCTGGGCGGCGGCACGCTTTCCATCAAGGGCGCGACCGGGGCCACCACGCAGGCTTTCAATGGCCTCAACGTCACCGCCGGCAACAACCGCATCAGCGCCACCGCCGGTGCGGGCGGCCTTGGCGTCTCGCTGGGCGGGATCAATCGCAGCGGCGGCCTGGTCGATTTCGCGTTCAACACCGGTACCACCATCAGCACCACGCATGCGGACGGCGCGCTCGGCGGCTGGGCCACGGTCAACGGCACGGATTACGCGCAGGTGAGCGGTGGCATCATCACCGCGTTCACCAACTATGCGGACAAGGACAACGCGAACACCTGGTCGAACGGTGACATCGTCAGCGACGAGGGCGGCAATGCCAACACGCCTTACACCGGCACGGTGAATGGCAGTGTCGCGCTGGGCGGCATGAAGGTCGCCGCAGCGGCGGGATCCACCGTGAACGTCAGCCCGGGCAATACGCTGAGCGTAGACGGCAGCATCATCGTGTCGCCGACCGCGGGTACCGCCAACCAGACCATCCAGGGCGGCTCGCTGACCGGCGGTGCCGCGGGCAGTCCGCTGGGCGTGCTGCAGAACGCTGCCGGCAACTTCACCATCAGTTCGACCATCATCGACAACGGTGGCGCTACGGGCTTCGTCGTGGGTGGGCAGGGCACGGGGACGGTGTCACTCACCGGCGCCAATACGTACACCGGTTCGACCACGGTGAGTGGCGGCACACTCGCGTTCAATTCCGTGGCAAACGGTGGCGCGGCGAGTGCGATCGGTGCGTCGTCCAATGATCCTTCCAACCTGGTGCTGGAGAACGGCACGCTGCACTACACCGGCGCGACTGCCAGCACCGATCGCGGCTTCACCCTGGTCAACGGTGGTCCTTCGCGCACGATCCAGGTGGATGGCAGCACGGATCTGACGTTTAGCGGCGTGGTCACCAGCCCCGACGATGCCGGCTTCACCAAGACCGGCACCGGCACGTTGACGCTATCCAATGGCGCGAACGATTTCGTTGGGCCGGTCACGGTGAGCGCCGGCCTGCTGGCAACCGGCACGCTGGCCAATGGCGGCGTTGCCAGCGGCATCGGTGAAGGCGGCACCGCGCCGGCCAATCTTGTGCTGCAGAATGGCGGCGGCCTTGAGTACACGGGCGCCGACACCTCGACAGACCGCGGCTTCACGCTCGCCGCCGGCCAGGGCCACGTGAGCGTCGACGCGGCGGCAACCACGCTGACCGACAGCGGCACGATCGTTGGCGCCGGCAATCTGTACAAGGATGGCGCCGGCACGCTGCTGCTGTCCGGCGCCAACACTTACACCGGTGGCACGACGATCACGGGCGCCATCCTGCGTGCCGGCTCCCCCACTGCCTTTGGCGTCAATGGCGTGATGACGGTCAATGCCGGTGGCACGCTGGATGCCTCCACCTTCCAGGTCAACATCGGCGGACTCAACGGCGCGGGCAATGTCACGCTGGGCACTGGCGGCGGCCTCACCATCAACGGCAACGGTACGTTTTCGGGAGCCATCAGCGGCGCGGGTGGCGTGACCATCACCGGGCACAGCGAGACCTTCACCGGCTGCGGCAACAGCTATACCGGCGCCACCATCATTTCCTCCAGCACGATCACGACCGATTGCCTGGCCGACGGTGGTCAGGCCAGCGGCGTCGGTGCCTCGAGCAGCTTGCCCGCCAACTTGCAGATCGCCGGCACGCTGGCCTACACCGGCACTAGCGTCAATATCAACCGCGGCATGCAGCTCACCGGCAATGCGGTGATCAACGTCACCAATGCCACCACCACGTTGGGCATCAGTGGCGCGATCACCGGCGCCGGGCAGTTCCAGAAGTCAGGGCCGGGCACGCTGGTGCTGAGCGGCAGCAACGCCAATACGGCGGGCACCTTCGTTTCAGGCGGCACGCTGGGTGCGGGTGTCGCCAATGCCTTCGGTACGGGTTACATGACGCTGGCCAACACGGCCGGCGTGTTGCTCGACCTCAACAGTTTCAACACCAACGTCAGCTACCTCGACGGCGCTGGCACGACAGGCGGCAACATCGATCTTGGGAGCGCCACGCTCACCGTGACGACCGGCAGCAATGCGACGGGCGGCGCCGATTTTGGGGGTGCCATAAGCGGCACGGGCAATCTGGTCAAGAACGGTACCGCCCTGCAGACCTTGTCGGGTGCGGCCAGTGACTACACCGGCACCACCACGGTCAATGCGGGCACGCTGCAGGTGGACGTGCTCGCCAACGGCGGCCTGGGCAGTTCCATCGGTGCGTCGAGCAATGCAGCCGGCAATCTCGTGCTTAACGGCGGCACGCTGCAATACAGTGGTACGGGCAACAGCACGGATCGCCTGTTGACGCTGGGGCCGTCCGCCAGCAGCGCGCTGAACGCATCCGGCTCGGGTGCAGTGCAGTTCACCAACACCGGCGCGCTCGCGTTCAGTGGCGCCAATACCGCGCAGACCGTGACGTTGACCGGCAGCAGCACCGCCGACAACAGTCTCGCGTTGCAGATCACCGATAACGGTACTGGCAAGACTTCGGTGAGCAAGACCAGCGGCGGGACCTGGATCCTGCGCAACGCAGCCAGCACGTACACCGGCGTCACTACCATCTCAGGCGGCGTTCTTGGCGTGGACCATCTCACCAACGGCGGGCAGGCCAGCAGTATCGGCTCCTCGTCGAATGCGGCCAGCAACCTGGTGATCGGTACCAGCACCCCTGGCGGCGCGACGCTGCGCTACACCGGCACCGGCGACACTACCGACCGCCTGTTTACCTTGTTGATCGGTAGCAGCGTGATCGAATCGTCCGGCACGGGTGCCATTGTGTTCAGCAATACCGGCTCGGCGGCTTACGCCGGCAGCGGCGCGCGTACGCTGGGTCTGGGTGGCGCCAACACTGGCAACAACACCATGGGCGGCAGCATCATCGACGGCACCGGTGGCGTTACCACGCTGGCCAAGAACGATGCAGGTACCTGGCTGCTGACCGGCAACAACACCTATACCGGCAACACTGTAGTCAATACCGGACTGTTGCAGATTGGCAATGGCGGTACCACGGGCTCCATCGCCAGCCCCACCGTCATCGTCGACACGGCCGGCACGCTGGGCTTTGACCGCTCCGATACGTCGACGCTGGCCGGCACCATCTCCGGCGCGGGCGACGTGGTGCAGTCCGGCACCGGCACGACGGTGTTGACCGCGACCAATACCTACACCGGCGGCACGGCCATCACGGCAGGTGTGCTGCAGCTGGGCAACGGCGGCGCGAACGGCTCCATCCTTGGCAACGTGGCCGACAACGGCACGCTGGCCTTCGACCGTTCGGACGTCTATACGTTTGGCGGCCTGGTGACCGGCACGGGTGGTGTGACCCAGCTCGGCAGCGGCACCATGGTTCTTACCGGAACGAACAGCTACGCGGGCGCCACGAACGTGCAGGCGGGCACGTTGCTGATCGACGGCAACCAGTCTGCTGCCACCGGCGGCACCACCGTGCAGAATGGCGCCACGTTGGGCGGCGTCGGTACCATCGGCGGCAGCGTGACCGTGGCGAGTGGCGGCGCGCTGAATCCGGGCGATGCCGGTGCAGCGGGGACGCTCACGATCAACGGCGGGTTGACGCTAGGCGCCAACTCGACCCTGAACTATCAGTTCGGCCAGCCCAACGTGGTCGGTGGCTCACTCAACGACCTCACCGTGGTGCACGGCAACCTCAATCTGGATGGCACGCTCAACGTGTCCGCCACGCCGGGCGGCAGCTTCGGCCCCGGCTTGTACCGCATCATCAGCTACGACGGCACGCTCAACGATCAGGGCCTGGCGCTCGGCGGCAGCTCGACCGGCAACTACCAGGTGCAGACCTCGGTGGCGAACCAGGTCAACCTGATCAACACCGGCGGTCTTACGCTGAACTTCTGGGATGGCGCCAACGGCCACACCAACAACACCGTCGACGGCGGCAACGGCGTCTGGCAGAACAGCGCCGGCAACAGCAACTGGACCAGCCAGACCGGCCAGGTCAATGCACCGTACACCGATGGCGAGTTCTCCATCTTCATGGGCGCGCCCGGCACGGTGACGGTGGACAACACGCTCGGCACGGTCACCAGTTCCGGCATGCAGTTCGCAGTGAACGGGTACACCGTGACCGGCGATCCGATCACGTTCGTCAGTGGGCAGGACGTGGTTCGCGTGGGCGATGGAACCGCCGCCGGCGCGGGCATGACCGCCACCATCACTGCGCCATTGAATGGTGCCGGCACGCTGGTCAAGGAAGATCTTGGCACGCTGATCATCAACAGCATCAACAACCTCACCGGAGGAACTGCCATCAATGGCGGTGTGTTGCAGGTGCAGGGCACCAACGGCGTCGGCGCCCCGGGCGCTGCGGTCAGCTTCGATGGCGGCACGCTGCGTACGACCCAGAGTTCTGTGTTTGCGCACCCCGTCACCATCAACCAGGGCGGCGGCACGTTCGACATTGAGGGTACTGCCCTAATCGTCAACCAGACCATCGGCGGCGCCGGCCAACTCACCAAGATGGGTCCCGGCACGTTGACGCTCTCGGCTACCAACACGTACGCCGGTGGCACGGCGATCAACGGCGGCGCCCTCAAAGTGTCCAGCGACGCCAACCTCGGCAACGCGGCGGGCGCGCTGTCGTTTGATGGCGGCACCTTGAACAACACCGCGGCGTTCACGTCGGCGCGTGGCGTGACGCTGGGCAATGGTGGTGGCACCTTTGATACGACCGCCGATCTCACGCTTGCCGGCACCGTCGGCGGCCCTGGCACATTGAACAAGATCGATGCCGGCGCGCTCGTGCTCACCGCAGACAACACCTATACCGGTGGCACCACCATCGCCAGTGGCGTACTGCAATTGGGCAACGGCGGCACCAGCGGTTCCATCCAGGGCAACGTGGCCAACAACGGCACGCTGGTGTTCGATCGTACCGACAGCGTGGCATTCGCCGGCGCCATTTCCGGCACCGGCGCGCTGGAGCAGCAAGACACGGGCACCACCGTGCTCAGCGCCGCCAACAGCTACACCGGCCCAACCGCAGTGCGTGCCGGCAGCCTGATCATCAATGGCGACCAGTCCGCGGCCACCGGAGCTACCACGGTCGACAGCGGCGGCACGCTTGGCGGCAAGGGCATCATCGGCGGCGATGTAAGCGTGGCCGATGGCGGCACGCTCAGTCCGGGCGACGTCGGCAGCGCGCCCGGCACGCTGACGGTCAAGGGCAGCCTGGCTTTGAGCGACGCCTCCAACCTCAACGTCAACCTCGGCCAGGCCAATGTGGTGGGCGGTCCGCTCAACGATCTCGTGCAGGTCAACGGCGATCTCACGCTGGACGGCACGCTCAACGTGTCGGTGACCTCGGGCGGGACGTTCGATCCGGGCATCTACCGCATCATCGGCTACACCGGTGCACTCACCAACAATGGTTTCAACATCGGCTCGGTGCCGTCGCCCGACTACTTCCTGCAGACTTCGATCGCGCAGCAGGTGAACCTGGTCAACACCAATGGCCTGTCGGTGAATTTCTGGGACGGCAACGGTGCGCGCGGCGACGACCTGGTGCAGGGCGGCGATGGCGTCTGGCAGGGCACCACGGGCAACGACAACTGGACCTTGCTCGACGGTTCCATCAATGCGTCGTATCAGGACAGCAGCTTTGCCGTGTTCGCCGGCGCGGCCGGCACGGTGACCGTCGATGCGACGACCCAGGGTGCCGTCAACGCGAGTGGCATGCAGTTCGCCACCGACGGCTATCGCGTTGAGGGCGACGCGATTGCCTTGGTCGGATCGGCGCCGGTCATCCGCGTGGGCGACGGCACCACCGCCGGCGCGGCCATGACAGCGACTATTGCCTCCGTGCTCACCGGCAGCAACGGCATGACCAAGTCCGACCTCGGCACCCTGGTGCTGGCGGGCAACAACACCTACACCGGCGGCACGACGATCACCGGTGGCACGTTGCAGCTGGGCGAGGGTGGTACGAGCGGCTCGATCGTGGGCGACGTAGTCGACAACGGCGCGCTGGCGTTTGATCGTTCGGACGTCCAAACGATCGGAGCCGCGATTTCCGGCACCGGCGGCGTCACGCAAATGGGCAATGGCACGACCACGCTCACCAGCAACAACAGCTATACGGGCGCCACGACGGTGTCTGGCGGCACGCTGCTCGTCGATGGCGACCAGTCCGCCGCTACGGGTGCGACCACGGTGCAAAACGGTGGCACCCTGGGTGGCTCCGGAACGATAGGCGGTGATGTGACGGTGGCCAACGGCGGCACGCTCAGCCCCGGCAATTCACCGGGCACGCTTACCGTCAACGGCAACCTCACGCTCAACGCGGGCGCGACCGTCGACTATCAGTTGGGTCAGGCCGGCACAGTGGGTGGCAGCCTCAACGACCTCACCGTGGTGCATGGCAACCTCACGCTGGACGGCACGCTCAATGTCTCCACGACGCCGGGCGGCACGTTTGGCGCTGGCGTGTATCGCCTCTTCAACTACGACGGCACCCTGACCGACAACGGCCTGGCGATCGGCACCTCGCCGACGGCGAACGTTTTCGTACAGACCTCGCTTGCCAACCAGGTGAATCTGGTCAACACCGATGGCCTGACGCTCACTTTCTGGGACGGTCCGGGACATGCGAACGATGGTGCGATCACCGGCGGCACGGGTACCTGGCGCCTCGCGGACAACGACTACTGGACCGACGCCAGCGGCACGCTCAACGCGCCGTTCACCAACGGCTCGTTTGCGATCTTCGGCGGCACTGGCGGCACGGTGACGGTGGACAACACGAACGGGCAGGTGAGTGCCTCGGGCATGCAGTTCCAGGCCGACGGCTATCGCGTCACTGGCGATGCCATCGAACTGGCTGGCGGCGCTTCCACCATCCGGGTGGGCGATGGCACCGCGGCGGGCGCGAGCATGACAGCCACCATCGATGCCGCACTCACCGGCGCCAGCATGCTGGTGAAGGACGACCTGGGCACGCTGGTGCTCACCGGCGCCAACAGCTATGGCGGCGGTACCGACGTGCACGCCGGTACGCTGCAGGTGGCCAACGACGGCAATCTCGGCCTGGCGGCAGGCAGTCTTTCCATCGACGACGCAACGTTGCACACCACGGGTAGCTTCCTGAGCAATCGCACCGTCGGTCTGGGCGGTGCCGCCACCATCGACACGGATGACGGCACTACGCTGCAGCTGAGCAATGGCATCCAGGGCACGGGCAGTCTCACCAAGAACGGCACCGGCACGCTGATGCTGGGCGGTACGTCAACCTACGGCGGCGACACCACCGTTGCGGCCGGTACGCTGAGCGCCGCAGTGGCCAACGCATTCAATGCCTCCTCCGCGACGACCGTGCAGAGTGGCGCTACGCTGGATCTTGCCGGCTTCGCCCAGCGCACGGGCGCACTCACCAACGCAGGCACCGTGAACTTCGGCCATGCGCCCGGCACCAGCTTGACCGTGCAGGGTGATTACGCTGGCCAGGGCGGCACGTTGAACTTCAACACGGCGCTGGGTGGCGATGGTTCGGCCACCGACATGCTCGTGGTCACCGGCAACACCTCAGGCAACACCACGGTGCAAGTCACCAACGTGGGCGGCACGGGCGCGGCGACCACGCAGGGCATCAAGCTCATCGACGTGCAGGGTGCATCGAACGGAACCTTTGCGCTGAAGGGCGATTACGTCTTCCAGGGCCAGCAGGCGGTGGTGGCCGGCGCGTATGCGTATCGGCTGTACAAGGACGGCGTCGATGCCCCGGACGGCGACTGGTACCTGCGATCGGCACTGACCGATCCGCCGACCGATCCGGGCAATCCCGGCACGCCGGGCAAACCAGGCGCGGGCGGCGGTGACCCGACGCCGCTGTATCAGCCTGGCGTGCCGCTGTACGAAGCCTATGCCGGCATCTTGCAGCAGGCGAACACCCTGGACACGCTGGTCCAGCGCACGGGCGACCGCCAGTGGGCGGATGGGCAATCCAACGACGCCATGACACCGGGCGAGGGCGTGTGGACGCGCGTACAGGGCGGCGACCACACCATCAAGCCGGAGTCCAGCACCACTGGCACCAACTACGACGTGTCGGACTGGAAATCGGAAGTGGGCCTGGACGCGACGCTCGCCGACAGCGGCTCGGGCAAGCTGGTCGGAAGCGCGTCGCTGCACTACGACCACTACAACTCCGACGTGAGTTCGGCCTACGGCGACGGTCGCATCAACACCCGCGCCTATGGCGTGGGCGCCGCGCTCACCTGGTACGCCAGCAACGGCCTCTACGTGGACGGCCAGCTGCGCTGGATGCACCTGGATTCCGATCTGCACTCCAACACGCTGGGCATGGCCGAGAACGACAACAAGGCCGCCGGTTATGCAGCGGGCGTGGAAGTCGGCCAGCGCTTCCACCTGAGTGATGCATGGTCCATCGTGCCGCAGGCGCAGTTGACCTGGGGCAAGGTCTCGTTCGACGGCTTCAACGACGCGTTCGGTGCGCGCGTGTCGCAGCAGGCCGGCAACGCGGCCGCGGCGCGCGCTGGTACGGCCATCGACTACCTGAGCACGCATTCGGGCGACTCGGGTCCGGTCGTCACGCACCTGTATGCCATCGCCAACGTCTACGACAACTTCAAGGACGCGGCGCAGGTGAACGTGGCGGGTACCGACTTCAGTACGCGCAACGAGCGCTGGTGGGGCGGCTTGGGCCTGGGCGGCTCGCTGGACTGGGCCGGTGGCCGCTACTCGGTATACGGCGAAGTGCAGGCGCAGACCGGACTTTCGAACTTCGGCGATTCGCATGCGTTGAACGGCACGCTGGGTTTCCGCATGCGTTGGTGAGGGACGATGGGGAACGGGCCCGCTCAGTGAGAGCGGGCTCGTTGGCTATGCAACATCACGCCGGGGAGTAGCCGCGTCGCCGACTCCGATCTCATGCCCGCTTTCAGAAGCCACGCAGGTCATCGACCGGCATGGCCAGCTTGCCGCCGGTGATGCGTTCGAGCGTGCGGCTGACCACCTCGACGTTGTTGTCGAAGCTGCCGTGGCTCGCACTGATGGTGGTGCCGGAGCTGCTGGTTTTGACCTTGTCGACATCGAGGATGCCCGTGCGCTTGTCCAGGCCGCTTTGCTTGGCTGCCTGGCGCCAGTTGCCGAGCGCTTCGCCGGTGCTCGAGGAGCCGTCCCAGCCGTTGTAGGAAACGTCCATGACTTTGGCCAGGCCGAGGATGGGCGTGCGCACATCCTGCTCCAGCGCGTCGGAAACCATATAGAGCAGTGATTTGCGGTAGACCGCCGCCACGTCGTCGTCGCGTTCGTTTTCGTCGGACAAGATATCCAGATACATCGACTTCATCAGGTCCTCGTGCGGCGTGTAGTGGCGATTGGCGAACTGCACCGTGCACGCCGGGGCATAGAGGTGGATGGAGCTTGCCCGCGCGTCGAGTCCGCGTGCGGCCAGCAGGTCAACGAGCCAGCCGAGGAAGATCGAGCCGGCGGAGTGGCCGATCAGATGGATCTCCAGTTTGTCGCCCCAGGTCTGCTCGAGATTCTGCAAGGCCGTTACCAGCAGATCCGCCCCGCGCGTTGGCAGGCTGGCCCCCTCGGCGTTCTCCTTCATCTCGCTCCAGACCGGACGCGCGAACGGGCGGCCGATGGTTTGCTCGATAATTCCATCCGTCACATTGGTCAAGGCTTCGCGGACGCCACCAACGCGCGAGGGCGCGGGCCGGAATCGGTCGGCGATGATGTCCTCGATCGATTCGAGCAGGCCGGTCTTCCACACCATGAACAGCGGGTAGCAACCATTGCCGATCAGGTAAGGGCCCATGATGCGCGCACGCTTGATGGCATCCTCTTCGCTGTTGAGGCCGCCATGCGCGTAGATCACCAGGCGCTTGGTCGCGGATGCTTGCTGGTGGAACCACTGATCCGGCAGCGTGCATGCCTGATATAGCAGGCCGCGGTTCAATGCATCCTGCGTGAGGTAGCGCGTGACGCGCCCGTCGTTGCCGAGCACGATGCTGTGCGCATACGCGTCGGCGTCGTTCCATGCGCCCGATCGATCGGCACCGGCGCGGCCCGTCGCACCGGGGATGGCCGCCGCGCGCTGGCCGAACACCAGGCCACGCACGCCCATCGCAGCCACCCACGCATCCATGCCGTTGGCAAGCCAGTCCGCATAGGCCAATACGGCAAAGCCGCCGCATCCCCAGCTCTTGCCCCAGGAGTTCTGGACGACGAAGCCGCGCGTGTTGAAGCCCACCAGTGCGAACGCGTGGCCGTCGGTCTGCGAAGCGCGGCCATCGAACTCGATCACGGGCAAGGTTTCGTGCCCGGTGATCTTCTTGCGCGAGGTCGGCACGTTCTGCCAGCCATCATGCGTGTTGGCCGAGACGTAGATGGCTCCCACTTCCAGGATGGCGGCCTGCAGGTCGGTGATGGTCTTGAGGTCGATGCGGTAATAGATGCCCAACGTATTGGCGGTGGCGCGATCGGCGTATCCGAAGCTGGGCGGTTGGGTGTCTTCGGCTTTGTAGGGCCAGTCGTCCTCCAGGCATACACCATGGTAGAACCAGCCCTTCAGCGCGCCGCGGCAGCTCGATCCATCGTAGTTATCGCCGGCATATTCGTCGTAGCGCCGCGCGAAGTTGTACAGCATGCGTGGGCTCACCGATTCCAGCTTCGAAGGCATGCTCGCCTTGCGCCAGCGCAGATAGTTGACGACGCACGCCAGGCCAAAACCGGTGCATGCCCCCTCCTGCCCCTGGTCGAGAATCAGGCCGGCACTGGTATAGGCGGGCAGGAGTTTCTGTACGTATTCGTCGCTGGGGTAGCAGTCGGGCAGGCTGACCGGTGGGGGCGTATAGGAACGATCGCGAAGGTCGACGGGATCCTTGCTGGCCGTGAATTGGCGGGTTGGCGCGGCGGCAACAGCGGTCTTGCGCGAACGTGCCGTGCGACCTGCGCGGCTGACCACCGGCCACACCGAGTCGGCCAGCTGAAACACGCTGCGAAACTTGTCCAGCCCGTACGTGCCGCCATTGACCAGCTTGCGTGCTGCGGCATAGTTGTTGGACGCAAGCGCCGTGCGCATCTTGTCAGCGGCATGATTGAGAAACACGGCCAGCAACACCGCCGCTGCTTCAGGCGCGTTGGCCAGGTCCGGAAAGCTCTCGATATCCAGGCCGATCTGCGCCGCGTAGGTGTGATAGTTCGCTCGCCCCGTCAGCTGCACAAAGCCGCGGCCTCTAAAGCGGGCGCCATCACCGGGCTGCGTGTTGCCGAGCGAGGTGCGCCCATCGTAGGCGCTGAAGGCAGGCATGCCCGGCGTCGTGTTGAAGTGCGAGGGAAACTCGGAAATTGGTACGAAGCCCTCGGTCTCCGCGCGAATGGTGCCGAGCGCGGCGCAGATCATGGGGCGATCGCGCAGCCCCACGACATTCAAGGCTGCCGCTACATAAGGGAGGTTCCGCGCGATATTGGATGCCTTGGTGGCGGGGAAAAGCTGCTTCACCGCATCCAGCGTGATCGCAACGTCGGTCGCCTGTAGCGTGATCATGCCAAGGATGCTCTGGCAATACGGACCGACGATGCCATCCGCGACCAGGCCGATGCCGGACTGCCAGCGTCGGACCGCAGCGTCCGTGAGCGCATCGAAACTGTTGCCCACGGCCAGGCCGGGAAACGCACTCGCCTCTGTCTGCAGCACCGAAGCCAGTTTCTTGCGCAATTGCGCGACATCCGGTCCTGTTGCGTCCTTCATCAGAAGCATGGCCACGGTGCGTTCTCCTCGTCGTTTTACGATGAATGCTCTGCCAGCTACTTCGCCTCTGCGGCCTGCGGCGTCATCCGCGCAGACATCCAAGCATCCTCATTTTTGCTGTTGGACAACATTTGTCGTTCGACCTAAGAAAGTTGACCAACGTCGCCCTGGCGTGAGGATCGCACCGGGGCGCACGCGGCTTTGTGTTTAGCTGCGGCAGTGAACTGATGCCCGCGTCGGTGATGTGATTCGATCAACCCTTATTCCCCGGCGTGCAGTCGTCTTGCTTTTGGCACGCGAAACGGACTCCCTAATCTGGCGAAGGAAGTTCAAAAACATATACAACGGATGATCTAGTGATTTTTACGCAGGTGGTTTTCTTTTACAGGAGAGGCCATCGAATTGACGCACAGGAAGCCATGCGTGGCGTTCTTGAAATCATTCCCGACTTCCATGGCAACTCTTGTCGCCACCAACGCCTTTGCGAGATGCCTAAGTCGTCGGCTCCGGAAACTTCCAAGCGCCATTCAGGATCGCTTCCCGGGGGCGGTAAAGCCTGACGGTGTAGTTCCAGCCGGGAACGATGGGCAGGCAGTTGGGGATCTTGCCGTCGCAGCCACCAAACTGGACCGCGATGGAGCCGTCAGCGCTGCGCTTGGCTGTGATGTTGTTGAGCGTGTACGCGTTCAGTGCGTTCTTCTGGAAATAGCCCTTGGCGTTGTAGACGCTGATGGACCAGAAGGCATCGACCGGGACATCTTTGACAGTGAGGTGATACACCGTCTTGCCGTCGTTCCTGGGCGGCGTGACGCCGAGATAGGTGGCATCCTTGTCGGGGTTGCCGCCCCAGCCGGCAGCGGTTCCCAAGAGATGCATGACCGGGTCCACGTCGCCTTGCTTGCCGAAGGCGTTCTTGAAGCCGGTGGTGGATGCGGCGAGTACGAGCAGCGCATCGCGGATCTTTTTCTGGCTCACCGGATCCCAGTGAGGCACGTCGAAGGTGCCGTGGCTGGCCTGGGATACCTTGATGGCGTCCTGCAAGGCATGGACAGCCTGCAAATCCTTCGCGTCGCTGGGGTCGACCAGGGTGCGGATGGCAACGGCCATGTAGCGAGTGCCCACCTTGTCCTTGTCGAACGTGTAGCTGCCGGCACCGTAAACCACGGCAGGCGCGTAGTGGTCTTCGTTGATGACCTGCAGCGACATGAAGCGCTTGCCAGCGTCGGGCAGGGTGATGGTGACGGGGCCTGCATCCAGGTCGAAGACGCCGAAGGAGTAAAGCGTGTCGCGATTGAGGCGGATGACATCCTGTTTGTCGATCGATGCGGGTTCGCGCTCGGAATGAAAGACGCCAAGGCCGCCGCGTTTCACCAGGGACGCGAGGTAGGTATCCGATTCGGCGCGGGCAAAGTTATTGACCGTGACGGGAATGACATCGGTCGGTGCCGTACCTGCGTGGGCGCAGGCGGCGCCGAAGAGGGCGAAGATAAGCGCGGTGGGTAAGGTCGGTGTGCGCATGGCGTTTCCATCGGGGTGGCGTGGCTGATTCGTTTCACTTTCCGCGGCGGTGATTGACTGCTTCAGTCTCGTCGGCGCGAGAGGGTTAGCTCGCCGCATATACGGGCGACGCCGTGGACGATATCGCCGCCGTGAAATCCGGACGCCCGCAGGCTGCGAGCGCCACAACAGTCGCGGCCAGTGCAGTGGTCAGGGTCGAGGCGGGAATGGGCAGCGCCATGATGGATCCCTCGGCTTTGACGAGGTGCTCAGCTTGCGCCGTCACCATTTACGGCTGCATCGGTAAAACCCATCAAGGGAGTTCAGTAGTTTTACCTAGGCCGCGTCATAGGTCGGCAGGGAGGCGGCGTTCGGTCGAAGCCTGGTGCTCCGACTTCGACCACTGGGCGCGTTGCTCGGCTAAGCCGGGACGTACGTAAGCCGAATCACGTTCCCGTCGATGACGTCATTGGCCACCAGGCGCAGCGGCGGCCGAGGGCCTGCGAAGAGTGGCTTGCCGTGTCCCAGTACGACAGGGTGAACGTAGAGTTGGTACTCGTCGATAAGGCCAAGCTCGGTCAGGCTTTGCGCCAAGTCGGGGCCGGCGACTTCGATGTCGCCGGTGAGCTCGGATTTCAGTCGCCGTATCGCCGATTCGATGTCGCCAGCGACAAGGGTGGCGTTCGGGCCGACCGACGTCAGCGTGCGCGACACGACCCATTTCGGCTGGCGCCGCCATCCCGTCGCGAAGTCGCGTTCGTCCGCGCTCCACTCCGGGGAATCGTCGTCCCAATAACGCATGACCTCGTACATGCGGCGGCCGTACACGCTGCCCGACAGGTGGTGCACTTGCTCGACGAAGTGGCGAAACAACAATGGGCTAGGCCCAAAGGCCTGATGGTCGACATAGCCATCGAGGGACTGATTCATTCCGAAGACAAGTTTGGCCATGGAAACCCTCCATTCAGCGCCGTTAACTGTGGCGAAGAAACGCCCGCACCTCGACCGGCGTACGGCAGGCGACGACGGCCTTTTGTCCCCACGCCAGCGCCTCATCCATATCGGCGGCATCCAGTATCCAGAAGCCGCCGACATGCTCCTTGGCTTCGGTGTATGGACCATCGGTAACCACCACGTCGCCGCCGGCCTGCTTGCGCAAGGACTTGGCCTTGTCGGGCGACTCCAGGCCGCCGGCAAAGAACCGGGCGCCTGCGGCGATCATTTCTCTGTTGAGCGCGTGGATATCGCTGATCATCGCTTCGTCCTCCAGCGACGCGTCATAGTTGTCGGGATGGTGAATGGCAACCAGGTACTGTGGCATGACGTCTCCTGTGAAGACCCTGAGGCGGGCGGATTGCCTGCCTTCACTGTCATGACGAACGGCCGAAGGCGGATTCGACACCTCTCCCGAGAATTTTTCGCACGAGTGCCGCATCCCGCCAGGCTAAGCTTCTTCCGGAGGAGGCTGGAGCGTCGCGGCCAATTCCTCAAACGTGGCGATCTGGTCGTTCAGCGCATCATGCAATTCGCTTTGGCGCGTCATCAGCGCCTCGATCGGTGCTGCCTGCTTGAGCTTCTTCAGCTCGCCGTCGAACAGCAACCACTGTGCCGTCAGCGCCTCGACGTTGTTCTTCGCGTAGTGACGCATCTCTTTGAGCTGCGCCAGCACGTCGTTGACGTGTTCCAGCGGCGTCTTCGTAACTGCAGTCATGGCGATACCTCAGGTTTCCCAGGGTTCGACTAGCGTAGCGTCGCCAAGCTGGCTGTCGCCGAAACGGGGCGGCAAAGCTTGATTCCAAGGCCCGGAGCACGACGTCGAAGACGCAGGCTGCCTCTTGGCCATCGCGGGCCCGAGCCGCCGGCATCCAGCAAAGCATCATCCAGGAATTAACCGCTCCGCTCCGCGCAATTGAGACTATTCTTATAGATGCTGTCGATCGCGTGCGCCTAATCTGACTGATCGATTCGACAAGGCTGGGCACGTTTATGTATGGCTTTCACGGTCCGACCCGGATTGCCTCACCTCCCAGCAGGTCGCGGCAGGGGCGCTTTTGGTGGGGGCTGTGCTCATTGCTGTTGTGCGCCGTACTCTCGATCGTTGCATCCGCCACCGAGGTCCCGCCCGATGTGCCGGTCAAGCCGGACACCGAGGTTGCGCTGAGTGCAGAGGAGTTGGCCTGGATCGCGCAGCATCCTGTGGTTGACGTGGGCATTTTTGCGGGCAATCACTTTCCGATCGAGGCCTGGGTTGCAGGCGGGGCGGAAGGCATTGGCGTGGAATACGCCAAGCTGCTCGCCGGCCGCGTAGGGCTCAGGCTGCAGTTCCGCCCGTTCACGGACTGGGATGCGGTGACCTTCAGCGATTCGGGCAAGCCCATTCCTTTCGACTTGCTGGTGGGGCAGCCCTACCGGCGCAGCGATCGCCTGGAATACCTCAAACCCTACGTCGAATCGAGCCTGGTACTCGTTGCCCGCAAGGGTGATCTGAAAATACGTACCGAGGCGGATGTCGTCCATGGGCGCATTGCGATGGAGCGCGTTGCGCGGGTCTACACGAAGATCATCAAAGATCATTTCGCGAAGGCCACACTGATCTTCACCGACGACGGTCGCGAGGCGCTGGATATGGTGGCGCAGGGCGTGGCCGACGCGTACATCGGCTCCTCCGCACGCACGCGTTGGCTGCTGACGGAGCGTGAGCATGACGACGTCACCATTCTCGAGCGCCTTGCCGATATCCCGCCTCTGCAGGCCGCGTTGGCCGTACCGCGCGATCACGTGGTGCTGGCGTCCATCCTGCGCAAAGCCGAGGCGACGGTGCCGGCGAACCAACTGGCGAGTCTCCGCCAGCAATGGGGCATGGACGAGGATTTCAGCGCGCCGTTGCCCCGCAGTACAGCCATCTCCGAAGCCGACCGCCAATGGCTCGCGGGCCTGGGTACGCTGCGCGTGGGCTACGAAACCGATCGCTATCCGTACAGTTTCATCAACAAGGACGGCATGCTCGACGGCCTGGCCGAAGACTATCTCTCGCTGATCAAGAAAGAGCTGGGCTTGCGCCTTGAGTTGGTGCCCGCTCGCGACCTGGATGAACTGCAACGCCGCGTCGGCGCCAATGAGGTGGATCTGGTTGCGGCAGCCATGCCTGCCGACTACGACTCGGGTGCGATGGTGTTCAGTCGGCCGTACGAGCGGTTTCCTGAAGTCATCGTTGCGCCCCTGCATGGCGCGGCCATTGCCGGCCCAGAGGATCTCCGCGGCAAAAAGGTCGCTGTCCGCGAGGAAGCGGGGCTGCTTGCCGGTCTCAAGATGCTACTGCCGCGCAGTGAGCTCGTGCCGGTCGCCAGCAATGAAGCAGGTTTGCGACTGGTCGAAAAAGGCGAGGTGTCGGCCTATATCGGCACCTTGCCCGCTATCGATGCGCTGATCCGCGATCGCTACGCCGCCACGCTGCGCGTGGTGGCGCCCGCGGGCCTGGATCAGGACATCACTTTTGGCGTGAGCCGTGACAATGCACGCCTTGCGGGCTTGATCGATCGCGTGATTGCGGGCGTCAAGGACAGCCAGCGGCAGGCGATACGCACGCGCTGGCTGCGGGCCGATTACAGCTACGGCGTGCCGTGGAATTGGGTACTGATCGGCTTGCTGGTGGTGGGCTCGATCGTGGCCATCATCGGCTTTGCCTATAAGCGCATGAGGGATGCCGAGGCCAGGGCGCGCGCGTCTGAGCAGCGCCTCGTCGACACCAACGAAAATCTTCCCGGCGTCGTCATTCGCCTGCACGTGGATGCCGCAGACCGTCGCACCTACGAGTACGTCAGCGGGCCCTCGATGGCCATCTTTGGCATGTCCCGCGAGGACATCCTCGCCGGCTACGAAGGGCCGCTCGAATCGGCCGTCGATGAGGATCGCGAGATGGTCCAGGCGGCGGTGGATCAAAGCCTGCGATTGAAGCACTCGGGCGTGGTCGAATTCAGGACCAAGGTGAACGGCGTGACGCGCTGGATCCGCGCCCTCGGCGGCGAACCCAAGCCCAGCGTGAATGGCGGCTATTTCTGGAGCGTCTATTGCGCCGATGTCACGGTTGAGAAAGAACAAGAGCGGGCGCTGGTGGAAGCCAAGGCCACCGCCGAGGCGGCGGTGGCGGCCAAGGGGGCGTTCCTGGCGATGATGAGTCACGAAATTCGCACACCCATGGCCGGTGTGCTGGGGCTGGTGGAATTGCTCTCCAAGACGCCGCTGAGCACCGAGCAGTCGCATATGGTCGGCATGGCGCAGGATTCGGCGGTGGCGCTGTTGCAGATCCTCGACGACATTCTGGACTTCTCGCGTATCGAGGCTGAGAAACTCGAACTCGAGCCCCAGGCCTTTGACCTGCGCCTGTTGGCGGACAGCGCGGTGGGCACTTTCGCGGCGCGGGCGCAGGAAAAGCACCTGCGTCTATATCTCGTACTCGACTGGCGTCTCGCTTCGGAGTATCGAGGCGACGCCAATCGTATCCGGCAGATCATCAATAACCTGATCAGCAACGCGCTCAAATTCACGGCCTCGGGCCACGTCAAACTTCGCATCGACCTGCTCGATGAGGTCAAGGACGGACAGCGCCTGAGATTCAGCGTCACCGACACCGGCATGGGCATCTCACCCGATCAGCTCAATCGCCTGTTCCAGCCGTTCACCCAGGCAGAGGCCTCCACCACCCGCCGTTTTGGCGGCACAGGTCTGGGCTTGAGCATCTGTCGCCGCTTGGCGGGCATGATGGGCGGCGATGTTCGACTGGAAAGCAAGGTGGGCGAGGGCACGCGAGCTACCGTCGAAGTGGTGCTTCCGGTGCTCCAAGGCACCAGCATCATTCCCGGTATCGAAGGCAAGCGGGCCCTGGTCTGCACGCGTGATGGCATGTTCGAGCGTGAGTTGGCCAATGCGTTGTCTGCGATGGGCTTCAGTGTCATCGAGACGGATGCCGAGGATGTCGCCGAACTCAGCAAGGACGATGCGGACGTCTACATCGCCGATGCGCGTCTAATCGAGCAAGGCATTACCGTGGAGGGCGTGCCGGCCATTCACGTGATCCCCGATACCGATACGCGGGGTTTTTATCGCGAAGGCGGCAAGATGATGCTCTGCGGGAGTCCGCTGTTGTGGCGGTCGGCGGTGGAGGCGTGCCGCGCGGCGCTTGGCCTGGACTCGGCCGGCGACAAGCAAAGCGTCGCCGCGCCCCGAGAAGCGCGCTCCGCACGTATCCTGGTGGCCGAAGACCATCCCATCAATCGCGCCGTGATCGAGCGGCAACTGGACTTGCTGGGCTACGCATGCACGATGGCTGAGGATGGCCAGCGCGCCTGGGAGGCGTTGGCTGCCGCGCATTACGACCTGCTGCTGACCGACTGCCATATGCCGGTACTCGATGGCTACGCGCTCTCGCAGCGTATCCGCGATGCGGAAGCCGAAACCGGCGCCCATCTGCCCATCATCGCGCTCTCGGCCAGCGCGCTGCCGGAGCAGGTGGAAAAATGCCGGCGGGCCGGCATGGACGACTTCCTCGCCAAGCCCGCTCGCCTGGAGGAACTGCAGCAGAAGATTGAAAGCATGGTCGGCAGCCTGGCGAAAGTCGTCGACCGGCAAACCCAGGCCAGTGACGATGCGGTGACGCAGCTGGTCGCCATCTTCGGTTCGGAAGAACAAGTCGAGACGCTGCTGCACGGCTTGCTGGAAGCAGGGCGGGCGGATCTCGTCAGATTCGACCAGGCGGTGGAGGCAGGCGATACGCAGGGCCAGCGCGATGTGCTCCATCGCATCACCGGTTCGCTGCAATTGCTGCGCATGGGCCTGCAGGAGCCGGCGCCCAGTCTAAGCGTCAACGAGCGCCGCGACGCCGTGCTTGCCGAGCTGTCGCAGGTCGACGGGATGATTGAGAGATTGGAAGCGAAACGCCTGGCTCGACAGCGTCGAGGCTGACAAGGTTAGCCACGCCAGTACGCGATAGGTCGCAACTACACGTCTCCTTGTAGGAGCGCACTTGTGCGCGACCGCGGCATCGCGGAGGCAGCACTCCGTCAGGCTGTCGCGCACAAGTGCGCTCCTACAAAAGAAGAGCTGTGGCTCGACCGCCTCAGCGCTTGGGTCGGCGCTTTCGCAGCCGCTTGGCATTACTCATCGCCCGCCGGCGATACGGCTGCAGCCCGGCCGTGAGCATGGCTGCGGACGAGCGCGATGCGCTGGCGGCCGCGCCAGACAAAGAGGCGGCCTTGCGACCGCTCAGTCCTGTGCTCGCCATCCACTGGTTCCACCAGAACTGCGAGGCCGCGGCGCTCGCGCTCATCATCATCGCTGCGGCCGATTGCTGCGAGGCTGCCACCTTCTCCGTCACCATCGTGGTCAATTCCCTTTGATCGGCGGCAGAGGGCGGGTTGCCCATGCCGCTGATCTGCGCGCTGCGCCGTAGGACCACCTCTGCGGATGCGCTCAGCATCTGTGTCGACTTCGTGGCCAGATCCCACCACCAGGCCATCGGAAACGCTTCGGCAATGGCCCTGCTTTTCCGGGTCGGCATGGTGGGGATCCTGAGGGTTGCGAAGGGAGACAAAAAAGAGGGGCAGTGTCCGAATGCGGTACGGACGCTGCCCCGGTGCGATCAACCTTGATGTCCTTGCCCGGTCGGAGAATCCAGCCTGGGTAGTGCGGACTCGCCGTTGATCGCGCTTGCATCCTTCCGCATCGTTCGTTGCGGCGGTGTGTAAATTGCCGGCGCAGCTTGTTATGGCCGCTGCGTCGATGTCGCAGGCGCCGGCTCTGGCCGCGAGTCCTCATGCTTCGCGGCGCGAAAGAATCCCATGGCAAGAATGGCCAGCAGTGCGACGATGAAAACGATCAAGGCAGCTCGGCGTGAAAATTTCATGACATGGGCTGACTGGCGAAACGATGGACGGTGCGTCGATGCATGTATCGAGGTTGTCGACGTTCCGTGGTGGATCCGCGATGCCGCGGGGCGATCACTTTGACGCGCGCAGGGTAGTACCATCACGCACGAACGAGAACCCACGGAGCCTTCCATGACACCTCTCGACAAAACCCTGCGCCGCGAAGTCAACATCGATGGTGAGACTTACACCCTGGTGCTCGACGCGAATGGATTGAAGTTGACGCCTCGCGGCCATCGCAAGGGCACGGAACTCCAATGGAAGGACATAGTCAACGGCGACGCCGCCATGGCGGCGGCACTCAACGCCTCGGCGGCGAACGACAGCGTCTGAGGCCTGCACGATGGTCGGCGCCATGATGGTCGTGGCGCATCGACTATCTCGCCGCTAGCGCCTTCATCACCGCCTTCAGGGTCTGCCTGATCGTGTCGATGCCTTCCCATGGGTCGGCACGTTGTCGCTTCAGTCGCGCAAGGGCGGCGTGCATATCGAATTGCGAGGCGCTCTTCAGGCGGCTCAGCTCAGTCCAGCGCAACGGCATCGCCACGGGCGCCCCCGGGCGGCCACGAAGCGAATAGGACGCCACAGCCGTGGCGCCCCGGCCGTTGCGCAGATAGTCCACATAAATTCTGCCCGTGCGTCGCGCTTTGGAGCTGACCGAGACAAACTCCAGCGGGTGCATCGATTCGAGTGCCTGCGCAAAGCCATGCGCGAATGACTTCACTTCGTCCCATGGTGCGACGGGTTTCAGCGGCACCACCACATGCAGTCCCTTGCCACCGGTGGTGCGCAGAAAATTCTTCAAGCCCAGTTGATCCAGCAGCTCGTGCAGTAGGCGCGCTGCAGCCTTCACTCGGTTCCATTCGACATCGGGGCCCGGGTCCAGATCGAAGATGACGCGATCGGCGCCATCGGGGTCATCGATATGCGCACCCCAGGGATGAAATTCGATTGCGTTGTATTGCACCAGTTCGATGATCGAGTCTGCGCTTTTCGCATAGAGGTAAACGGCCGAAGCACCGGTCTCCTCTTTCAAACGGGCGGAGCCCACATGTTTGAGGCCGCCCGTGGGCAGGTGCTTCTGAAAAAAGCTTGGTTTGTTGATGCCGCCGGGCCATCGAATCACGGACATGGGCCGGTTGATGACGCCAGGCAAGAACCACTTCATGGCTGCCGTGTAGTAATCGACGATGTCCTGCTTGGTGATGCCTTCGCCGGGATAGACCATGCGGTCGGGATGCGTGATCACAATGCGGGCGGGCGCGGCCGCTGTGCCGCGAGTTGTCTTTGTGGCGGTCTTGCGCTTGCCGGGGCGATCGCTGCTGCGCAAGTCCTTCGGCGACTTGTCCGGCCGCATCGCCTTGAGGCTGGGTTGCCGCAATAGCCCGTGATTTCCGATGCCGCGATAAAACACCTCGGCCACGGCGGTCGGCGCAATCCAGTGGGCATCGCGAGGTGCCTCGGCCGCATGCTTGATGGTGGGCGTGCGCGAGCCGGTATGGGCCAGCGAGCGGGTCAGTTGACGCAGCATCTCATCGGTAAAGCCTGAGCCCACGCGGCCGACGTAGCTCCACTCGCCGGCGGGCGCAGGCTTGGCCAATAGCAAGGAGCCGAATCCCTTCCTCGACCCTTTGGTAGCCGTATAGCCCACCACGGCAAACTCATCCGATTCGAGCCGCTTCACCTTGACCCAGTCGTCGCCACGTCCACCGCGATAAGGCGAGTCGACGCGTTTGCACATGATGCCCTCAAGGTGATGGGCGCTCGCGCTCTCGAAGGCCGCTTCGCCGCCACCCACGATGTGGCTGCTATAGGCAAGCTGGGATGGGGCGTCCTGAAGCAAGCGCTGCAGCGCCTCTTTGCGATGGACCAAGGGCGAGTCGGAGAGGTCATAGCCTTCGAGATAGGGCAGGTCGAACAGCACATAGACCAGCGGCGACGCTCGCTCGCCAGACAAGGTCTGCTGCAAGGCGTTGAAGTCGGATTGTCCCTCGACGACAGCAATCAGTTCGCCGTCCAATTGTGCCGAGCTGAGCCCGAGCGCCTCGACGGCCTGCGTGATGTCGGGCAGTTTGTCGGTCCACGGCAGTGCGTTGCGCGACCAGCATTCCACTTGCCCATGGGTGACCGAAGTCAGGATGCGATAGCCATCCCACTTCACCTCGTTCAACCAGTTGTCGCCAGCGGGAGGCGCCTCGCGCAACGTCGCCAGTTCGGGTTTGAAGAAGCCCTTGGGCGCCGCCCGCTTCTTGGCGCCCTCGATCTTGCCTGCCCAGCGTGCGGGCGCAACGCGTCGCTTGCCGGCGGACGGCACCGTCTTGCGCTTGGAACGCGTCAACTTCTCCGCTACTTCTTTCGCGCCGCCGCTCTTTCCGGACGCTCGCTTGGTGCTGGCGACCATGGTGGCGTCGAGCAGGTCGTCGGCCTCCATCTTGGACACATAGTCATCCTCGTCCTTGATCAAGAACCATACGGGCTTCTTTTCCTGGCGATGGCCTCGAACCAGGTGCCAGCCACCCTTGAGCCGTTGGCCGAACAGTTCGAAGCGCAGATGGCCTTTCTGCAATTGCGCCTCTGCGTCACCCGAGGTCGCCCATACTCCCGTGTCGAACGTGTCGACGTGGCCTGCGCCATAGCCGTCGGGGATATCGCCCTGGAACGAGGCATACGACACCGGGTGATCTTCCACCTCCACGGCGAGGCGCTTCACCTTGGGGTCGTAGCTTGGCCCTTTGGGACAGGCCCAACTCTTCAGTACATCGCCCACCTGCAGTCGGAAGTCGTAGTGGCGCCGCCGCGCGTGATGCAGTTGCACCACAAAGAGCTCGCGCCCGGCCTTGCCGGCTGATTTTTCCGGACGCGGTTCCGGCGTTTTGTCGAAGCGGCGCTTGCGGGCGTAGTCGCGCAGTGACATGGGGATCATCCGAATGCCTGGTCGTGGTTTCCACACGTCGCATCGTTCGCGCCATGGCGGCCCGGCGCCCAGCTACTGAGACGACAGCAGTCTCACGTCGGTGGTGAATCGGCTGTCAACCTTGTGCAAACGGCGGAGCTAGGCATTGCATTCAGTTCAGATCCCGCGCTGCCGTATCGTCGGGATAAGGGGGAGGGCAGGCTTGCTGCCGTGCGCACTACAGGCGAAACGTCGCCGAGGCGATCGCGACATCGCCGTGGAAATGATCCTTGGCATCGAACTCCTTGTAGTAGCGAAGACCGATGGCCAAGGCGTGATTTCCCCATCGCGTGCCGTAGTTCACCGCAGGGCCTGCGCCAAGCACGCGACCTTCCAGGCTTCCAAGGCTTGCTCCGCGTCCGGTATCGGCGGTGACCTGTCGATAGGCGTAAGCGGCCACGCCGACCACCCAGTGAGGCGACAGCCGCTTGCCCATGGCGAGCTCGAGATGCGCTTCGTTGCCGCTGTGGTAGTGCGTGATGTCGTTAGGACCGTTGATGCCATAACCAATGGCGGCCGAGAGTTCGAAATGGGAATGCGGCGCGAGATAGGTCATCGCCCACAGCAGATCGCAGGCCCAGCGGTCGTGACCGATGGACGCATTAAAGCCCTTGCTGTAATCCCCGCTGGGCGCCCATACCGTCAAGGAGACGGCATGCGAGAACGCACCGTTGATCTTCCAGCCCAGGCGCCCATTGATCGCGGTATCGCCCAGTGCGGTATTGCTGACCGAGCCTGATATCTGTCGCTTGCCGGTTATCTCGCCGCTGAGGCGCAGATAAGCGTACGGCGCCGTCACGGAAATGGCGGCCTGGCCGCCGAATATCGGGGTGGTCGGCGCGTACAGCAGATTGACGCCAATGCTGTCGACGCGCTTTTTAAGCGACACCAAGGTCACGCCGCCTACCGAGGCGTTGCCAACCACGCCGCTGTACTGCGCCAATGCACTCGATACATACCAGCCAGGTGCCGGCGCCAAGCCAGCCCCCAATGCCTGGCTGCCCAACAGATACAGGCCACCGGCGCCTTCCGTGGCGCGCGTGGAGGTACTGACGCAGGCGAGTGCCGCAAGCGCCAGTCCCGCAAGCACGCCGGCCGTCACGCGCATAGGTTCCTCTTGTTGGAGGTGGGGTCGTGGGATGCCAACTGACGCAGCAGTGCTGTCTCAACGATCGTTTGGCCGACTCGCGGCGCACTCGCCCTGCGATAAAGCTGTCTTGCCATCAGCCTGCACCCGGGATGACATGGCAGGCTACGGTGGTTTTACCTAGGACCAATGGCGTAAATGTTCGCCGTCGCTGGGCTGCTTGCAGGCCCTGCCGCATGCGTAGCACCGTGGTTGGCCCGCTTCCTGCTTTGGCCGATCCGCGACTCGGACGAGGCCTCGGCTGCCCCTGCTCGCTCCATTTTCATGTCGTTCCAACATCTCCTGAGTAACCTTCAATCGATTTCAGGCGAAGTAACCGTGGTCACCACCTGAACCGTCATATCCACTGGAGGTTGTTAGTCATGAAATATGGAACTTTGAAACAAAAGCTGTTGCTCGCCGGCATGGCCATTGCCATGGCAGCCGCGGTACCCGCCTTTGCCGCGGATCAGGCGGTACATGTGCGCGGCACGGTGACGGATGTCACCGCCACTGGCTTTACGGTGCAGACGGCGACGGGTACGCAGAACGTGGCGATCGCGGCCGATACACATATCGCTGGTGTGGTGCCCAGCAATCTGGATGCGATCCAGCCAGGTTCCTATATTGGTTCGGCCAACGTGCCGCATGGCGCCGCTGCCAACGCACTGGAAGTCGTGGTGTTTCCTCCGGCAATGAAGGGCACGGGCCTGGGCGACTACGCCTGGGATCTGCCCGCCCATGGCGGTGCCGGGTCGGCCATGACCAACGGCAGCGTAAAGTCGTCGGCGATGACCAATGGCACCGTCAAGAGCAGCGCAGCCGGTGGTTCGGCCATGCATTCGGCGATGACCAACGGCACGGTGAAGACCGCTGCGGGCAGCGGCGCACGCACGCTGGTGGTTGATTACGGCTCGGGCGAGAAGACCATCAATGTGACGGCGAACACGCCGATCGTGACCTTCGCGCCAGCCGACAAGAGCGCCATCGTCAAAGGTGCGAAAGTCTTCGTGGCCGGCAAGCCGGGCGATCCGGTGGCTGCCGGATTCGTGGCGGTCGGGCTGAACGGTACCGCGCCGCCGATGTAATAGGCGATGCATTGAAGCCATCGTGGTCGAGCCGAACTTGTCCATCCACGATGGGCAGGTTCGGACTCGGCTATTTTGCGCGACCGGGTGCGGGCCTCGAATCAGATGCCTGCATACCACTCGTAGCCCTGGTCTTCCCAGTAGCCGCCTTTGCCGTCGCCGATGCTCTTGAACGAGCTCACCAGCTCGATGCGGCTGATGTATTTGGCCTGTTTATAGCCTAGCTGACGGCCAAGTCGCAGGCGCAAGGGCGCACCGTTCGGCACCGGCAGCGGTTGGTCGTTCAATTCGAAGGCCAGCAATGTCTGCGGATGCCTTGCTTCAAGGATATCGACGCTCTCGTAGTACGGCGTGTCCACGTCCATTTCGTCGAAGCAATGAAAAACCACGAAGGCTGCCTGCGGACTCACGCCCACATGGTCGAGCACGGACGAGAGCACCGTGCCGCGCCACTTGCCGATCGCGCTCCAGCCTTCCACGCAATCGTGCCGGGTGATCTGCGTGCGGTCATCCAATGCCTTCAGGTCGTCGATCGATAGCATCGCCGGCCGGCTGACCAGTCCGTCCACTTGCAATTTGTAGTCGCGGAATTGGTTGGCCATCAATGCCTGATAGGCCGGCGTGTCTGGCATGGTGGTGCCATTGGGGTGAAATACCGGGGAGATGTCCGCTTCGGAATACTCTTTCGCCAGCGCGCTGGAAGGTGACAGCAGCGTCTGCACGCGGCGATTCAATCCTTCGGCACTGCCCAGCACCCGGGTGCCCAGGCCGCTCTGGGAAATGCGGTCGCAACCCGCGAGGAACATGCCCACGGCACCCATGCCGGCCAAGCGCAGAAACGATCGACGATCACTCATGGCGGGAATCCTCCACGATCGGCGCCTGATCGGCAATGACGCGATCGGGAGTCAAGGCGGGCGCTGTTGGCTCAGGCTTGACCTTGTAATAGCCGGTAATCATGCCGCGCAGCTGGTTGAAGACACCGCTGACCAGCACCTCGAAGAGATGAATCACCACGAAGGCCACCAATGCCCAGGCGATGATGAAATGAATCGACCTCGCCGACTGCCGGCCGCCCACCGCCTGCACGAGCGGTGAAAGTACCGCGTCCAGGCGTGGCGACATCGCCAGGCCCATCAATACGATGCCGACGCCAAAGATGAAAATCACAGTCAGGTAAGCAAGTCGCTGCAGGATGTTGTAGCGCAGCGCCTCATCCCCATGGGGGTGCTTGAAGCGGATGTGATCGAGAATGGAGCGGCCGATGCCACGCCAGTCCGCACGCGTCGGCCACATATCGCGCTGCAGATGCTTATGGGCAAACGAATAGGCGATATAGCAAAGCCCATTGAGCACAAAGACCCATGCAAAGAAGAAGTGCCAGCGCCGGCCCATGGCCAGCCAGCCCGCGCTGGGTACTGTCAGCCAGGAGGGAAAGCCGCGCGCTACTGGTGTGCCGTCGCTGCCTTTGGAGACGCCCAGTACGCCGGTAGTGGTCACCTGATGCTGGCCAATCCGCGTAGTGCCGACCAGATTTCCCGCGGCATCTTCTTGCGCATCCAGGGCCAGCCATGCCGTGCCCTCGTCGGATCGGTTGCCCCAGTAGAGATTCGGATGCGCATTGAAGATCTGCAGGCCGCTGAACAGCATCAGGGTCAATGCGATCACGTTGATCCAGTGCATGATCCGGATCGGCAGCGTATGACGATAGACCAGCCGCGAAGCCGTGGCCGCAGGCCGGGGCGTCACGGAAGCATTGCGGGACTCGACGGCGCTGGGAGCATTCATGGCGGTGCACTTCGAAGGGTGGTGGCAGGCCAGTATCGGCACAGTGTACTCGCCTCAAGATTCCCGGGGCGCTTGGCTGCACGGTTGGCGCGCCACATGGTGAAGAGCTTTTGACGGAGGCGCAGATAGTTGCGCTTACAATCGACGGATGGACTATCAACTCATCATCAAGTTCTGGCGCAAGTCGCTGGCCGACGAAACCTTCCTCGCAACGATTGAGGCAAAGCTGAAGGAGGCCTTGGGCAATACCGTCGAACTGGAGGGCTACGATGTCAGCCCCAAAGAGATCAATCTTTTCATGCTCGCGTCTGACCCGAGACTTTCCTTTCGACGCGCAAAAGACGTGCTGGAAGGTCTGGGCATACTGAACGGCATTTCTGCGGCATATCGGGTGGCAGGCGGATCGAGCTTCACCTCGATCTGGCCCGTGCGCGCCATGCGCAAATTCAAGCTTCCCTAGTGCTGATTGGTCTGAAGCTATGCCGCCTTGCGAGATCTCGCGCACACGCATCAAGCTCGCGGCAAGGGCATCTTTCATTCGCGTGCATACCACTAAGTGGTTTTACGTAGGACGCGTTGCGTAAATGTGTGACGTCTCTGTATTGATGCTGCATTTCATCAGTGCGGACGAGTCATCAAACATGCATTGCAGACGCCGCAGGCCTCTACAAAGCGATATACGTCACGCTTAATATAACCAAGTGCAGATAGGAGACGCCGGCCCGCGCGCCTATATTTGCGATACGTACCGCCGCTCATCCGCAGTTTTCAGGGTGTGGATTGCTTTGGATAGCGCTGGCCTGGTCGTCCCCAACAGGGTGCGGGGAAAGTGACGATGCGCGCGATGCTCGGCCAATCCGCAGCGTTCCTGAGGGCGTGCGAACAATTTCGCCGCTACGCCGCATGCGACGTGGCCGTGCTCGTCGAGGGCGAAACCGGCACGGGCAAGGAGCTGGCCGCACGCGAGATCCATTACGCGAGTTGTCGCCGCGACAGCCCCTTTGTTCCCGTGAACTGCGGTGCATTGCCCGACAATCTGATCGAGAACGAGCTGTTCGGCCACGAGCGCGGTGCTTACACCGATGCAAAGTGTGCGCAGCCTGGCCTGATCGATCACGCTAGCGGCGGCAGTTTGTTTCTCGATGAAGTCGATGCATTGTCTCCCAAAGCGCAAGTGACCTTGCTGCGTTTTCTGGAGAACAACGAGTTCCGCCCGATCGGTGGTGGAAACTCACGCGTTTCCAATGCGCGCGTCATCGCTGCCACCAATCGCAGCTTGCATCGATGCGTGGTCGATGGCGAGTTTCGGCAGGATCTTGAGTACCGCTTGAATGCGCTCTACATCCGGCTGCCTCCGCTGCGTGAGCGGGATGGCGATGTGCCGTTGCTGGCCGCGCATTTTCTCAACCTGGCGGCCCAGCGCCTCGATGGTCCCAGCAAAACCTGGACGGACGAGGCCATGCAGATGCTTTGCGCCTACCCGTGGCCCGGCAATGTGCGGGAGGTCGAAAACGTGGCCTTGCGTGCGTACATGCGCACCGATCAGCCTGAGGTAGACGTGTCGGCGATCGCGGAGCTGGTCGACATCGCGTGCAGCAGAGAAACCGAGGCGTCCGAGGAGTGCGCAGCCGAACCGATGGATATGCGCTATCTGGTAGCAAAAGGCCACGCCATGCAAACCTTCGAGCGTCGCTACCTCACGCGCTTGATGATATGCACCAGCGGCAACGTCAGCTCGGCGGCCCGCCTTTCCGGCACCGAGCGGCGGCAACTGGGCAAGCTGTTGAAGAAACATGGCATCGATACGCGGCGATTCCGTGTGCAGCCGTAGCATTGCACGCCCCCCCCCGGCGTTGCCCGCCAGCGCCGTTTGCCGTCCCTGATGTGTTTGCCAGCGCGCCGGTTGCGTCGCTGGCGTTCGCGTGGGTGTGAGTAGACCCACTCTCGGCGAAAACCGGGTCAACGGAGACCCGGAAGCCTGACTGTTCACTCTCGCCAAAGCGCCGTTTGATCGTGTTTTCCTGCGCTCCCCATATGGCACGCGACTTGCCTCGTGGTCTCGGCGGAGTGTGGAGACGCCAGTGATTGAGAGGAAAGCCAGCGACGACGCGGACGGGAATGAGGTGGCGAGCGCTGTGCTCACCTACCTGCAGCGTCATCCGAATGCTGCCGACACCCTCGATGGCATCGTCAGCTGGTGGCTTCCACAACAGCGGTACGAAATCGAACGACAGCACATCAAGCGAACGCTAGGCGAGATGGTGGCGCGTGGGGAGTTGCGCTGCGATCGCTTGCCTGATGGTGCTGTGCTCTATGCGCTCAATCATCCCGGCCGCAAGCCGCCGGAATGATGCTCGAACCGTAGCCATTCACGAGGAAACCGCCATGCCTGTCACGCTGAGTTACCCGGGCGTTTATGTCGAAGAGATCCCTAGTGGTGTACGCACCATTACCGGGGTTGCGACCTCGATTACCGCCTTCATCGGACGAGCCGCGCAAGGGGCTACGGATACGGATCCCGACGGTCCGGTGACCATCTTCAGCTATGGCGATTACGAGCGCAATTTCGGTGCGCTCGATCCGAAATACCCGATGGGCTATGCGGTTCGCGATTTTTATCTCAATGGCGGCTCGCAGGCGATCATCGTTCGCCTCTATAAAGGCGATGCCAGCAAGGCCAAGGCGCAGATCGCCATCGCCAATCTGCCGCTGGAGGCGGCGTCGGCGGGGACCTGGGGCAATAAGCTGCGCGTTCGCATCGATAGCCAGGGTTCGCCGGATGTGGCTGCCCAATATGGATTGACGGCAGCGGACCTGTTCAATCTGACCGTGCGCAACATGACCACGGGCGCGCAGGAGAGCTTCCTCAACCTCAGCGTGAAGGAAAGCCCGCGTCGCGTCGATCGCGTTCTGCTCGCCAATTCATCGCTCATTCGCGCGTCCGCCAGCCTCAGCTTGCCGGGGACGGCTGTGCCGGCGGTCATGCCAAACAATCCACCGGCGGACCACACGGTGTGGGACCAGGATGGCACGTCGACGGGTGTGACGGGGGAGGCCGACGACAGCGCGGCTCTCGACCGCGCCGCCTACGACGGCGATGAAAACGCCAAGACCGGCATGTACGCGCTGAAGAAGACCGATCTGTTCAACCTGCTATGTATTCCCGCCGATGTGCGCGGTGGCGAAACTGAGAGCGGGGTCTACCAGGACGCCCTGGCTTTGTGCGTGGCTCGCCGGGCCATGCTGATCGTGGATCCTCCGTTGGCATGGAGTAGCGCGAGCAAGGTCGATCTGCCGTCGCTCAATCTCAGTTCGATATCGGCGCGCAATGCGGCGGTGTTTTTCCCGCGCGTGATCGAGTCGGACCCGGCGCGCCAGAGTCAGCTGGATACCTTTGTGCCGTGCGGCATCGTCGCCGGCGTCATGGCGCGTACCGATAGCCAGCGAGGAGTCTGGAAAGCGCCCGCTGGCCTCGATGCGTCGCTCAACGGCGTGCAGGGTCTGTCGGCCGTGCTGACCGACGATGAAAACGGCGCGCTCAATCCGATCGGCGTGAACTGCCTGCGAAGCTTTCCGCTCAGCGGCCCGGTGGTGTGGGGTTCGCGCACCCTGCGCGGCGCCGATCTGCTGGCCGACGACTACAAGTACATACCCGTGCGAAGGCTGGCGCTGTTCATCGAGGAAAGCCTGTTCCGCGGCACGCAATGGGTGGTGTTCGAGCCGAACGACAATCCGCTGTGGGCGCAGATTCGACTCAACGTCGGCGCGTTCATGCAGAACCTGTTCCGCCAGGGCGCCTTCCAGGGCAAGACGCCCGCCGATGCCTATTTCGTCAAATGCGATAGCGAAACCACGACGCAGAACGACATCAACCTCGGCATCGTGAACATCGTGGTTGGATTCGCGCCGCTGAAGCCCGCCGAATTCGTGGTCATCCAGCTGCAGCAGATGGCCGGCCAGATCCAGACCTGAGGACAATGTCATGGCTCAGTTCAGCGTCAATGCGCAGCGCTTCGATCCCTACAAGAATTTCAAGTTCAGGTTGAAGTGGGACGGCCGCTATGTAGCGGGCGTCAGCAAGGTATCCGGGCTCAAGCGCACCACCGAGGTGGTAAAGCACCGCGAAGGCGGCGATCCGAGCAGCAGCCGCAAATCGCCTGGCCGCACCGAATTCGAGGCCATCACGGTCGAGCGTGGCGTCACGCACGATCTTGACTTCGAGAAGTGGGCGAACAAGGTGTGGAACTTCGGCGCGGGACTGGGCGCCGAGGTATCGCTGAAGGACTTTCGCAAGGACCTGATCCTGGAGGTCTACAACGAAGCCGGGCAGCTGGCGATCGCCTACCGGCTCTTTCGTTGCTGGGTCTCCGAATACCAGGCGCTGCCGGATCTGGACGCGAACGCCAATGCCGTGGCCATCCAGCATCTGAAACTGGAGAACGAAGGCTGGGAGCGCGATGTCAGCGTGCAGGAGCCGACTGAGCCAAGCTTCACGGTGCCTGCGGGCTGATCCATGCACACCCCATCGGCCAGCGAGCTGTTGCAGGCGTGGGAGCGGGGCGCGCAATCCTCCGCCGCTGCCCGCGGCGTGTGGATGCTCGATGCGAGTTGCGATGATTTCGATGTGGAATCGTTGCTCGCCTTGCCGCTGGGGCGGCGCGACGCGCTGCTCCTGGACCTGCGCATGCGTCTGTTCGGTCGCGCCATGCATGGTGTGGCCTGCTGCCCGGCGTGTGGGGCGGCCGCCGAGGTCGATCTGGATGTCGACGCTTTGCGGCAGGCGGCCCCCATGGGCGTGGTGACGCCGGATGCCGAAGACGGATCGATCATGGAGTTGCGTGCCAGTGGACGCGCTGAGCCGATTCGCTTTCGCTTGCCCGATAGTCGCGATCTGCTTGCGTTGCAGGCGAGCGAAGATGCAGCTGGCGCACGACGCCTGCTTATCCAGCGCTGTGTGATCGACGCCGCCGGCGAAGACCCCGGTAGCGTGGCCGCGTCGCTATCGGACGATATGCAGCTTGCGCTGGCCTGTGCGATGGCCGATGCCGATCCGCAAGTCGACCTGTCGCTGGCGTTCACCTGTCCCGACTGCCAGCAGCAGTGGGAGCCGATGTTCGATGTGGCGCGCTTTCTGTGGCAGGAGCTGCACGCCTGGGCTTTGCGGCTGCTGCGCGACATCGACACCTTGGCGCGCACGTATCACTGGAGCGAGGCGGACATTCTCGCCATGAGTCCACGCCGTCGCCAGGCCTATCTCGAGCAGTGCGTGCCGTGAGGGATTTCTTCGACAGGGTGACCGCACGTGCGCTGGGTAGCGAGTCGACGCTGTCGCCCCGGCTGCCATCGTTGTTCGAACCGCAGCGAATCTCGCCGGCGGGTTTGCCGGAAGAGTTCAGTGAGAGTGTGGCGCCGACAGCGGCGCAGGGGAAGCCAATAGAACATCTGGCGGCAACGCCGCGGGGAACTCCGGTGTTTTCTGCCAACACGCCCGTGCGGGAGGCCGCGGCATCGCCCCCGGCGACCATGCCGGAGCAAGCTTCAGCCGTTCGGCATGACGCCGATAGCTCGCCCGCCGCGGCGACGCCGATCGTGCGCAGCAGCGTCTTGAAACCGAATGAGCCGCGACTGACGCTTCCGCGTCGTGTGCCTGCACCGATCGAACGGCCGGTGCCGACCACGCGAGTGCCACGGGAACAACCGCTTGAAGTGCGGTCGGCGGCCGAGGTACGCACCATGCCCGATGAGGGCAGCTTGCTGACGCCGCCGCAATCGGTGTTTCGCACGCCACCTGCGCAGACAAGCACGGTGGCGGGGCGTTTCCATGGGGCGCACGCCGGGCAGGGCGCGCAACCAGCGACATCGCACGAACCGGTTGTGCATGTGAGCATCGGCCGGCTGGAGGTGCGCGCCACGCCGGCGCCAGCCAAGGTCGCGCAGCGCCAGGATGCGCCGCGCCCCAGTCCGCTGGATGACTATCTGCGTCAGCGCGGCAAGGCATCGCCATGAGCAATGTGCTCGCCATTGCGGCCGCCACGCGCACGTTGCGCAACCTGCTGATGACGCAGATGCCGGCGCTCGACAGCGACCTGAGCGACCTGGAGGTCACCACGCAGCCGCTGGATGTCGCGCGCAAAGGCATCAGCAAAGCGCAGCTCAACGTGTACCTCTATCAGGTGGTTTTCAACGCCGCCTGGCGGAATCTTGACATGCCCGGCCGCACACGCCCCGGAGAAACCGCGCAGCCAGCCCTGGCGCTGAATCTGCACTACCTCATTACGGCTTGGGGGCGTGGCGAAAGCGATGCCGACGCGGTGAACCACCGCGTACTCGCCGCCGCGATGAGCGCCTTGCACGATCGTCCGGTGCTCGATGCCAATGACGTCCGCAACGCGCTGCCCGACAACGATCTTGCCGACCAGATCGAGCGCATTCGTTTCACCCCGCTGCCGCAAAACATCGATGAGATGTCCAAGCTGTGGACCGCCTTTCAGACCAACTATCGCGTTTCGTCGGCCTACGAGGCGACTGTCGTGTTGATCGACAGCCAGGCCCCCTCGCGGGCCAGCCTGCCGGTGCTCAAGCGCGGCGCGCAGGATCAGGGCGTTTTCAGCTCAGTGTCCGCCGTGCCGGCACTGTCGGCCCTCGCACTTCCACATCAGCAAACGGCCGCGCGACTGGGCGACGACATCGTACTGAGCGGCAGCCAGTTGACCACCGCGAATGCCTTGATTCGCTTCAGCAGCCTGCGCCTGGATGCACCCGTCGATATGACGCCGGTGCCGGGCAGCATGCCGGGAACGCTGGGCATCCATCTTGCTGATCCGTCGCAGGATCCGGACGCGCCGTCGCGCTGGGCGCCAGGGATATACACCGTGGGGCTGTTGCTGCAGCCACCGGGGTTGCCGGCGATCATGAGCAACGAGCTGCCGCTGGCATTGGCGCCCGCGATCAGCGTCAACCCCCTGATCGCCTCGGCCGGCACGATCAACCTCACCATTGACTGCCTACCGCGCGTGCGCGACGGGCAGCGCGTGCTCCTGTTGTTCGGCGACCAGCTAGTGGCGCCATCGAGCATCAACAATCCAGGCGACCTGCAGCAACCCACGTCGATCAGTTTCAGCGTGGCCAACGTGGTCAAGGGTACCTATACGGTGCGGCTGCGCGTGGATGGCGCGGACAGCATTCCGGTGGACTTCAGCGGCAGCGTGCCGGCCTTCGACAATCATCAGCAGGTGGTAGTGTCATGACCGACCACGCCACCTGGCTGGCCGCCAACGACCAATATCTCGCCACGGCGCTGGCGGGATTGCGGGATCGCTTGCAGCGTGCCGCCTCGCAGTCGGCGAACGCGGATAGTGGTGGCAGTCATGCCGCGTCGTCGGCGCCCGTTACCGGTGCGCCACCCACGGCGGCTGCGGCGTCCAATGGCAAGCACGCTTCCTGGCTGAGCCGCAAGCTTGCCGCGCGCGCTGCGCGCATGCATCCGGCGCCTTCGGCAGCGGCGCCCGTCGATCAGTCCGCCCAGCCTACTGGCGCGACAGAGCATGGCCCCAGTCAGGACGGTGCCGCAGCGGCGTCCGCCGAGTCCCATGGGGGTGGCCACGCCATCCCCGCCGAAGCGCCCGTGCCCGCCCTGGTGGTGTTGGCTCAGCGGCTGGGCCTGAGCGATTTCGAGCGCGAGTTGCTACTGCTCTGCGTCGGCATGGAGCTCGACACGCGCATGCCTGCTCTGTGCGCGCAGGCCCAGCACGATGCGAGCAAACCATGGCCTACGTTTGCGCTGGCCTTTGTCGTGTTCGATGAGCCGGCCTGGGATGCCTTGTCGCCCGAACGGCCTCTGCGCTACTGGCGCCTGCTGGAGATTCATCAGCCAGGTCCGCAGCCGCTGATCGGCGCCGCGTTGAGCGCCGACGAGCGCATCGTCAATTTCGTCAAGGGCATGAATTATCTCGATGACCGGCTGGCGCCCTTGCTCGTGCCGTTGTCGCCGGAGGCCTTGCCGCCTTCGCAACAGGCAGTAGCCGACCGCATCGTCGATGACCTGCATCAGGTGCCGGCGAACGAGGCGCTGCCGGCGGTGCAACTGGTCGGCAGCGACAGCGCCAGCAAGCAGGCCATTGCCTATGCGGTGGCCAATGCGCTGGGTGCGCGCCCGTATCGATTGTCGGCCGACCTGCTGCCGGGCACGATCGCCGAGCAAGAGACCCTGCTGCGTCTGTGGCAGCGCGAAAGCCGGCTATTGCCGATCGCCCTTTATGTGGAAGCCGCTGACACCGAGCGCGGCGATGCGTCGGCAGCGCTGAGGCGCTTCCTGGTGCGTGCGGGCGGTCTCAACTTCATCGACACGCGCGAGCCCTGGAGCAGCGGCGCCATGCACACGTTGAGCGTCGACGTGGCCAAACCCACGCCGGTCGAGCAGCGCAACCTGTGGCAACGCCTGCTTGGCGAGGCGGCCGGCAAGCATCCGCAGCAACTGGCCGGCCACTTCGATTTCAACCTCGGCAAGATCGAGCAGGTCGCGCACTCCGCGCTGGCCGCGACCGCGCAAGACACCGGCGCGCTAAGCCAATCCCTGTGGCAAGGCGCATTGGCGCGGACGCGGCCAGCGCTCGATCAGCTTGCCCAGCGGATCGAGCCGAAGGCCTGTTGGGACGACATCAAGCTGCCCGGGCCGGAGCTCAGTCTGCTGCACCAGATTGCCGAGCAGGTGGCCCAGCGCAGCACCGTGTACGACGACTGGGGTTTCCGCGAGCGCATGAATCGCGGCCTGTCGATCAGCGCCCTGTTCGCCGGCGAAAGCGGCACCGGCAAGACCATGGCCGCCGAGGTGATCGCCAACGAACTGGGCCTGTCGCTGTATCGCATCGATTTGTCGGCGGTGGTGAGCAAGTACATCGGCGAGACCGAGAAGAATCTGCGCAAGCTGTTCGACGCCGCCGAAGAGGGCGGGGCGATCCTTTTCTTCGATGAGGCAGATGCCTTGTTCGGCCGGCGCAGCGAGGTCAAGGACAGCCACGATCGCTACGCCAATATCGAAGTGAACTATCTGTTGCAGCGACTGGAGTCTTTCCACGGCCTGGCCATTCTCGCGACCAATATGAAGAGCGCGCTCGACAGCGCTTTCCTCCGGCGCATCCGCTTCGTGGTGAATTTTCCCTTCCCTGGTGCAGCCGAGCGCAAGGCGATCTGGACTTCGGTGTTTCCGGCCAAGGCGGCAGCGGGGACGCTCGACATCGATCGGCTAGCCCGCCTTGCACTCACTGGCGGAAGCATCCAGGGCATCGCCTTGAACGCCGCGTTCACCGCCGCCACCGCCGGTGTGCAGATCAACATGCCACTGGTTCTCGACGCCGCGCGCGCCGAATTTCGCAAGCTCGACAAGCCCATCAACGAAGCCGACTTCCGCTGGCTGGAAAGTGCCGGAGGCCAGCCATGAGCGAACGCGCCGCCGCTGTCGTCGCACCCAGCGGCCCCGTGGCTGCGTCGTCGCGCCCGGCGGCCAAGCTGGAGCGTCGCTGTGCCTGCGGCAATCACACGATAGGCGGCGGCGAATGCGCAAATTGTGCGCGCGCCCACAGCACGCTGTTCCGCAGGGCCGCTGCGCCGACCGAGGGCGGGTCGCTGCCGGGTTCGGTCCGCCAGACCTTGCGGCAGGCGGGACAGCCGCTGCAAGCCGATGTGCGCACCGACTTTGAGCTCCGCTTCGGTCATGATTTGAGCGGCGTACGCGTGCATTCCGATTACCATGCTGCGATATCTGCGCGCGCGATCGGTGCGCATGCCTATGCCCTGGGTTCGCACATCGTATTTGGCGATCGGCAATATGCCCCGCACACATCGCAAGGACGCGAGTTGCTGGCCCACGAGCTGGTGCATACGTTGCAGCAGGGTGCCGTGCCGCCGAGCAGCTTCGACTCGGTCAGGATCGGCCGCGACACCGATCCCGCTGAACGCGAAGCTGACCGACTGGCAGCGGATGCGCTCGCCGATCCCGCGCCGATCACTGTCGATCCGACGCCGCCGCGACTCATGCGCAAGGTCTCCAAGGATTTCGCCACCATCAAGAGCGACCTGACTTACGGCGTGTTCGACTGGGCGATTACCGACAAGGAAGCGCGCGAAGTCCTTGGCATCCTGAAGGGGCTGAGCAAGCAGGATCTTAAAGACACTGTCGCAGCCATGGACCGCGAGGGCATTGCGGATCGCCTGTTTGATCAGCTTCCCGCTGACGACGTCAAAGCCAACAAGGACTTCCTGCAAGATGTCGCGCGTTTGCGCTCGTGGTCGGAGAAAGGCCCTGATGGCAAGCAGCGTACCCGCCAAGGCTCCTGCGATCCCACCCAGGCCAACGCGATCGATGCGGCCCACCTGCGTGGGGCCGACTGGCTCGATCAAACTTTGGGCAAGCTGGCCGCACTCAAGGCGGCACCCAAGGACGCAGCGCAAAAGAGCGTTGCCGATATCTTCAACAAGTACTTCTTCAGCCTCGATGAGCAAGTGATTGACTACGTTTTTGCGGTACTGCAGGGGGTTCGGGCCGACTTTCGCCGCTGGGAGTTGTTCAGGCTCGACTGTTTCGGAGACTGGTCGCCCACGTGCCACGCCAATGGTGCGGTTGCCCATGGAGGCAAGCCGCCGACGGTGACGTTCTGCTCCAACTATTTCGAGGGCAGCGAGGCGGGCCAAACGCAAACGCTGATCCATGAGATGGCGCATATCCAGCCCAATGTGACCCACATCACGGACCGCGCGTACCACAGCGATCGCCAGGTGCGGGCCATGAGTCCGCCAGAGGCGCTGACCAATGCGGAGTCCTATGCGCTGCTGGTTTGGCATCTGGTGCAGGGAAGGTCCGGCGTCGATGCTCCGGTGGATGAGTTTGAGGATTGCCCTGACGACTGGAAACAGCTGCTGAAGCAAGCCATGGCGCATACGCAGCGTAGCAATCGCAACGCGCAGACCAAGTTCTCGAAGTTGACGCCGGCGACCTTGCCAACGGAGCTGGTGGCACAAGAGCAGGGGTGGCTGGGCGGCCGCGACAGAAAGGCGATCAACAATGCCTTGGACATTTTTGACGAGGCCCAGAAGAAGTTCAGGGAGTCGACCACGTTCGAGTGCGAGCCCAAGGGTGGTGGCCGTTGCGACAACGCGACTTTCTATTGGTACTTCACCGGGCATCTCCATGTATGCCCGTCGTGGCCAAAACTGCCCGTCACGGAACGCGAAGTGCAGCTGCTGGCAGGCTTCTATGGCTATATCGGTGCCGGCTCGAACAGCGACGAGCGACTGCGGCTCGCGCGCCTGGCCAGTAGCGTCTCGGCCCGTGGATGGGCGGCACCAAGCGCCGCAGACGTACTGGGAGGCCCCACTGGGTGGACGGCCGATAGCATCCATCTCGAAGTCGCGCCCGTGCAGCCGACGTCGCCCAAGCACGCCTACTTCTTGGAGGACGGCGCTATGCACCAACGGCTGTCGCAGGATTTGCCCGTCTATCAGGGACCTCAATGCGGCAAGGGTCCCCTGGCTTTCCAGCAGCGGCTTGACTTCTTCGTGGATTACAGCAATAGCCCTCGGCCGCGGCCGTTCCCTGTGCCGCAGCTACGAGCTGATTTCACCTTGAACACCGCCGGCCAGGGTCAGTCGTGGCAGTACGAAGATCAACGACCAACCTATGCGGGAGCGGGAGCGCCGCTCCACCATCAACTGCCCGAACCGATCGATCTTTCCCTGGCCGACGACGGCACCCTGCACAGCCGTATCCGCATGGACGATCCGGGCAGCGGCGTCAGTCGCGTCTACGAGGACGATCTGACCATCAAGGCCAAGGACCCTTGCCCCAAGGTGGCTACTGCTGCCGATCCACGACCGTCGATACAGAAAGACGATCAGGCCTTTGCCAACCAGCTTGGCGATTTCGTCGCCGATGCGCGCAGCAAGATCGATGCGCTGCTGCAGGGTCAGCCGCCCAAGGATGATGCCTGGGCGGTGCGTTCCAATCCCAATGTGCAGGCAGTACAGACGCTGCTCGGTGATCTGGAGAGCGACATCAAGGGCGGCCACCTGCTGATCCGCTTCGATCAGCCGGTCGGCACGTCGCAATCGGCGCGTTACGAATCGGTCGACGACGTGATGCACTTGCAGCCGCCCAAGGATGTCGACCTTGCCAAGGAAGTGGTCGATCTGGTGCACGAGTACACGCACGTACGGCAGGATCGCGCCGAAGAGGCCGCGCTGATCGCGCGCAAGGCGCCTGCCACGTTCGGCAAGGATGTAGACCTGGGGCACGAAATCGAAGCGCGCCAGGAGGAAACCTATTTCACGCGACTGCTGCAGCTGGCCGGCATCAAGTTTGGTGCGAAGGCGGACACCTTCAACATCGAGGTCACCGCGCGTGGCTTTGTGAGGAGGTTTGAAGCGGAACGTACCGGCAAGCCCAAAGAGCGGCGCGAGGCTGAGAAATCCGTGCGAACGACCATCGAGTCGGCTTACCAGCAGCAGTTCAAGGACAACGGCTCGTTTGGCGATTACCCCATCGAGATCAGCGACAACAGTCACGCCCTGCTGTACGCCTCCTGGAGCGGCAAGGGGCCGCCGGTCGACCTGGGGATGTTGCCTGACGATGTAGTCGACGTCGCGGGGTTGCGGAGCCATCTCTATCGGACCTTGAACAGCTACGCCGGTCGGCCCGCGTTGTTCACCGGCCCCAAGAGGCAGGCCTACGAAAAGGTGCTGTTTACCGTGTTCTTCCGGCAGCAGCGTCTGCTGCAGTTCGGCTTCGAGAAGGACTGATGCGATGAGCATTGTGTTGCACATTGAACGCCTGGTACTGGATGAGGCCGTGCTTGGCGGCGAACGGGCGGGCAGGGTGCGCGCGGAACTGGAGCGCGAGTTGAAGCGCCAGCTGTCTTCCCCTGGCGCTACCCACGTGTTGCCTGGGATCGGCACCGTGGTGTCACTGCCTTCCTGCGCACTGCCTGGGGTAGCGCATGTGCGCGATGGGATTGGCGCACGCATCGCCGCTGCGGTCGGGCAGGGACTCGGAGTTGCGCCTGCAGTGCACGGTGGCGGCGTCTCTGGTGTGAACGGAGGGCGCCATGGCTGAGCGCGGGGCACGGATGGACGCAAGGCCGGTTCCGCGGCAGGCCGTCAGCGGCCTGTTGTTGCGACGCAAGTGCGCCTCCTGCGGCAAGCACGCCGGGAGCGGCGGCGAATGCAGTGAGTGCGAAAAGAAGAAGCTGCGGCGCAAGGCGTCGGACCGTGCCGCTCCGTTGGAAGCACCTCAGATTGTGCACGATGTCATTGGCTCCCCTGGACGCCCGCTGGAGGCCGATACCCGCCGCTGGATGGAGCCCCGATTCGGCAGCGACTTCAGCCATGTTCGCGTGCATGACGACAGCCAGGCCGCACAGTCCGCGCGCTCGGTGGGCGCGCTCGCCTATGCGGCCGGCAGCCACGTTGTGTTCGATCATCACCAATATGCGCCGGGCACACCGGCGGGTCGCCACCTGCTGGCGCATGAGCTGGCGCACACGCTGCAGGATCCGGGCGCCTCGGGTATGCATGCGTCACTGGCAATTGGCCACCCCAACGACTCCACCGAGCGCGCAGCAGACGATGCTGCCGACGCGGTGGTGCGCGGGGATAGGGTCGAGGTTGCCAGATCGTCAGGAGGCGTTGTGCGGCGCCAGCTGACGGGATGCTCGGCCAGCAATGGCGCGGACGAGATGCAAAAGGTCGTCAATTGCCCCGATGGTTCCGAAACCGATGTGGCTTTGACCAGCTCCACCGACAAGCCAGAGCCGACGACGACGATCAAGGCAGTCCCTGGGGTCAATGCCCGAGACGTCTATATCGATATCAGCGTCTGCAAGGGTTCGACGCGCCTCACTATTACCCCGTCAGCCAGCGTGCCAGACCTTGTCGCCAAGGCTTTTCAGGCCGTCTTGCAGGGCAAGGATCCGACCAAGACCGCGCGGCTTACGGCGGGCCTGAACATCAAGGTCGACGTGAATGAGACCCTCAGCGTGAACATAGGGCCCAGCGTTACCGTCGATTCGTCGGGTAACCCGACCTACGGTGGCAGCGCGGGAGTCGATACACCGATAGGTCGTGTCGGCGGCCAAGCCAGCTACAACCCAAGCCAAAAGGATTGGAGGGCTGGTGTGACGCTAACGTGGGGTGACAAGACCAAGAAGGTGGACTGCCATACGGTTCGCCACTACGTCACCTTCGAGTGCAGCAAGGTGACCAGGAAGCCTGCCGAACGTGGGCAACCTGAAATCAAAGGGCCGGATACACAAGTTAGGCGTGTCTACTTCGACTATATGAAAGACACGATTCGCAGCGGATTCAACTTGCCCGACGATATCCAGTCGCTGTGCCAGCAGGGCTATCGCATCAGTTCGATTCTCGGATTTACCTCGCCGGAGGGGCCGAGGGGGCGGGAGCACGCGCCCGCTTTCATGGGCAACGACTTGCTTTCGAAAAAGCGGGCCGAGGCCGCCATGCACTGGGTATGCAATCCCAATGTCTGTGCGAGCTGCATTGCCTCGGAAATCAAGATCGAAGGCATGGGTGAACTGCCTCCGCTGCAGCATAAGGAGACGCCCGAACCCAAGGGCAGGAAGATGGAGGAGCAGGCTGTGCAGGAGTTTCTCGGCGAAAAAGCCGGCAGTACTGCAGATGCAACCGCTCCCAAAGAGGGCCAGGAGCGCGAAGCGTTCAAAGCCCAGCCCTTTGGGGCTCAGCGCGATCAGGCCTTTGAATGGATGCGACGCGCCGAAATCACCCTGGAAGGGCAAAAGGTCACCCAGGACTTCAAGCCCGACAAGAAGGAGGAGGTCAATCGGACGCCGGTCGCGTGCGACGAAAAAGTCGTCAATGCCGCCCGCAAGGCATTCAACATTCCACAGTCGACGATTGTCGAGACGACCAAGCCATGAGCAGCTTCCCCGGCTCACCTCGCATCCTCAAGGGCGGCATCGTGCTGATCGATCCTGGCAGCTCGGCGCTGCTGCGGGTGATCTCGCTGCAGTACAACCCTGATTCGATCACACGCTCATTGCAGGTGCAGTCGATCAGTGCCGATGGCGGCGATCGTTCCGAGGTGTTGCGGCTCAAGGGGCCGCCAGTGGAAACGATCAAGCTTGAAGCGGAGATCGATGCGACGGACCAGCTGGAGTTTCCAGACCAGAACAGCACGACGACGCAGTCGGGCATTTTTTCGCAGCTCGCTGCGCTGGAGACGTTGATCTATCCGACCAGTTCGCAGCTGAGCTTGAACAACACGCTGGCACAAATCGGCACGCTGGAGATCATCCCGATGGAGTCGCCCTTGGCGCTGTTTGTCTGGAGCCGGTCGCGCATCCTGCCGGTAAGGGTGACCGAGCTGAGCATTACCGAAGAAGCGTTCGACACGTCGCTCAATCCGATTCGCGCCAAGGTGAGTCTTGGCATGCGCGTGTTGTCGGTGAACGACGTACCCACGGGCCACAAGGCGGAAGGCTTGTTCATGAGTTATCTGCAGCAAAAGGAGCGGCTGGCCGGTATGGCGGCGGGACAGTTGTCGGCGCTGGGTTTGACCGGGGTGCCATAAAGGAAGGGCGCTTGGGGGTCTGAGGAGTTTTGGTTGGTCAAGTGGATGCGGGTGGCGGTGTATCCGGTAGTTCCCACGCGAGCGGAGGACGGATGGACTTATGGCTGCGAACTTTCCAGCAACCAGTCGTTACGCACTGACGCCAACGGGCACGTTTGTCCGCGCAGACGGTACGCCGGTGACGTATCTGAAGCGCCGCTTTGTTCCGGCGCCTGAGAAGTTTTCACTGTTGCAGTGGCATCGCGTGGTGCAGGGCGAGCGACTGGACAATATCGCGGCTCGCTACCTGGGCGATCCCGAACAGTTCTGGCGGCTGTGCGATGCAAACCGCGCGTTGCGGCCGGACGAGCTGACTGAAACCATCGGGCGGCGCCTTGCCATCACCTTGCCCGAAGGCATTCCGGGAGTGCCTCATGCTTAAGGGCGTGCACCTGACCTTGCTGGTCGGACCGGTGGTACCGGTGCCGGTGCCGCAGCTCGTGCTCGATGCGCTCACTCAGATCGAAGTCGTGCAGCCCGATGAGGCCGCCGGTGCGTTCACTCTGGAATTCACCCTCAGCGTGCAGTCGCCGCTGCATACCTTGTTCCTGCTCAGCGGTGGCGGCGTGGTGCCGCTGTTGCGCGTGATCGTGGTGGTGACCGTCAACGGCATGCCACAGGTATTGATCGACGGCGTGGTCACCAAGACTCAGGTGATGCCTGGCGCGGATCAGCGCCACGCCAAGCTGCAGGTGAGCGGCGACGACCTCACCACGGTCATGCAGAAGCTGGAGTTCTCTGGACTGGATGGCTTGCCGTACCCGGCCATGCCCGCCGAGGCCATCGTGGTGCTGTTGCTGGCCAAGTACGCGTTCCTTGGCATCGTGCCGCTGGTGATACCAAGCGTCGCCATCGATGTGCCCATTCCTACCGAGCACATCCCGACGCAGCAAGGCACCGACCTGGAATACATCCGCCTGCTGGCATCACGCGTGGGCTATGTGTTCTATCTCGACCCGGGCCCGGCACCGGGCATGACCACCGCGTACTGGGGTCCGAAGATCAAGGTGGGCGTGCCGCAGCCCGCGCTCAACGGCGATATGGACGCGATCAGCAATGTCGAGAGCCTCAGTTTCAGTTATGACGGCAATGCGCGCACGCTGCCGATTGTCTATCTGCAGAATCTGCAGACCAAGGTTCCAATCCCGTTGCCGATCCCGGACGTGGGCCCCCTCAATCCGCCGCTGGGCCTGATCGACCCTCCGCCACAGAAAACGCGCCCACTGCCCGAGACTGCCAAGTACTCCCCGGTGCGAGCACTCCTGCTCGGCATGGCGGAGGCGGCGAAGTCGGGCGATACCGTGACGGGCCTGGGCACGCTTGACGTGACGCGCTACGGGCGCGTGCTCAAGTCGCGCCAGCTGGTGGGCGTGCGCGGTGTCGGCCCGGCGTTCGACGGCCTGCACTACGTGAGCGAAGTGCGTCACACGATCAAGCGCGGCGAGTACAAACAGAGTTTCACCTTATCGCGCAAAGGGCTCATCTCTACCTTGCCGCTGGTGCCGCCATGACCAAGTACTACGGCAAATACCGGGGCACGGTGCTGCAGAACGTCGATCCGGAGCAGATGGCGCGTATCCAGGTCATGGTGCCCGATGTCTCCGGCCTGCTGCCGTCGAGCTGGGCGATGCCCTGTGTGCCGATCGCCGGCAAGGCAAGCGGTACGTTTGTGGTCCCGCAGATCGGCGCGGGCGTGTGGATCGAGTTCGAACAGGGTGATCCGGATTTCCCCGTGTGGACGGGCGGCTTCTGGGGCAGTGCGGCGGAGGTGCCTGCGCTGGCGCTGGCAGGAAATCCAGCGAGCCCCAGCATCGTGCTGGCATCGGCGCTGCAGAACATCCTTGCCATCAGCGATCTGCCCGGTCCCACCGGCGGCATCATGCTGACCAGCACGACCGGCGCAATGATCGTCGTGAACGACATCGGCATCACTATTTCCAACGGCAAGGGCGCCTCCATCGTGTTGACTGGCCCCACCGTCACCATCAACAACGGCGCGCTCGTCGTCACCTAGGAGAGATGCGTGATGCCCGGCTTTCTGCTTCATGTTGGCGCCAGCGTACTTTGCTCGCATGCCGGGCAGGCGCAGCCAACGGTGCCCAATCCACGAGTTCTGGTAAGCGGGCAGCCGACCGTGGCGATGCCGGGCCCGTGGATGATCGCCGGGTGTGTGCTGCCACCACCGCCGGGCGCCAATGGACCTTGTCTGACGGCGCAGTTCGTGAGCTCGGCAGTGCGAGTCACCTCGAACGGACAGCCGCTGCTGTGCCAGGACAGCCAGGCGATCTGCGCTTCCTCCGGCACGCCGCTGCTGGTCGTCGCCTGCCAGACGCGCGCAAGCGCGATGTGAGGCGGTCATGGATATGCCGATCTACATCGCCTTCCCTTATCACTTCGACAGCCATGGGCGTACGGCAACCGCGGTGTATGACGATCATGTCAGGGAGATGATCGAGCAGTTGTTGTTCACCAGCCCCGGCGAACGGGTCAATCGCCCGGACTTCGGTAGCGGCCTGCTGCAGATGGTGTTTGCGCCGAATAGCCCCGAGGTGGCGGCAGCCTTGCAGTTTGCCCTGCAGGCGGCGTTGCAGCGCTATCTGGGCGACGTGATCACGGTCAGCACGCTTGAAGTCACCAGCGAGGATGCCACGCTCACTGTCGATCTGAGCTATGTGGTGCTCGCCACTGGCGATGCACGCAGCGCCACCTATAGCCGGAGCGCGTCATGAACGCCGCGCGATCCATCGAGGGCCGCGCCCCGATCGGCTGCCGATGGCTGCCATCGTGCACCGACGATGCGCGGCGCGAGCGCGTGCGCCTGGGTGGAACCTTGAACGGCATCGACTATGTGGAAGTCGGCGATGACGGCGTCACCCTTTGCGTGCACCTGTTCGGCGACGTGCCGGCGGGCATCGGCGTTGCCAATGTACGCGTGAGCGGGGGCGATCGCATCGTCGGCCTGCGCGCCTTGAGCGTCAGCGAGGAACGCGAACCCGACATGCACGACGATGTGTGCCTGCGCGTCGTGCTGGATCGGGAGGGCGATTTCAGTCCGTATTGCTTGTGCCTGGTCGATGCGGCGTCAGATGCGGACGCCTCAAGCTGGATCGCCTATCCCGACTTCGATCCACGCTATGCGTGCGCGGAGCTGCGCTTTCGCCTCGCCTGCGGCCGCGATCTCGATTGCGCCGCTGAGACGCCCTGCGTGAAACCGCCGGCACCATGGCCCGAGATCAACTATCTCGCACGCGACTACCAGAGTTTCCGGCAATTGTTCCTGGATCGCATGGCGCTGAATGTGCCGGCATGGCAGGAGCGTCATGTGCCCGATATCGGCATCGCGATGATCGAGGTGATGGCGTACGTCGCCGACTACCTGTGTTACTACCAGGATGCCGTGGCGACCGAGGCTTATCTGCAAACCGCCAGGCGTCGCATTTCGGTGCGGCGTCACGCGCGCCTGGTGGATTACCGGATGCACGAGGGCTGCAACGCCAGGGCCTTGGTGGCGCTGAAGCTTGCGGCCGGCGAGGTATCACTGGCGCTGGACAATCTGTTGCTGCTCGCCCCGCCGCCAGGGCAGGGCACAGTCACGCCAGGCGCCATCGATGCGGCGCAACTGGCCGACGCCCGGGCCGCTGGCGCGATGGTGTTCGAGCCGATGGCCCTGGATGGCGCGGACACCATCACCGTTGTGGCGGCGCAAAGTGACATCCGCTTTTATACCTGGGGTGGCGAGCTCTGCTGTCTGCCGAAGGGAAGTACGCAGGCGGTGCTGATCGATGCAGCCTTGACGCCATCACCGCTGCCGGCACTGCCACCAGCCGCCAGCGTACCCGCGCCTCCTCCTTCAGAGGCCGCGCCACCGACAGCAGCCGGTGCAACACCGTCCGATGGGCAGCCGGCGGCGGTCGCGGCGGCTGCGGCACCCAGCGATCAAAAAAATGCCGCGATGGTCGCGGCGCCGCAGCGCGCACTGAAGTTGCGAACAGGCGATCTGCTGATCCTCGAAGAAATACTGGGCCCGGCCACCGGCAATGAAGACGATGCCAATCCGCTGCATCGTCATGCCGTGCGTTTGACCGCGGTCCAGGAACGGATGGATCCGCTCGACGGCACCTTGCTATTGCAGGTGAGTTGGGACCCTTGCGATGCCTTGCCCTTCGACCTGTGCCTGTCCGCGCGCAAGCCGGCGCCCGATTGCGGCTGGATTTACGACGTCAGCCGGGCGCGAGGCAATGTCCTGCTGGTGGATCACGGTGACCATGCGCCAGGGCAATGCCAGTGCTCTGCGCTATGCGCGCCGCCCGGCAGCGCCGAGGACACGATCTATCCCGGCCTGGACGCTGCGCTGGCCGCCGTACCGGATGCATGCACGCGTTGCGGCACCCTGGCCGAAGACTGCTGGCTGGTTCCCGGCACCATGCGTTACAGCTGTTGCGCCTGCGAGAATGCCGTGCAGGACGTGACCCAGCCACCGGACGACACTGGCCACATCCTGCAAGGCTCGCCGCTGACCTGGGCCGAACCGTTGCCAGCGGGCCCCCATGCCCCGGTGTGCACATTGCTCGCGCGCGACCCCCGCCAGGCGTTGCCGCAGTTGCGCGTCTATGGTGGCGCGCTGGTCGATGTGCTCGTCGATGGCGTGCCAGCGGATGCCTGTCGGTGGCAGGCGCAGGGAGACCTGCTGGAAAGCGGTCCGGATGATCGCCACTACGTGGTCGAGATGGACGACGACGGCGCTGCTCACTTGCGCTTCGGCGATGGTGTGTTGGGGCGGCAACCCGACGCCGGCGATTTCTTCCGCGCGCTGGTGCGTGTCGGTAACGGGCCAGCGGGCAATGTCGGGCGGGACAGCATCGTCTGGCTCGCGCTGAAGTCGGGCGTGGCTCCGTCTGGTGTGGAGCCGCGCAACCCGTTGGCGGCAACAGGTGGCGCGGCTCCAGAGAGTTTGGGCGAAGTGAAGCAATACGCCCCGGGCGCGTTCCGTGCGAAACCGCTGCGGGCAATCGTCGCCGACGACTATGCGCAATTTGCCGATCAGCAGCCCGGCGTGCAGGGCGCGGCCTGTCAACTGGCCTGGACGGGCAGTTGGTTCGAGGCCGATGTCGCGATCGATCCGCTGGGAAGGGAGGCCCTCGATCCTACATGGGCGGTCGGAATCAAGCGGGCATTGTGGCCTTATCGCCGCATCGGTCACGACCTGGCCGTGCTCGGTGCTCGCTACGTGCCGCTGATCGTCGAACTGTCGGTCTGTGTACTGCCCGACTTCCTGCTGGCGCATGTCAAGGCGGAACTCATCCATCGCTTCAGTGCCGGTCTTCGCAGTGACGGGCAGCCGGGCTTCTTCCACCCGGATCGCCTGATGCTTGGCGGGGCGGTACTCGAAAGCGCACTGATCGCAGAGGCGCAGGCGGTCACCGGCGTGGCGCATGTGGAGCTGATCACCCTGGCGCGAGCGGACGGCGGCCAGTCCGGCGACACGCCCGCGGATGGCGAGCTGCACATGGCGAGCATGGAAATCGCACAAGTGGACAATGATCCGGGCCATCCGGATCACGGCAGCATGACTTTCACCATGCGAGGTGGGCGATGAGCTGCTGTAGCGCCTGTGGTCAACATGCCTGTGCATGCGGGTGCGGCGCGCCTGCGCGCACGCCCTCGTCGCTCTACAACCGCCCGGGCTTGCATGCCCTTGGCTACCGGGTGGGCACCTATGCCGACTTTATGGCGACCATGCAAGTCGATTTGAGCTCCGCCGCTTTGCCGGCGCTGAAAGACCTGCGTACGCGCGATCTCGGTGACCCGTCAATGGCCTTGCTGGATGCCTGGGCAATCGGCGCGGACGTGATCAGCTTTTACCAGGAACGCATCGCCAACGAGGGCTATCTGCGCACGGCTACGGAGCGCTGCTCGATCCTGCAGTTGGGTCGCCTGGTTGACTATCGCCTGCGCCCCGGCGTATCGGCGAGCGTTTATCTTGCCTACACCCTCAACAGCAACTCGGGCCCTGTGACCATCCCTGCCGGGTCCAAAGCGCAGTCAGTGCCTGCGCCCGGCGAACAGATGCAGACCTTCGAATCGGCCGAAGCACTGGATGCCCGTAGCGAGTGGAATGTGCTGAGGCCTCGTCTGAGCCGGCCCCAGGACATTCGCGCCCGCGCACCGGCGTCCGATGGAACGAAGAAGCCTGCTGTTGCGATGATTTCGAGCATGAACGAGCTCTGGCTCGCAGGAACCGACCAGCACCTGAAGCAGGGCGATCGGCTGTTGTTCCTGTTTGGCGATCTTGCCACGGGCGAACAAGCCCTGCGCGTCGTCAAGTCGGCACAACCGCAGCAAACCACCCAGGTCACCAAGGTCACGCTGCAGGCCCTGGACCCGGCCACGACGGCAATCATCGATGCGGCTGGCGTCGCGCTCGATGATTTGGCCGCCTATACCTCCGATCCGGATTATGCGACTTGGGCGGGCGCGCTGAGCTGGGTGCGCCGGATGCTCCTGCTCGGTGGTGACAACCGCGGGAGTTACAAGCAGTTAATGGCCAGTGTGATGATCGGTCGACATCAACCGCGCTCCGATCCGCCACCCATCGTCGCATTCAGTCGTGCAGTGGATGACGCATTCGGCACACCGCCGGCGTCGTCGCCGCCGACGTTTGGAGCGCTGATTACCGCGCTATATAAGGCGCTGAAGCTATCGCCCAAGGCACAGCCCGCCAACAGCCTGCGCCTGGAGCGAAGCGCTGCAAAAGCTTTGGCGAAGACCAGTGATGCCCGGCCACAATTGCTGCTCAACTTCGAATCGAGGCTGGCCGGCAGCTTCTATGCGGGCTGGTCCGGCGTGCCGCTGGAAACGCCCTCACTAGCGTTGTCATCGGTCCATGTGCTGCGCACCCCAGCCTGCCTGTTTGGCTACAACGCTGCCGTACCTACCGGCCTGTATGCCAACCGCGACAAGTTGACCAAGGCTTCCCTGCGGTTCGTGCCAGGTCCCGCCCCCGACTGGAAGCCGTCGGCCCAGCACGAACTTGTCGATGTGCTGCAGTTGGACAATGCCTATGACAGCATCGAGGCAGACAGCTATGTCGTCATCCGGCAACCCGGCGATGATCCGGGTTCGTTGCCCGTGGTGGCCAAGGTGCGCAACGTGAAGATACATCCGCGTACCGCCTACGGGATGAGCGGCAAGACTACGGAGATCGCACTCGCCAACAATACCAAAGCGCCCCTATGGGACATCTCCCGCGACACCATTACCTCCAGGCTGCGCGGCACCCAGGTCTATGCGCAGAGCGAACTGCTGCAGCTGGCCAGCATGCCGATCGATGACGAGGTAGGCATGGACAGTCCAGCCAACCTTCCCGGGGACAGCGCCACCCAGCTGACCCTGGACGGCGCGATCGATGGCCTGAAGGTGGGACGCTGGGTCATCGTGCAAGGCCAGCGCGCCGATGTGCCTGGCTCTCATCCAGTGATTGGCGCCGAGTTGGTGATGATCGCCGGCGTCGAGCAGAGCTCCAGCAGCGATCTTCCCGGCGACACCGTACACAGCACCTTGGTGTTCGACGAAGACAAGGGCTTGTCGTATCGGTACGTGAGAAACACCGTCAGCATCTATGCCAACGTTGTGCATGCCACCAACGGCGAGACTCGCCATGAAGTGCTGGGCAATGGCGACAGCGCCATCGCGATGCCGAGCTTCGCGCTGAAACAGGCGCCGCTGACGTTTGTGTCCGCGCCGACCGTCAATGGTGTGCAAAGCACGCTTAAGGTAGTGGTCAATGGTGTGCAGTGGCACGAAGTGGAAAGTCTTGCCGATGCGGCGTCCGCCGAGCGCAGCTTTGTGACCTCCACCGACGATGGCGGCAAGACCAGTGTGACTTTCGGTGACGGTGTTCATGGCGCGCGAGTGCCTACCGGCATTGAAAATCTGGTGGCGAACTACCGTAACGGTATCGGCGCGTCGGGCAACGTCGATGCGGGCCAGATCAGCTTGCTGGCCACCAAGCCGCTGGGCGTGAAAGACGTGATCAATCCGCTGCCGGCGACCGGCGGCGCGGATGCTGAAACACGCGACCAGGCGCGGCGCAACGTGCCGCTGGCGGTACTCGCGCTCGACCGCCTGGTTTCCGTGGCGGACTATGCCGATTTCGCACGCACCTTCGGCGGCGTTGGCAAGGCGTCGGCGGTGAAGTTGGGCGGGCAGGTGTGGGTCACCATCGCCGGTGCCGGCGACATACCGATCGATGAAACCTCCGATGTCTATCTGAACCTGCTGCTGGCCATGCAACGCTATGGCGATCCGTCGCTGTCCGTGGGCCTCAAAGTGCGCGAACTGCTCACCCTCACGCTCAGTGCAAAGATCGGGCTGTTGACCGACTACACATGGGAGGCGGTTGAGCCGGTCTTGCGATCGCGCCTGCTTGAGCGCTTCGGCTTCGAGCGGCGCGAGCTGGCCCAGAGCCTGTATATCAGCGAGATCGTCGCCTGCATGCAGGGCGTGCGCGGCGTCGCGTGGGTCGATATGGATGCGTTCGGCAGCATCGACGAGGCCAGCATTCTGGCCGGTTTCCAGATAGATGATCGGGACAACGGCGACAACGTCGCCGGGGTCAGCCGCACTAGCTTACCGGAGCCGAAGTCTTCGCCAGCCACCGCTGCACAAACCGCGGGAGTGCTGAACTCGTCGGTGCCTGTGCTGGGTGCGCGCTATGGCGCCGATGGCAAGGTAAAACCAGCCCAGCTTGCCTACTTCCTCGCCGATGTGCCGGACACCTTGTTGCTGCAGGAGATCCCGTGATGAGCGCGAACCGCGATCGCCTCTACGACTTGATGCCGGTCGTCTATCGCATGCGCGATGCGGAGGTCGGCTATCCGCTGAGGGACTTCCTGCGCGTCGTGACGACCCAGGTCAATCTGCTGGAGGCGGATATCACGCGGCTCTACAACAACTGGTTTATCGAAACCTGCGATGACTGGGTCGTGCCCTATATCGGCGACCTGCTCGGCTATGGCTTGCTGCCGGAAGCGCAGGCCCTGGGGGAGGATGGTGCACCAGCCGCGAAGCTCGGCCGCGTGCTCGCCCCGCGTGCTGACGTGGCGAACACCATCGATGCGCGCCGCCGCAAAGGCACGCTCGCCTTGCTCGATGATCTGGCCCGCGACGCCGCCGGCTGGCCCGCGCGGGCAGTGGAGTTCTACCGACTGCTGGGCTGGATGCAACACCTCGACCACCAGCATCGCACCCGAGGCGGCACCGCCAACGTCCGCGATCCGGGCGTCATGCAGCGTATCCGCTGGGCCAATGGCGCCTTCGACCCGCTGGCTCACAGCGTGGATGTAAGACGCATGGGCAGCCATCATCGCCGTGGACGCTATGGCGTGCCCGATCTGGGCCTGTTCGTATTCCGGCTGCGCAGCTATGCGGTGACGGCAACGGCGGCGTATTGCGTGGAAGACATCGGGCCCCATTGCTACACGTTCAGCGTGCTGGGCAATGACACGCCGTTGTTTCAGCGCCCGGAGACTCCGCCGGCGGCAACCACCGTGGCGCAGGAACTTCAGTTGCCGGTGCCGTTGCGTCGTTATCGTTTTGCCGATCGCGGGCCGCTGGCCGACTACGCGAGCGTGTCCGCCGACATCTACGGCGACGGCAAGAGCGTGCTTATCTATGCACCGAACTGGCCATCCAAAGGGCAGGGCCAGCCGGTGCCGCGCGAGGCCTTGCTGCCAGCGGATCTGTCGGAGTGGCGCTACCAGATTCCCAGGGGCCGCGTGGCGGTCGACCCCGAGCGGGGGCGCCTGATGTTTCCCGCCAACGCGCGCCCCAAGCATGGTGTCTGGGTGAGTTATCAATACGGATTCGCCGCCGATCTTGGTGGCGGAGAGTACATGCGGGCCACACCCGGGCTGATCGGACGCGATCCGAAAACTCATGACCTGAAAAGTGCCACGCACTATGTTGTGCATACGAAGTTGCCGAACAGCGAGGCAACCCAGGCCAACCTCCCGCCCGGACATTTCGCCAGCATCGCTGATGCCCTGGTGGCGTGGTCCGAGGCCAAGGCAGCGGCGCCAGATTTGAAAGCGCTGGTCATCGAGCTGGCCGAGAGCGGCGTGTACGACGGCGGCATCGACCTGCAACTGGCGGCTGGCGAAGCGATCCAGCTGCGCGCGGCGGATCGCACGCGTCCGGTGCTTCGCCTGCTCGACGCGCAGGCCAATCAGCAGGACGCGCTCAGCGTGAGCGGCGGCCCCGGCAGCCGCTTCCTGCTGGATGGCCTGCTGATCATCGGGCGAGGCATCGAAGTCCACGTCGAAGGCGACGACGCGGATGCCGCCACGCCTGCGCCGGACCTGTGCGAGCTGGTGATACGGCATTGCACCCTGGTGCCGGGCTGGACGCTGCAATGCGAGTGCGACCCCAGGCGTCCTGGCGAGCCGAGCGTGACGCTGGATGGCACGCGTGCGTCACTGCGCGTGGAGCACAGCATCATCGGGCCCATTTCGGTGATCAGTCCGCCTCGCCGTGGCGAGCCGCCGCTACTGCAGTTATGCGACAGCGTGCTTGACGCTACCGGTCCGGCGCGTGTGGCGATCGGCGCGCCCGACGAGGCAGTCGCCTATGTAAACGCCAGCATCCGGCGCTGCACCGTGATCGGCGAAGTGCGGGCGCACACAATCGAGCTGGCCGAGGACAGCATCTTCGTGAGCCCGCTGCGTGTGTTGCGCCGCCAGCTGGGCTGCATGCGCTTCTGTTTTGTGCCGCTAGGCTCACGCACGCCTCAGCGCTTCCACTGCCAGCCTGATCTGGCGACGGCGGCCGCACCAATGACACAGCGACCCGCCGAGATCCTGCGCGTCACACCGTTGCTGCGCAGCCTTCGCTATGCGACACCCGACTATGTTCGCCTGCACGACTCTTGCTGCGAGGAGATCCGCAGTGGCGCGTCAGATGGCTCGGCGATGGGTGTGTACCACGATCTGTACGAACCGCAGCGCGAGGCCAACCTTGCCGTGCGGTTGCAGGAATACGTGCCGGCCAGCACCGACGCCGGCATCCTCTACGCGAGCTAGGAGATCGATCATGAAGGGTGACTTTGCACGCGTCACGTTCGATCCGACCCAACACCGGACACGCGTGCTGCAGCAACAGGGCAGGGTGCTGCTGGAGGCGGATTGGAACGAGCAGGTCGGCATCCAGCTCCACCTGCTGCATACGCTGATCCGCGATCTGGTGGGTCCGTGCTGGGCCGTGGGCAGCGGGTTCCAGGTGACGGCCGGCCAGGGTGGCCTGTCGGCATGGCCGCTGAAAGCGGGCCACTTCTATGTCGATGGCATTCTCTGTGAAAACGACGCCGACTGTACGCTGGGCAGCCAGCCTTATGCCCCCACGCCGCTGGACACTGCCGGCAGCTGGAATCAACCGCCGCCGAGTTTCGCGCTATGGCTCGATGTGTGGGAGCGGCATGTGTCGGCCATCGAGGCGCCGTCGCTGCTTGACCTTGCGCTGGATGGCGTGGACACGGCATCGCGCGCGCAGACGATCTGGCAGATTCGATTGCTTGGCTTGGAGGCGAGCCTGTTGGACAACATTACCGCTGCGCTCAAGCTACGCCTGAAAGCCGCAGGCAATGATGCTGCCGCGTCAGCGGCGATCAACAGCCAGCTTGCGCAGGTCGACGCCCTGCGCCAGTCGCTGGCCGCGGGTATCGCCAATGGCAGCAACCTGTGCCAGGCGATCGGCGGCATCCTTGGAGCGCGCGCCACGTATGCATGGCCACTTATGCAGGCCCAATTGGGGCCGGCTCCATCGGACATCGATCCGTGCGTGATCTCGGCAGACGCCCGTTATCGCGGATGCGAGAACCAGCTGTATCGCGTGGAGGTTCACCAGGGCGGGCTGGCAGGCGCCGCCGGTGGTGCGAATGGCGCCACCTTCAAGTTTTCCCGCGAAGACGGCTCGGTGATCTTTTCTGTGCTGGAGACTGCTACTGAGCAACAAGCCGATGGCAGCGCACAGATCGTCGTGACCGTGGCAAGCCTTGGTCGCGACCAGCGGCTTGGTCTCGCCGTCGATGATTGGGTAGAACTTGTCGACGACGACTACACGCTGGGCCAGCTGACTGGCCCTCTGCTCCAAGTCACCGCTATCAAGATCGCCAGCAAGCAGGTGATCCTTGCCCCGCCGACGGGAGTGGCTGCCTATGCGGTCAGCAATAGTCCGCAGAAACATCCGCTCATGCGCCGCTGGGATCAAAAGGATGGCGTGAACATGCAGGGCTGCGTACCGCTCATCGAAGGCGCGCCGCTTGACCTGGAGGACGGCATCGAAGTGACATTCTCCGTGGGCGGTGTCTATGCCACCGGGGACTACTGGCTCATACCCGCGCGCGTGGCGGGCAACGGCAGCCTCGATTGGCCCCAGAGCAACGGCCAGCCAGGCGCGCTGAAGTCTCGTGGCATGCACCACTATGCGACGCTTGGGATCAGCCAGGGCGCCGGCTCGTACGCCGAGTGCTGTTGCCGGTTCGATTCACTCTGCGCGCTGCTGCAGCGTTCGCCGAATCGTACGGCCTCGTTCGGGACAGGCTCCACGGCGAGTCATGCGGCGTCGCCCGCCGCCAAGCCTCTCGCAGAGTCTGCCGTCACCGGTGCGCCGACCAAGGTCAAAAGCAACGCCAGGACCAAGGCCAATGCGAAGACCGCAGCCAAGACCACGGTGAAGTCAACGCGAAAAAGGGCGCCAAAAAAGTCACCCACTCGCTAGAACAGCGAAGGCACGGGCGGCGAAAGCAACAGGGACCGATGGCGGGGTTCGAGCCATCGGCCGTGATTGGCGATAGGCACGCGAAGAGGGCGTAACTCGATGTTCGGCTCCGCGATCCTCGATGTGGCGATCGGCATCGTCTTCATCTACATCATCCTGAGCATGATGTGCTCGGCCATTCGCGAAGGCATCGAGGCGTGGTTGAAGACGCGGGCGGCTTATCTGGAGCGCGGCATACGCGAGTTGTTGAGCGATGTCGACTCGGGGAGCTTGACCCGGCAGTTGTATCAGCACCCCTTGATCGATCCGCTCTACTTCGGCGTCTATCCCGCGGCACCCCTGGCCATGAATCCGCGTTGGTACAGTCGCGGGCACAATCTCCCGTCCTATATTCCATCGCGCAATTTCGCGCTGGCCTTGCTCGACATGGCGGCGCGCGGACCATCCGGCCAGGCCGCCACTGATCCGACGCTGGCGGATAGCGTGGAGCTCTCCCTGGCATCGATACGTTCCGGTATTCAGACCTTGCCGAACGCGACGCTTCAACGCGTCGTCAGCATGGCGGTCAACACGGCAGGCGATGACCTGGAAAAGACCGTGCGGCATGTCGAGGCCTGGTACGACAGTGCCATGGACCGGATCTCCGGCATGTACAAGCGTGCGAGCCAGCTGGTCATCTTCCTGCTCGGGCTCGGCCTCGCGATCGGCTTCAATATCAACACGCTCGCACTGGCTGATTACCTCTACGCAAATCCGTCGGTGCGGCAGGCGCTGGTCGCCCAAGCCGAAAGTGCGGCCAAGCGGCCCGAGAGCAGTCCCAAGGACTTCGATCCCATCCAACAACTCATAGCCCAAACGTCGTTGCCGATTGGATGGGCGCAAGCCGACGAGGGGCATGTGCAAGCAAAAGCCGGACGCGCTTCGTATGCCTGGCACACCTTCGTGGCCCCTGCGTTGGGGTGGTTCCTGACGGCCTTTGCCGTCACGCTGGGAGCACCGTTCTGGTTCGACGTGCTCAACAAGATCATGACGTTGAGGAGCAGCATCAAACCCTCGGCATCAGGCGAACAAGGCAATGTCCTGGTGGAGGCGACATCCAAGAGCACAACACCGCCGAGCCAGTCGCTTCATGGAGTCGCGGACTCTTCAGTGATGGCAGCCGCGCACGACGCCGGGAGCGCGCAACTCGATGGCTGCGGCGCCAACCCGCTGGCGCCGACCCTGGACCAGGACCTTCCTTGTGCCCAGGGAGGCGTGGCGCAATGACCTATAGCCTGCTTTGGTTGCAACCGGTCCTGCGGCATGCGGGGCTGAAAGTGGCCACGGTCGATGGCTGGGAAACGCGCGGGCGCGGTGACATGGGGCACGTCGAAGGCGTGATGTGCCACCACACCGCCAATCCAAATCCGGGCAATATGCCGACGCTGCGCACGCTGATCGAAGGACGAACGGATCTCGCCGGTCCGCTGGCACAACTAGGGCTGGGGCGGGACGGCACGTTTTATGTGGTGGCCGCCGGTCGCTGCAATCACGCGGGGGCAGGTGTGTGGCAGGGCTGCACCACCGGGAACTCCAGTTTCATAGGCATTGAGGCGGAGAATTCCGGTGTCGGCGAGCCATGGCCGTCGGTGCAACTGGACGCTTATCGTCGTGGCGTGGCCGCCATCCTCGCCAAGCTGGAGCGTGGTGCCGATGCCTGTGCGGGCCACAAGGAGTACGCGCTGCCTGTTGGCAGAAAGAGCGATCCGTCCTTCGACATGGCGACATTCCGCCAATCCGTTGCCGGTGTCATGAGTGGAAGTTTTGCGGTGCGTCCCTTGATACCGTCGACGGAGCCGAACCAGCCTGGCCATGCACTGGGCCGACCAACCTTGCGACGCGGCGCGGTGGGCGAGCTGGTGAAGCTCATACAAGGCAAGGTCGGCGCGAGCCCGGACGGCTATTTCGGTCCTCATACCGAAGCCCTGGTACGTGCGTTCCAACGCACTCGCAGCCTGGTACCCGATGGCATCGTCGGTCCACTCACCTGGCAGGCCTTGAGCTAGCCCGCTGGCGAGGGAGCTCAACGGAGTTCTTGGGCGAGTCCGATGAGCAGGCCCTCAGGGCCGCGGATATAGCAGAGCCGATACGCGTCCTGATATTGAACAACTTCGCCTACCAGTTGTGCGCCTCGCTTCTGAAGCCTTTTGAGCGTCTCGTCGACGTCATCCACGGCGAACATGACGCGCAGGTAGCCCAGGGAGTTCACCGGGGCGTTTCGGTGATCGGCGACAGCAGCTGGGGCGAGAAACCGCGAGAGCTCGAGCCGGCTGTGGCCGTCAGGCGTGCGCATCATGGCAATTTCGACGCATTGACCGGGCAGTCCGGTAACGCGTCCGGCCCATGCTCCTTCGATCACGGTCCGCCCCTCGAGATCGAGGCCGAGCTCGCCAAAGAAAGCGATCGCCGCGTCGAGATCCTCGACGACGATGCCTACGTTGTCCATCCGTTTCAGCGCCATGCGTCCAACCTACAGGGCGGCCGTTGCCCTGGCAACGGACCGTGGGCAACTGTTCGTTCGGACGTCGTGTCGATGCGATTGCTGGCGCCTCGCGACGGGAAAAAGGCATAGAACAACCCACTTGCAGGGCCGCTCACCTGAGGTCTATTATGTACCTTGGTACCAAGGTACATTAATGAAAGAAAGCGAGCTGAGTTATCGAGGGCTGCCTATCTAGCCGCGGGGGTTTCAATGCGCATGAAAATCATAGTAGTCGGTGCCCTAGCCGCGTCTCTTGCGGTCGGCCTGGGAGTTGCCATGGTCCATTCGCAGAGCACTGCGAAAGGGGTGCACGGTGCACCTGGCGCACATCGAATTCACGGCACGTTGAACCCATCCTCCCAAGCCGGAGTGGCACACATGTATGCGGAGCGCGAGTTCGATTTCGAATTGCCGGGAACCGTGGCGGCACTGACGCCTTATTTTGGGCCAGTGAAAGAACGAGAGTGGGCGCCTGACTGGAGCCCTGAATTTGTCCGCCCCGCTGGCGGCGGCCAAGAAATCGGCGCCGTTTTCCAGACGAAATCCGAGTGGGGCGCCGCAACCTGGGTCATGGACCGCTATGAGCCTGAGCAGGGCAAGGTCGGCTATCTCATCTTCATTCCAGAGACAGGCGTATCACGCTACGACATCTCCCTGAGCCAGAAAGACCCCACTACCGTGCGCGTGCATGTTTGGTGCAGTCGCACGCCACTGAAAGACGCCGACGCCAAGTATCTTGCCCAATTCGAACAGTTCTTCACCGCGCAGGGCCCAGAGTGGCGAGAGGCGATCGCCAGCATGCTTGCTCACGCCACCGCTCAACCGCACTGATCTCATAGGGCAGCCACGATGGACGACGCGATCATCTCCGACAACACGATCGATTTTCTGGAGACGGCGGCAAACTGCAGCCTCTTTCATCGCATCAGTGCGCACATGACGGCCGAGCTTCGCCAGGGCGGCCACGACCAGCCCGAGGGCTCACTCACTCCGCATGATTTGGAGCATGCCCATGCGATCTTCGCGTTCCGCGATCTCTCGGTCACGGGCATGATCGTAGTCAGTTTTGCTGCTGATGCCGAACTTGCCAGGCTCTATCGCCTCTGGATTGTTCCCGCGGCGCGTCGCTCAGGCATTGGGCGCGCCCTGATGATGCAGGCAGAGCGTTTCGTGGCAGGGAAGGGCGGCAGGACCATCGAGTTCGATACAGGGCAGGATCTCATGCCTGCAGTTGCCCTCTACCGAAGCTTGGATTACAAGGAAAAGCCGTTTTTGGAGCGGAGTCCGAGGAGCCTGTTGTTTCGGAAGTCCTTGGCCGTCAGCTAAATTCGAATCTGGGCAACCGACGAAGTCACCATGAATGACAAGATGAAGATCGATCGCGTGCAAACAGGCGTGCGAATCGAAAAGCGGATCTTGAAAGTGCTCAAGAGCCTCGCAGAGACGATGGACATCTCATTGGGCGATTTGATCGAGGGGATCGCCTTGCACGCTTTCGAAAACAAGAAGCCTTTTTCGACCAGGACGCTGCAGCACGTCCAGAAGCTGCGCGAGGTCTACGGCCTGGATTTGACGGCCGAGGACAGCCACAAGTTGAAAGAATGAGCGTGTCGCGCATTCAAATTGTCAGCTAGCTATTGAAGTAAGGAGAGGCAGATGGGTGCTTGGGGTGCGAAGGTCTTCGACGACGACACCGCTTTGGATTTCCTCGAGGAGCAGCTTATTCCGCGAGCCGACCCACGAGCGGTCATGCGGGCAGCTTTCGAGACCGCGATTGCCGCCGATTACGTGGAGTATGACGCCGGCCAAGCTGTACTCGCTTGCGCGGCAGTCATCCTCTCGGCAAAAAACGGGCAACCATTGGACGATGACGAAACCGAGGCCCGTATCGCTTGGCGCGAACGCCTGGCCGCACTGGACTTCTCCTCGCTAGCCGAGCTTGGTTCGAAGGCGTGTTTGCGGGTATGCGGCCAGTCCAGCGAACTCAGGGAGCTCTGGGAAGAGGACCCCGATTTGCTTTCCGCCTGGACTAGCAATGTGGAGTCGCTGGCGAGAGGCTTGAAGCAGGGCAGTCCTGGCCAGTGACTCGCCATGCGGATTTGCGGGCCTAAGACGTGGAATCACGCCAAGCACTCACCGCCAAGCGCCAATGCGTTACGTCTTGGCCCGACGCCGCCCCAGGATCACATGCACCGCCAGCACCAGCGGTATCGCGAGCCCTACGATCCAATGGGCTAGAGCGCTCACGCTGCGCCAATAATCATCGGTGAGGTAGTAGAGCAGGTAACCGGTAAGCGTGAGCCAGGTGAGCGTGCCAAATAGGATGCCGCCCGATACACGTTGCCTGCGTGTTTGCCAGCCGGCAACGATATGGACTCCCCAGACAAGACCGAAGCTCCAGAGCGAGAGAAACGCCGCGACAGCGTGCAAGCGCAGCCACCACGGTTCCGACGGATGTGGCGTATCGCCAAACTCACCCCGGCCCATGAAGAAGTAGTGGAACGCGAGCCACAGCGCCCCGGTGCCCCATAGCAGCCATCCAACGCCGTAGATGAAGTGGCGACGACGCCTGGACAGACGCAGTGGCGTCCGATGATGGCCCACCACGGTGGGTGGTCGCATATGTGTCACGAGGGTAGTTCTCCCAGAACCGTCCATTGGCCGGTGCTGTCCTGCAAATAGGCCGTGGCGCCATAGTGGCGCAAGATGGAGTCGCTCTGCCTACCCAGTGCCAAGACCACTTTGGTGAGTGCGTCGGCATGGATGCAGTGCGCGCTGACGACACTCGTGCAGCGATCCAGCCCGGAATCCAATCCGTTCCGGCCATCGAGATGTACGCCCTGGTGCTCGAAGGCACGGCCCGTGCTCGTGGCGACGGCCGCTTCTCCCAGTTCGATGACGGCAAAGTGATCCGATGAAAAGCCGCTATTGATGGCAACGCGATGCGGCCCTTCTCCTATCATGCGAAGGTCGCCGCCGGCATCGACGCAGCCACGCGTAACGCCGGCCGCGCGCAAGGCCCTGATGGCTTGATCGACGGCGTAGCCTTTGGCGATGCCGCCCAGGTCAATCCACAGCGACCGGTGCAGACGCACGCCATCTTCGAGCAGCTCGATGTCGCGCCACGTGGCAGAGGCGTCGGGTGCTCGACTTTCCCCAGGCGGCGGCAAGAAGCCACGCTTTACCAGCTGCGCGCCAACAGTGATGTCGAATACGCCATCGGTCAGTTCGGCGAGCCTTGTGGCTTCACGCAAGACCGCGAGCGTTGCTTCGTCCACGCCAACACGAACGCCTACGGTCGCTCGATTCAAGCGAGAGAGGTCGCTCGCCGGCTCGTGGAAGCTCATTCGCCCGTGAACGTGCGCAATCGCCGCGAAGGCCTCGCTGATGGCAGCGTGGACGCGCGCAGGGTCGTCCTCGCCCTCCACACGGATGACGACGGTGGTACCCAGCCATGGCTGGGCACGTTCAACCGTTGGTGTGGGCAAGTACAAGCTCATACATGGCAAGAAGGCGCTTCACACCATCTGTCATATGACGGCTGGATAGCGTGGCTCCGGAGATGTTCTTGATGTCGTCGTTGAGCTTCAAGGGAGAGGCATGCGTCTTGCCCACAAACTGCGCCCGCCAGGCTTCGTTGCGCACTTGATCGCCATAAGCCTCCCGGTACTCGAGAATCTCGACCGACTTGACGGCACCATGCTCGTCGATGGCCAGGGCAAACGGAATGAACTCATGTTTGCCCACCACCTGGTCGGCGATAAACCATCCTCCCGTGGAAGCGCGCCATGCCTTGATCTGTGGGGAGAGCACGTTGACGTCGCTGGCTCGCTCTACGCTCTTCACTTGTTCGGGCGTCAGCGTGAGGGGCATGGGAGTAAGCGAGGCGCCTGGAAACATCAGCGCCTGCGCCTGCTCGACGCTTAGATAGACCGTCGCCTGCACAGGGGCTGCGATGACCAGAGCGGCCACGGGAACAAGTAGGAAGCGATGATTCATGCTGATCGTGTCCGGATACCTGGAAAAAGAGCCATCTGTGCAAACGAAGGGCTTGCCGCAAGCTTAGAAATAGTAGCCAAGCTTCAACCGGAATCGATACTTCTCGAAATCATCGGCATTCGTGATGCCATGGACAACGAAGCTTTCGTCCGCCGGATTGGCGTAGTCACGCGCGCCATGCAGCTGGAATAGCGTCGTGAAAGTCATGAAGAAGTGGCGGCCGCCGTAGTGAAGGGTAGGACCTGCGTACCATGCCACGTTGGTTCGCTTGTTCGATTCGAACGGATTAAAACCCGCCTATTCGCGCTCATTCTGCACCTCCGCACCCACCGACCAGTTGGGCGCAAAACGATAGCTGCCGGCAAGGCCAAAATTGACGTCGGTTTCCTTGTCCCAATGATCACGGTAGTCGTCCGACGTGGGATCCGCAGTGGGGTCGCCGTGCAGATAACGCTTCTCCTGACCAATCGTCGTGTTGAAGGCAAACACAAGGCGATCGTCGAGGAAATTCGACTGGAGGATCAGGCGAGTTTCGAGTTCCTGCGTGCGCGGCCCCAGCGAAGGCTCGATATAGACGGCAGCGCCTACCGGCGACGTGTACGGGCTGGCGAACCGATAGATCGCCTCCAGCGAGAAACTCTCCAAACGGCTGCGGCTCCACGAACCTTCCGAAGGAACGTTGTAGTCGGCGAACACTTCAGGCGGGGCCGTGCTGCCATCGGGTACGTTGCCGTCGACCTTGGTCCACGCCAGATTCATGTATCCGGACAACTGGAGCTTGTCGGACACGCCATAGGAGTACTCGGTACGGGTCTGCAAAAGGTGGAACGTTCCCTGCGAACGTCCTTCGCGCAGAGTGGCCCATTGCTCCAATTCACTCTTGTCCTTGGGCAGGGTGTCGGTCGTGTAGATGTAGCCGAAAAGAGGTTCATCAGCGTGAGCGGCAGGCATGGTGGCCATGCCCGCCAGCAGGGCGAACGTCAGCAGTCGTATCTTCATGGTTGTCCCCGACAAGTAATTGCTTCCCTGGCGATACCGATCAGCAAGATCACGCATCTATATAAGAATCGTTCTCATTCTTCTTTCTGTCGTAATACCTTGTCAAGGCTGGAGATGTGATAGACGCCCATCTGGCCGGCGCTGCTAAGGCATGGCTAAGTTTCTGCAGGGAACCGGCGATGCCTCATCGGAGAAGGCGTAAGTAATGGCGTTTTCGAGGAGGTCGCCGCATGGGCGTTATGGCGCGGAGTGGCTTCAAAGTGCCGCTTCGCGGGGCGGCCCGCTTCGGGCGGCGCGAGGGGGCATTGCCCCTTCGTCTACTGTCTGGCCCAGTGCAGGGCTGCACCGCGGCGGTCTCGCAGGCGCAGGACTGACACGGTGACGATGACATTCCTGCGCCCACACGATGCGTTCGATCCACCTGAATTCAGGCGGATCGCCGGCAAATGCGTACTCGCTTGCGTGACAGGTCAGTGTCGTCGGGGCGTTCTCTTAAGCAGACAGCGGATGGAAATAGTCCTGCAGAGCCCGATCTGCACCGTCTCTCGCCCCTGCCAGTGCCTCGGCGCCAAAGGCTGTGCCCTGGACGGACAGGAATTTCAGATCGCGCAAGCCGATGATGGCGAAGACGGCCTTCAGATACGGCGTGAGGAAATCCGGCTGGCGCGTGCCGTCCTCGGCGAATCTTCCGCCCGAGGAGATGGCGACGAAAACCGGCCGGTCGGCAAGCAGCGGTACTTTCCCGTGAGGACTCACGTTGAACGTCCAGCGCACGCGAACCACGTGGTCGATCCATGCCTTCAGCGCGGAAGGCACGGTGAAGTTGTGCATGGGCGTTCCCACGACCACGATATCGGCGTCTTGCAGTTCCCTGATCAGTTCTGCCGACGTTGCGGCGGTGCCTTCCTGGGAGACATCCTCGGTCGCGTGCTGGGAGATCGCGTAGTTTTCATCGACATGCGACAGCGAGCCGTCACCGATCATTCGATGGATCACGGTCGCAGCCGGATGCTTTTCCAGCAGTTGGTCCACGATTTTTCGCGAAAGCCGGTAGCTCTCGGCGGCCCGCCCACGGGGGCTGATACTGACGTGAAGAATATTCATGCGGGTGCCTTGGGGTACAGGAGTAGCCTTCATCCTACAAACGGCGTGACCTCTATCGAAGGTCCATAAGTGGAACTTTCATATGGGCCATGATCAAGCCATCCGCCTGGCGTAGCCGATCTGCATAAGGCGCACCTGATTTCCGGCGGTACACTCCGTTCTTGAACAAACTGTGTGATCGACTAGTCCATGAACGTGACCCGAAACAGCGGACTGTCGCCGTTGGACCCTGCGGCGACTGAGCCTTTCTACCGGCAGATCTACGACCGGTTTCGCAGCGCCATTGCCAACGGATTGCTTAAGCCTGGCGACCGCATACCCTCGGCACGCGCGCTGACCAAGGAGCTGGGTCTGGCAAGGGGGACGATCGAGACCGCCTATTCGCTGCTGGCTGCGGAGGGCTACATCCAGGCCCGCGGCCAGGCGGGAACCATCGTGACGCCGGGACTGACGCCACACATCCCGATGGCGGACGCAGTACTTCGCACGGATCCTCCCACTATCGCGACCAGCTTCCGTCCCGACTCGGTCCTGCCATTCCAAATGGGTTTACCCGCATTGGACGCGTTTCCCAGAAAGATCTGGGCACGCCTTGGCGCGCGTTGCATACGTGCGATGCAGCCGTCGGACATGGTCCATCCTTCCGTATTGGGCTTGTACGGCCTGCGCGCCGCCATTGCTGCCTATCTTCAGGTCTCACGCGGCATCGACTGTTCTCCTGCGCAGGTTTTCGTGACGTCGGGATATCGTCATACGCTCGAACTGATCGCACATGCCTTGCTCAAGCCCGGCGATCGCGTCTGGAACGAGAATCCCGGCTACCCGCCCACGCGGGACTTGCTGGAGTTGATGCGCATGACCTGCGTGCCGGTACCGGTGGATGCGGACGGGATGATCGTTTCTGAAGGCTTGAAATTGGCTCCCCGTGCGCGCGCCGCTGTCGTCACGCCTGGGCACCAAAGTCCGCTGTGTGTATCCCTGTCGCTTCCACGGCGGCTGGCGTTGCTGGACTGGGCCACACGAAACCAAGGCTGGATTATCGAGGACGATTACGACGGCGAGTATCGGTACGTCAGTCGCCCTCTGCCTGCCTTGAAAAGTCTGGATCGGGATGGGCGCGTGCTTTACGCGGGTACGTTCAGCAAGGTGCTTTTGCCTGCGCTTCGGCTTGCCTATCTGGTCGTGCCGCCGGAGCAGGTACAACGATTCGAAGACGTCAGCCGCACTTTCGTTGGCGGCAGTCCGCAGCTTACGCAAGCCATCGTCACTGCGTTTATCGCGGAGGGACACTTCGCGCGTCACATCCAGCGTATGCGCAAGCTCTATGCCGAGCGTCGAGAGGCGACCGCAGCCGGCCTGGAGAGCGTGCTGCACAAATACATGCGCATCGACCCTCAGCCCGGGGGAATGCACCTGATCCTGCGGCTCAGGGGAGGGCGGTCGGATCGCCGGCTTGTTGCACGCATGCGTGACGAGGGTTTGTACGGTGAAGCGTTGACGGATTGGATGGTGGGCAGCAGGGGACCCTCGGCCTTGTTGCTCAATTTCACCAATATTGGCACTCAGCGTGCGGCTGAGGCGCTAGGTAAACGCTTCTTGAAGTTGGTGTAGCGAGCGATCGGCAATCAGCGATCGGGAAAAATCATGGCCTATAAGAAAGCATCATTCTTGGTTCTTTTTGGGTGAGCCACGTTGCCGCACGATGTAATCCTCCAACAACAAGCGAAGGGTTACATCATGAGCAACCGCATCGACTACGCCAAAGTGTCGCCCGAGGGATACAAAGCCTTCGGTGGCGTGTACGCATCCCTCTTGAAATGTGGGCTCCCGCAGGAGCTGGTCAATCTCGTCTATCTGCGCGTTTCCCAGATCAACGGGTGTGCGTACTGCATCGACATGCATTCCCGCGACCTGATCAAGGGCGGCATCAGCATCGACAAGCTAGTCCTGGTGCCGGTATGGCACGACGCGGGCAAGGTGTTCTCTCCCCGCGAGCGAATTGCACTGGGCTGGGCCGAGAGTGTGACGCGCGTTGCCGAGACCGGCGTTCCGGAGGCCGACTACGCGGCCGCGGCTGCCGAGTTCAGCGACAAGGAGCTTGCGGATCTCACCTACGCGATCGGCTTGATGAACGCGTTCAATCGCTTCGGTATCGCATTTCGCTCGACGCCCGCCGCTGCTGCAGCCGCCTGATCGGCGCCTCGATCGATGGCTGGACGTGCAACTGCTTGGCTCGCTGATCTACGGCGCAGTTTGGCCTGTCCAGCGCCACCCACGGCTTGATACCTGAGCGGCCCATCGGACTGCCATGGGTTTGCCGATCACTTCGCCGGGTCATGGTGCCCGGCGAATCCACGAAGGGTTCTGTACTTATGTCATGGCTACTGCTCACGATTGCCGGCGTCTTCGAAATCGCCTTTGCACTCTGCATGAAATGGTCCGAAGGATTCACGCGACTGGGGCCGGCGTTGCTGACGATCTTTGCCGGCCTGTTGAGCGTCTTTCTGCTTTCGTACTCGCTGCGTACGCTGCCGGTGGGCACGGCTTACGCCGTCTGGACGGGCATTGGCGCGGCGGGCACAGCCATTCTTGGCATCGTGATCCTGGGCGATTCCATGGCGCCGATGAGGGTGCTGTGCATCGGCCTGATCCTGGCCGGCGTCATTGGGCTCAAAATCGTTTCGGGAAACTGAGAATGCCGGCGTCGCGACTTGCGCAGTCGCATGGATTTACGAGCGCCCAGGCCGCAATCGCCTCTCCAGGTGCGCCATGACTTCCGGCAGGGCTGCATCTGCCGTGCCGGTGCATCATCATTATGTTATAACATAACATCTAGAGTTGGCGTCGATGGAGGCGAGAAGTGGAGGCTTGGCCAACGCACCGCCGCGCAGTGAAGGCGAGGCGATGGGTCGTGTTTTGGATGAGAGATTTCATTTCATCGGAAGCGATTGCGTTTCGATGCGACCAGCCATGGAGCGGCAGCCGTCGTGTCGACGAGGTAGCCATCAGCAGAACTATCGCCCCCCAAGGAATCTGCGGTGACCAGGTTTAAGGGCATGGATGTCGTCAAGCAACGGCCAATTGGGACGTCTCAGTGCATGCTCGTTTGATCGAAATCGTTGTGGCGTCCCTCGTTCTCGCGGCGACGTCGTTGTTCTCACGTGTCGTTGTATGGATGCCCGGTGGCATCCGGACTCGCTGGCTGCCGTGGCTCCAGGCGATCGCCGTGGGCTTGCTCATCGGCGACAGCCTGTTGCATCTCTTGCCGCACGCCTTGAAGTCACATGACGACCTGAGCGAGATCATGCTCGCCTTTGTCATTGGCGCGACGTTTCTCGCTTTGGTCGAAAACGTCGTTCGGGCCCACCGCATGAATGGAAGCGTGGTCACGCCCGCTGCACGGATGACGCTCGCCAGCGATTTTATTCACCATGCGGTCGACGGGATCATCCTGGCAGGCGCTTTCTTGGCGAGCCGTACGGCCGGATATGCAGCGCTTGCCGCCATCGCGATCCACGAGATACCCCGTGAGATGGCCAGCGCTGGCGTGCTCGTTTCCAATGGCTATGATCCGCGGCGCGCCTTCGTTCTGTCGCTTGCCATGGCCCTCGCCGTGCCTGCGGGGGCGTTGGCTGTAGCAGCGACGTTGCCATCGGAAAAGGTCGCAGCGTTGACGGCGGCGTTTGCCGCCGGCTCCATCCTGTACGTCGCTCTGGCGGACATCCTTCCCGCGGCCTGGCTCAAGGCAACCGGAAATGCACGGTTGGCGCCAGCCATCGGCATTGCTGCTGGCGTCGTGTCCATGTGGCTGTTGGCACGAGGCGAACGGGGATGATGGCCCGCGCGTACCGGAAGACACGGCTGTCCTCAATTTGTCTCGCTCTCGTCCTGGCAAGCCTTGCACAGGAAGTCTTTGCCGATAGTCCGTTGCCAGAGCCAGAGCCAGAGGGCAGCAGAGACCGAAATGCGCTTTGGAAGAAGGTAGCTCAAGTCTGCGCGCCTTCAACGGCCTCTGGCGCCCACTCACCATCGCCTTGCATCGAAGTTCCAGGGGAGGGCGGCCATGGCGGCTACGTCATCCTGAAGGATCAGATCGGGCGCTATCAGTACCTGCTGATTCCCCTTGACCGCATCAGCGGTGTGGAAGATCCGGCATTGCGGAAGGACCGCGTGCCCAACTATTTCGCGCGAGCCTGGGACGCGAAGCAATATGTGGAAGCGGCGTTGCAGGGCCCTCGTCCGCGCGACCAACTGATGCTTGCCGTGAATTCCCGCTATGGAAGATCACAGGATCAGCTCCACATCCATATCGATTGTGTGCGGACGGATGTGCACGAAGTTTTGCAGCATCTGATTCCTGCCTTGGGCACCCAGTGGCAGAAGCTGGCCCAGCCGCTGCCTCCCTTTGGGCATGCCTATGCCGCCCGATGGGTGGACGGCGCATCGTTATCGGATGACCCCTTCAAGTCGTTGGCGACATCACTCCCGCCGGGCGACTCAATGGATCTTCATGGCCTCGCTGTCGTCGGAGCGCGAGCGCCGGACGGCCACCCGGGATTCATCCTGCTCAGCATCAAGGCGTCCCTGGACCGGGGCAACCGCGGCAGTGCCGAGGAATTGGAAGATCACCAATGCGCGATCGCAGGTGAATCGCTTCACGCCAATACCGTCACTGCGCTTCCCTTGAAGCATCACGAGCCATCGCATGAAACCGTCTCAAGCAAAGAAATCATTCTGTTGGGTCCTCGCTAAGGAGCGAAGCATGGGGTCAAGTACGCTAAAGCTGACGTGCGCATGCATGGTCTTGGGGCTATCGTCGTTGTCGATCGTTGCTGCAAAGCCTGTTGCGCGCTCGCCCGAGGCTGACTTTCAGATCGTAGAAAGCGTGCCGGAGGCAACGTTCTATGGCGAACCAGGCGTGCCGCGCACGCAGGCCATCTGGCTGCAGATGATCCGCTCTGCCCACAAGGGCATCGATGTGGCTGCGTTCTACATCGCAGACAAGCCGGGCGGCGGGGCGCTTTCGCCTGTATTGAATGCACTTGCCGAGCGCGCCGCGGCGGGGGTCGCCGTGCGGGTACTGGTGGATCACACGTTTCTCAAGAGCAACCAGGAGGGCGTGGATCGCCTGCGTCAGGTGCCCGGCATCACGATCCGCGTTCTTCCCGTGGACGAATTGACGGGTGGCGTGCTGCACGCCAAATACATGGTGATCGACAACGAGGCTGTGTTTATCGGCAGCCAGAACTGGGACTGGCGAGCCCTTGAACAGATCCACGAAATTGGTGCGCGCATTCGCAATGAGCGCTTTGCAAAAACCGTGGAAGCGTCCTTTGAATTCGACTGGCAACTGGCCGGCCATCCGGATTTGCCCAAGGCCGCCCAGGCAGCGCAGGCTTCGCCCGACTTCACGCCTGTCACCGAAGACAATCCCGTCGTTCTCCAGGATGGCGGTTCTTCACCGATCACGGCTTTCCCGGCTTTCAGTCCGTCATCGCTCATTCCCACGTGGGTCAGCAGCGAAGAGGGGGCATTGATGCATATGATCGATGCGAGTCAGCACGTCTTGCGCATACAGGTCATGACGCTGTCGGCGATCAAACAGTACGGCGCCAAGGGCTGGTGGTCTAGCCTGGATACAGCCATTCGCGATGCGGCCGCGCGAGGCGTGGACGTCCGTATCATCGTCGGCGACTGGTCTCTCACTGAGCCCGCGCAGTCCTACCTGAAAAGCCTGGCGTCGCTACCCAATATCACCGTGAAGTTCAGCCGCGTCCCGCCATCGCCGAGCGGATTTATTCCTTACGCGAGAGTGGAGCACGCCAAGTATGCCGTCGCGGACGACGACAAGTTGTTCATTGGCACGGGCAACTGGGAGTGGAGCTACTTCCATACCACCGTGGATGTGTCGGTGCGCGTGAATGGGAAGTCAGCGGCCGGCACCTTGACATCGATCTTCGATCGCGATTGGAGCGGCGGCTACGTTACAACGATCGTTCCCGGCGAAAGCTACCAGTCGCCACGAACACATTGAATGCAGGAAGGTGCGATCAGCGTTGCCGCGTTTTGCGCGCGGCAGACGCCGTTTTCGGTTTGAGCTGCTTCTTCGGGACCGCCCGCTTCTTCAGTGCGCCCGCATAGGCCTCCTCGTTTTCCACGAACTTGTCGTAGTAGCGAACAATCATCTCCGCTACTTCGGCATTGATAAGGTCGCCGTCGAGCTGCGGGTTGTCGATGACCATTTCCGTGGCGGCGTACATCACTTCGGTGGACAGGCGCATGGAGAGGCGCAGCGCCGCTTCATCCGCATGCGGATAGCGTCCGCGCAGTGCCTCGTAGCTGGTCTCGGTGACGGACTCGTGCGAATCCAGGCGGATATGCCGCAGCGTGGGCACCGCACGCAAGGCGCGCATGATCCAGGCCGATCCGGGAAAGGCCATGGTGGCGGCATTGATGCGCGACTGCATGTCGCGCAGGCCGCGCGTGGTGGCCTCGCGCGAGCCGTCGTAATCGAGTTGTTGCTCCGCTTCCAGCCATTCGCGATAGGCGCGGTTCTGGCATGCCATCAGGCGTTCGCCGAGCTCCTTGAGGATGGCGTACTTGTTGGGGAAATAGCGATATAGCGCCGGCGGGCTGATGCCGGCTTTCTCGCACACCATATTGGTGGACAGCCGTTCCACGCCCACGTCGCCGAGCAGCTGTGCGGTGATCTCGAGGATCAGCTCAAACGTTTCCACGGAGCGTTGCTGCACCGGTTGCTGCTTGGTGTCCAGATTGATCTTTGCCGCGCGTGGTGCAGTTTTCTTCGCGGCCTTGCGGGTGCCCATGCCTATTCCTTGTTGGTCGAACGCGTGTGGTCGATGACGGAGCGTGCGGCGACATTAGCAGTCTTCAATACTCATGCGCATGCGTTGCCGCAATGCCATGCCTCTTGCGTCGCCACATGAGCGTCAACTTGCTGTCATGACCGAAAGATAGCTTTCGCTACTCTTTTCCATCGTCGCACATTTCAGCAGCTCCGACACGATCCCCGGGCCAGAACGGCTCCGTGGCGGGTGACTGCGTGCCAACAAAGGAGTCTGTCGTTCATGCGTCAAGCAATCCGTCTCGGCCTGGGCGTGGCTGCCCTTGCCGCCGCCTGCGGCGTGGCCGCGCAGGACGCGCGCAATCTGCAGGGTATTTCCGTGTCGGCTGCGGTCGACGATCCCAATGCTGCGCCACCGGGCACGGCATCCGCGCTGGCGCCCTCGCAGGCGAGCCTGTCGGAACTGGAGCCGCAATCCATCCTCAACCGCAACTACATCCAGACCATTGCGTCGCCGAAGGACGATTACCTCGCGCTGCTCGAACTCACGCCGTCGGCAATCAATGCGTCGCCGAATGGTGCGGGCTTCTCCAGCAAGAGCGGCACTGTGCGCGGTTTCCAGGACGGCGAATACGACGTCAGTTTCGACGGCATTCCGTTTGGCGACCCGGGTGCGTTCGGTCATGCGACCACGGCATTCTTTCCCGCGCCATCCTTGGGCGAAGTGGTGGTTGATCGCGGCCCCGGCACCGCCAGCAATCTCGGCAATGCGACCTTCGGCGGTACCGTGGCCTTGTACTCGGCGCCCACCACGGACAAGCCCTCCGGCCAGCTTTCGACCATGTATGGCAGCGGCAACACCTGGCAGGTGGCGGGCGAGGGCAACACGGGAACGTTCGGAAGCCTCGGCACGCAGGCATCGGTGAACTATAGCCATCTGGAAACGGACGGCCTGCTCGACAACGCCGGCCTGAAGCAAGACAACGTGCTGTTCAAGATCAAACAGCCCTTGGGCGACCACACCACGCTCACCCTGGTGGCCGATTACAACAAGGTCAACTGGAACACCTTCACCGCGCAGCCGCGCAAGCAGACCGACCGCTACGGCATCGATTTCGGCGGCCTGACCGACGATCCCGACACGCAGGGTTTCTACAAGTACGACGTGGACGATCGCCACGCGGATTTCGAGTACCTGCAGCTGCACGGCGACTACAACAGCTGGCGCCTGGACAACAAGCTCTACACGTACAGCCTGCGCGATGGCGGTCCCGGCGGCGTAGACCTGCTGGGCAATACGCCCAACCAGGCGCTGCTGCCGCACGGCGGTGTGCCCGGCGCGATCAACCACAGCGCCTATCGTGCGTGGGGCGACATGTTGCGCGCGGAGAAGGATCTCGGCAGCGGCTGGCTCGACAGCACTTTGCGCGCCGGTATCTGGGCAGAGCACGCATACCAGAGCCAGCACGAGGTGACGGTGGATCTCTCCAGCATGACGCCGCGCACGCTGGCCGGCACGCCGAACGACCAGATCATCGACACCAATGCCCACTCCAACACCACGCAGAGCTACGTGGAAGTGGAATGGCGGCCGGTCGACAACCTGAGCATCGTGCCGGGTCTCAAGCACGTGGACTTCGACCGCACACTGGATGGCGTTTCCAACTTCCTGCCCGTGGGCGGAAGCGGCCACTTCAGCACCAACCTGGGTGCGGTGGCGATGAACTATCGCTTCAGCCCCAACCTGTCCGGCTATGCGCAGTGGGCGGAGGGCTTCCAGGCGCCGAAGGTGACGATCCTGCAGGGCGACGGCAGCCAAGTCGATCCGCAGACCACCAAGAACTACCAGGCCGGCCTGGTGTGGAAGACGGAGGAGACCGTCGCCGACATCGACGTGTATTACATCGACTTCGGCAACCTGGTGAACAGCGTCGAAGAACCGATTGGTCCAGGCGGTTCGCTGATCAGCGTGTACTTCAACCAGGGCGGCGTGATCTACAAGGGCATCGAGGCCGAGGTCACGCGCGTGCTCGGCCATTCGGGTTTCAGCTTCACCGCCAACGGCAGCCTCAACAGCGCGTATTCGAAAACCACGGGCCTGCAGATTGCCAATGCGCCCAGTTCCACGGCCGATGTCGGTTTCATCTACGACCGCGGCCAGTTCTATGGTTCGTTCCTGACCAAGTACGTCGGTGCGCGCTACACGGCCACCGGCGAGACCAGCGGCGCCAACTACAACCCGAACGCGCGGTTGCCGGCGTACAACTATACGAACCTGAATCTCGGTTACCGGTTCATGCCTGATCTAAGACTGCAACTTTCGTTGAATAACCTGTTCGACCATCGCAGCGTCATCCAGGGCAACGGCGCGGCGACCAATCCGACGTTCTATTACCTGTCCGGACGCAACTACACCGTCCAGATGACCTATACGTTCTGAAGAAGACAGTCGACATGATCCCGATGAAACGCTATCCACTACTGCGCAAGGCCTTGCGCATTGCCATCTTTGGCCTCGCCACACTCGTTCCGACAATTCCCGCGATGGCCGCCGATCACGCGGCGGACGTCGATCCCCTGATCGGCGAGGACTGGTTCGGCGAAGTGTTCGTCGGCGCCACCACGCCGTTCGGCATGGTCAAGCTTGGCCCTGACATCCGTGGCTTCGGCGCGCGCAAAGGTTTCCAGAGCGAAGGCGACATCCGCGGGTTCAGCCATCTGCACCTGAGTGGCGGCTCCGGCAAGTACGACAACATCCGCGTCGCGCCGGTCACGGGCACGCTCAATCCCAAGGACATCCATTCGCCGCGCAGCGGCGAGCAGGCAAGTGCCGGCTATTACGCGGTCAACCTGGATCGCTACGGCCTGAAAGCCGAGCTGACCGCGACGCGTCGGGTGGGCATGCATCGCTACACCTTCGCGCAGGCCGGCGATGCGCACATCACGCTGGATATGGACCTGCTGGAGAAGGGTACGGGCGAGGAAACGCAGCGCTTCCTCGGCGGTGAGATGTCGGTCGTCTCGCCGAATGAGATCGTCGGCGTGGGCCGCTACATTGGCGGTTGGAACGAAGGCGGCGAGTACGAGGTGTATTTCGACCTGATCACCGACACGCCTTCGCAAGGCGCGCAGACGTGGCTGGGCGACACCTTGAGCGCCACGCCGAAAGCCAGCACCGACACCGACCGCCCGCTGGGCGCCTCGCTGGACTATCGCGTCGCGGCGGGGCAGACGATCCAGGCGAAGGTGGGCATTTCCTTTGTCAGCGCGCAGCAGGCACACCGCAATGCGGCCGAGGAAGTGCGCAACTGGCGCTTTGACGACGTACGCGACGCCGCCGTGGCCCAGTGGAACAAAGCGTTGGGCCGCATCGAGATCGGCGGAGCGACGGAGTCGCAGCGCCGCCAGTTCTATACCGCGCTGTACCACACCATGATGATGCCGTCGGACCACACCGGCGAGAATCCAAAGTGGTCCTCGAAAGAGCCGTACTACGACGACTTCCAGGCGATCTGGGACACCTTTCGCAGCGATGCGCCTCTGCTGATCCTGATCGCACCGGATCGCCAGCGCGACATCCTGCGTTCGCTGATCGACACCTATCGTCACGCCGGATACATGCCCGATGCGCGCGTGGGCAACGACAATGGCCGCACGCAGGGCGGTAGCAATGCCGACGTGCTGGTCGCCGATGCTTATGTGAAAGGGCTCGGCGGCATCGACTACGCCACGGCGTTGAAGGCGATGGAGAAGGACGCACAGGTGCCGCCCGCCAATGCACGCAAGGAAGGACGTGGCGGCCTGGAGTCGTACAACGCGCTCGGCTACATCGCACAGCCGACCGAACGCGCCGGTTCGCGCACCGTCGAATACGCTTATGACGACTTCGGCATCGCCGAAGTGGCCTGCGGGCTCGGTCATGCGAAGGACGCCGAGCTTTACAAATCCCATGCCGGCAACTGGGCGAACCTGTGGGATGCCTCGTGGCAGCAGGAGGGTGTGAATGGTTTCCTGCGTCCGCGCAATGCGGATGGAAGCTGGGCGCCGCAATACCTGGTGCGTCGCGGGACCTGGCCGGATTTCTACTATGAAGGCGACCTGTGGACGTACTCGCTCTACGCGCCGCAGGACGGTCGCAAGCTGGTGCAGCTGTCGGGCGGCAATGAGGCCTTCGTCAAGCGGCTGGATGCCTTGTTCGACGGCCTGCATTTCGACATCACCAACGAGCCGGGCTTCCTGATTCCCGACCTCTACCTGTGGGCAGGGCGTCCGGACCGCACCGCGGATCGTCTGCTGACGTATCTGCACAAGGCATTCAAGGATTCGCGCGACGGCATTCCGGGCAATGACGATTCCGGTGCGATGTCCAGCTGGTATGCGTTCCAGTCGATGGGCTTCTATCCGAACGCGGGGCAGGACGTGTACCTGATCGGCACGCCGTCGTATCCGCGCGTGGATATCGACCTCGGTGGCGGCCACACCTTCACCATCGTCGCGGACAACCTCGACGGGCACAGCGTGAATCGCTATATCCAGTCGGCCACGCTCAATGGCCAGCCGCTGGACAACGCGTGGTTCCGTCACGGCCAGATCGCCAAGGGCGGTACGTTGAACCTGGTCATGGGGCCGGCACCGTCACGCTGGGGCACCACGACACCGCCACCCTCGCTGTCCGATGCCGGCTTCGCGCTCTGCACGGCCAAGCGTTGATTCCTTGCTTCGCGCCGGCGAATCCGGCGCGGTCTCCACACGATTCCAGGATGTTCCCCATGCTTCTGCGTCATTCCATTTCATGGTCGCTGTTTGCGCTGACTGCCGTGGCGCTGGTGTCGCCGGCCGCCGCCGACGATGCGTTGCGCATCAACCAGATCCAGGTCATCGGCACGCACAACAGCTATCACATGGGCTTCGCGCCCAGCGCCACGCGCCTGATGCAATCGGAAGCGCCGCAGGCGCTCGCCGCCATCGACTACAGCCATCCGGCGCTGACCAAACAGCTTGACGATGGCGTGCGCCAGATCGAGCTGGACGTGTTTGCCGACCCCAAGGGCGGTAAGTACGCGCATCCGTCGATCTCGCACATGATCGATCTGGCCGGGCTGCCGGACGATCCGCCCTTGGCGGCGCCGGGCGTGTTCGACCAGCCCGGTTTCAAGGTGATGCATATTCAGGACATCGACCAGCGCAGCACCTGCCAGCCATTCACCGCCTGCCTGAGCGAAGTGCGCGCGTGGTCAAAGGCACACCCGGGCCACGTGCCGATCTTCATCCTTGTTGAAACGAAAGAAGGCGCCTTGCAGGCGAAGATTCCCAGCGTCACGCCGGATCCGTTCACGCCTGCGGTGTTCGACGCGCTGGACAAGGAAATCGCCTCTGTCTTCGCCGCCGACGAAATCATCACCCCCGATCAAGTGCGCGGAAGCCACGCCACGCTGGACGAGGCCGTGCGCGAAGGCGGCTGGCCGACGCTGACCAAAGCCCGCGGCAAAGTGGTGTTCTTGCTCGACCAGCGCAAAGCGGAGTCCACCTATCTCGAAGGGCATCCGGTGCTGAAAGACAGGCTGATCTTCACCAACGCCACACCGGGCGCACCTGACGCAGCCTTCACTGAATGCAACGAGTGCAGTGCGCCGCAGATCAACGAGCTGGTCCATCGCGGCTATCTGGTGCGCACGCGCTCTGACGATCCGGAGCAGGGGCAGGGCAAGCGCAACGACGGCACCCGCCGCGACGCGATCATCAATAGTGGCGCGCAGATGGTCAGCACTGACTATCCTGCGGGCGAGCCGTCCGATCATGGCTATCAGGTGGGCTTGCCCGGTGGCGTCGCCGCCCGTTGCAATCCTGTGCTCGCGCCGGATGCATGCAAGGGCAAGACGCTGGAGAAGCTTGCCAAGCATTGAGTCGGCCAGGTGGCCTGTTGCCAACCCGGCGGGCCACCGCATGGCGCAGCTGCACTTGCGTCGGGTCTCATCGAGGATCCCTCTGAATCCCCTCTGATAACTTCATAAATCCAAGTCGTTCCGCGAGTTAGGATCTTTCCATCGAGTGCGAGGCATGGCGCAGCGGGCTTTCTGGCCGCGGACCCCAATGCTCTCGCTTGTCGGCGGAAGGCCTGAAATACGCGGAGGATTTGGTATGACCGTCTGGAACAGCGCGCAGCGCCTGCGCGATGAAAGAATACGTGCAGGAGCGACATACGCTCAGGGCAAGCGCGTCGCCAAGGCGGACGCCACGGCCTTGCTCGAGGCGGTCATTCGACCCGGCGATCGCGTCTGTCTTGAAGGCGACAACCAGAAGCAGGCCGACCTTCTGGCGAGCGCGCTGGCTGCGGTCGACAAGGTCAGGATCCATGACCTGCATATGGTGCAATCGGGGGTGGTGCTTCCCGAGCACCTGGATCTCTTCGAGCTCGGCATCGCCAGGCGCCTCGACTATGCCTATTCGGGGCCGCAGTCCCAGCGCATCGCCAAACTGCTTTTTGCGGGCAAGATCGAGCTTGGTGCGATACACACGTATCTTGAGCTTTTCGCACGTTATTACGTCGACCTCACGCCCCAGGTGGCATTGATTGCCGCCGTCAGCGCCGATCGCGAGGGCAATCTCTACACGGGACCCAATACCGAGGACACCCCGGCCATCGTTGAAGCCACCGCGTTCAAGGACGGGATCGTCATTGCGCAAGTCAACGAGATCGTCGACAAACTTCCCCGTGTCGATATCCCGGGTGACTGGGTGAATTTTGTCATCGAAAGCGGCAAGCCGTTCTACGTCGAGCCGCTGTTCACGCGGGATCCCGGCGCCATCACCGAAACGCAAATCCTTACCGCCATGTTGGCCATCAAGGGCATCTACGGGCCTTATGGCGTGCAACGCCTCAATCACGGCATTGGCTTCAACACGGCTGCCATCGAGCTGTTGCTGCCTACCTACGGCGAACGCCTGGGGTTGAAGGGAAAAGTGGCAAGCCATTGGGCGCTCAATCCGCATCCCACGTTGATCCCCGCGATCGAATCGGGCTGGGTGCAGCAGGTCCACAGCTTTGGTTCGGAAGTGGGCATGGATGCCTATATCCAGGCGCGGCCCGACGTATTCTTCACCGGCCCCGATGGTTCCCTGCGCTCCAATCGCGCCATGAGCCAAACCGCCGGCCTGTATGCCTGCGACATGTTCATCGGATCCACCTTGCAGATCGACCTGCATGGCAATTCATCCACCGTCACCGCTGACCGCGTGGCGGGCTTTGGCGGCGCTCCCAACATGGGCAGCGACGCGCGTGGCCGGCGCCATCCCAGCCAGCCCTGGTTGCAGGCGGGCAAGGAGGCCGACCCCGATAGTCCCGCGCCGTTGCGCCGAGGACGAAAGCTGGTCGTGCAGATCGGCGAGACGTTTGGCGAGAAGAACGCTCCCATGTTCGTCGAGCAACTGGACGCCCTGAAACTGGCTGCAAAGCTCGACCTGGAACTGGCGCCCGTGATGGTCTATGGCGACGACGTCACCCACATCGTCACCGAGGAGGGTATCGCCAACCTGCTGCTGTGCCGGAGCAACGACGAGCGTGAGCACGCCATTCGCGGCGTCGCAGGCTATACCGACGTAGGGCGGGCGCGCGACAAGAAACTCGTGCAGCAATTGAGAGAGCGCGGCGTGATTCAACGCCCGGAAGATCTGGGCATCGATCCCCTGGACGCCGACCGTCGCTGGCTCGCAGCCCGTTCCATCAAGGATCTGGTGCAGTGGTCCGGCCATTTGTACGCACCGCCGTCCAAATTCCGAAATTGGTGAGGAGACCCATCGTGGAAACACTCAACTACCGCAGCAAGGCGCAGCAGCGCGCAAAGGGCACCAGAAGCCAGGCCATCGTCGGCGTGGTGGCCTCGGGAAATCTGGAGGTTCTGGTCGAACGCATACTTCCCGACGGGGAGTGTGAAGTGGCCATTCGCACCGCCGCAGAAGGTTTCGGCGACGTGTGGCAGGCCGTGATTTCCGACTTTGTCGAACGCAGGTCGCCGGGCGGACTGAAGCTCTCCATCAACGACGGCGGGGCGCGCCCCGACACGGTCGCGCTTCGACTGGCGCAGGCCGTGAGCGCCATGGAAGGAGAGCGCACATGAGCACCGTTGCCCTGGACAATACCAAGACCGAGCGCCAGTCCCTTGCATCAACCGATAGCTGGTACGAAGCCTCGGCGAGGCAGCGCGTAGAAGGTCTTCTCGACGCGAACAGCTTCGTGGAATTCATCGGCCCGGAGATGCGCGAGACGAGTCCGCACCTGGCACTGTTCAATCTGCCCGAGCAGTTCGACGACGGCATGATCGTGGGACTCGGCCGGATCGATGGCGCGCCCGTGTTCGTTGCCGCGCAGGAAGGCCGCTTCATGGGCGGCGCCTTTGGCGAAGTGCACGGCGCCAAATTGACGGGACTGTTGCGTGCCGCTCGCGATATCGCTTCGGTGCCGCTACTTATCCTGTTCGACACCGGCGGCGTGCGCCTGCAGGAAGCGAATGCCGGTGAGCTGGCGATTGCCGAGATCATGCGAGCCTTGATGGAAGCACGCTTCGCCGGCGTGCCGGTAGTGGGCTTGGTGGGTGGCCGTTCGGGATGCTACGGCGGCGGTGGATTGATTGCCGGCTCCTGTTCGGCCCTGGCGGTATCGGAGCAGGGGCGAATCAGCGTCTCAGGACCCGAGGTCATTGAAACCAATCGTGGGGTAGAGGAGTTCGACTCCAAGGATCGCGCCCTGGTATGGCGCACCATGGGCGGCAAGCATCGGCGCCTGATCGGCGGTGCGGAAGTGTTCGCCGACGACACCATCGAAAGCTTCCGGGATGCAGCACGCTATCTCATCGAGCTTGTGTCGCCACCGACCCTTGACACACTGGAGGCGGAGCAGGCTCGCCTCACCCGGCGTATCCGCGACTTTGGCGCGTGCGCCGATGCGCTCGACGTCTGGCGCTCACTGGGTGCAACCGAACCGGAAAGCATCCCCGCCATGTCCCACGAAACATTCGTTGTGCTCGCCGATCGACTTCAGGAGCTTCGTCATGACGCTCGATAAGATTCTTGCATCGCTGTTTCCCCATGGCCACGACGTCGTGCGCGAGAGTGGCTTGATATCCGGGCGGGGCCCACTCCCGAAGGGCGGGTCGATTGCCGTGATAGGCGTCGAAGGCCAAACGCCGGTGGGCGTGGAAGAGGCCGCCCGGCTCGCTGGCAACGTCATCGAAGTCATCAAGTCAGGTGGCAACGAGCCCATCCTGGTGTTGATCGACAGCGGCAGCCAGCGCATGAGCAAGCGCGACGAGCTCCTTGGCATCAACGAGTTCCTGGCTCATCTGGCGAAGTGCCTGATGCTCGCCGACAAGCTGGGGCACCGCACGATCGGCTTGCTCTATGGCCACACAGCGGCGGGAGCATTCATCGCCACGGCGCTGGCAACGCGCACGTTGCTCGCGCTACCCGGTGCGGAGCCCGCCGTGATGGATCTTCCCTCCATGTCGCGCGTGACCAAATTGTCCATCGAAGTGCTCGAGGAGAAGGCCAAGTCCACACCGGTCTTCGCGCCTGGACTGGACAACCTGTTTCAGACGGGCGCCGTGGCCGTCACGCTGGACCCGGACAATTCCCTGTCCGATCAACTGCAGGTGCAACTGTCCCGTCCGGTCGAGCGGGATGACAACCGCGACCAGCTCGGTGCGGAGCGTAACGGTCGTCCCAAGGCTGCCGACATCGCGAGGCGTGTCCATGAACTTGCACGCGCTGCAGTCTGATCCGCTGTTGCAACGGCATCGGCTCGTTCACGTTCGATCCGCTGCCTGGAGCGCGTGGCTCGCGTCGCACAGCGATCTGGCGAACGAGCCGTTGTTGCCCGGCTGGGTCGATCGTGGCTGGCCGCTCATCGTGCGTCGTCCCGCGCCCGGCGACGGCGGCGGACTGCCGCTTGGCCTGCCGCTGCCGCCTTCGGCAGGCAAGCGTCGCATCGCCGTACAGATGGCAGCCGACGATATCGTTGCAACAATCCCGTTACCCACGTTGGCCGAATGCGTCGATACGGCACCGGCCGCCTGGCAACTGAGCCTGCGGGAACTGGCGAATCACGCCAGGGCGTACGGTGTGGAGGCTCGCGTGTTCGGTAGCCTGGCATGGCAGCGGCTGACCGGTCTGACGTATCTGAGTCCGGGCTCCGACCTCGATATCGTTTGGACACTTCCTGATCGCCATCGGATCAACTGGTTTCTTTCGGATCTGGCCGAAATCGATTCGCGCGCTCCGGTACGAATCGACGGTGAACTTCTGCGCGCCGATGGCGCCGGCGTGAATTGGCGCGAACTGCACTCCGGCGTGCCTGAAGTAGCCCTCAAAACTGCGGCTGACGTGATCCTCTGTCAGCGGGAATCGTTTATTGGAATCCGCTCATGAATGCTCGCCTGTCCGCAGCGTTGAATTTTCCGATTGCTGACCACTCGCCTGTTCAATCATTCCAGGAGCGCGTGGCGGCATGCGCCGAGCGCAGCTTGATACTGGAAATCGAGACGTGGCCAAAGCCCGGCCTGGTGAGTCATGTCGACACGGGAAGCCATGTGGATATGGACGCCGACACCTTCAGGCGAAGCGCAGCGGCTCTGCGGCCTTACTTCGCCGCCTTGGTCGACGCAGGCATGCACAATGCATCCATGCCAACGCTCCGCAAGATCGGCTTGCGCGCCGAACGCGCCATGCTCTCGGCTACCGGCGGCGTGAATACGCATCGCGGCGCCATCTTTGGCATTGGCTTGCTCTGCGCGGCGGCCGGCCTGCGAGAAGCTGGCCTTGTCGATGGGAGCGAAGAACTTGGCGCCATGGTCAAACGTCGGTGGGGCAGGGAGATCCTAGCCGGCCCGAGACTCCCCGATAGCCATGGCGAAATAGCCGGCGCGCGCTATGGTGCCGGCGGTGCGCGCCAGGAAGCCGCGCAAGGTTTTCCCAGCGTCTATCAGGTTGGACTGCCTGCACTGCGCGATGCGCAATACCTGGCGCCGGGCCAGCATGAAGCGGCACGCGTGCAGGCGTGCTTCGCATTGATTGCCGCTGTCGAAGACACCAATCTATTGCATCGCGGCGGCGCGGAGGGTTTGCGTTTTGCGCAGCAAGCGGCGCAGGCCTTTCTCGACCAAGGCGGCGTCGGCGATCCTGCATGGCAAGGACGGGCCGAACACATTCATCGAGCGTTTGTCCGGCGTCGGCTCAGTCCGGGCGGCGCGGCTGATCTTCTCGCCATGAGCGTCTTCGCGATGGATCTGGAGCGGCGGCCATCGCTTCGCTCTACCGTCGAGATGGCATAGCGCATGGCACTGGCCATTCTTTGCTCCGGACAGGGCGGCCAGCACCCTGGCATGTTCGACCTGACAGGCGATGCCCCTCAAGCCGCTTCGCTGTTTGAACATGTCTCGGCGCAGCTCGGTAGCGATCCCCGCGTCCTGGTAAAGCAAGCCGGCCGGGATGCGCTCCTTCTCAATCGGACGGCTCAACTGCTTTGCACGCTGCAGGCGCTGGCCGCAGCGGCGCTGCTCGACAGCGTGCTTCCGAGCCAGCGCTGCCTGGCAGGCTACAGCGTGGGCGAAGTGGCGGCCTGGGGCGTGGCAGGTTGGATAGGGCCTACCGAAACGCTCGACCTGGTCGACACGCGGGCCCGCCTGATGGATGCCGAAAGCCACGGCGACGAAGGCATGCTTTTTATTCGTGGATTGGACAAGGCGACGGTCGACCAGTTATGCGCAGGTCGCGAAGCAGCCGTTGCCATTTGCAATCCCGCCAACGCCTGGGTACTCGCCGGCCGAAAGAGCGCGCTGGACCACATTGCGCACGAGGCCACCCGGCGGGGCGCCCTGCGCGTTTCGTCGATTCCGGTGAAGGTGCCGTCCCATACCTATCTGCTTGCGAACGCCTCTGTTGCTTTTGATCGCGCCCTGGCAGACGTCCATCTTCAAGCCGCACGCCAACCGAGGGTTCGTCTCTTCAGCGGCATCGATGGCGATCCCGTGCTGGATGCCGGCAACGATCTCCACAAGCTCGCTTTGCAAATATCGCATCCCATCCAATGGGAAAAATGCCTGGCGGGCTGCGTGGAGGCAGGTGCCACCGCTTTTCTGGAACTAGGGCCCGGCCGCGCACTCGCCGACATGGCCGCAGGCGCCTATCCCGAGATTCCAGCGCGAAGCCTCGACGATTTTCGCTCCGTGCGCGGCGTACTCGATTGGTTGACTCGAGTCATGGGATCGGCCTGAGTGCCTGCGAGATGTCCAGGTGCGCTTCAAAGCCTTGGTTAATTCTTTCATAGCATCCATACGACGTTGAAGGTCGGCGAAAACTACACGACAGTCGAAATGAAGATCAGCGTCGTTCGCCCACTGATGCCGTCGAGCGGCATCGTTCGTTGCGAGGGCAGGGTGATCCATCGCGGCGGCAGGATCGCGACGAGTGAAGGCCGGTTCTTCGACGACCGTGACAGGCGTGCTTGCGCACGGCGGCGAGACTTGCATGATCTTTCCGACGAGCCCCGAGGAATGAATCCGCCATCCGTCTGCAATACACGAGGGTCTGCGGGGATTGTCCCAGCCGCCCGGAGAACATCAATGAATCCGATCCCAACAGCAACTACTGATCGCGGGCACCGTGCTGTTCCTTCTCGGTCTTCTTGTCGCCTTCGCCATTCCAGTATTGGCCAATCCGCGCATGGGCGTGGCAGTGCATGTGGCGGGCCTGCAGAGTGGCATGGCGCTGTGGGCGAAGGGCTTGATGTGGCAGCACCTGGTATTGTCCGAAGTCGCGCAACGAACCGCACAAATCACCGCGACAGCCGGTCCCTATGCCATTTTCACCAGCATTCTGCTCGCCGCCGTGTGGGGTGCTAGTCGAGCGCTACCTGTCGCCGGTGCCGGACATCAGGCGAGCCGGCTGCGCGAGCTGGCAGTGACGACGTTGATCGCCGGCGGCTCAGTGGCCATCACGATCGCGGTGGCGATCGTGATGTGGGGTTTGTGCGTATCAAAGCCTTGAAAGCGGGCGCTTTCAGTTTTCCTGAGCGAGAGGACATCATGCTGTATTCGCAGATGCTGGACACGGTTCGACCGATAGAGAGCATGTGGACTGCTGACGTATCTGATCAGTGGGCACAGGGGCGCACCATCTTTGGAGGCCTTCAGGCAGCCATCGCGGTGCGTGCCATGCGCGGCCTGATTCCACCTTCGGTGCCGCTGCGCGTATTGCAGACAAGCTTCATCGCGCCGGTGCCGCCGGGACCATTGCATATCGAAGCGAACGTCTTGCGCACCGGCAAATCGGTGATCCACGCGGAAGCACGCATTCTCGATCGGGGCCATACGGCGTGCCTGGTGGTCGGCACCTTCGGGCAATCGCGCCACTCGATGATCGATATTCAACTGCCCAAGCCCGACGCGCCGCCGCCGGAGTTGGGCTCGTCGATGCCGTATATCGAAGGTGTCCTGCCGCGCTTCGTCAAACACATGACGATGCGTTGGTCGCACGGCGTGTCGATCTTCCAGGGGGCAGCCCATCCGAAGACGCAAATCTACGTCGGATTCCGCGATGAGCCCTATGCTGGGCCCGGTGCGTTGGGCGAGGGGCAGATCATCGGTTATGCCGACACCATCCCATCACCCGGCCTGTCGCTGGTCAATCAACCAACCAACGCCAGCTCGCTCAGCTGGACACTGGAGATGCTGACCGACGACTGCGGCCCCGCACGCGACGGACTATGGTTGATGGATGCTGCCGTGGAATCGGCGCAGGGCGGTTATTTGAACCAGAGCGCCGTGCTGTGGAGCCCCGAGGGGAAACCCGTCGCGCTGAGCCGACAGAGCGTGGCGATATTCGATTGAGGACTTGGCGCTGGCTACGCAAGACGATTCTGCGCCATGCCTGGCCGGGAGCGGCGCATCAATCAGTGCAGCCGCAATCGTGCGCGGCAGATCTCGTTTGTAGGCTTGGTTTGCTTCGTGACCGACGTTTTGAGCCGAAGCCTATGGCGGGGTGACATGGGCAACTGGTTAGGTGACATGGTTAGCTGGATGGTGGCAGGGCCTGGTGGCGATCCATATTTAATTTTACATAATATACATTATGCGAAATAGAGCATGGCGCAATCGCGGAAAGTTGCGGCTTGGCACGGCCCTCGCTTGGATGAGAGTCTGCGGAACTAAATCTTGATCTTTCTCGACCTCAGTGCGTCGTGGAGTGAGCGGTTTTCATTGGGCTGTGTGTGCGGAAACTTTGTGCAATCGACGCGGTAATCACTGAGCAACTTCCTCGCAACGCGTTTAAGGTTGGCCACGTGTTCCGGTCGAATCACGGTAGGCTTAGCTCCGACCTGGACATTTTGAGCCCATTGCCATGACGGATCAAAGAGCTGATCGCAGGCTCCAATTGATTCAAATTGTGGACGCCATGGTCCATGCCAGTGGCAACCCCGAAGGTTTTGATCCTGCCGCATGGGTTGATTCCTGGCTCCGCAGTCCTGTTCCGGCATTGGGTCACAAGCTGCCGCTGGACTACTTGGGGTCCGACGAGGACTGCCAAATACTTGTCCAATTGCTTGGGCAGATGCAATCAGGCGCATATGGATGACCGGTGACACCAAGGCTTCGATCAAGCCCTCCGGGCGCAACCATTGTTTCCACACGGCCGTGGCCGGTGCGTAACGGATGGTGAAGGCAGGCGCCTGCGTGGTCAGCCAGTCCTGGGCGGTTCGCTGCAGCAGTTCGAGTTCCGCCCGGGTGGCCGCTTCGCCGCGCGCGTGGCGAAGCACCGTCGGGTCGATGCGAAACCCCACGAGCTTGGCGCTGATTTCGCGCAACCGGTTGACCAGCGTGTAGAGCGCCACATACTGCCCGTCGAGGTGCAAATAATCGGCCACCGATACCGCCCCGGAGCTGGGGGCCAGCACCATGGGGCGCAACGTGGCGGCGATCAACAACAGGTTTGCCGCCACATGCGAATGGGATGCCGCATCGCGGGCGAACGCGTCCTCGTCAAGCTGCTCGTAGCGCGCGACCAGCGCCGTTTGCACCGCGCCGTCGGGGCCCATCAGGTCGTCCGCCAGCGTAGCGGCCGCGAGCAGGTCCGGCGAGGGCACCTGCACGGTCGGGCGCGCCTCGCCCATCGAAGGCGGCTGGCCGCCTGCTTGGTGGCGCCACTGCGTCAGCGTGCAATGAGATGGCCGCAAAAGAGCGCGCCCTTGGGCGCCTGCTGGGTATCTGGTCCCAAGCTGATCGGACGTTCTATCACCCGCCTTTCCAGTTCGCGTCCGATGGCCTAGTACACCCGAGCTTCTATGAGTTGCTAGAGGTACTGAGCCAAAATCCGGCTCTTGCCCATTCGGCGGACCCGGGGGGCTGGGGGCGGCTCGAATGGATGTTTCAGCTGAGGGGTTCCCTCAGTGAATGTTCCCTGGCCGAGACGGCCTCTCCCTTTGGTATCGCAGAACCAGAAGATACGTTAGATAAAACACCGCGGACACCTGCAGAAGTTTTCCCGATCGATCCCGATGCTGTAATTGCGCTTGCTGGTAGCGATGCTGCGTGGGTGTTGGATCGTCGATGCGTGCCCTGCCCCGCCCGACAGCATCGCCACACCGGCGAGCTTCGTGCGCGGCCGAAGCGGCGTTGCCGCGTGCGTGGCCGAGGCGCGTCGACGCACGCAGCACGAAGTCGATTACATCGGCGAATGGCACAGCCATCCCAACGGTGCGCTCGCCGTGCCCAGCGCTACCGATCGGCGCCAACTGTCGGAGTTGGCCGAACGGTTGGCCGCAGAAGGCCTGCCTGTGCTCCAAGGCATCGCAGGACTGAACGACGCCGGTCTGCCCTCGGTGCATTGGTCGGTGGACTGGCAGGGCGCCGCAGCGCAAGGACATCCCACGCCGTGACCGCCCCCACCTGTGCGCGCGCCGCGCACCGCGAGACCATTATCCATGCGTGACTTTTCCGGGTTCGACCCCATCGTGCATCAACAGCTGTGGCTCTTGGAACGGCAAGCCGACACCGTTCCCATGGGAGGCGCCGACCAGTTGCAAGTGATGGCAGAGCACGTGGCCACGCTCGTGGCGATGTTGCCCCCATCCCTGCGCGACCTCGTGCCCACGCACGCTTGCGCTGTGGGCTTCGCTTGCGCAACTCACTCCGAGGCGGCCTGTCACACCGCCTGGCGTCACATCACCGCCAACCTGCGCATGGGCCTTGATCGCATCAAGGTCGCCCGTGATTCCCTTTTGGCAACGGCCGATGCCTTAGCCGAACGGCCGGTCACCGTGGGCGAACACGTGCTTGCGCTGTGCTGCCAAGGCCATCGGACCGGCTTGGATGTGGCGCTTGCCCAGCGGATCGAGCACCTGGGTGCCGGCCATGCGCTGGCAGGCGAGGCGCGCGAGCTGGGCCGCGCCTTGGCGCGTAAGCGGCGCACCGCTGCGCACGAGGCAGACCTCAAGCGGCCCGTCGGACGCATCGAAGCGCAAGCGCGCTTGCTCCATCACCGCTGACGCCATCGGCCCGCTTTCGTTTCCCTCTACAAGGACAGCCATGCCCCTCATCAAAGGTCCGACGTATCACGCGCGCCTTGCCGCGTTTTTCTTCTTCAACGCCCTGGTCTTCGTGGCCTTGGTGTTTGGCGACGGGTCGCTGCCCGCCAATTGGGCGGAAATCACCTCGCCCTGGAAGGCCGCCTTGCCTGCCGGGATGGGCATGGTGCTGGTGGGCATCCTGAACAGCCAGCTCAGCCCCGACACCAAAGCGAAGATGGTGTTTTTGCGATGGACGCATGCGCTGCCGGGCCATCGGGCGTTCAGCACGTTGGGGCCGGCCGACCCGCGCGTGGACATGGCCCGCTTGGAGGCCAAACTGGGCACCCTGCCTTGTTCGGCCAGCGCGCAAAACGACACGTGGTATCGCCTCTACCGCGCGGTGCGCGATGAACCGGTGGTCCTCGGTGTCCACGGCGACTTCCTGCTGTTTCGCGACTGCGCGGCGGCCGCTTGGTGCATGGCAGTGCTGCTCTCGCCCGCCGCATTTTGGCTGGCTGAGCACGTCATGCCGGCGGCTGCCTACACGCTGGCCTTGCTGGCCCAAGCCGTGCTCACCACGCGCGCCGCGCGCGATCGGGGCGAACGTTTCGTCACCACGGTGCTCGCGCTGGCGGCATCGGACTGAAGGCCGCGCGGCGTCCCCCACGCAGCGAAGCCGGTGCCGGCTTCTGCCACTCGATCGCGCTGCGCCCTCGCGCAGCGCCTCTTCCTTCCCCTCGAGGAACTTTCCTCTTCCATGCGCTCGCTTCTGCTCCAACCATCGTCCTTGTGGGCGACTCGGCGCCCCAATTCGGCGCATTGGTCCTCACGTTTCAGCGCACAAAAGAGGTCATGGTCACCGCACGAAACGCCCCGGCAGCTCGTATGATCTTGGCGGCGGCCCCATCCATCGGCACGCTGATCTGTCGGTGCCACGAGCGGGGAGAAGCCGAAGGGTTCACTCCGCTCGAAGAATGGGCAGTGCTCCATCCTCAACTCGCCCTCATCGGCGTTTGCGGGCGAACCCGCCACGCGCACGATGACGCGCCAGCGAGCAAGTCCGCGGCGGCGAAGATGGCCGCTAAGACGAAAGGTCCGGCGGTACGGAAGGCTGCAGCAAAGAAAGCTGCGCGCACGCGCGCCAAAAAACGCCCTAGCCGCGATCTGACTCAGGCTGATACCAGCGATAACACGGGCTAATCGCATTCAAAGCTACTGAGAAACCGTGCGAGCAATCACCGTTAGAATCGTCCCATGATCACGTTACGTTGCACCGCCAAATTATTGAAGCGCCTTCATCAGCCGGCCAAGCTGCCAAAGCCTCCTATGCCGAGCAATCCGCTGGGTGAGTGGTACGCCGACCTCGACTTCTTCGACCGCAAGCCATTCGTGGCGCTATTGAATGCCAGTACCGGTGTAGGACTTGTACTCCCCGGACACGCTGAATTACTGAAGCATCTCCACATTCATGCCGGGCAACAGCTCTTCAAGCTCTTGCTGCACTACGATTTCAACCCGGAATGGCCTCAATGCACCGCCGAATTGGCGGCTTGGGAAGCGCCGCCGACATATGCCAACTCCAGTGATCGCAGTCTGTCGGGATCGCTGAATCGGTTCAAGCTCGAAGCTTGGCACTCCTTCGCAGACAGGAATCGTTCGCTTCCCGAAATTGCCGCCAGTTGGTGGGAGGGGATCTTCGGTCATCCTTCACTCCCCAAATCGCATCGTGGAAGCGGGCACTATCATCGCCCATTGGACTTAGTCTTGGATAAACTCGCTCCGCCCGGCACTGTGCTCATCGAGGATAGCCACAGGTGGATTCATCCCTTCGTCGCTGCCAATGACGACGCTTAAAAATGATCAGTCAGCCATTTTCAGTGCAATAGCCTTTGGATCGGTTACTACGTGACTGAGGCGACGCCCCGTGCGCAAGCCACCCTCCGCACAAACGGATCGGGTATGCACCGGATCCATGCCGGAGGAAGCTCTGCGGACGGATCTTCCCTGCCATCCTGGCTACCCTTTTTCATTGATAGGAGGACTGGTGCTGCCTGGCCGCGCTATGTGGGACGCGGATCCCGAAAGTTGCGCCCCTTCTTCTCCCTGCTCTGGATAACTTGACCTAATCGACGTCCCCCGCTTTCAGTAGCGGGACGAATTAGAGTCCAAGGTCAGGGGGGCCGAAACCTCTCAGGGCTTCACAAACCGATAGACAAAGCGATCGGTGTCGCCCTTGATGGACGGATCGAACACCTTGACCGAATGCGAATCGTCGTTGTTCGCGAGCATGGTGCTCTCCGCGTCCAGAATGAAACCGGCCGCTTCCACCTCCTTGCGCACGGATGCAGGTTCGATCCGATGCAGCGACCGGGCCTCGCTAGTGCCCGCCCCGACGGCGGCCGCATGGTCGACGATGACATACGAGCCACCAGGCTTCAGCCGCTCGTAGACGGCTCGATTGAAGTCGGCCGCCGTCGCGCCCCTGGCTTGGATCAGGTCGGTGTGCAGGTCGTGGTAGAACAAATGCAACCACAACACATCCGCCGGTTGCGTGACCTCCCGCATCGCCACGAGGTCCGCTGAGACGGCTTCGACGTTCTCCCGGCCCGACTCCTTCGCCAGCCTACGCATGTTGCCGAGCGGATCGTTTTTGAAGTGGGCGACTTCAACCGGCACGAAGCTGTAAACCCGCCCCTCCGGACCGACGATGTCGGAGAAGCTTCGGGTCCAGTCGCCATCACCCGGGTAAACGTCGATGACGATGGCGCCTGCATCGACGCCTGCGAAACGGATCAACTCGGAAAGTGTGGATTGGTCGTACATGGAAATCTCCTTTGCGATGGGGTATCTCGCGGGCGTGACCGGAGCTCCCTTGACTTCAACGGTCATCGCGATGGAGCTGACTGATAACCACGCCATGGTGATTCCGATCATGGCAGGTTGTTTGCTCGCCCGAGCCACCGCTTCTCTCTTTTGTCCTACGCCAGTCTACAAAGAATTTGCCGAGCGCCTGGTGAGAGATTTCGAGAAACAGCAACCGCTGGCTCGCGATATCTCGGAACAGGGATTGTCCGATCATCACGAACCCGATTCTCGAAGTTAACCAGTTCACGAACGGGCCTTTGCCTCTTCCCAACTCTTATAAGTCACTGGTCGGCTCTATAGGGTCAGGCGCTGGGACTCAGTGCCCCAGACGACAGGAACGTCCACCGCACTTCACCTCCGTTTCGCGGCAGATTTAGCATGGTGATTACAGGCGCGCGTCATAGACGTCCAAGGGGATAAGCGAATGACCTTCGTGATCAACCATCCGGCCCTGGTCTTAGCCGTCACCCTGGCAGGTATGTGGGTCGCCGGTCGGCTTGGTGTATGGCTGGCAAGGTGGCGAGGACCCGGCAACCCGGAGATCCGCGAAGCATTCAATATCGTTCAAGGTGCCACGTTGACGCTGCTGGCACTGATCATCGGCTTTACGTTTTCGATGGCGATTAGTCGCTACGATCAACGCAAGAATTACGAGGAGGCCGAGGCGAATGCTATCGGTACGGAGTACGTGCGTGCTGACCTGTTGCCGCCCACAGACGCGGCGAAACTCAGACCACTTCTGATCCACTATCTCGGCCAGCGGATCGAGTTCTACGAAACCACAAACCGGGATGAGCTGCCATCGATCAACGCGCGCAAGAGTGACCTTCAGGTCAAGCTGTGGAGCGCGGTGATGATTCCGGCAAATGAACACCGCGACCCGATCACTGCGCTCGTCGTAGCGGGCATGAACGATGTTCTAAATTCGGATGGCTATACGCAGGCAGCGTGGTGGAATCGCATCCCTATCTCCGCCTGGATATTGCTAGCCGCCATTGCGCTTGGAAGCAACTTGCTGGTCGGATTTGGCGCAGGAAAGCTCGCATCGCAACCAGCGCTGATGCTGGTACTCCCACTTACCATCGCCGTGGCCTTCGGCCTCATCGCGGATATTGATAGCCCTCGCGGCGGAGTCATTCGCGTCCATCCCCAAAACCTCCACGCGCTACTGACGTCTCTTACTGGCTCACATGAGTGAGCATCCGGAGCTCGTTCGGAGTGGCTACTGAGAAGCGCGCTCGTTCGGGACGGTGTGCAAGCGAGATATCCGGCCCTCGGCCGGGCTAACGTCGGCGACCAAAAGGCACGACGTGCCGAAGAGGCAAGTTTTCCATCTGCACGAGCGCATCCTGGACGGCACGCCCAAGCAAGAAAGCAAGTGAGGGGGAGACCCGACCTTCGGCCATGACATCGCCAAGCGACTGAAGAATGGCTAGGAGCTCGTCCAAGCTGTCATCTTCCAGACCAATGGCGGCCGTGCGCAATGCATGACTTGCTAGTGCCGCCTGCGCCACGGACAAGCCGTCCGTGCTGCATTCCTGAAGCGTGTCAGCCACTGCTCGAACAGTACCGTGTGGTCAGTGCTCATAAGCATGCCTCATGCGGGCGGCATAGGGAGGTCAGTGTACGCCTCTCACGGTCAGTCGCGCCTTCGAGGAGGACGTAATACCCTTGGCTACATAAGGACGCCCCTTCGTCATGGTGGCGTTGGGGCTGGGTATGGAATGTCATGAATAAGACTCTCAATTGGGCGCCGCTGCGACGGCTGCAAGATTTCCTTAACGGCTCGGCGGCGGGCGGCCTCGTGCTTATGGGAACCTCGGCGCTAGCACTGTTGGTCGCCAACTCGCCGGCCAGTGGTGCGTATTTCGCAGCCCTGGACGCGCACGTCGGCCCTATGAGCGTCTTGCACTGGATCAACGATGGCCTGATGGCCGTTTTCTTTCTTTTGGTCGGCCTGGAGATCAAGCGCGAGTTCCTCGACGGCGAGCTGGCGACCCGTCAGTTACGCGTTCTGCCGGGGCTTGCGGCGCTGGGTGGGATGGCGATACCTGCGCTTGTCTATGTCGGATTGAACTACGACCACCCGGAAGCGCTTAAGGGCTGGGCCGTGCCCTCGGCCACCGACATCGCCTTCGCCTTGGGAGTGGCCGCTTTACTCGGCTCGCGCGTGCCGACCTCCCTAAAGGCCTTCCTCGCCGCACTGGCGATCATCGATGACCTGGGTGCGGTGATCATCATCGCAATTTTCTATACGGCAGAAATCGCTACTGTGTATCTGGGGCTCGCCGCTGCGGTTCTCGCTGCGCTGGCCGTCCTCAACCGTTCGGGCGTACGGACACTGTGGCCCTATCTGGTCCTGGGAGGGATCTTGTGGTTTGCCGTATTGCGGTCGGGCGTACACGCCACGCTTGCAGGTGTCGCTCTGGCGCTCTTTATCCCGCTCAAAGATCGATCCGGTAGGTTGCCCTCCGACGGTGACTGCACGCACTCTCCGCTGGCCAAGCTTGAGCACGCCCTTCATCGGGTCGTTCCCTTCACGGTCGTTCCTCTCTTTGGCTTCGCCAACGCCGGCGTGTCATTCGGCGGCATTGCGGCGCATGAATGGATGGCGAGCACAACCTTGGGCATTGCACTGGGTCTTGCGCTTGGCAAGGTCGTGGGTGTCTTCGGCTTTGCTGGTATCGCCATACGGTCCGGCATGGCAGCCATGCCTTCGGGTGCCACATGGCGTCAGCTGCTGGGCACATCGTTGCTCTGTGGGATCGGCTTCACGATGAGTCTTTTCATTGGCATGCTCGCGTTCGCCGACCATCCTGACCTGCAAAGCGAAGTGAAGCTTGGCATCCTCATGGGGTCGCTGGTCGCAGGAATCGCAGGCTGGGCCGCCTTCGGTTTTACAAAGCGGGTCGCCACCAGTCATTGACGCTCTTGCGCGGTCATGAGCAAGGTTTATCAGCCATGAAGGTGTGCGGTGGCGCGCGCCACCCAGTCGGTGATGGACTGATCCGCGCAGGAATAACGGTTCACTATCGTGTGCGCCGTGAGGGAAAACCAACGATGGCTCCGAGACGTCCCCCCTACGATCCGTCGCTGAACAGGTGTGCAAGCCGTGCTGCCTTGAGAAGGACTGTTGGCACATCTACGGTGCGCGCACGATGCGTCGGTCGCGTCCCTACACGAAGACGATCGCAAAGTAACGACCGGCTCACGGATATGTTCTCGATTGGATAAGTTCCGGCGGAAGCCTGACTTCTTGCCATTCCACGCCAGTGGGAAAGCGATCTGTTCCGCTTCAGCGAGGGCGTACAGTCCTAAGCCAGGAAGCGATAGCCAACACCGGGCTCGGTTTTAAGCCAGCGCGGCGAGGCCGGGTCGTCACCGAGCTTCTGTCGCAGTTTACCGACCACGATACGTAGGTAGTGACTGTCCCGCCCATGCGTCACCCCCCAAATTTCCTGCAGCAGCTGCTGTTGCGTCACAAGGCGGCCGCCATGGCGGACCAATGCCGTGAGTAGGGCGTACTCCTTGCGGGTAAGCGCGAGTGGCACTCCGTGCAGAATCACTTCGCGACGTGCCATGTCGACAACCAATTGACCATCGTCATAGCGCTGCGACTCTTCAGGCCCGTTGGGACGCCCCCTCAACAGAGCACGTAGTCGAGCCATCAGCTCCTGGATACCAAAGGGTTTGGTGACGTAGTCGTTGGCGCCCCCGTCCAAGGCCTTCACTTTGTCGATCTCCGCATTCCGAACGGAGAGCATCAATACGGGTACCTGGCTCCATTGCCGGAGTTCGGCCAATACCTCATAGCCTTCCCTGTCGGGAAGGCCGATATCCAAAATCACTAGATCGGGCACCCGGGTGGCAGCAAGCGCCAATCCTTCGGCCGCGGTCGCCGCAAGCAGAACCTCGTAGCCCTCAGCCCGCAGGCCGATGTCGAGAAATTTGCGTATCTGGGCTTCATCGTCGACAACCAAGACGCAGGCGGGGGTCGTAGTCATGCCTCGCGATCCGGCTGCGCCGGCAGCGGCAGACTGACGCGAATCGTGGTCCCCGAATGCGCTCCTGACAGCGCTTCCACACTGCCACCGTGCGCGCCGATCATGCCGCGGCAGATGGCCAGGCCCAGGCCGGTGCCTTGCGGCGCGCGATCGCCGCGCGAGACGGAATAGAACATGTCGAAGATGCGCGCGCGCTCGTCCTCCGGAATACCCGGTCCACGGTCGATCACATCGATCTGGATCTGCTCGCCCTTGGGACGCACGACCACGCGCACAGCCTGGCCTGACGGCGAGAAGCGCGCGGCGTTCTCCAGGATGTTGAACAAAGCCTGCTCGATCAGCGCGGGATGCACGTAGAGCAGCAAGGTCTGGGGCGGCAGCTCGATATCCACCTTGAGGTCGGGAAACAGCTTGCGCATGCGCGTCGTGGCCGCCGCGACGATTTCGGCGGCGTCGGTCCAGTCGCGGTTGAGCTTGAGCGTGCCGTGCCCCAGCTTGGTCATGTCGAGCAGGTTCTGGATGTAGCGGTCCAGCCGCTGCCCTTCGCCAAGGATGGCTTCGAGCAACTCCTGGCGTTCACTGGGCGGCAATTGGTCGCCATAGCTCGATAGCGTCCCGGCGGAGCCAATCATCGAGGCGAGCGGCGAACGCAGGTCGTGCGACACCGACGACAGCAACGCATTGCGCAAACGCTCGGTCTCGCCCTGCACTCGCGCGCCTTCCAATTCCTCGGCCAACCGGGCGCGCTGCAGCGCCTGGCCAATGTCCTGCACCATGGTCAGGGCCAGGCTACGCACGTCGGTGGACGGCTCTCCCTGCCCCGCCGGGAGGCGCATGGCGGCGACGCCGAGATGGTTGTCATCGCTGCCCAGCGGCAACACCCAGCAAGGCGCCGCGTTGAGCGTGTCGGTGAAACGGCCCGCTTGTTCCGAGTGTTTCTCGCTCCACTCGGCCGCACCCAGGTCCTGCGAGGTCAGATCGAAATCGCGTGGCGACGACGCCACCACACGCAACACCTGGCTCGCATCGCGCGCCAACACAGCCACCTCGCAACGCATCACATGCGCCAATGCGGAAGCGCCCACGCGACGAATACCTTCGGCATCGGTGCTGGTGGAAAGCCGCTGCCCCAACGCGAGCAAGGCGCGCGCCTGCGCATGGGCCGTGCGCAGGGACTCGACCTGACTGGCCAGCTTGGTGGCCAATCGGCTCGCCACCAGGGCGGCGACGAGGAACAGGCTCACCGCCAGCACGTCGTCGAAGTTGGCGATCATCAAGGTGTAGCGCGGCGGCGCAAAGAAAAAGTTGTAGCCGAGGAAACACAACAACGCCGTATAGACGGCCACCGCCATGCGCGTTCTCACCGCCACCACCAGCACGGCGGTGAGGAAGATCAGTGAGAGGTTGGCCACGGACAGGTAACGGTCGGCAATGAACGACAAACCGAAGGCCACCAGCGTGGCGAGCGTCGCATAGATGTATTCGCCGCGACGCCCGGAACCTCCCGGCATGCGCAGACGCAGACGCGACTTCGCCCGCTCGGCCGGCGTGGCGATGATGGTGAGTTCCAGATGCGCGCCACGGCGCAACAGCAGTTGGGTCAGCGAACGGCCAAGCATGCGTGCAAGAGGACGTTCACGCGTACGGCCAAGGATGATCTGGCCGATGCCTTCGCGATCGGCATGGGCGATGAGTTCATCCGCAATGGCGTGACCGCGCAACACTACCGTATCGCCACCGAGCCGACGCGCGAGGCCCATGGCCGCATCCAGCCGCTCGCTGCGTGCATTGTCCAACGCTGCCCCGGTATCGACGAAGGCCACGCTCCACGGTGCGCCACGCCGTTCGGCAATGCGGCGAGCGATACGCACAAGATATTCGCTCTGCGAATGGCCATCGATCGCAGCCAGAACACGCCGGCGCACCGGCATGGCGCCGCCGCGCGCGAGCATGTGCCCGCGCAAGTCGCTATCCACATGGCCGGCGACGGTATCGACGGCCAGCTCGCGCAGCGCAACGAGGTTGGTCGGCGAGAAGAACGCATCGAGCGCCGCGGCCGCCGTCTCGGGCACATAGACCTTGCCTTGCTTCAGGCGCTGGATCAGCTCGCGCGGCGGCAGGTCGACCAGCACGATGTCGCGTGCACGATCGAGAAAGGCATCGGGCACCGTTTCGCGCACGGTGACGTTGGTGATGCGCCTCACCTGGTCGTTGAGACTCTCCAGGTGCTGCACGTTGAGCGCGGAATACACCTCGATGCCCGCCTCGAGCAGCTCGGCAATATCCTGCCATCGCCGCTCATGGCGACCACCCGGCAGGTTGGAGTGCGCCAGTTCGTCGACCAGAATGATGTCGGGGCGTCGCGCAAGCGCCGCATCGAGATCGAACTCGGTAAAGTCGCGGCCTTTGTAGTTCACCTTGCGGCGCGGCAGTTGCTCGAGTCCGTCCAGCAGCGCGGCCGTTTCCTGCCGCCCATGCGTCTCCACCAGACCAATCACCACATCGATGCCCTGACGCTTGAGCTCCCGCGCCGCAGACAACATGGCGTAGGTCTTGCCCACACCCGGCGCCGCACCGAGGAAAATCTTCAGGCGACGCGTACGCTCTTCCTGCATGACATCCAGCAGGGCATCGGCGCGTGCTTCGCGGGAGGGCTCGGGCATAGGACTTCGCGACAAGGCAGCAGGTGGCTACGTTAATGGCTGTCAAGCGCTTGGTTGAGCATTAGCACATTCACCCGCGCCTCCCCCAACATCCCAAACTGCCGCCCGGTGGTCGCCATCGCCACCATCGCCTGCACCTGCGACGTGCTCAAGCCACGCACCTTCGCCACGCGCGGCACCTGATAGGCCGCCGCCGCCGGCGAAATCTCCGGATCCAGACCACTACCAGACGCCGTCACCAAATCCACCGGCACTGCTGCCTTGTTCGTCGGATCCGCCGCACGCAACGCTTCGATGCGCTGCTTCACCGCATCCGTCAGGGCCGGACTCGTCGGTCCCAAATTGGAACCCGACGACGACAGCGCGTTGTTCGGCTGCGGCGTGGTGGCTGAAGGACGACCCCAAAAATACTTGGGGTCGTCGAACGACTGGCCAATCAGCGTGGAGCCGATCGGCTTGCCATCTTTGACGATCAGGCTGCCGTTTGCCTGCGACGGGAACAGCACCTGGGCTATACCGGTAACTGCCAGTGGGTAGGCCACGCCGGTGATCACGGTCATCATCAGCAACATAGTTAGTGCACTGCGTATCAACCTGCTCATGACATCACCACCCGTTGGGAAATCCAAAAATCTAACTGACCATCAGCACCGGCTCGCAAGCGGAGCCCTGCTCAAAAATGAAAAATGGCGTCACCGGACAAAATCGTCTCGTGGGACTTGTTCGGAGCAATGCCAGCGTTCGAGTTTCCGTTGAACGCTTTACCGTTCAGCGAATGGTACGTAGCGATTTCCGGTCGAACTTCAAATTGCGGTGAGAACCAGTGCTGCCAACCAATTGCGAAGTTCACATAACGAGTTGCTACGCCCGTACGTTGGCCATTCTTGTCCCAGTAGTACTCAGGCCGGAACGAAAAGTTGTTCAAAGGATCGGGGCTGTAGTTGAGATAGGCAACGGTAGCCAGCGTGGTGGACCGGCACGTCAACTCCGTCGCGTTGCGGCAGATTGCCAGATCAGGGGCGTTGTACGGGATGAATCGCGACGAGAACGGCGCGCCCCCGTTGGCATAGATGGCTTGCACATCGCTATTGAGTGCGTTGGGAACGCGGTTCTCATAGAGATCATAGGCTTCGTAGGAAACATGCCAATACTCATTGAACGTATGGTAGAACGTGAAGCCATACCACTGCAGATTGTTGTAACCATATCTTCCCGAGTTGATTGCATCCGCGCATGGCATGAAGTCGGTCTTGCCATCGTCGGTGACATAGCGAACGCATGCCGACACCGACGCCATGGCACCTGGATCCTTCTTGAAGGTTGCGTTCGGATAGAGCGGGTTGTATCCAACATCGCCAGGGCCGGTGCCTGGGACGTTCGGATACGGATTGTCGAGCCTCTGATGCAAGTGCGTCGGATATGCCTCGGTGCCGTCCGTCACGCCGAGTAGCACGGTCCAGTTCTTGTTGAGAGCTACGGTACCTTCCAGGCCGGTGTTCGTATAGTTATCGAACGAATAAGACATCGAATGCGTGTACATATAGTTGTTGGGCGCGAGCTGAGCTTCGATATCTGGTATGGAAATGAAGCGACCAAGGCGTAGCATCAAACCATCGGCGACCCAGGGAATGTAGAGTTCGCCATACAACATCGGAAAGTCGTAGCCATTGACCTTGTTTTCCTTCAACAATTGGTAGCTGGCCAACCCATACGCCGTGGTGTAGCGATAGTTCTCGCCGTACAACAGCGAAACGCGCATGCCCCAATCGATGTGGTCGGTCTGCACCGTGTCCGGGAAACGGTCCAGATACAGCACAAACTGGTCAAATTCCAGCGTATTAGGGGTGTATACATACGCCGCCGGCGCATTGCCGCCGGGCTTCGTCGTACTCGTGCTTAGGTTGCCACCACCATTGACCCAGCCATAGACCTGGAAATTGTTCCGGGTGAGCCATTCGCCGAAAGCGGTGTTGCTCAGTGCAGCCATCAGCGGACTGTCGACCGAATTGGGGCGCGTCACACCGAGGGAAGTGGCTCCGCCGTAAGGCCACTCGGTAAACGGCATGGGGGGCGTTGTCTGTGCGGCCGCCGGCCAATCCGCCCGCCTCGATGCAGGCGCATTCGGATCCGTGGGAGCCGTCGCCTGGCCCCATTCTAGCTTGTAGTAGTTTGTCAGGCGTCCCCAGAAACTTGTTCCCAGGTAGTCATTGAGGCAGCCGAAATTCTTGTAGGGGTCGCAACCGCCGCTGGGTCCGCGAGCGGGTGCCGCAGACTCCGGCGGCGCAGTAAGCGGCGACTGTGGCGCTGTCGCTATATCCGAGCTTCCCAGGGCAACCGGCGCCGCCGCAGCGGCTGCTTCACCCGCGGGGGCAAGCGCCAACAACAATGCAAACGAAAGAAGCTTCTTGGACATCATGGGTGTGCCTGAAACCGGCTCGGGGCGAGCCGTCCTTTTCTGTGAGTAGAGAGGGTTGGGGCCGCTGTTCCGCGGCCTTCTTGCATCAGATGCCGGCGTAACCGCCGAGCACGTAATCGTCTTGCTCGCTGTTCGGCGCTTCGCTGGTGCGCGCTGGTACGCGTGCACGACCCTGCACTGGCAGTGCGATCACCACATCGCAGGTGGAGTCGTCTGAGGAGAGACGAAGCTCCATGTCTGGGTGGGTGTCGTCGGGCAGCGAAACGGAAAGCTTGAGTACTTGCATGGCAAAGACTCCGGAGATTCCAGTAGTGCGTCAGTAATGAGAGGGCTTAGGCAAGACCGCAGAGCACGAGCAACATGTCGATCACCTTGATGCCAAGGAAGGGCACCACGATGCCTCCCAGGCCGTAGACCAGCAGATTGCGCCGCAGCAGCGCACCGGCGCCCAGCGCACGGTATTTCACGCCCTTCAGCGCCAACGGAATGAGAAAGATGATGATCAGCGCGTTGAAGATCACCGCCGAAAGAATCGCGCTCTGCGGCGTGGCGAGCTTCATCACGTTGAGCGTGTTGAGCGCCGGGTAGGTCGTCGCAAACGCCGCTGGGATGATGGCGAAATACTTGGCCACGTCGTTGGCGATCGAGAACGTGGTCAGCGAGCCGCGCGTGATCAGCATCTGCTTGCCGATCTCCACCACTTCGATCAACTTGGTGGGATTGGAGTCGAGATCGACCATGTTGCCGGCCTCTTTGGCCGCCTGCGTGCCGGTGTTCATCGCCACCGCGACGTCAGCCTGGGCCAGCGCCGGCGCGTCGTTGGTGCCGTCGCCGCACATTGCCACCAGGCGGTTTTCGGCCTGGATTTTGCGGATCAGCTTGAGCTTGGCTTCCGGCGTGGCTTCGGCGAGGAAGTCATCGACACCTGCTTCCGCAGCAATCGCAGCGGCAGTCAACGGATTGTCGCCGGTGATCATGATCGTCTTGATGCCCATGCGACGCATCTCGGCGAAACGTTCGCGGATGCCGCCCTTCACGATGTCCTTCAGCTCGATCACACCCAGCGCCGTGGCGGCTTCGGTGACGATCAGCGGCGTGGCGCCGCGGCGGGCGATGTCCTCGGCCATGCGCTTGACCAGCGGCGGCAGGTGGCTGCCGTTGGATTCCAGATAGCGTTCCACCGCATCCAGCGCGCCCTTGCGGATCTGGCGCTCGCCGAGATTGACGCCGCTCATGCGGGTTTGCGCGGTGAACGGCACGAACTCGGCATGGCCTTCTTCCAGCTGGCGCTCGCGGATGCCGAAGCGCTCTTTCGCCAACACCACCACGCTGCGGCCTTCCGGCGTTTCATCAGCCAGCGACGCCAGCTGCGCGGCGTCGGCGAGCGTGTGTTCGTCCACACCCGGCGCCGGCAGGAAGGCCACGGCCTGGCGATTGCCAAGGGTGATCGTGCCGGTCTTGTCGAGCAGCAGCACGTCCACATCGCCCGCCGCTTCCACCGCACGACCCGAGGTGGCGATCACGTTGGCGCGGATCATGCGATCCATGCCGGCAATGCCGATCGCGGACAACAACGCACCGATGGTGGTCGGAATCAGGCACACCAGCAGCGCCACCAGCACGGTCAGCGTGATGGGATTGCCCGCACCGGCCGCCTGCACGCTATAGATCGAATACGGCAGCAGCGTGGCGCAGGCGAGCAGGAAGATCAGCGTGAACTTGGCCAGCAGGATGGTGAGCGCGATCTCGTTCGGCGTCTTGCGACGCGAGGCGCCTTCCACCATCGCGATCATGCGGTCGAGGAAACTCTCGCCCGGATTGCTGGTGATGCGCACCACCAACCAGTCGGACAGCACCCGCGTGCCGCCGGTGACGGCGCTGCGATCGCCGCCGGACTCGCGGATCACCGGCGCGGATTCACCCGTAATGGCGCTCTCGTCAACGCTTGCGGCGCCGACGACTACTTCACCGTCACCAGGCATCTGCTCGCCCGCTTCCACCAGCACATGGTGGCCCACGCGCAGTTCGGTCGACGGCGTATAGGTGATCGGCGCGTCCTTATAGGGCGCCGACAGACGCTTGGCCACCACGTCCTTGCGCGAGCCGCGCAACGCAGCGGCCTGCGCCTTGCCGCGGCCTTCAGCCAGGGCCTCGGCGAAATTCGCGAACAACAGCGTAAACCACAGCCACACCGTCACCCAGAAGATGAAGCCGGTGGGCGCCTCGCCGTGGCCGGTCAACGCCTGCACCCACAGCAAGGTGGTCAGCACGCTGCACACGAACACCACGAACATCACCGGGTTGCGGAACTGCTGCTTGGGCGAGAGCTTGCGGAACGAGTCGGCGATCGCCTTGAGGATCAGCTCGCGATCGAAGCTGCGAACGCCGTGAACAGGGGTATGAGTCGTTGTCATGGATTTGCTTCCTTCGGGCGCTGATCAGCGCACCGACATCAGGAATTCAGCGATCGGGCCAAGGGCCAGCGCAGGCAGGAAGGTGAGCGCACCCACCACCACCACGACACAGGCAAGCAAGGTGACGAACAGCGGCGTATGCGTGGGCAGTGTGCCGGCCGAGGGCGGCACGTGGCGCTTGGCAGCGAGCGAACCGGCCATGGCGAGCATGGCGATGGCCAGCATGAAGCGCGACAGGTACATACATACAGCCAGCAAGACGTTCCAGAACGGCGTGTTGGCCGAGAGACCGCCAAACGCACTGCCGTTGTTATTCGACGCTGACGACACCGCGTACAGGACCTCGCTGAAACCATGGGCACCCGGATTGCCCACCGCCGCCGCACCGGCCGGCGTCATCACCGCGATGGCCGTGCAGATCACCACCAGGGCGCAGGGCACCAGCACGGCGAGGCTGGCCATCTTCATCTCGTGCGCCTCGATCTTCTTGCCCAGGTATTCCGGCGTACGGCCCACCATCAAGCCGGCGATGAACACCGCGACGACGGCGAACGCAAGCATGCCGTACAGGCCCGAGCCCACGCCGCCGAAGATCACTTCGCCTAGTTGGATCAGCCACATCGGCACCAGGCCGCCCAGAGGCGTGAGCGAGTCGTGCGCGGCATTCACCGCACCACAGGAGGCGGCCGTCGTAATGGTGGCGAACAGGCCGCTGGCAGCGATGCCGAAGCGCGTTTCCTTGCCTTCCATATTGCCGCCCGCCTGCAGGGCGGAGGCTTGCTGGTCCACGGCCAGGCCATGCAGCGCAGGATTGCCGGCCTGTTCTGCGGCAATGGCGCCAAAGCATAGCGGGACAAAAATAAGCAGCATGGTGGCGAGGATCGCCCAGCCCTGGCGGCGATCGCCCACCATGCTGCCGAAGGTGTAGCAAAGACCGCCCGGAATCAGAAAGATCGCCAGCATCTCGATGAAGTTGCTGAAAGGCGTCGGGTTCTCATACGGATGCGCGGAGTTCGCATTGAAGAAACCGCCGCCATTGGTGCCCAACTGCTTGATCGCGATCTGCGAGGCAGCCGGGCCCATCGGCAAGGTCTGCGTGGTGACCGTAGTCGACTTGGTTATGTCCTTGCCGGCCGCGTCCTTCACCGTGTTGCCAGCGGTATCCTTCACCGTTTCCACCGCCGTCGTGTTCTGCATCAGCGGCACGTCGACGTAGGCCTTGAAGTTCTGTACCACGCCCTGCGAAGACAGCAGCAGCGCAATCACCAGCGAGAACGGCACCAGCACGTAAAGCGTGCTGCGCGTCATGTCGACCCAGAAGTTGCCCACGCTGTCGGCACTGCGACGCGTGAAGCCGCGCACCACCGCCAGCAACACGGCGATGCCGGTGGCCGCCGAGAGGAAGTTCTGCACGGCCAGACCCAGCATCTGGGTCAGGTAGCTCATGGTGTTTTCGCCACCATAGGCCTGCCAGTTGGTATTGGTGATGAAGCTGATGGCCGTATTCATCGCCAGATCCGGCGACGGTGCAGCAAAGTGCTGGGGATTCAACGGCAGCCACTGCTGCACACGCTGCAACGCGTAGACCGCGAACGCACCGCACAGGTTGAAGACGAGCATGGCGATGGCATAGCGCTTCCAGCCCATCTGGTCATCGGCACTGGTGCCAGCGAGGCGATAGAGCACGCGCTCCACCTTGCCGCCCACGCGATTGACGCCGTTGGGCGTGTCGGAAAACGCCAGGGCCATGTATGCGCCGACCGGCTTGATCAGCACAAGCAGCACGCCCAGATAAAGCACGACCTGGAAGAAATCGAAGCTGGTCATTCGAACCACTCCGGCTTAAGTAGGGCCACGCACAAGTAGCCCGTCAGGGCCACCGCAATCACGGCAGCCACGAAATAGAACGCGTTCATGGTTAAGTCTCCCCAAGGAAAGGCGCCAACCGATGTCCCCTTCGCCAGCGCAGGCGAGAGGCCGATGTCAGGGGCGACGACCTAGACGGTCGCAGATCAGCAGAAAGCCGAGCGCCGCAGCGAACAGCACGATCGAAAAGAGCAGGTAAATGGCATCCATGGAAGCTCAGCTCACCGAGTTTTAACGTCGGTAATTCTCGGATTTTCCCCGTAATAAAGGGGTATCGCCCCAGGCCATCGGCGTATAGAAACCGTAAATTCGTGCAGTCCAGGACGCGCGGCTTGGGAGCCCAGTCGTGGTGCCGAGGTCTGCCTTTACCAGCGGTAGGGACGCAAGAAGCCTGGTAACCCGGATTTTTATTAAGGAATGGGCAGGATGCACGGCCTACTTCACTGGGAGAGGGTGTAGGCAGATGGCGTGGCGCTCTACCCGCGATAACCCTTCCTAATCGCCCTACCCTTGCGCTCCAATTTTGGTGCGTGTCGAGTGACTACCTAGCCGCAGCTCAAGTCATGTTCTCCGCTTTGACTCGGAGGCATACATTTCCGGATCTAGGCGCCTGACGCGCGGATGCTCATCGACACGGAAGGCTTAGAGGAATGGGCCATGCGACGATAGACGGAAACATTGCTAGTGCGTGATAAGTACTCGCCGACTCATTCGGGCTCGTCAATCTGCTCTAAGCGAAGGAAGCCGTCGCCGTCTTCGCCGATGCTGCGAAGGCGGTTCCGGCGCCCACATATGGGGCACATAAAGTGCAGGCCGAAGCTGTCGAGGTTCGCCTCGGCGCCGCCCGTGAACTCACGGAATTCTGTATTGCAGCGGATACAGATCCACATGCCACTATTCTAACCTCAGCATCGTCATAGAGGCGGCAAGATGTCAGTGATTGCGTTTGTCGAACGCATAGCCTGCTTTGGTAGCTTTCCAGCCGCCAAGCACTTCGACCAGATAGCCCGCGGCGGTCAAGGCAGTCAGATCCTCGGTCGGAATGATTAGACTCCTAACCACGCCGCCCTGTCGGCAGATCAGTCGAAGCGCGCGCTTTGCACTTTCGGACATCCTCTGATTCGCCATTCGTGAAGTCCCCATTCTGGTGAGCGGCTAGGTACGGCGCCTGCGCCGGCTGCCGCGCAAAACTACAGCGATCGCGCCACCAGCTTCGCGATGGATCTGGCCATGCCAACGGCCAGGTCGGGCGATTCGGCGGTATCGGTATCGCCGTATCTCAATGGTAAGTCACCCTCCGACCGTGGCCGGCGATAAATATGCCAGGCGCCTATCCACCGGGCAGCACCGGCGATTTCGAGCCGTGCTGCGTCGATGAGAACGGTAAAGCATCCGACCCGAAATTCTCCTAGGCTTGGCAACGACATGCGTGAGCTACCCATGCTGATGGCAACCCTGATGTTGCCGCTGCACTCAATAAGACGCAAGGCAGCACTGGCGCGGCGACTTTGTCAGCGTACGGTGAAGGTATGCTCACTTGCCCCTCGTCGCCGCCGACGGCAGCATCGTTTTCGCCAACGGACTCTATCCAGGCCGCCCTAAGTCGCCTCGGAAGCAATCTGATCGCGGGCTTTCATTAAATGCTTTGTCACGCGTCGCTTGATCTACAAACCATCGAAGGCTTGGCCGAGCGGACGGAGTCCGGCGAGCGAGTCAAAGCTTAACCGCAATAACCATCCCGAATCGCCCTGCCCGGGCGGCCTCACTGGGAAGTTTTCTTTGAGTCGCAAGCGGACCTGGCGCCCGCCAGATTGGCCGTTCTGAAGATGCAGGGCTCTGCCTTACAAATCCCTCTTGATCGGAGGGAGATATTTCCCAAGTGTGGCCGGATCACGCGCCGGCGCGTTCGGAAGATAGATGCGGTAGTTCAATCGAAACAGGCCGCTTGCCGGCGAAGGAAGCCAATTGCTCTCCTTGCCATCCGGGGCTGCGTTCTGAATGAAGATATCGAGTGACCCGTCATCGTTCTTCTTCAACCCCGGCGTGCGGTCACCGATGGAGAATCGGTTGATCTTGTTTTTGACCAGCTGAAAATCAGAACCGTACATGGTGATCGACCAAAAGCCGTTCTTCAGTGTCGGCGGAATTTCGTCTTTGTCGAAATGAAGGATGTAGCGGTTCTTACCGTCAAGGAGTTTTGCGTCACCGTCTTCATACGTGCTGAAGTACTCAGCCTCCTCCCTGTCGTGGACAAACAGGCCTTCGAGGGCACCGGCAGCGCGGTCGAAGTAGTCGACGCCGTAGTCGCCGGGGCGCAGGTTATTCCAACGCGTTGGATACGGCGTGCCACGAAACTTCACCTTCCACTTCATGATCTGCGGCGCGTCCTTCGCGGCATCCGCCAGGCCGGAACGTGTCGGTGCGCCGAGCTTTGCGGGATCGAAGGGCTTGCCCACCTCAATGCCACCTCGCTGCAAGAGTACGACAGCGGCGGCATCCCTCGTCGGTGATGGCGGGTCCTCCAGCAGGAGATCGGCCAACGTTTGATAGAAGGCCAGATCGCCGGTATAGGATGGGTGTTTGGGCAAGTTAGGAATGTCTGCTTGACCTCGTTTGGCCGGATCATTCCAGTTCTTCAGCGAGGTAAGGGCGAATTGCTCCTGTAGGGCATTCACCTTCTTTAGGTCAGCCGCATCTCCAGGAGTGACGCCAATACGGATGGCGAACATGATGCCGTTCGTAGGCACCCTGTGTTCCACCACACCCTTTGGAAGTGTGCCTTTCCAATCCGGGCCAACAAAAGCGTGGTAGCCGCCTTTCCCGCCGGTAGCGCGCGTGCCGATGTAGAACAGATTATTGGTATAGGCATCAGCCACCTCGACCGACCAATAGCGGTCAGCGATGTCCGGCGCGGAAAGGATGACGGGACCATCATTGAGCTCAAGCAAGGCACCGCTGTACACCGTATCGTTGTTCGGCGTGTAAGGCATGATGTCGTCAGCAGTGGCCAACATCTTCATATGGCCGATCTGATTCACGGGCGCAGCAGGTGCGATCTTCTTGGCTTTTTCAAGCGCAGCGGGGTTCAGGCGAAGGGCGCGCTCACGCTCAAAGATCACCAGCGGCAATCCGAACACATAATTCTGGACGCCAACCGAATAGGCCCACTGCTGCTCCGACCGGGCATCTGTCTTACGAATGTCCGCGTCTTTAGTGGCCTCTTCTGAGCGCGCAGAAGGAGCCAAAACGAGCGCTGTGATCAGTACCACTCCCAGAAAGGTCATGCGGAATGTTGCCGTGTCGTTCACGCTCAACCTCATCTCTTTCTCCTCAAAAAAAGGTGAGAACGGACAGGCTTCACTCATTCGGTGGCAGCAGAGTGCAGGCAGAGATTGGTGCGCGCCACCGTATTTCTACTGAACACAGGTCCGTATTGTTTCGGAGGATGACTTGGATAATGAGCGGTCCGGTAACATCCGATGGGTCGGAAGGCTGTCGCCCATGTGAGGTAGTACGTCTCACGTCCGCACGTGAGATGGCCTGGCGCGTCGCGTTGGCGAGCTTTCTTACTTCTGCATTGTTGATCGACCATCTCATGGGCGGCTCCATTCCGGTGATCGAATCGCTTGGACGTCGCCTGTGCGGCCAAGCAGGTTGGGATCGCACTTATCGTAGCCGCCAAGTTTGCGAGCCCAAGGAAGGCATTTTTGTCGTTTCCTAGGGCGTCACGACGATCGTTATTTCACCGATCTACCTGACCTAATGGGTGAAATCCGCTGCACCATCGAGATGGTGGTTGTCCCGACAGATCGGGTATGGCGCGTCACCGAAACACGTCCGCTCACGAAAGCGAGACCTTCGAGCGGCTAGGCTTACGGCCGGCCGGTGCCTCGCGTGGCGGATCCCAGAGTCATCGGTCTTCAGACTAAGGCTCACTATTGCGGGAGGAGATTCAAGATGAATCGTCATTGGTGTTTGCACTTCGCCCTGGCAGTAGCAGCGACATGCGCCACGGCTCCAGCCTGGGCGGTCGAAAAGACGTCTACGGCGAAGTCGGCTGTGCAGGAGCAAGCCAAGCCCGCGGTGGATCCACAGGCTATTCATGCCATCGAACAGATGGCCGAAAAGCTTCGCTCTTTGAAGTCCTTCACTGTCACTTCGAACATCACGACCGAGGATGTGCTCGATTCTGGGCAAAAGGTCACCTATGGCGGCACCGTGACGTACAAGGTGCGGGCTCCCGACAAGTTCTTTGCCGCGATAGACAGTGATCGCAAACAACGCAGCTTTTTCTACGACGGCTCGAAGTTCACCATCTATGCGCCGCGCTTGCATTACTACGCGCAAAAGCCGAAGACAGGTACGGTGCACGATCTGGTCGAAGAGGCGCAGGAGAAATACGACATCGAAATGCCTCTGGCGGATCTGTTCTACTGGGGCACTGACCAGGCGCCACTTTCCAATATCGAATCAGCGACCGTGATCGGTCCTTCGCATATCGACAAGGTCGAATGTGACCATCTCCTTATGCATCAGGGCAGTGTGGATTGGCAGGTGTGGATCGCGCGCGACACGTTGCTCCCGCAAAAGCTGGTCATAGCCAATCTCGACGACCCCACCCAGCCTGAGTACAGCGCCACGCTCACCTGGGACACGACGAGCCCACTATCCGACAGCGTCTTCAGCTTTACGCCGAAGCCGGACGATCACCTCATAAAGATCAATGCGGACAACCAAGCAGCCAAGGAGGCCTCGCCATGAAGTGTCGAAACAACCTCCTCGCGTCGAGCCTGTCGTGCGCCGTCATTCTGATGGCCGCCTGCATCGTTGTGGTCCCGGAAGCGCTAGCTGCTCGTGGTGGCGGCGTGCAGGGCGGTGGTACGCGCGCCTCGGCGCGATCGAGCGTCAATGCACCCCATGGCAATGCAGGTGGCGGCGGCAATATGAATCGTGGTGCCAACGTCAACGCCAACCGCAACGTCAGTGGCAATGAAAACATCAACCGAAATAGCAACGTCAATGCAAATCGCAATGTCCACGTCAACCAGAACGTCAATGTCAATCGCAACGTGAATGTCGATGTCGACAACGGCTGGGACAACCATGGCTGGAACAACCATCCTGTCGCTACAGCCGCAGCCGTCACGGCAACCGTGGCGGTCACCGCTGCCGCGGTCGGATCCGTGGTGAACTCCGTGCCACCGAGCTGCCAGACGATCGTCTCGAACGGTGTGACGTATTCGCAATGCGGATCGACTTGGTACCAGCCAAGCTATAGCGGAAGCCAGGTTTCCTACGTGGTGGTCAATCCGCCTTACTGAAACGGAAATCTTGGCCACCATGCTGCACGCCTGGACCGTTCGGATGAGTCATATAGGGGCCGAGTCCTCGGAAATGGCCCCTACCCACGATAACGATCCCTAATCGAGAAGGCCTGCCCCACGTTTGAGTCAGAAGATCCCCGCGACGGATCTCGACCCTAACCATCTCGCCCCACGGCAAAGGTGCGATTCATCCCTCTTAATGCGCGTCGATAGGGGCGAGATCTTTCGGTCGTACAACGTGGTGTGACTTCAGCCGGTCGTGACGGCACTTTGATGGGATCGTTCGACCGATTGAAATCGCCGCCGAAAGCAGTCATACCAATGGATGTTGGGCTTCCGATGGGTTTTGCCGACTACGACTGCACTGCAAAAGCCACAGCCGGCTCAAACCCTTGAAGGAACTCGGCGCGCGACCGTTCTCCCAGGTCGACAACCTTGGTTCCGCCCGCGGACACAAACGTAACATCATCGACGCCGATGACCTTGAGAATGAGGCGCAGATACGTGGTTGCGATGTCTCGGTCCTGGATCGGCGAGCCCTCTGTGTAGACACCGCCCGAGGCCATCAGGACTGTGCACTTTTTGCCGTGGACCAATCCCTCCCCCGTCATCCCGAGAGTCAGGCCCGCATATGCGGATGGAACAACGGCCCGATGGTTTTGTGTACGTCGGAACCCACGTAGTTCAACCACTCCATCACGCGATAACGCGCCAAGCTGCCTGCTTTCGGCGGCAAACTGGAGTCTGGCTTCAGATCGGCGATGTATTGCAGGATGACGCCGACTTCGGTCAGCAGTTCACCGGAGTCGAGCCGGAGCGCGGGAACGGCATTCTTGGGGTTGACGTCGGCGAACGGCATTCCATCGTCGATCAAGACATGTGGCTGGGCGTAAATATCAACAAACTCGATTTCATGAGGGATACCAAGCTCAAGCAGCACCATGTGAGCTGCGCCCGAACACGCCAGCGGTGAGGCATACAGAATCATTACTTCTTCTCCGGCTTCTTCGCTCAAGGTCCATGTAAGATAGACACGGGTATCGCCACTGGATGTGCCGATGCGATCAATTAATGTGCCGATACGATCAACGCGAGTGAATGCTGCCAGGCGCCGACTTGTCCTAGACCCATTTGCGGATTGGAACGCGGGAACACCATGGGCGTCGCGCATGCAGGCATCCGAAACTCAAGAGTCACGCGCTGGATGGCGCGCACATAAAAATATCCTGCAGCCGGTTAGCATGCAGCAGTCGCAAGTTATCGAGGGCGAGTTGGTCATGTGAATCTGGAACGGTAGATTCTTCAGCGCATGATTATCTACATCGTTGCGCATGCAAGGCAGCTATCGAATGCGCGCACGGCCTGCAACTTCTTGCGGAGCGCAGTGACGGCCGCCGAAATTTCATTGGAGCACGCCAGGCTTGCGGTCGATTTTCTATGAGCCACGCCTTGCATGGTTCTTCCGGACAACATGATCGATGCGTATGCTATGAATGTTCCAATCGGCGATCTCTTTACGTAGGAGCTGCCACCAGACCATTTACAAGATCGGCAATGTCTGGGCAGATGGCCACTTACAAGGAGCAGCATGAAAATCAAGACGGAATGGACGCCTGACAAAATGGGATATCACGTTGGCCTGAACAGAATTCAGGAGAGCGTGATCAGCTCCCACTTCATGCATAAAATGTCTCAGGATCCGGCGCTGCGCCTTTATGGCGGCCATTGTTTTCGTGACAGACTTCTCAGAATCGAACAATCGCAGGTCATTGATGGATTAGTGCCCATCCTGACCTCGGCAAGCGGTCGATTTTGCGAAGAGCGCGCCAATGCCGCGGGCGTGCGCGCACAGGAGCGATGGCAGGAATACGAGCATGACGACGCCAGCGCGGTCGGCGCATCCGAACGCATCACCGAAGCGCTCCTGGACAAGGAGTTCTCGCGCAGTGGCGCCCGCCACAACGAAAGAGCGCTGCTCAACCAGCGCATAAAGGAAACGATTCGCGCGCGTCGACCGATCGACATGGTCATTCCGGCGCTGCCGTTCAAGATTTCCTCGCCGCTCAAATCGCGCGGTCCGCTGCCTGACCTGGGGGAGGCGAATTTCCTTCTCAGCCTCTACGAAATCGTCAAGACGGTGGAAATCATCTATCGAGCCGAATGGCCGGATCACACTGGCCCATTGGCCAGATTCACCATCGTCGCGGACGGCTTTCGCTTCAACGATGCGGTCAATACTTCAAGCGCCGAGATCAGGTCCTACCAGGACGAGCTGCTGCGCTGGACAAAGCTTCTGAAGCTTGGCGACTACATACGGATTGTCGACTATCGGTCGCTGCTGCAGGAGGGATTGCCGCCCGAGATATGGAGTTCGAAACAGGCGATCCTGCAGCAGGCCAGAACAGGCTACTCGCAGGCGCTCTGGCCGATCTTCAACCCCGACGATATGGATACCACGCTTCAGGCCGCCATCGATGCCGAACTGGACCCTGAGCACGGCAATCCCGAGGGGCGTTTCGTATCGCTGCTCAAGTCGCTGGTTTACACGATGAACTATCGCTCGCTGCAGGACTTGCGCGATCTGAGTGATGAGGCCCGCGCCAGCCTCTACCGGGAACTCACTGCACACATTTTCCATCCGTATACGGTCGACGCCCTCGTTGAGGGTGTCGACACTTCGAGCGGGCGCGCCAGTTCGCCTGCGCCGACGCTGACCGCCGGGCAAAAAGAAGCACTGCGCCGCGCCATGCTCAACGAGGTCTGGACTGCCGCAATCAGCTACATCGCCGAGATCAAGAGCGACCGCGATCTCGGCGAGGATCCCATTCTCACCTGCCTGCCTGGATACCTGCGCTGGACGATCCACGCCAAGCAAGGGCAGATTGCCATTTCCACGCCACCCATACTCGGTGTCAGCGTTCAAGCCTGGGCGGGCAGCGCGGTGTTCAGGCCCACCAGCAGGGGCAAGGTGCGCCTGTGCAGCCTGCCGGTGCTGTTGCTTGAATCGATGGACGCCATCCCCGTGACGGTGAGAACGGACGACGCAGACGAGACGCCGTCACAGCCGTTGTTCTATATCGACCGGGAGCTCTATAGCGGAGACATGGACAGCCTGCTGGCAGTTCTCAGCGAAACATTCACCCGGCGCCGCTTCAAATGACATCTTCCTTCAGCCATTCCGCTACCGGCTTTCCCCGTGCCGGCATGCTTGCGGGACCGGGCATCACCCTCGAGCCACTCGACGCCGGACACAGGGAATCGCTCAGACAGGCCGCGAAGGACGATGAGGCGATATGGACCTATTTTCCCCGCTCCTTCAATGGTGCGGGCGACGACTTCGATCCGTGGTTTGAATATACGCTGTCGCGCTCCGCCGAAGGCAGCCATCATCCGTTCGCGGTGAGGCAGAAAAGCGACCAGCGGATCATCGGCACCACCCGCTTCTATGACATGTCCCACGAACATCGCAGGCTGGCCATCGGGTCGACCTGGTACTGCCGCGAAGCGCGCGGCACGCTGATCAACTCCGAGGTCAGGCTGCTGACCCTCGCTCACGCCTTCGAGCGGCTGCAGGTCAATCGCGTCGAATTGATCACCGATCCGCGGAACCTGGCTTCGCGTGCGGCAATGAAGATTCTTGGCGCGACACAGGAGGGAGTGATCCGCAATCATCTGATCTACAAAGACGGTCGCATTCGCGACTCCATTCTTTTCAGCATCATTGCAGGCGAGTGGCCTGCCGTGCGTGCGCGGCTGCTGGAAAAACTCGGCTACAACGATGAAGACTTGCGGTTATAAGACGGCACCAGTCCATGCGTCATACCGGCGAGCAAACCTCAATGAACATGCCATGTCGAGCTGAAGGTCACGGAGGGACCGCCTTCGGAAAACGGACCACATAGGCGGCACCGGCATCTGCTGTGCTGTCGCTCTGCGTTTCACGGCCATTTACGGAAATCCAATCCAGCCAGGGAAAAAACGCAATGGAAGTCACGTCTCCATATCTGCCTAGCCTGCAGAAATATCTCGGCTATCTCGAGGGTATCTACGCCCGCTGCCGCCTGACCAACAACGGGCCGCTGGTGGTTCAATTGACCGAACGCCTCGAAGACTATCTGGACATCCGAAATCTCGTTCTGGTCAATAACGGAAGCGCCGCGCTCGACCTGGCCTATCACGCGCTCGACATCTCCGGCAGTGTGGTGACCACGCCCTTCAGTTTCGTGGCGAGCAGCAGCGTTCCCGCCTGGGGCCGGATCGAACCGTCTTACGCCGATATCGATCCGGCCACCTGGAACATCGATCCCGAACGGATCGAGGCCGCGATCAGGCCGGATACGACCGCCATCTCGCCGGTGCATGTGTATGGCAATCCGGTCGACGACGCGCGGGTCGCCGCTGTGGCGCAGCGGCACGGACTACGGGTTATCTATGATGCCGCCCACTGTTTCGGCACACGCAGAGCGGGGCGAAGCATTCTGGACCAGGGCGATGCGTCGGCCATCAGCTTCCATGCCACGAAAACCTTCCACACCGTCGAAGGCGGCGCCGTCTGCTTTCGCGATAGCGCCGTCTGCGAGCGTGCGCGCCGCATGATCAACTTCGGTTTCGACGAGGCGACCGGGCTCATCGTGGACCCGGGCAGCAACTTCAAGATGAGCGAAATGCACGCCGCCATGGGTCTGGCGGTGCTGGACGACGCGGACTACATCCTCGATTATCGCCGCGAACTGGTGGCCAGCTATCGACGCAGGCTTGGCGACCACGTTCAGTTGCAGCATATCGATGCGGACGTTACCAACGGTGGCGGCTACATGCCTATCGCGTTCGCCGACAAATCGACCTGCGAGCGGGTGCACCGCCGTCTCGAGAGTCTGGGCATCACCACGCGACGCTATTTCCATCCTTCGCTGGATACCACCTCCCAATATGCCCGCTTCGGCGAGACCAGGCATTCGAGAGACGTCGCCGATCGGGTGATCTGCCTGCCGCTGCATACCAAGCTCTCGCTGGCTGACGTGGGGGTCGTCTGCGATGCGGTGCTGACCAGTCTGCGCGAGGCCAGTTCCCTGGCGGCAGCGGTGGCCGACATCGCATGAGCTGACCCTGCCCGGTCGGCAGGGCTGATATTGGAACGAAGCTTTTCAGCGGGAGTAACGGACTTGATACAGGATCGAGCAGAAGCGGCGAATCAGGCGACGCGCGAATTGAAGCATGCCAAAGAGAGATTCTCGCTCCTGCGCACTTATGCCCGCGCCCTGGCCATGCTTGGCCAGGAGCGCAAGCTGACCCGCCTTCTGGCCGCGGCCAATCTTGGCGTGGCCCTGGTCATGCTGCTGGAACCGCTGTTTTTCGGCAGGATGATCGATGCGCTCTCGGCCAACCGGTCAGCCGATGCGTGGAGAAACATCGCCGCCTGGGCCGCTTTCGGTTGCCTGGGCGTCGTCGCGGCGGTGTTGCTGTCTCTCCACTCCGACCGCCTCGCCCATCGATGCCGCAAGGAGGCGATAAGCCGCTACGTCGAGCACGTGATCTCGCTGCCGCTGTCGTTCCACGATCGCAATCACAGCGGGCGCCTGCTGCATACCATGCATAGTGGAAGCGGCCTGCTTTTCAGCGTCTGGCTGAACTTCTTTCGCACCCATCTGAGCACCATGTTCTCGTTGCTGGTGATGATTCCGGTGGCGATATACCTGAACTGGAAGCTGGCGATTGGCATGACCGCCATGATGTCGGTCTACCTGGCCTTCAACATCTTCATCGTGCGCCGAACCACCAGGGCGCAGGTGAAGGTGGAGGAGCTGAACAAGAGAGTCGGTGAGCGCGTGGGAGACCTCTTCGCCAACGTCTCGGTCGTTCAAAGCTTTCTTCGCCTTTCGGCGGAGATGCACGCGGTGCGCGACATGCTGAGCCAGATGCTGGCCGTGCAGTACCCGATACTGAAAGGATTTGCCGTGGTGTCGGTGGCGCAGCGAACAGCCAGCACGCTGACCGTCATCCTGATCTTCGCGCTCGGCGTATATCTCAACGGGCGCGGCGAGGTAAGCGTTGGGGGCATCGTCAGTTTCGTCGCCTTCGCCATGTTCATGCTCGGCCGACTGGAGCAGTTGGCGCACTTCGTATCGGACTTGTCCAATCAGGCTCGTCCGATCGATCGCTTCTTCGATGTGCTCGACACCCGGGACAACTTGTCGGATGCGCCCGATGCGACGGACATGCTCGACGTGCAGGGCGAAGTCGAGTTTGAGAACGTGTCGTTTCGCTATGAGTCGCAGGACGGCCAGGGGCCGCGCGATGCGCTCAGAACGCTGAGCTTCAAGGTGCGGCCGGGACAAACCGCAGCCTTGGTGGGGAGCACCGGCGCGGGCAAGACCACTGCCCTGGCGCTGCTCTACCGCGCCTACGACCCCACTGCCGGACGCATTCTGGTCGACGGCATGGACATACGCCGGGTCAGTCGCGCATCGCTCAGGCGCCAGCTGGCGGTCGTATTCCAGGAGCCCGGTTTGCTCTTTCGCTCGATCGCCGACAATCTGCGCATAGGCGATCCGGAAGCCACCGACGAGGAGATGCACGCCGTCGCCGAGGCGGCTCAGGCGCATCGATTCGTCATGGCAAAACCCGAAGGTTATGCCACCACGGTGACCGAACGAGGCCGCTCGCTTTCGGGGGGCGAACGGCAGCGACTGGCCATTGCACGCGCCCTGCTCAAGGACGCGCCAATACTTATTCTTGACGAAGCAACCAGTGCGCTGGACGTTGCCACGGAGATGGATGTTCAACTGGCCTTGCGCGCGCTGGCCAAGCGCAGGACGACGCTGGTGATCGCACACCGGCTTTCGACCATCCGACACGCCGACATTATTCTGGTGCTCAAAGAGGGCACCCTCGTCGAACAGGGCACCTATAACGAACTCATGCTGCGTGAGGGTGTTTTTGCCGCCCTCGCCCGGGCCGGCGAGTTCGCCGTCGACGTCGAGTCGTCGACGTCGGCGCAGTTCAAGGAAATCACGGCAACCGGCGCCGTGGAAGCGGCGGGCTGAGTCGCCGCCTGCATCACTGCGCGAGGCGGGGAAAGCGCAACTGCCGGGATCGGGCCCGTGGCGCAGGGCGGCCACTGCCCTTGCGCGGCCGCCTCAAGTCCAGCGCAGGAGCGACCCGGTTTCGCGTCTGGCCTCGGCCAGGCTCGCGCATCCTGCCAGCTGCAAGGCCAGGCGCAATTCGTCGGCAAGCATCTTCACCATGCCGTCTACTCCTTGCGCGCCGCCAGCACAGAGCGCCCACAGTACAGGCCGGCCGATGAAGACCGCATCCGCGCCAAGCGCCAGTGCCTTGAGGGCATCCGTTCCACGGCGCACACCGCCGTCGAGAAAGACCGGCACCCGACCCGATACGGCGTCGACGATATCCGCGAGCGCCCGAATGGTAGAGAGAGTGCCGTCCAGCTGTCGCCCACCGTGATTGGAGACCATCAGCCCCGACAAGCCGGCATCCAGGGCGGGGGCGACGTCCCGCACGTTCATGACGCCCTTCCCTATCACCGGCAAGCGGGTGGCCTTGCACAGTTCGTGCACATCTTTCCAGGTGGCCGACGGATCGATCTCCGCATCTTTCAGCGCGGAGATCGGATTATTGAAATCGGCAGGGTCGCGGCAATCGAAGTTGGCAGCATGTACACCCTCGGGCAGAGTGAAGCGGTTGCGCAGGTTGGCGTAACGCTTGCCCAGCGCAGGACAGCCCAGGCCGAGCGAGATCGCCTCGAAACCGGCAGCGTGCGCCCGCTCTATCAGCTGTTGGGTAACCGTCCGGTTCTTGAACAGATAGACGTGCAACCACAGCCGCGCGCCTTTCGCGCCGGCCGCGATGTCTTCAAGGGCGACACTGGACATGGCTGAGACGATCATCGGAATGTCATTGGCGTGCGCGGCGTGCGCACTTGCCGCCTCGCCCAGCGGATGTGCCAGGCGATGGAAGGCCGAAGGGCTGAAGCCCAGCGGCAGGCTCGACGTTCGTCCGAGATAGGCGCGGGCGAGCTCGGGACGGGATACATCGCGCATCGCGAACGGCAATAACGACAGGCGATCGAAATCCGCCCGGTTAGCCCGATACGTCAGCCCATCTCCAGCCCACCCCTCGATATATTCGAACACCGCTTTGGAGAGGGAGGCTTTGGCCCGCTCCTGATAATCGTCGAGCAATATCTCGAGCTGCCCCTGCGTCGCCTGCGAAGAAACCTTGTCCGCGTTACTGTTCATGATCATCCCTGGCCGTATCCATTGCGTGCTACCGACGATGTTTCGATGCTCAGGTCATTCAATGCCAGTTGGGCGATATGACTGGATCCGTCCATGCTCAGCTCGGTGCGCCGATCGCGCACGGCTCCCTTCCTTGCATCGTCAATCGCCGCCTGCAACAGCGCACCAAGCTCTCCGATCTCGGTGGCGATCCGAATGTCGGCGTACGGCTGCAGCAGCGTCGCGTGATGAAAAGGTTCGTCCCGGTGATCTTTGCGATAAGGAATGCAAAGAATGCGCGCCCGTCCCTGCATCGCCTCCATCAACGAGTTGTAGCCGCCCGCGGTAATCACCACATCGGCCGCCGCATGCATGGCGGCAAGCTCCGTGCATGAACCATGCATCCGCACACGCTCATCCAGGCCGGCATCGCCCAGCGACAATCGAGAACGAGGCCCCAGCACAATATCGAAGCAGGTATCCGGATGGCGTCGCGCAACTTCGATGCAGGCTTCGATCAGCGGCTCGCCCCATTGACCGCTGCCTGCCGACGCTACCACCCATGGCGTGCCTGCGGGAATACCTCGGGCCGACCTCAGCGCCTCGCGCTGACCAGGCATTGCCACCGGCGCCACGTAGCCGGTGGAGATGATCTTGGAAACCACTTCCGCAGGGAGGTCATAGTGAGCGGCCAGGTCAAAGACACGACCATCGATCGCGGAAAGGATGCGATCGTAATCGTTGCTCAGCGCCGCCAGTGCGCCCCCGCCGAGCACCAGGCGCTGCAAGTCTTCCGTTTCGTTCTGGATGCCGCGCGTGACCAGATACTTTCGGCACGAGGTAGCCCGCAGCACGGGCGCCAGTTCCGCGTTCGCGCCCAAGGGAAGGTGATCGACGAAGATGACATCCGGACGGAAGCCTTCGACGATGCCCAGCAGAATGGCGCTGCGCAATCGAACGGCATCCTCCACCGGCCCATCCAGAAACGGGGTGCGCCCCCAATAAGCCGCCTTGGCGGGCAGCAGGTTGTCCCAGGAAGGCAGGCGGATGTATTCGCACCCGCCGGGCACCATCCATTGCGGGCCGACATCGTGGCCGGAAACGATCAGGCAGGAAAAATCCCGGCTGATCGCTTCGGCTATCCTGGCGAGCCTGCGCAGATGGCCGATCCCGCTGCCTCCGTCGAACACATAGAGCAACGCCCTGCGGCGGGCGCTCTCCGGGACCTGATGATTTTGCAAAGGCGCACGCTCCATGCTTCCTTCCTGTGATCGCAGTGTTCTTTTTTCAAGGTAAAGCGGGTCACGCGCCAGGTGCGACGCCTTGAGTCAGGGGGGCGATGCCGCGCATTTCGCGCTTGCACCATAGGCGGAAACGATCCAGGTAGAGATAAACCACCGGCGTCGAATATAGGGTCAACAACTGACTGAGCAATAGCCCGCCGATAATCGATATGCCCAGTGGCTGGCGCATCTCCCATCCCTCTCCGCTTACGACGGCGAGCGGCAACGCCCCCAGCATCGCCGCGAGCGTCGTCATCACAATCGGTCTGAAACGGATCGAGCACGCTTGAAAGACAGCGTCTCGCGTGCTCAAGCCTTGCTCTTTCTCCGCCCCAAGGGCCACATCGATCATCATGATCGCGTTCTTTTTGACGATGCCGATCAGCAAGATGATTCCGATAAAGGCGATAAGCGAAAGTTCGGTGCCAAAAAGCCGCAGGGCCAGCAGCGCTCCCACCCCCGCCGACGGCAGCGTCGACAGGATGGTCAACGGATGCACGAAGCTCTCATAAAGAATGCCGAGAACGACATAGACCACCAGCAGTGCGGCGAGAATCAGCCAGGGCAGATTGTCGAAGGTGCGCTGCGCCTCGAGCGCATTGCCGACAAATCCGCCATGTACGGTCGACGGTACGCGCAGCGCGGCCATCGCCTGATCGATGGCCCCGCGCGCCCGACTCAGGGACACGCCCTTGGCCAGGCGAAACGAGATCGCGCTGGCGACGAACTGATTCTGATGGCTGACCGAAAGTGCATCGAGCTCGGTGTCGTAGCGCGCAAATGCCGCCAACGGCACCATGGCGCCACTGGAGCTCTGTACGTAGACGTCCTTCAGAGCTGCCGGACTGCGGAGATAGTGCTCGCCCACTTCCATAACCACGTGCTGCTGATTCCACGGCCCATAAATGATGGACACCTGGCGCTGGCTGAAGGAATCGTTGAGCGTGTTGTCGATCGCATCCATGCTGACGCCGAGCCGCGAGGCGCTGGCCCGGTCGATGTTCAAGGTCACCGCCAAGCCGTCGTCATCCTCATCCGCGTCGACACCGGCCAGTTCCGGCAGTTCGCCCAGTGCCGATACGACTTTGGGCGTCCATTCGCGCAGAGCCTCCAGGTCGTCGCTCTGCAGGAGGTACTGGTAGCCGCTATCGCCAGCCCGTGCGCCGATCCGGATATCTTGTGCGGGGGCCATCGAAAGACTGGCCCCGGTTACGTCCTTGGTCTCCGACTGCAAGCGGTCGATCACCTCGTCCGTCGATATGTTGCGGACTTCCCAGGGCTTGAGCGCGATAAACATGCCACCGCCATTGCCGCCCACCGAATAGGTGGCGACACCGTCCACCGCCGGGTCGGTCCTGATGATGTTCATGAATTCGACGACCTTGCTGGAGTAAGCCTCGAATGAAATAGCCTGCTCGCTCTGAACGCTGGCGTAGAGACGGCCGGTGTCCTCCGGCGGGAAGAAGCCCTTGTCGATCTTCGTATAGAGGTAGATGTTGAGACCTACCGTCATCGCCAGGATAAGCATCACCAGCAGCGGTCTTGACAGGGCCAGCCGCAAGGTCCGTTCATAAAGTCGCAGCACGAAGCCGAACGTCTTGCCGCTCCCGGCGCCTGGCGCATGCTTCCGGCGATCCTTGCGGGTCAACACACGGGCGCAAATCATTGGCGCCGCAGTCAGCGAGATGACCAGCGAACCGAGTATGGCGATCGACAAGGTGATCGAGAATTCCCTGAAGTAACGCCCCACCATCCCGGGAAAGAAAATGATCGGGATAAATACCGCGATCAGCGACAGGCTCATGGCAAGGACCGTAAAGCTGACTTCGCGCGTCCCAAGCAGTACGGCCTGCATGCGCGACATGCCGGTTTCCATGTGCCTGGATACGTTCTCCAGCACGACCACGGTGTCGTCGACCACGAATCCCGTGGCGATGGTCAGGGCCATCAAGGAGAAATTGTCCAGGCTGTAGCCCAGTAGATACATCGCGGCAAAGGTTGTCAGCAGCGACACCGGTACGATGATCGCCGGCACCAGCATGGCCCGGCGATCCCGAATGAACAGGAAGACGACGCCGATGACCAGCAGTGTCGAAATGACCAGTGTCCGCTCGGCATCATGAAGGGAGGCGCGAATGGTGCTTGTCCGTTCGATGGCGACGTCGATCGCGATGCTCGAGGAGACCGATGCCCGAAGCTGCGGCAGCAAAGCCATGACACGGTCTACGGTGCGGATGATGTTTGCATCCGGCTGTTTGCTGATCACGATCAGCACGGCCCGCTCTCCGTTGTAGAAACCCTCGTTGCGGATATCCTCGACGGAATCGCTGATATCCGCGACATCGGAAAGCCTGACATCGGCGCCGTTCTTCGAGTCGACCACGATATCGCGGTACTGGGCAGCCACCGATTGCTGGTCGTTGGCGTTGATCTGCCAATGAGTTCGGCCGCTCTCGATCGAGCCCAGCGGCCGGTTGGCGTTGTTGTTTTGCAGAACGGTGCGAACCGAGCCCAGTCCGATGCCGTAGTGATTGAGCGCGGAGGGGTTCAGATCGACACGCACAGCCCGCGGCGACGAGCCCACCACCTTGACCAGGCCAACACCCTCCGCCTGCGATATCTTTTGCGCAACGATGGTATCGGCCTGATCGTAGATCGCCTCGGGCGCCAACGACTTGGAGGTCAGCGCCAGCACCAGCACCGGCTGCTCGGCCGGATTGATCTTGCGATAAATCGGATTGTCGGGCATGTCGCTCGGCAACTGGGCACGAGCGGCATTGAGGGCAGCCTGCACATCGCGACCGGCCGCATCGATATTGCGCGACAGATCGAATTGCAGCGTCACGGTCGTGGAGTCCTGCGTGCTCTGCGAGGTCATCTCGGTAACGCCGGGAATACGCCCGAGCTGCCGCTCCAGGGGAGTGGCGACCGACTGGGCCATGGTCTTCGGGCCCGCACCGGGCAGCGACGCCTGCACCATGATCGTGGGGATGGCCACCTGCGGCAGCGGAGCGACCGCCAGGCGTCCGAAGGCCGCCATTCCGGCCAGGGCAAGACCGATCGTCAACAGCGTCGTCGCGACGGGCCGCCTGACGAATGGCTCGGACAGGCTCGAGCTGCTGCTGCGGACCCAGCTCATGGCGGCAAGGCGTGGAGTTGCGCGGCATCGCCCTCTGCCGACCCTCGCCGATAGCGACCGGCAAGGCGGCCGAGTGCGAGATAGATCACCGGCGTCGTGAACAGGGTAAGCAGCTGGCTCACCAGCAGGCCGCTGACGATGGTGATGCCGAGCGGACGCCGCAGCTCAGAGCCGACGCCCGCCCCCAGCATCATCGGCAATGCCGCAAACAGTGCCGCGAAGGTCGTCATCAGGATCGGGCGCAAACGCAGAAGGCAGGCTTGATGGATGGCCTGGCGAGCGGATATGGCCTGACTGCGCTCCAGTTCCAGGGCGAAGTCGACCATCATGATGGCGTTCTTCTTGACGATGCCGATCAACAGAATGATGCCGATCAAGGCCACGATATCCAGCTGCCCGCCGGTCAGCATGAGCGCAAGCAGTGCGCCCACTCCCGCCGAAGGCAAGGTCGAAAGAATGGTGATCGGATGGATGAAGCTCTCGTAGAGCACGCCCAGCACGATATACATCGTGACGATGGCGGCGAGGATCAGCAGGGCCATGTTCGAGGACGAGGTTTGGAAGGCCGCTGCCGCGCCCTGAAATTCGGTGTCTATGCTGGCGGGCATGTGCAGTGCGCGCTCGACACTGCGAACCCGCTCGACGGCAGCCCCCAAGGACACTCCCTTGGCCAGGTTGAAAGACACCGTGGCCGCCGGGAACTGGCCCAGGTGGTTGATCGCCAGCGGGCTGACCCGCTCGGTCATCTTCACCACCGAATCCAGGCGCACCTGCCCGTTGGTCACCGGCGCCTGATTCAACACATTGGTCACGCCGGGCGTTGCCCCTTGCGGCGCACCGCCAAGAGTCTGCGTGCCGCCCGGGGACGAGGGCGAGCCTTGCGGCACCTGCAGGACCCGGTTCGCATTCGCCAGCGCGGGAACAAATATCCGGCTGAGTGCCTGCATGCCCTGCCTGAATTCGGGCATCACCTCCAGGATCACTCGATAGTCGTTCGACTCGGTAAATACCGTGGATATCTGACGCTGTCCAAAAGCGTCATAGAGAATCGCATCGATGGCCGCCGGCGTGATGCCGAATCGGCCGGCCGTGCTGCGATCGATGTCCAGATAGGCTTGCAGACCTCGCGACTGCAGATCGCTGGTGACGTCGACGAACTCGGGCTGCCGGTTGAGTTCGTCGACCAGACGAGGAACCCATGTTTCCAGATCGGATGGAATCGCCGAGCCAAGCGCGAACTGATACTGGGTGCGACTGACCCGGTCCTCCATGGTGAGGTCCTGCACGGGCTTCAGGTATAGCCTTAGGCCAGGCAGGCCGTCCGCATGCTTCTGCAGTCGCGCCATGACTGTCTGGATGCCGTCCCGCTCGTTCAGCGGCTTGAGGTTTATCAGGAAGCTGCCGCTGTTGAGCGTCGTATTGGTGCCATCCACACCGACAGACGACGACAACGATGCAACCGCCGGATCGTCGAGCAGCCGTTTTCCCAATTTCTCCTGCTCGTCCTTCATCGCGGCAAAGGAGATCGATTGCGACCCTTCCGAAACCCCTTGAATGACCCCCGTGTCCTGCAGCGGAAAAAAGCCTTTGGGCACCTCGATATAAAGCAGGACCGACAGCGCCAGCGTGGCAGCGAACACCAGCAAGGTTGGAACCGGGCGATCCATTATCCAGTTGAGCCAGCGGCCATATCCTTCGACGACCCGGTCGAACAATCCTTTCCGGTCTTCCACGGATTCACCGCAGGGCGTGGCACGCAGCAATTTCGCACAGAGCATCGGCACCAGAGTCAGCGAAACAATTGCTGAAATGATCAGAGCCACCGACAAGGTGATCGCAAACTCGCGAAACAGTCGTCCGATCACGTCGCCCATGAACAACAGCGGGATCATCACGGCGATCAACGATATGGTCAGCGATACGATCGTGAAGCCGATCTCGCCCGTCCCTTTCAGCGCTGCCTGCAGAGGCGTTTCGCCCTGCTCGAGATGGCGCGATATGTTCTCGATCACCACGATGGCGTCGTCCACCACGAAGCCGGTCGAAATGGTGAGAGCCATCATGGTGAGGTTGTTGAGGCTGAATCCGGCCAGGTACATCACGCCAAACGTGCCGATCAGGGACAACGGCACGGAGAGACTCGGGATAAGCGTCGCCGGGACGCTGCGCAGGAAAACGAAGATGACCATGACGACCAGCGCGATCGCCAGCAGCAATTCGAATCTGACGTCCTCGGCCGAGGCGCGCACGGTAACCGTGCGGTCCGTGAGTATGGACAGGTCGACCGAGGCCGGCATGGATTGCGTCAGGCGCGGCAAGGCGGCCTTGATGTCGTCCACAACCTGGATCACGTTCGATCCCGGCTGTTTCTGGATGCTCATGATGATGGCCGGAGAGCTGTTCTTCCAGGCACCGAGCCGATCGTTTTCCGGCCCCTGCAGCACATTCGCCACATCGGAGAGGCGCACCGGCGCACCATCGCGATAGGCGACGATGATGCTGTTGTAGTCGGCCAAGGATCTGAGCTGATCGTTGGCATTGATGGTGTAGGAGCGGTAACGGCCATCAAAGCTACCCTTGGCGCCGTTCACGTTCGCGCTGCCGATGGCGTTGCGAAGATCTTCCAGGCTCATGCCGTTGGAAGCCAGCGCCACGGGATTGGCCTGCACGCGTATCGCGAGACGCTGGCCTCCGAACAGCGTCACCAGGCCTACGCCGCCGATCTGCGAGATCTTCTGGGCAAGCCGCGTATCGGCCAGGTCCTCCACCTCGGGCAGCGACAGCGATCTGGAGGTCAAGGCCAGCGTGAGAATGGGCGAATTGGCGGGATTGACCTTGCTATAGATCGGCGGCGTCGGGAGATCGCTCGGCAGCAGGTTGCTTGCTGCGTTGATCGACGCCTGCACGCCCTGTTCGGCCACATCCAGCCCAAGTCCCAGTTCGAACTGCAGAGTAATCACCGACACGCCGGCCGAACTGGTGGACGATATCTGGTTGAGGCTCGGCAATTTCCCGAGCTGGCGCTCCAGCGGCGCGGTGACCGAGGTTGTCATCACCTCCGGGCTTGCGCCTGGATAGAGCGTAGTCACCTGTATCGTCGGATAGTCCACATCCGGCAACGTGGATATGGGCAGCAATCGATAGGCCAGCACGCCCGCAAGCAGGATCGCCACCATCCAGAGCGTCGTGGCCACCGGGCGGAGGATAAAGATGCGCGACGGATTCATGCCCTGACCGCCGCAAACTGGCCCATTCTTCCGCGGCGCATGGCTGGCCGGAAGAACGCCGGCCAGGTCAGGGCGAGACGCCGGTCACGCATCGGGTGCCTCAGGGAGATGTTGTCGATCACGTGCTTTGCGCATAGCCCAATCCCGCCGTTCGCGACAGCACAGAGTAGCTCATCAATCAGGCCGGCAATGGCCCCAATGATGGCGTTATCGTGGCGCCAGCACGGCCTGTCGCCGCCGGGCCCGCGATCGTTCGCCGCACGCAGCGGCCGGAGCCCATCGAGAGCGTGCGAACCAACATGTGCGACCAGGCCGGTCAATCGGACACGCTGGCATCGGCGCCATCTTCATCGCGGGAGTGAAATCCCGCCGCATCCAGACTTCGCAGCGCCAGCGAAGCCTCGGCCCACTCCCAAAGCCCATTCTCGTCTATACGAATGTCGCGATCGGGATCGAAGTCGTAGTCCTTGAATTCCCGCGTGCGCTCGGCGTATCGGCGCTTCTCGAGTTCGCCATGCCACAGATGAAACACCGTGCCCGGAACACAGCCCAGCCGTCCTTGGCAGAGCTTGTCGGCCCTGACCGCCCAATCGTTGAAGTGGCGCGCATAGGCATGCCCTTCGCCGATCATCTTGGCGATGCATGGCGACGAAAGCGCCCCGGCGAAGACGTGCGCCATCAGATGGTCGCCACCGCCCGTGATGCTGCTGTCGTACAGCCGGCAGGCGTCGAGGAAATCTCGCCGCGCCGCCCAGGCGAAGCCGGTGTGACCGTGATTGACGTAGATTTCGTGACGCGACAGCAACGGATCACGCCGGTAACAAGAAGCGAAGGACTCGCGCATCTCCCCGCCCGGCTGACTTTCGCCACGGTAGCGCGTGTGACCCTTGGGCAGCCAGACACTGCGATCAAAGGGTTGAACGACCACATGTTTCTCCAGAGCCGCGGAAGTGCTCGCCAGCCAATCATCCGATTCGAAAATCAGGTCGGCGTCGAGCCAGACGATTTTCCGGCAGTCAGATGGAAGGTAAGTCAGCGCGAGATTGAGCATCCGCTCCTTCTGCCAGATGAGGCCATTGCCCCTCACGCGAACATATTGGCCATCCGGCGCACCCGCGGTCAGGTCGAAACCGCCGTCCGAACGCGCCAGCTCGACGACCAGAAGACGCCCGCCCTGCCCGGCAAGCGACTCGGCGAAATGCCGAAAGTTGTCGCGTCGCGAGCGCGAGCCCACCGCGTTGAAATAGCAGGTGATCACCCAGGTGTCGTTGACGGTAGTTCGGCTCATATCATCGATGCGGTACGCGAAAGGAACAGATATCCCGGCGTCGCGCAACGGCGACGCGCTACAGCCGTCGCGTCCGCGCTCAACCCTCCGCCATCGCATGTGCCCCGCTATTGGCGCGCAACAGTTCGGCACAGGTGTCGATGACCGAGACGAATTGGTCTTCGATGGCCGCGACGCTCAGCATGCTCTCGACAAAGCGCTGACCCTCGCGCCCTATGCGCTCGGCCTCTTGCGGGTGCTCGCGAAGCCAATGGTATATCTCCAGCAGGTCCGACAGGTCGTGCGCCACGGGGACGTAGTGCTCCCAGGCGACCAGCCCAGGGTAGAAGTACTGCCTCCAGCGCACCGGCAGAAGAAGCACCGATCCAGTGCGCAGCAGATCGGGAACGCGCTTCCACGCGGAGATCACGCCATCGATCGCAATCAGATATTTGCAGGCGGCGAATGCCGCCGGCGCCAGTTCAGCCACCGTGCCTCCCAGCGTCTCGTGGACTTCCTTTCGCAGGGCTTCTCCGGCCGGGCTGTCCGCAAAATTATCGGTATAGGTCAAGCGCGCATCCAGCACTTGCGGGTGCGCCGCCGACAGCTTCAGCAAGTGATAGCGCGCAAACAGGTGGCAATTGTCGGTACCTGGAAACCCCGGTCCCGACAAGCGGCCACGCCACTTGATAAGTTCCTGCCGCTCGGCGAACGGCGTCTGCTCGGCCGCCATCCTGATTGCCTCCATGTCCACCGCATACTGTTCGGACATCAGCATGAAATCGGGAATGATCAGCGCATGGCTGCTGACGGGGTCGCTGCCGAGCCAGTCGCAACGCAGAAAAGGAGCCTGCTGCATGAGCCGAACACATTCGGCCTTGCGGCTTTCGGTCACGTAAAGGGTGTCGCTGACCAGGATCAGCACATCGGCATGTCCACGCACGCGGTGCTGAATTCTGTGCAGAAACGGCATGAGCTGAGTCGACAATCGCCAATGGGACTTGGGCTTGTCGACCACGATCCGGCAATCGGCCGCGCCATCGCCAAAACGACAGCGCACGATCAGCGACGGCGCTTCCAGTGCGCCGTCAGAGCGAAGGAAATGCTCCAGCGCATCCACTGACGAGGGCCTGACTCCATGGCGCCGCAGATGCGCGAACTGCTCCCGGCGACAGAACTCGATTCGTTCCTGGGCCGCCGCGCTCATCGAGCGGCTCCCGTTCGCACGTCGATCATGGCGGCCCGCCCGGATCTTCGCTGCGCGCCTGCAGTTTGGGCACGGTCGCGCACCGCCAATCGATCCGGCATGCCGCTTTCGGTAAACTCATTACTTGCAGGCGATGTATGCATCGATGGCCTCTTTCTAGATCCGGGAAGCCGCATCGGCACCTGCCGGCAGATGTGCCTTTTGCGGGCGATCGATTTCCTGCGGATGCTCTGCCCGGTTATCGATCAGCGAGCGAATCCCATGGCACAGGTGACCGCCCAGCTCATGCAGGGCCTGGCAATGCGCGTGTTTGACGAATGAGCCGCCGGGCGTCCGGTTGGCGTCGAATAGAACAACCTCATCGTCCTTCACGACATAGTCGAACTTGCCGAACTCAAACCCCAACCTGCGCCGCATCAGCCGCAGTTCGGGTGGAACCGCCACTTCTTCAAGCCTGATTGCATTGGACACCTTGATGATGGGCTGGGCCGAGATCAACCGATAACTGATCTCGCGATCGCCGCAAAACCAGTAGTACCTCACCGCGTAACTGCCATCCACGCGCTCCGGCAGAAATCGCTCCACTACCAGATGCCTGTTCTTGAAGATGCTGCTGGGCACATCGCGAAATGCGGGAAATATCCGGTACTCGCTGGTCTTGAGTTGTTTGACGTATCTCCACGGCACTTCGCCCGTGAGTTTTTTTCCAATGGATGCGGCGAGCTTGTCGACGTACTCGGCCAAGCCCGCGCGCCGCCGGGACCGCAGGCGCAATTCGGGCACCCCGCCGAAGTTGAGGTCGGTCTTGACAATGGCTGGCCCACGGTAGGAAGCGTTCCTTTCCAGCAAGTTGGAACTCACCCTGGATTTGGAGATATCCACGACCGATGCATTGATGACGCGCGGATACCGCTGCATGAAGCTGAGATAGGAAGGAGGAATGACGGTCAGGTCGAGGTGCGGAATCAGCAGATCGGCGGGCACGTATTTGTCGATGCCACGGAGCACCTGAACTTCGAAGCCCATTCTTCGCCACTCCGCCATCAACAAGCCCAGCAGATAGGTGTCCGGATTGGGGGCCAGCTCATGAATCAATACGGCAATGCTTTCCATAGAACTCCCTAACGCGTGACAGTGGCGGCGCCTCGACTGCGGGCGGTCGTTATTGACCGCCCGCACATCGACTCAGCGGGCAGGCTCCCGCTGCACGCCCGAATCCGCCGCCTCGGCGGCGACATTGGGCTGGCGACGACTGATCTGCCAGGCCACCAGCGGCGCGATCGCCCACATGCCCATGACGGCCAGGATTGGCGCATTCGGCCTGGCCGACCAGATGTCCATCCACACCGCCAGCAGCACGGCCACGGCGGGCGACGTCCACATGTATCGAATGTAGTTCACGGCGCTCAGATCATCCGAATCGTATGCACTGGACGGCACCCACTCCAGTCCGCGCCGCTTGGATCCCGATATTCGATAGATAGCCGTGCAGGCGGCATTGATATTCCTCATGCCTTCGAACGCGGCGAGGGTGATGGTCAGAAAGGTGTGGAAGAGGCAGTCCTTGGTCGCCCGGACAAGCGACAGCTTCAGGCCCAGCAGCCGCTTAACCGTAATGTCCACCATGATCGGCAGCAGCACGGAGGCCGCCACCACCATCACGCCGCCATAGGTATGTCCGGTGACGGCGCAGGTAAAAGGAAGCAACGCTATCGACGCCGGGAAGAGGCTTGCCAGCATGCACTTGAAGATCTTCCATCTGGACAACAGGCTGAAGCTGTTCTTTTGCCTGCCATTGGCTGACGGCACGAACGGAAACAGCCACGAACAATTTTGCCAGTCGCCTCGCATCCAGCGATGATGACGTCGCGATGCGGCGTGGTAAGTGGGCGGCACGCTTTCGTATAGGACAACGTGACCGGCACGCCCGGCGCGGGCGAAGCAGCCTTCAATGACATCGTGACTCAACAGATGGTTTTCCGGGATCATGCCGCGCAACGCGCGGTCAAAGTCTGCGACCGAATAGATTCCAACCCCGGTAAAACACCCCTCTCCGAAGAAGTCCTGGAAAATGTCGAACTGGGGCCGCTCGGGGTTGGAGCCGCGCAGCCTGACCCAGAAGCGTTCGATCCATGTCGACGGACCCACCGGCTGCGCCGCCATCATTCTGGGCTGCAATATGCCGTAGCCCGAGACAATCACGCCCTTGTCGTCGAATTCGGGACGGTTTGCGGGATGGGCAATGGCCGATATCAATTTCAGTGCGGCACCGCGCGGAAGGCGGCTGTCGTTGTCCAGCGTGAGCACGTACTTCGCCCGCGAGATCGCCGCCATGTCGCCTTCGACGGTGATGAACGGTGACGAATTGCCATGCAGGATCAAGTCGTTGGCATCTTCCAGTTTTCCGCGCTTGCGTTCGTAACCCATCCAGCAATTGTCGTAAGCGTTCCAGCGCCGCCCACGGTGGAGCAGAAAGAACGGCCGCCGATCGGCCGATCCGTAGGTCGCGTTCAGACCCTGGATGCGGCGGACAATCTGACTCAAACGCTCATCGTCGGTGGGCGCATGCTCGGTCGCCGAATCACCCCAGTCCGTAAGCACGCCGAAGAAAATATTCGGGTCGTCGTTGAGCAAGTAGTGTTCGCGAATGGTGTCGGCCAGCGCATCGATTTTCTCGCTGTCCAGAATCAGGTCTGGAATGACCACCAGCGTCGTGTGCTCGGGGGCGACCTTGTCGGACTCGATCGCCGGCAGCGTCAGCGAAGGAAAGAACAGCCTGAGCACGCTATTGGTGATGGAAATTACCGGGTGCGAGATGAGCCCGACCAGGCATAGCGCCATCGCGGAGGTCACCAGAACGCCGCTTGCATAGGCGCAAAGGTAGCGAAGCAGAATAACGATCAAAGCCGCGAGGACAGCGCAGACGAAGCCAAGGTAAACGCGCGTCAATCTATCGATCGTGGTTTTGGAGCGTGGCTTTTGCATACGAAAATCCCTTCTTCTTGTTTACTTCCAGGGGCAAAGTGGCGACTCGAACGTCTTGACGACCAGCCTGTTCGCGAACTTCCGCGGCGGCACGGGCCGCTTCCTTACACGGGGCCGCTCAGCTGACTGCTTCCTCGTCCAGCTCCGATACCACCGTCACATAGGCGGGCAGCGGATGAATTCGCTCCAGGCTGTGCTCAAGCAGCGCGCCGCCGGCATCCTCCGAGACCTCCCGAAAGCCGGCGAACTTGTAGGTTACGTACATCTGGCGATTGCGATCCGTATGTACAAACAAGGCGCGCAATCGCGCGCCTGCATCGGCCGCGCGCCGGAGCAAGTGTCCAAGAAGCACGGTGCCGACTCCGCGGGTAATGACACGGCAGGACATGATCAGCAGCTGTATGGTCCAGGCCGTCCCCGCCGTTTCGACCAGCGCCAGACCGATGATTCCGCTGCTGCCGTAGCGATCATCGAGTCTGGCGACCAGCAACAGGTGCTTCGGCGAGCGGGCCAATTCCTCGAGTTCGTCGTAGGAGAAGGTCAATCCCGTGGTATTGAGCTGGTTGGTTCGCAGAGTCAGTTCTTCGGCTCGCCTCAAGTCGCCGTCCATTGCCGGCCGGATCGACATGCGCATGTCTAGGGTGGCCAGGAACGCATCGCGCGTTCCGCGGAATTGCTTCTCCGCTTCCGATCGAGCGATATCGGTGCGATACATCGCGCGCCGCGTGCGCGTTTCGGCCGTAATGACGCCAGGCTGGAATTCCGCACGATCGAGCAGACCGGCAATGTCCAACGCGTCGATGACGCGCACCTGCGGCAAATAGAACGCCACTTCATCGCGTTCGGCGGCCTGGTCATCGATGAACGCAATGGCATCCAGGGCGATGCCCAGCCCTTCGGCGATAAGCCGCACCGAGTCGGCCTTGCCGGACCAGCTGATCTGAGGGTGCAGGAAAAATTCCGACAAACCGAAGGCTTCGACCAGCGGCCAGGCGGCATCATGATCGTTCTTGCTCGCTACCGATTGCAGGATTCCTCTTGCGTCCAGCTCTCTGACGATATCGGAGACGCCCCTGGTGAGTTCGCGCGCCTCGCCGTTGAGGAGCGTGCCCTGCCAGATCGTGTCGTCGAGATCCCAGATCACGCATTTGATCATCTTGCGCGCCGGCCCATCCTCCGGACGACGGGCGGGATCAGAATTCGAGATAGGGTCGTTGGAGTGCATAGGATGCAAGTCCTGCCTGATGGATTTCCCTTGTTCCCTCGATAATCTCAAGGACCGTGGCGTCACGCAGGTATCGCTCGACGGGGTAGTCGATGCTGTAGCCATTGGCGCCGTGCAGCCTCACCGCGTCGGTGGCTACGCGTACCGCAGCCTCCGCAGCGTGATATTTGGCAAGCGTTGTTTCCATGACGGCACGGGCATCTCCCTGTATGCGCAAGCACGCGCTGCGGCAACACAGCGCCCGTGCCGTGGTGTGTGCCAGGAGCATCTCGGTGAGCAGCTTGCGGATGAGTTGAAACTCGCTAAGCGCATGCCCCGCCTGTTTTCGCCGGGCGGCGTAGGACAGGCAGGCATCCAGGCAAGCCTGGATCACGCCGACGGCGCCCCATGCAATGGAGAAGCGTCCATGATCCAGCGCTGCGTTCGCCACGAAAGCGATGCCCGCGCCCACGGGGCCGAGTCGCTGAGAGACAGGAACCTCGACGCTTCGCAAACACAGGCGAGCCAGCGCAGCCCCGCGCACCCCCAGCACCTCCGTGGTCGGTTCCGCCGCCAAGCCTTGCTGCTCGCGCTCAATCACCAAGGCGACGTGCTTGTCGCCATCCCGGGCAAACACCAGATAGATATCCGCCATCAGCCCGGCGGTAATCCATACCTTTGTTCCGGTGACGCGATAGTGCGTACCGCTGTCCAGTGCCTCGGTGCTTATCGAGCCTCCCGCGCTGCCTGCTTCGGGCTCCGTCAGTGCGAAAGCAATGATCTTCTTGCCTGAGCAGATATCCGGAAGCCATCGCACCTTCTGCTCGGCGGTGCCAAAGCGCGCCAGCGCTTGCGCAGCCATGTTGTGGGCGGTCAACAAGCTGCGCACGGAGGAACATGCACGGCCAATTTCCTCGGTGACCACGCCATGAGCCAGCGAGTCCATGCCGCCGCCACCGAATGCAGCGGGGAGTGCCGCTCCCAGCCAGCCGCCAGCGCGCAAAGCGTCCAGCAGATCCGGCGGCATGCGGCCCTGGCGGTCGATCTCGCCCGCCGCGGGCAGGATCTGCTGCTCGACTAACTGTTGCGCTCTCTCGCGGGCCTCACGCTGGGCATCCGTAAGACGCAGCTCCATCAGGCCGCGACGCTCTTGAGTTTCCGTTCGACAAACGAATGCATTGCTTCGACGGAACAGAAGTTGTCGAGATCGAGATCCTCGTTTTCCACCGTCAACTCAAATTCCCGCTGGATGAAGTCGACAAGCTGCAGGGCAAAAAGGGAGGTCACCAGCCCGCTGCCGAAAATATCCTCATGGTCGCCCACCGGCTCGGCGATATTCTTGTTCAGATAGTCCTTGATCCGCTGCTTATGATCCATGGGTGGCTTATGCCTCTTTGCCGTAGTCGAAAAATCCCGATCCGGATTTGCGGCCGAGACGTTCCTCGCCCACCATCCGGCGCAGCAATGGGCGCGGCTCGAATTTCGTGTCGCCATAGCTGTCGCGAAGTATTTCGAGTGTTCGCATGATGGTGTCGAGCCCGATCAGATCGGCGGTGGCAAGCGGCCCCATCTTGTGCGCGAAACAGTTCACGAAAATGGCGTCCACATCGGCGGCGCTAGCCGTATCGTCTTCCAGCGTGGCGATTGCTTCGTTGATCATCAGCATCATCACGCGGTTAGACACGAAGCCGGGCTTGTCGCGAACCGTAATGGCGCGGTTGCCGAGCTGCGCCAGCAAGTCGTTGGCCGCTTTCACTGCGTGCTGCGTGGTGACTTCGCTGACGATCACCTCGACATGGCGCTTGAGCGGCACCGGATTCATGAAATGCATGCCAATAATGTGCGGATGCCGCAGCGCGACCTTGGCCAGTCTGGATATGCGAATCGCGGACGTATTGACCGCAAAGACGCAGTCGGGTGCGCACACCGCGTCGAGTGAACGATAGACGTCCCGCTTGACCGCCCAATCCTCGGTGGTGTTCTCGATGACGAACCCGACATCGACGAGCTCCTGGTAATCCACCGTCCCGTGGATTCTCCCAAGAATCTCGTGGTGATTCGCCTTGCGCAGCGCAGGATCGGTGAATGCGGCGAGGCGCAAACCTGCGGCAACGGACTTGTGCGCGCTGTCCAGAATCGCGCGATCGGTGTCGACGAGCACCACTTCATGCCCCGTCTGAGCGAGCGCTTGCGCAACCCCTCGCCCGATGACGCCTGCGCCCACCACGCCAACCTTTGCAAACCTCATTGCCATAGCTCCTTGCGACAAAATCGACTCCGCGACAGCATCCTTCCTGGGTTCAGGCATAAATCCAGCACGCTCCGGCAATCACTGGCTCGCCCATGCCGGCAGCGGACAACGGCAAATCCAGCAACAACCAGGCGCATTACCTAAAGATCGACATCTGCTTGCATTGAATCCTCCGACGCCGGGCTATCGACTCGTAAAGACTGCACATGCTTGCCGGCAAGATCTTCCGAAGCCTCCGTGCCTGCCACTCGAAAAATACGCCGACCTTCCTAGAATAACCGTGCACCAGACCACCAGAGGCCTCAGTGAAGCCGCGCATCCTGCCTTCGTCCTTATCTTCGCGTTGCGCAATGAAGCAGTCCATCGCTATTGGCGAATTCATCGCACCGCAAAACCGTGCGATCGATGTTGTTAACTCGTGCGAAGAGTTTTTTTATCCTAATTCGCACAGAGCGGCAAGAGTTTTTTGATGGCGCGACATTGTCATCGCCCTTACACGGTCATGCGCATGACGATGCGCTACCGACGGACATTTGTGTTGCGAAAAACGCCTGGCGCAAACGGTCTCGTGCGCGACCGTTACGCCACTACATCAATAATGCAAGAGGATTTGTCGGTGCGACTTTATGCAGAAGTGAGAGCGACCTCACAAAATGGAATCGTCGCGGCATCTCGTCCGTTATGTTCATGGCCAGTCCGCTGCGCAGCCAATTGCCGATCGAGCATCGCCAGCGCAAATGAAGTAAATGCCTCATCGCCTTGCGGCACCTCCGCGTGATCGTCATGGCATGGCGACGATGATCGCCTACACAAAATCATCACACTTAATCCCCATGGTAGAATCCGCGGTGCCGTGCCCGCCGCGGATCGCCTAGACTGCGACTCGCCTGTATGCCTCAGGGGTGGCCATGCGTCTAGGTGACAAGCTTCGCCAATGGTCGGTCGGCCAGCGGATCAGCATGATCGTGCTGCTGCTCTTTCTGCCTCTGGCCGGACTCAGCCTGGTCAGCGTATGGGTGCTCAACCAGGAAGAGATGGCGTTTCGCGACACCGTGGACGAATCCGTCCGCACCCTGCTGCCGTTGCACCTGAACAGCTTCATCTCATTGCCACTCTCGCGAAGCAGGCGCTATTGCGAGGCTATGCACAGGGTATGCGCTCAATTCTCAGTCGTCACGTAGACGCCATTTATTAAGATCTTCCCAGAGATCGCCCGCGACCAAGGCAGCCGCTTTTGCTGATATCGCTCGACAGGTCCTTGAGGCCGGCTGCAAAAGATGGTGTGGGCACCTCAACAGGAGACAGGCAGGAACGTGGCGGCTAGGGAGCATCACGTGGCGTGATCATGCGCTGATCTCCGATGAGCGCTCAATTTACGCCTAACAACGCATCGAAGAGTTTAGAGCGGTGCTGACGCCTCACCAGACGCCTTGCTTCAGGCTGGACAGCGGGAGCCGTGCTGCGAAGTGAATTGACGATGACGAACGAGGTGATTTGCGAAATCGTGGACGACATTTTCCTGCCGTTCGTTCGTCCCGCCGGACGCGGTGCGGCGCCAAAAAAAGGCAGCAAGAAGAAATCAGCGACGAAGCGGTAAGACACTCACGACATCGTCCAGATCAAGACGCCAAGGACTTCCGCGTCCCACCAGACACGATCATCCGAGGTGACAAAGGCATCGGGAGGAAGATCAACGAAGAGTTCCGCGACTTCCCATAGCGCTTCCTCGGGAATGCGATCCGTCCTCATCTGGTGAGGCGTCGCATCCAAAGCCACCAATCGACTTAGCGGCTGACTTCTTGATGGCTATGACTGATTCACTGATGGTCTACGGTAGGAAGGACGAATTTGCAGCATGAAGGAATCTAGCGCATATCGAGCTTGTTGATTTCCCAATTGCCACAGCGACGCGGAGGTGTCTCGAGGCCTCCAGCACCGTTGATCCAGCAATCAAAGTCGAACCAGACACATTCAGGACCGATCACTATGGCCATAGAAACGCTGTCTTCGGGAACCATCAATCCCGCCCTCTTCGGTGCCATCAGCGCCCTGATCGGCGTGGTGGCCGGCGGCGTATTGACCGCATGGCAGCAGCGCGCGCAACGACGGCACGATGCAGCGGAGAACACCAAAGGGCGAATCATCCAGCTGCGACGCGAAGTCTATGTGGTGGCCATCGAGAATCACACGAGGGCGATCGCAAGCCTTGAACGCCGCCCGATGATCTCCGAGCGCGACTTCAAAGAAACACAAGCGAAGTTCTTCGCGTCGCTGTTCAAAATCCAGATGGTGGGAAGCAACCACTCCATTGTTGCCGCCAACGTGCTAGCGCGCCTCTTCCACCAGCTGGCGATAGAGCGGGAAAGCGATGCGATGGAGGTAAGGTCCATCAATGCCATCTACGAAGCAGCCCCGGGGCGATCCGTGGCTGCCAACGAGCGGCTTGATTCGATCGAGCGTGAACTCCTTTCGCTACAACCACAAGAAATTGGCAGCGTGCCTGACCTGAAGTTGCGCGAGCAGCTTATTCCAGGTAAAGGAGGCCGTCGCCATGGCGGAGGAACGTCTGGGCGATTGCCATACCCGCGATAACGCTCCCTAATCACCCGGCTCCTGCGGCGCTTTGGGGAGAGTGTTGCGCGCGTGATCAGCCGGAACTGACTCCCGTCAGTCCTAATCTCCATCGCCCTAGCGGGACATCTGAATCGGGAAACATTGGGCACAAACGGCAGGCGTGTGCATAAGCCGCAGGGTCCGTCAGCGCAATGCGCAAGACGAAGGCCTCTTCGGGCCCAAACCCGTGGCTGGCAAAGACTACAGGTGCGGATCGTTCAAATAGGCGTGGCTCGACATCTAGCCCAATCCGGGGCCGATCAGGCTCACCATTGAGAGCCAGCCATTCAATGGCCTCTTGGTGGCATATCCCGTGGTCGTTGCCCCCCATCGGTGGCGGCATGTCGTGGGTTACCCCGACCACACGCTGCGCAAGATCCACACTAAAGAGCTCGCGCAGGGCAATGAGTGATCGCGCGCGCGACGAAGTAACCACGAGCTCAACTTCCGGAAACTCTCGCAAGACCGCCTCGAACGAGGACAGAGCCGCGAAGTTGGTCTCGGAGTGGGCTTCGCTTCCCCGGAATACACCATCAAAATCGAGCACAAGGTAACAGGACATTTTCAATGGCCCCCGTCATGGAGAGGCTCGGCGATGCTGATCTCGACGGGCTTGTGCTGAATGCTGGTACGCAGTTTCCGACTAGCGATCAACGCACCGACGATGGGTTCGAAACCACGTTCGGGGTCAATGTGCTCGCGCACTATCTTTTGCTGCGCCTGCTGCTTCCGAAGCTGGCGCGCGATGCGACGGTTGTGATCACGACTAGCGATACGCATGACCCCAGGTTGAATCCGACGGGGCCGAAGGACTTTGATATTGAGGCGCTGGCCCACCCGCCACCGCACCGACAGTCCAACAGTTTCTCTGCCGGCTTCCGTGCTTATGCGGCCTCCAAGCTAGGCGATCTCCTGATCGCGCGGGGACTGAAAGCATCCGTCGAAGCCAGGGGAAAAAATCTCAATGTTGTGGCATACAACCCTGGCTTCACGGCGGGAACCTCCTTGTTCCGAGCATGGCCGCTATGGGCGAAGATCGGGTTGGGTTTCGTCAGTCTGGTACGTCCATTTGCACGCATGAACACGGTCGAGATTGCCGGCAAGACGCTCGCCGAACTTGCTTTGGATCGCATCACGCCATCGCCTGGCCGCGTCTACGCTTCGCTGAACAGCCGAAAGCTTGTGTGGCCGGACCCATCGGAACTCGCATTGCGCGATGACGTTGTACAACTCGCCTGGCGAGAATACGCTCGCATGGTCGACATCGCCGGCTGATCCGTGACAGGCAAAGGAGCATCGACAGGTGATAGCACACAAGAATCTAGTCAGCGCTTTCGCTGCAATAAATGATTTTTGGTCGCCGAAGGTGATCGGATCCGTAAACGGACAACTATTGAAGGCCGCCAAATTCAAGGGACAGCTTGTATGGCATTCCCACGATGACGAGGAGGAGCTCTTTTACATTGTCAAAGGTGCTCTTCGGATCGAGTTTGAAGGCCACGCGGTTGACATGGAGTGCGGCGATTTCTTGACCATCCCCAAAGGGGTTCGGCACAACCCTGTGGCAGAGCATGAGTGCTGGGTTCTTCTCATCGAGCCCGCATCTACCAAGCACACGGGGAGCGAGGTGATTGCTCGGACAAAAACACTCGAGCAACAGATGGCCTGACAAAGGCACAAGACAGTTCGACGGAGCACGGCTCAGGCATCAGGTCCGTTGGGCTGCTGAGGCGATCGAGGAAAGTGAGGGATGGGCTGATCAAGGCAAACCCACTCCTGCGCGCTGGCGGTATAGATATCCAGCATCGGCTTGAAGTCCGAGATATCGTCAAGCGACGGAAATCGGATCGAGGTGACTTGCGAATACGTTTCGCTTTGCGTGAACAAAGGCGTGCCGCAGTCATTGCAAAAACTGCGAGTTGCGAGGCTTCCGCTGCTTGCGCGAACCGCATAAGCCTTCGGCGACCCAGTGATTTCGAGGTCAGCAGTCTTGACGACGATGCCCGACGCAAACTCATGGCGGACGTCGAGCGGTGGTCCCTAAGGTTCGTTTCAGATCTCGTGCAGACCTTTAACGCAACCGTGCCCTTGACTTGATGTACGCACGAATCCGATCCTCGTCCGCGCTGGTGGCCGGGTTGTACACGATCATCCCCAGATCTGGCCGCCCATCAACAGCGAACGCGGAAAACTCCAGCTCCAGCAGACCCAGTTCGGCATGGTGCAGACGCTTTACGCCCTCGCCGTAAGCGTTGACGTCGTTGGCCAACCATAGCGCCTCGAACTCAGGACTCAGGCGGGACAGCTCTTCAACGAACTGGCCGATCTCCGCCGCAGCACCTGCGCGCGCAGCGTCTGCACGAAACGCGCCGACAACGAACCGTGCCACGCTTTGCCAGTCTTCCTGCGCGGCCCGTACCCGTGAGTTGGAAAAAATCAGCCGCAGAATATTCCGCTCTGCGGGAGGTAGCGCACCGTAGTCCGTGAGCACAGCCGCCGCCGCGCGGTTCCAGGCCACCACATCCCACAGGGCGGTCTTGACGATCGCAGGGCTGACTTCCATTGCCTCGAGTACACGCTGCAGACGGGGCGTGACGCCTTCGATGGCTTTGTAACGGACTTCGGGTGGATGACCAAGGCCGAGTATGAAGAGGTGTTCGCGCTCCGGTTCAGTCAGCATCAGCCCGCTGGCGATACGGTTGAGCACATCGGCCGAGGGCGCCCCTCCCCGTCCCTGTTCCAGCCAGGTGTACCAGGTGGGACTGATGTTGGCGCGCTGCGCGACCTCTTCCCTGCGCAGCCCCGGCGTACGCCGGCGCCCACCCGTGAAACCAAGGGCAGCCGGATCGAGTCGGCTGCGCCTGTCCTTCAGATAGGTGCCGAGCTGATTGTCGATAGGCGTGGACATGTGGATCCTGTTGGTTTCTATACCCTGATAATGTCACTGCTTTACCAGTATGCGCGCAGGGGTAAGTTAGATCCAACACTCATCCTTGGAGACTTCCCTTGCGCATATTCCTGACCGGCGCGACCGGCTTTATCGGCTCCCGCATCGTGCCGGAGCTGCTCGCCGCCGGGCATCGCGTTCTTGGCATGACACGATCGGATGAGGGTGCCCATGCCCTCGCCTCCGTCGGTGCCGACGTGCATCGCGGCCACCTTGAAGATCTGGACAGTCTGCGCAGTGGCGCGGCGAAGGCGGACGCCGTGATCCACACCGCGTTCGATCACGATTTCTCCAACTTCGTCGCCAACTGTGAAAAAGATCGACAGGCCATCAAGGCCATGGGCTCGGCGCTGGCGGGCTCTGGCCGCCAGCTGCTAATCACGTCGGGAACGGGCATGGGAACGGCCAAGCCAGGCAAGCCTGCGACCGAGGAGGCCTTCAATACAGAACACCCCAACCCCCGATCAGCATCGGAGATCGCGGGGGCGGAAATGCTCGCGGAGGGTGTCGCCGTGTCGGTCGTGCGCCTTCCGCAGGTGCATGACACGGTGAAGCAAGGCCTTATCAGTCCGTTGATCGCTATTGCACGTGCCAAAGGCGTCTCGGCTTATATCGGCGAAGGGCTCAATCGTTGGCCCGCAGCGCATGTGCTCGACGTGGCACGGCTTTATCGGCTTGCGATCGAGAAATGCAAACCGGGTGCGCGCTATCACGCTGTTGCTGAAGAGGGTATTCGTGTTCGCGATATTGCCGAAGTGATCGGCGCGGGCCTGGGTGTGCCCGTCACGTCCATTTCGCCGAGTGACGCCGGTGATCATTTCGGATGGCTGGCCGGATTTGTCGGCATGGATCTACTGGCGTCGAGTGCGTGGACACGCGAAGTTCTGGAATGGCTTCCGAGCGGCCCAAGCCTGCTGGACGATCTCAGCCGGATGGACTATTCCGCCGATCGCTGAGAGGCCGGGCTCCTCGAGTGTCCCCTAGGCAATGGTGTCCGTCAGCGACCGAGTGGAGGATGGATCTGCCATGCCGAAGATCCACCCTCTACCGCCCCTGGATGCTGTTTTCTTACGCTTTGCGGTAACGAGGCGCAGGCGTGCCGGTCTGGGTTGCGGCGAACAGTGCGGCACGTGCGGCGTCGTACTTGGTCCATAGGCTTTCATCGGCGACGGACGGCCAGGTAAATGCCTCACCCTTGTCCAGGCCTGTAAGCGCGGCGTCAACGCAATCTTCGGCACTCATGATGGTCTCCTGGCGAAGAGCGGAAAGCGGCACCCCGGAAACGCCTTCCGACCAGATTTCCGTGGCCGTTGATGCTGGCAGAACAACTTGGACTTTCACGCCTGTGTTTGCCAACTCCTCCTGCAGCCCCCGACTGAAGGCAAGCACATACGCCTTGGTGCCGCTGTATACCGCGCTGATCGCCAGGGAATGGACGGCCAGCACAGAGGCGACATTGATGATCGTCCCGCTATCGCGTGATACGAACCTTGGCAGAACCGCCTGCGTCAAACGAGTGAGCGCCGTGATATTGAGCGAAACCTGCGCCCGTGTATCGTCAAAGGATGAGTCCACCAGCGGACGCAGCCGAGCCAGGCCTGCGTTGTTGACCAGCAGCTCTACGCTTGCGTCGTCGATGAGCACTTTCTCGATCTTGGCGACATCCGCGTCTTTCTCAAGATCGGCGGCCACCACCTCAACGTTGACGCCATGAGTCTTTGACAGCGTCTGCGAGAGCGCGACCAAACGATCAGCGCGGCGCGCCACCAAAATCAAATCGTAGCCGCGAGCAGCCAGTCGATCGGCATAGACGGCGCCGATGCCGGACGATGCGCCGGTGACTAATGCCTTCTTTCTGGATGAGGTCATAATCTCGTTCTCCGCTGAATTAGCTTGAGTGCTCAAGCAAGTTGTTGAGGGCTCAACTATATAGAGGTACAATCGGGACTTGTCAATGGTTCGGTGCTCAACCATTCTCCTGTTATGACCAAGAAGACCAGCAAACCCATCAAGACCAGCGCGCACGGGAATCGCAGCAAAGCGAAGAGTGTTCTCGAAAATCTCGCATGCACGAATACGGCGCTAAGACGAGCGGCCCGGCGCTTGGGCAATCTGTACGACGATGCGCTCGCCCCCCTCGGACTTAAGGCGACGCAGTTGGGGCTATTGGCTGATATAGAGCGACTGATGACTGCCCATGACGGGCAGGAACCCACTCTTCAGGATTTGGCGACCAAGCTGGCGATTCAAATTTCCGCCCTGACGCATGCCCTCAAGCCCCTTATCCGGGATGGCCTGGTTGAGCTGTTACCAGACGAGCAGGACAAGCGCACCAAACGCGCCGCCTTGACCCCTGCCGGGAGCAAGTTATTGCACCGGGCCACTGAGCGCTGGGCCGTAGCCAACCAGCGTGTCGAAGATGTGCTTGGTAAAGATTCAGCAGCTACCTTGAGAGCTCTAGCTGACTACGTAGCCTCTGATGACTTCCTGGCAGCCTATGGCGAGGATCACGTCATAGATAGCTAGCTGCCCGGCCTCCGCACCGTGTCCTGTGTTCGCTCGGGTTTTGGGGCGAGCATTAGATGGACTTGAACACGGCAAATGCGCCCTTTTTCCACGCTTTGCTTGAGAAAGCGACTGGATATCCTCACTGCGCCGTGGCCGCGATAACTTGCCCTAATCGATGCGAATTAGCGGCGGCAATAAACTGAGTGCGCCCTACCCTTGCAATTGTCTAGGTCCGTTATGGGTCGCAAACAGACCTACCAGCATTGGACGGGGGATGGTGGCCAGGCGGGAGAGAGCGACTGGTAATAGTCGCCGCGGCCCATTCCATATCGCTGATAGTGGTTCGCTCTTCCCTGCTTTTTTTGACAAGACGCCCCGCGACCAGCCGTGACTCGGCAACCACAACTCATGGCATATGGCATTCCGGCGGCCCGCGCCTACGATCCTGGAAAACCGTCGTGTGCTTCACCGCCAGCCATCCCCACTTCCCCGATACCGAGTTCCCCATGCGTCGAGCTCTTACCTTTGGCCTGTTACTGGCCCTTGCCTCCTCCTCGGTCGTTGCCGAAACGCAGTGGACGCCGTTCCAGCTGCGTGAGGTGTCTGGCATCCGTCCCTTTGTGGACGTGCGCATCAACCAGGTGCCGTTTTCCTTCATGGTACATGCCAATGCGGGGTTCTACGCCATGACCACCCATGCCAATGCGGAACAGGCCGGGGTCGGGCCGCTGCAGTCCAGTGGGCATTACGGCATTACCGCGCCCGGCCAGGTAAGCAACCAGGGTGTGGCTACGACGACGGTAAAGACGTTGCAGGTGGGCGATGACGTGGTGAAGGACGCGCCGCTCAAGGTGTTTGAGGCGCCGCAGAAGCAGACCATGCAGGGCATGTTGGGCATGGGCTGGTTGCGTGCGCGGCGGGTGCTGGTGGATTTTGATCAGCACCGCATCGGCATTCCGCATTCGTCGGCCGACACCGCGCAGGAACGCCAGCGCTTGCTGGCTGCGGGCTATGTCGCGCACGCCATGCAATGGAACGCCGCCACCAACGAATACGAAGTGCAGGTGGCGCTCAACGATGCGAGCGCCAATTTTGTGGTCTCCACGGTGGCCAATTTCTATATCGATGACCACACGGCCAAGCGCGCCAACATCACCCTTGGCAAGGTAGTGGATACCTATGGCGGGCCCACCGGCACCACCGGCAAGGCATACGCAGCGGCCAGTGCGCTATCGCTGAGCATTGAAGGTCAGGCGGTGAAAGTGCCCGACAACACCCGGGTGCTGGATCTGTATGACTACGAAGCCACTCCGCGACCAGCGTCGCCGGCGGATCAGATCGGCGGTTTTCTGGGTGCCGATGTGATGCTGGCGAATCATGCGGTGATCGATTTTGGGGATGGAGTGTTGTATTTGAAGCCGTGACTTGGGGTTGGTTTGGTTGGCAACGCCGCTTGGCTTATTCAACCCGGATGGGCTGCGACTTTGTCGGCCATCTTTCGGGGCTTGGTTTTGTCCGGTGACTGGGGCTGGACGCTACAGCGAGCAGAATCTGGCGGGCGTCATCCATGGCCGCGAGCCTAGGACGATCAAGTCTCAGAAGATGATATTGACTGCGCGCAGGGTCGAGGCGTCCGGAGCGGCTGCAAAACCACACCTCGGAAATGAAGTCTGGCCGCGATAACCAGCCCTAATCAGCCTGCCCTATGGATTGCCCATGGGGCGCTGCGACTCCCATGCGGTGAGCCACGATGCGTCACTTCCTGCCCATCGGCTTTATTAGCATGGCGCCCTGGAGCTCTCTCGATTATTGGCATGTAACGGGCAGCCCATCGATCACATGCTGAATATCGGCAGCAGCCTGCCCGGGCATCTCGCCTTCGCTATGGCACACATGAAGAATGGCTATCCGTGCGTTACGGCGAAGGCCAGTGCATTGCCATGCGCGCACATCGTCCAACGGCAGCCTTGCGTAGACAACGGCAGTGCAGCTGTCGGCTACTCGTTGTTTCAGATCCGCGCCGGGCGCCTCCTTGGATACAGAGACCAAGGCCGGGTCAAAGTAACTCTCCGGGAACGCGTGAGCATAGGCTTCTGAGTCCAACACGCCACTGTAAGCGCCAATGTGTAGCGCGATAGGTTGCGTACAGCTGGCGCGTTCCACGGCCGCATTCACTATGTGGCTGATGTCGTGCCGGAGGCTTTCAGGGTACGAATCTTCTCCGTCGCCTGCTGACAACAGAGGCAAACGTGCAATAACCGCCATCCGCGGCAAGTCATGGGCAAGCGAAGGTTGGCAGTGTCCACGCAGGGTCGCCGCGATGAGGAAGATCACATCGTTGGCGATGTTCTCGTTTGCCTGCATACGCGCGCCCACTCGAGCAGCCTCAGGGCTGGTGACTACGACCGGCACTGTAGAACGCCCCAAGGAAGCAGCGGCAGGCACCTCGGAAAGCGATGACGTGGAGGCGGCCTTCTGAACATCCCACCTGATGACGAAGACCCCGAGAGCAACTGCTGCAGCGGCAAGTCCCACGGCGAGTACCCAGCGCCTCATCGCGTCGCGGGCGACCAGCTCGGAGAGGGATCGGGCAAGCTTTGCCATACCAAGGGGCCGCGGACCAGTTCGTCGTCGGTGAGCAAGCAGGCATCGAGCTCGGCGCGCACCTCAGCCTCAGGCAAATCAGCGCCAATCAAGACCAGCTCCTGGCGGCGATCGCCATAAAGCGGATGCCGCACGTTGAGCCAGGAGCTGGATACTGCTCATTCGAAGGCCTGGCGAAGCCGCTCAGAGTCCGAGTCATTTTCGTGATACGCGCCAAGCGACGCATCTGCCATGCCATAGGCGGAGGCCGCCATCGCATTTTGCGTAACCTCGGTGTGTAACACGCCCCGAAGCGTGAGCGGGTCATACAGGCTGGGCGTGTCGATGCCTTTGGCGAGCTTCACATGGATAAGCATATTCGGCGGCGGTGGCGGCACATGGATGCAGGCCCCGTAGAACGGCACGAAGAAAAACTCCACCATCTTGCCGTCGTTGTCAGACTCCAGCGGCACGACATAGCCCGACAGCTTGACCTTCTGGTTGTTGAGCGCCTCCACCGTGTGCAGCGTGCCGACTTGCTTCATGCGTTGGTTGCCGACATGCAGTACCGGCGGCGCGTTCTCCAAGGTCTTGATGTCTTCGGGCGGAACCATGTGGCTCCAATCAAGATCTGCGTATCCGTTTTCGTCACGCAGGCCAAGCAACGACGAATCCGGCGTGGCCACTGCCTTGGGCGAGCCGTGCGCGGCGTCAAACGCTCGGGCTGCTTCGATGCCGCTAACTTGTGCTTCGGTACGTGCGGCACGATTAACATCGGCTACCGCTTGTGCAGAGGCGATTGCCGATGTCGTAGCACTGGCCGGTGAGGGAGAGCTCGCGTCATTGGTCCCGCCGCACGCTGAGAGAGCAACGACCCATAGGGCAATCAAGAGAACATGAGCTTTCATCAGAGGCGTACCTGAAGGCCGTCGGCGAGCGAACGGCGATAAGCAATCCAACCCGGGATGCACCCGGCCAGTGAACCCAAGGCAAGCACGATCACGAGCAGCAGCCATTCACCCGGCGCCGGGCTCTGGTCGATGACCAGGCCGGCAGTAGCCAGGAGATAGTTGTGGGCAACGGCCGTGGTGGCATCAAGCAAAAGAACGCCTGCGATCATGCCGGCGACCGTCAAGAGCGTGCTTTCCATCACCAGCAATGCAAACACGGTGCGGGTGGATGCGCCGACGGCGCGCAACACGGCCATCTCCCGGCGTCGTTCACCAAGCATCCCCAGTAGTGCCGTAAGCATCCCGGACATGCCCACGAGCAGGACCATCGCACTTACCACGCGCAAAGCGCTTTCGGCCGTGCCGACCAGATGCCACAACTCACCCAATGCCACCCCGGGCAGCACGGCCAGCAAGGGCTCTTCGGGGTAGTCATTGATGGCGCTTTGAACCGCGAACGCGGAGAGACGCGAATGCAGGCCCACCAGTGTCGCGGTGATGGCCTTGGGAGTCAGGTCCATGTGACGAGCTTGCTCCGCCGATGCTTCCATGCCCGGCAACCGGATGCCCGAGTGCCAATCGACATGGATGGCCTCGATGGCCTCCAGGCTCACGGCAATCGATGCGTCTACGGGTGTACCGGTCGGCGCCAGGACACCGCTTACGCGAAACGGCTTGTCCGCATGAGTCGCCAGGTTGGCTCCGCCCAGGCCGTGCGACAGGACGATCCGGTCACCGACGTTGTAATGCAACTGGCGCGCCACCTCTGAACCAATGACCGCGTCGTACAGATCTGAAAAGGGCTGGCCACTGGCAAAGACCAATGGGTTGCCGCGCCCATAATGGTAGTGGACGAAAAAGTCGCTGCTCGTCCCGGTAACGCGAAATCCTCGATGTGAATCTCCGAGCGAAAGCGGCACCGTCCAGGCTACTTCTGGCATCGCCCGGATGTCCTGATAGCTCTTCCAGGTGATGTTGTTGGTGGCCTCACCCACATGGAAGATCGAATAAAGCAGCAAGGTAACCGGGCCGCTGCGCGCGCCCACCAGGAGATCCGTTCCCGACACGGTGCTGGCGAATCCAAGCCGGGCGTCGGTCCGCACGCGTTCGACGCCGAGCAACAGAAAAACGCTCAATGCCACGGTGAAGACGGTCAGCGCAACACCGGCTTTGCGCTGGCGCATGCTCTTGAGCGTCAAGGAAAGCAGCCTCATGATTCAGACTCCACGGGCACGCTGGCCAACGCAACGGTGCGGTCAAAATGGCGGGCTAGCACGAGGTCATGACTGACGAACACCACGCCAGTACCGTAGATCCCGCACTCTTCCAGCAGCAATTTCAGGAAGGCATCGCGACTCGATGCGTCCAGCGCGGAGGTCGGCTCATCGGCCAGCAATAGCTCGGGGCCACCAATGAGCGCCCGCGCCGCAGCCACGCGCTGCTGTTGCCCCACACTGAGTTCACCTGTCTTTGCCCGCGACCACACGTGTTCGCCAAGACCCAGCGAGGAGAGAAGCCGTTGAGCTTCCACCGCCATTCGCGCACGGGTACCACCGGCGCGCTTTTTGCGTTCGGCCGACCAGGCGCAACCCAGCAATACATTCTCTATCGGCGAGAGGAACGGCAGAAGGTTGAACTGCTGAAAGATGTAGCCCAGGTGATTCGCGCGAAAGCGATCGCGGGCCGCTGCCGAAATCGAACTGAACGACGTCTCGAGTATCAGGACATCGCCTGAGGACGGCGCAAGCACGCCAGCGAGCAACCCTAAAAGCGTGCTCTTGCCGCTGCCGCTTGGCCCATGGAGGAATAGCGATTCGCCACGCCCTACCGATAGATCCTCCAAGGCCAGTGCATGACCGCCTTCGGGCCAGCAATGACGAAGCGCGCGCGTTCGCAATAAAGGCTGCGCCGTGCTCATTGCTGGATGTCGATCCGCGTGGTCGTGCCGTCGAGGGTCTGCTGGTTGCTTCCGGCCGCCGTGATCAGATTGACGACGACTTTTTGAACAGCGGGAAATGCGGATATCAGGCGGACATCAAGATGGTCAAGCTGGCCTGGCGCATCGCACGTGTAGTGGTAGATCGCATCGAAATCCGCGTGACCGCCAGGTTCCGCAGCACCGCCAAATCCGTGCGGAGACACCTTGGCCGAGGCGAGCGTGCAGTGCGCCGCCGCAGGCAGGACGAACCAGGTCGGCTGGTTGAGCGTGGCGGTCGCCTTGTCCACGGCAGCGCGTTCGGCGGGCGAGCCCGGCGGGTGCTCAAAGCCAACGGCATCGTGTCCCGGCAGGCTGGCAGCCACATCCATCTCGCGGGCGTCGATCGACACATTGAGGCTGGCCTGTCCGTGGACATGAGGGCCGAGATGGCGCTCTTGCGCCGCGGCGACCGTCGAAGCCAGCAACAGCAGAGAAGAGAGAACCGACATGGACGCTTTCATGAATCCTGTCTCGCAATGTTATGTTATAACATACCTTACACGACACTCACCGGTTCCCGCCAGCCTTCTTCCGTGGCATGTGCCATCAGGCATGGTGGTAACAGGCGCTACAACACGACTGCTCGAGACCTCGCCGGTGTCCGGCGCCTAGACGCGGTGAAGCCAAACGTCCTTGGGGTAAGAACCTCAGGCTTCAGTGAACTTCATCAAGCGCCCTGAGTTGGCGATCACGACGAATGCGCCCACGTTCTGCAGCACCGCGGCAGCCAAGGCGCCGTTGGCCGACCACCCGCCGGTGATCGCGACGATGATCAAGGCCAGGGTCCAGGCTGCGCTCAGCCCAAGGTTCACCCGAAGCGTGCGCCGCGTGCGACGTGCAAGCCTGAGCGCGGTAGCAACGCGCGAAAAATCATCACCGGTCAGCACGATGTCTGCCGAGGCCAGGGCGATATCACTGCCCTGCCCGCCCATCGCCATACCAACCAACCCTGCCCGCAAGGCCAGTGCGTCGTTGATGCCGTCACCGACGACCAGTGGCTTTCCGCCGTCGGCCACTACCGATTGCACGAAAGCCAGTTTGTCGGGAGGCAACGCACCCGCTACGACTTCCTCCAGCCCCACCAGGGTGGCCACGCGGTCAGCTTCCGCCTGACGGTCGCCAGTCAACAAGGCTTGCCGGTTTAAACCTAGCCCGTGAAGCGCGATCAGCGTCTCGGCGACGCGATCACGCACTTCGTCGGCAAGGCAGACCCAGCCCAACAATTGCCCCGCTTCCGCTACGGCAGCCACGGGACCGTCATGACGCGGGGGTTCTTGTACCAGCACGCCATGTCGCGCCAACAGCGACTCGCGCCCCAGCAGTACATCGCCGAAGGCGCTTCGCGCGCGCATGCCGAACCCTGCCTCTTCTTGTACGTCATCAAGCATGGCCGGCTCAGCAGCCAGATGGGCAATCGCACGTCCCACCGGATGGCTGCTGGCGCTGCCCAGTGCAGTCGCTACCGCCTCCAATCGCGTGGCATTGGCGCCTTCCGCGGGTTGCAAGCGCACCACGCGCAGGCGCCCGGTAGTGACGGTGCCAGTCTTGTCGACGACCAGCGCGTCGGCTTCGGCCAATCGCTCGAACACCACGCTGCTCTTCACCAGCACGCCATGCCGAGCCGCCACACTCACTGCGGCAAGCGCGGTCGAAGGGGCTGCCAAAACCATCGCCGAGGGACAGGCGGCGACGAGCAACGCCAATACGGCTCCTGTGTTCTGCGTGGTGAACCAAAGCATCAGCGCGATCAGGAGTACCAGAACGAGGTAGCGTCCGGCATAGCGCTCCAGCAGCCGGGTAATCGGCGGCTTGCTGCGCTCGGCGTCTTGCATGAGCGCGACCACACGCCCCAGCGCCGACTGCGATCCTACGCGCGACACCTGCACATGAAGCAATCCGTTGAGGCTCAGTGAACTACCGAGCACCGTATCGCCACGCGCGACTTCGACCGGCAGGGATTCGCCGGTAAGCGATGCCGTATCGATGCTGGCCGTGCCCGACAGCACCACACCATCGGCGGCCACCCGATCGCCCGGGCGCACTTCGATGACGTCGCCGGCCACCAACGATTCAACAGGTACGACGAACACTTCGTCGCCAAGGACCCGCCGTGCCGTGGTCGCTGTCAGAGCCGAGAGCGCCTCCACCGCTTCGCGTGTTCCCAGCAAGGAGCGGTCTTCTAGCATCTGCCCGACCAGCATGATGACCGGCAACAGTGTGGCCGTGACAAAGTTCGCCGAAATAAGGCATGCAAGGATCGCCAGTGCGACCAGCTGGTCGACCACTCCGTGCAGGTCCGGCTGGTTGAGGCTACGAATGGCGGCCGCGAACGCAGGCCCGGCCACCAGCAAGGCCGCGATGGCTTGAAGCAACGCCACTTCCACCGTCCGCGAGGGCGCCAGCGCGGATAGCGCAAACGAAAACATCAGGATGCCTGCGGCGAGGAGCACGGCAACGATGCGCAGGCGCCAACGGTGACGCTCGGTGCCAGTCAGCAGCAGCGTGCCAGCATCGGCGGAGGTGACGCTCATGGGCTTGCTCCGAAAATGAAGGTATGCGCCTGCGAAGTGACCGGCACGGTTTCGATCTTCCCCGCGATGTCGAACAACGATTTGATGCGATCGCGATAGGTTTGCTCAACGATCGTGCGCCGGTCGAGCGACGGGTCACGCCCCAACGACAGGACGAGCGCGGAGCGCGCCTCGGCGGTGTGGATCGACTCTTCCGCACGCGCATGCGCTTCGTCGATGAGCGTTTGGCGTCCTTGCTCGGCGATCTGGCGCCGGGTTTCCGCCGTGGTGCGCGCATCGGCGAGCGATCGCTCGGCCTGCTGCTCCACGGTCAGTACGGTGTCGAAGGACTCTTTGGCGCCGCCAGGGATGGAAGGGACCACATCGATCCGCGCGACCTGGATACCGATGCTTGAGCCTTGGCCCGACGCTTGACGGAGCCGCTGGTTCACCGCTTGCACCAGTTCTGCTGCAAACCGTTCCCGTTGGGCAACCAGATGGAGCGCGCCGGCGGCTTCGGGACGAGCAACGAGGATGCCGTCGAGCGACCGGCGGGCACACAGTTGGACCGCCGCTGCAATCAGGGCGCGCCGAAGCATCGGTTCGATGTGATCGCCCGCCGTGATGTATGCCACCGGATCATCGATCTGGTAGAACAACATGGCGCGCAGATGCACCACTGCACCATCGCCGGTCAGGAAAAACCAGGTGTTGTCGCGCGCGTTATCCGATGCGATGAATCCTTGGCCGGGGGCACCGGCCATGCGCTCGTCCAAGGGCGATCGGCTTTCCAGCGCTTCAGGTGCGAACTGCACCTGTCGCCCCTGCGAAGGCAAGAGGACGACGGAGTCGATGGGCGATGGCCAGGTGAGCAGCAAGCCGGGCCCAGCCGTCCGAACGACTTGCCCAAACCGCATGACAACGGCCCGATTTTCCGGAGGCACGCGCTGGATGCCGCGCACCAGCCACATGCCCGCCAACGCAGCCACCAGCGCAAACAGCAGCCGAAACGACCAGGTCAAGGTCTCGGCAAGAATCGTAGGGCGCGCCGCTGTCATGGATTTTTCTTCCCCGCACCCGGCGTGGGGCCATCGACCAGCATGCGAAACGGTGCCGCGTCGGTACGCAACACGATTCGCGTCCCAGGGCCCACGGCCGCATCCATCGTGTCGAAGGATCGAAGGATCGTGTAGAGCTTGGGGTCGGTGGCGTAGGCTTGCTGGTAGATCGCCGTCGATTTGGTTTGCGCGTCGGCTTCGATGGACGCCGCTTCCGCCTTGGCGCTGGCCAAGGTGATGCGTGCATCGCGCTCGGCTTCGGAAACGATCTGCGATGCCTGGCGCTGGCCTTCCGCCGAGCGCTGTGCTGCCACGGTATCTCGCTCGGCCTTCATGCGTTGAATGGTGGCTTGCAAGGCCTCGGTGGAGAGCGTCAGTCGTTCTATGCCCACTTGGCGGATCTCAGTGCCATACACGCGCTGCGCCTGATCACCGATTAGGCGGCGCAGTCGGGATTCAAGGTCGTCGATTCGCACCTTGGCCGGATCCGTATTCACCAACTGCGCCAGGTCAAAACTGCTCGTGGTGATTTCAAGCGAAGAAGCCATCAGGCTGCGCAGCTGCGACGCCGCCACGTCGGGGTCGTTTTGCACCGAGCGCAAGAACAGCTCTGCCGCATCGGCGCGCGCGGGCACCGACCAGACCACATACGCCTGCACGAGCACGCGCAGACCGTCGCGCGTCCCGACGTCCTGCAAGCCACTGGAGGTGGTTCGCAAGCGCAGGTCGATGGGCGTGGTCGATTCGATCGGAACAGGCCACTTAAGCGATGCGCCCGGCGCCAGCAGCACACGAACAGGACGTCCGAAACGAGTGACCACGACACCCTCGCCGGGACTGACGATGACCAGGCAAGCCGAAGTCAAAGCAAGGATCAGAATGATGATGGCGACCGTCCAACGCACAGTGCGGGATCGCGTCGAGGCGGCGGATGATTCGATGATGCTCAAGGGGTTCCCCCGGTTCCAGCCGCGACGGGGCGAAGGTCCAGCGTGGCCTTTTCGCTGTCTAGGCGATGATCGATGATGGTCAAATGTGCGCGACCGAGCGCGCTACCGACGTGGGTCAACCACGACTCAAAGACAAAGACATCCGGCCCTGCACGCTCGCTCTTCGTGCTGGCCTGGAAGGTCGTCAGCGTCGCTTGCGCCGCAGCGAGTTGCTCGCTCGCGTCAGCGCGAGCCAGGGTCACCGCGTGCACGGCGTCCTGAGCTGCCGTACCTCGCACTGCGTACGCGCGCGCCTGGCTTTGGAAGCGCGTCGCGTCGCTGATCACGCCGGCAGCCTGCACATAGTGATAAGCGGCGGCCGCACCGCTGGGCGGATGGATGGCTTCGACCACGACATTGATGACCGAAATTCCGGCATGCAGCGCGGCAATGCGCGCTTGCAAGTCCTGCCGGAAGCGCTCAACGAACTGCGCACGATTCTCGCCGAGCAGTTCATCCAACGTGGACGATGAAAAATGCGACACGAGCAACCGCCCTGCCGTGGCGCGGATGAGCGATGCCGGCTCCATCGCCCCATACACGGCCGCCATCGCCCCGTCCGCATCGTCCGAGGCGCGAAACACGACACGAAGATCGACGTTGACGATCTGGAAGCCCTCTCGATCGCCCGAACGGCTGGCGATGAGGTAGCTCGCTTCGCCGGGATGGGAGCCATCCCACAGGCGATCGGCCGTGGGGCCCGGGATGGCTTCGGCACCCATGGCTCCTTCGGCATCCGAGGCGCCCGCGCTGGCGAGCTCCGCAAGCAATCGGCCGCCCGGTTTAGCCGAGAACACGATGGGCAGTTGATGGACGACACCCAGTTCGACCGGTCGTGCGCGCCCGATGGGCCACGGCCAGTGGACATGAATGCCTGGACCCTCTACCGCAACGGGCACGCCCAATCGCTCGATGACGGCCCGCTCCGTCACGCCCAACACCGTCACGGCCGTCGACAACCAGGCCAAGAGGAGCACGAACAGCGCAACCGGCGGAGCCGCGCGCACCATGAAGGCCAACACCCAGCTTCGTGCGAGGTCGATGCCATAGGCGTTGCGCAGCCACAGGGCCGCTCTTCCGGCCCGCGGCCAGCCCCATCGCAGAAGCGAAGGCGACCAGGGCAACGCGGGATTTTGGCGTGTGGCAAACGGACCCAAGGGCAAGAACACTTGGCCAACGGAGCGCAGGATCGCTTCGATGGTCGCCACCGCGAGAATGGTCGCTACGGCATACAGGAGTGTGTTGGCCCATAGATACCCTTGTGCCGCGAAGAGCGTGGCGCCACCGCCCAGCAGTGCAGTAACCAGCGGCACCCGAACAAGCACGTCCATGCCGGGTCCTGACGAGACAGGGTGTGCGTTCGCGACGCGCTGGAGAAAAACCAGCGGAATGGTGGCCGCCAAAAGCACGATCGCGCCCCACAGCGGTGGCTGGTGAACAGCCCAGCCCGGTGCTCGCAGGAAGCTCACGGTCGCATCGAGCACCAAGCCGTTGCCCAGCACAGTGACAGCGCCAGGTGCCCAATCACCCGCCCAATCGATCCTTTCGAATCGCGCCCGGAGGCGACGCTCCAACAGCATCGCTTTGGCCAATGGCGGGAACCCAGGAAGCTTGGGATGGACCGTCGCCTGCACGGCTTTGATCCACGGCTCTTTGCGTCGACGCACGCGACTCACCCATGCCTCTGCGGCCAATCCCGTTGCCGAGAAGAGCAGCGCCAACCCGATCAGCCCTAATGCGGGCGCGGGCAGCGCGAGGGCAATCATGGCGAGAACAAAGGCCCCAGTCGCAGCAACTGCATAGATCCACGGCGCGACGATGCGTCCGATTCGGATGTCCTGCCTCATTGCGCGTCCACGCCAGAGAAACAAGGCCTTGAAGGCGACTTATTGGCGAAAAACCGCGAAGGTGTGAGAGGTGATGGCATGGCAATGATCGGCGTGGCGACGCGTGAACGTTATGTTATAACGTACCGATCAAGCAAGTTGCTATTTCTTGCGTCTCAGGACGGCTTTCTCGCAAAAAAACACGCCGACGCTCGCTGTTGCGAAGCTAGTTTCAGTTGGCCCTCCCTGCTCGCAGCAGAGCAAACAGCCTTGGTATCGGGCTCAAGGGCAAATGGACTGCGGCAAGGGGCACCCATCAAGGCGGCATTTCCCCAGCAGAACTGGAGTCGAGCAATTGCGAGGCGTGACAGCGCCTGCATAGCATCGGCTTCGGGCCAAAACTAGTTGGTCGCCAACGCAAGCAATCGCGAAGAGTGAGGGCGATCCCGCTAGGCTGAGCAACTACATCCACATTCCTGGCAAGCTCCCAGCATTACCCTCGATAACCAACCCTAATCGCTTAGCCCCAAGACGCCATCCACGCGGCCATCGAGAACCCCGTATTGGCCAACGTCAGCGCAACCGCAACCCGAATGCCGTACGACCATTGCCCCTTTGCGAATGCCACGGCACATTTCCAGATGCCGTTGACGACAACAGCAATGGCTACGCAAAAAACCGCACGTCGCATGTCGATCTGATGTGTGGATACGGCTTGGGCCACCGCTGCGGCAGCTGCATGTACATCCGCCAGGCCTGAGAACACCATCATCCATGGAAGGCTCGCCGCGCCAAGGTTGGCTCTGACGAGGGCAATGACGAACATGACGGCCGCCAATAAACCCACGAGGCGAAGAACTGAAGCCAGCTGGAAGGGTTTCGTCTCAATGAGCTCGTTGTCTTCGCCCGGGGTTGTGAAGGACTTCCCGCTGACAGCCAGGCCCGACAGGATGGTGATCACGGCTGCCACAACCAGTGGCGCAGCGATCTTGTGCAGCAAAGGGAGAGAGGCGGAACCAACGACGGCAGCGAGTTGAATGATCGTCCCGACGTTGGACATGATGGCTGCGCTGGCGACAGAAGGCATCCCCGCGGGGTTCAGCCTGGCCCGCTCCGCCATGGTCAGGACGGTTGCGGTGCTGGAAACAAAACCACTCGCGAGGCCAGCGATGGCGAGGCCGAATCGGGTGCCGAAAACTCTCAGCGCCAGGTAGCCAAGCGTGGCGATGCTCATGATGGCGACGGCGAGCACCCAGAGGCGGCGGGGATTGATTGCGTCCCAGGGATCGATGGCGTGGTCGGGAAGAAGAGGAAGCACGACAAACGCCGCCGCCAGCAGCGTCAACAGGTCTTGCAGCTCTGCCTCACTAAGCCATTGGCGGCAGATGGCATGCAGCTTGTGCTTGCTGGCGAGGAGTATGGCAACGACAACGCCGATCGCGCCGGCAGTTTTAGGGGACGACAACGCCAAGCCTCCCAGCAGGAAGGTAAGCAGCATCGCTATTTCTGTCGTAAGGCCAGGATCATCTCGGCGACTGCGCACATAGCTGACGACTATCGCCAGCGATATGAAGATGCCCGCGATATACAGCCCAACCTTCCCCATCATTCCAGCAACAGCGCCGGTCAGACCGAGAATGGCAAAGGTCCGCACCCCGGCGGCGGCTCGCGTGGGCCCTTCCCCTTTGCTGCGCTCCCGCTCGATCCCAATCAAAAGTCCAATGGCTAAACCAACGCTCGGGCCAAGCGCTTGCGCCATGACATCTCGGACGAGGGACTCGAGCATCGGCGACATGGCAATGAGCCGTTGTGGAGAACGTATCGGCTTGATCCATGTCTGGCCAAGCGTTCTCTGAGTAAACGATGGTCAGGGCATGGTCACAGAAAAGAAAGCAGCAGACGCTTCGATCTGCGCATCGTCCATTTTTGATGCAACCTCGGTCATCGATCCCGGCTTGGGCGTTGCGGCTCGGGCCCTTGCCTGGAATTCGCGAATCCGTGTGATCAAAAATGTCTTTGGCTGGCCCGCAATGGACGGGAAGCGCGCGCCGTTACCTTGCCCTGATGGGCCATGGCAACTAGAGCAAGCGGCAACACCATTCGTGCCTCCGCTTTCGGCAAGCCGCCTGCCAGCCGAAATCATCTCCGCCGAGGGAATATTCTGGGCTTGCGCGAGCGGTGGATGTTGCCCCGAAAAATACGTTGCAAGCGCGTGCATGTCGTCCTCGGAGAGCCTTTGTGCAACCGGTTGCATGACGACGCTGGTTCGAGTCCCGTCCTTGAACATCGACAGGGCGTGCGCGAGGTAGTCCGGATTCAAGCCAGCCAGGCGAGGCGCGCCCACTGCGTCGGAACCCGCCCCGTGATCGCCGTGACAGCTCACACACAAGGCGACGGGAGGTGCCTGGGCCGCCAAGATCGTGGTAGCGGATGACGTGGCTGATGGTCCGGCTATGGCAAGTGCTGGCAGCAAAGCGAGCAGGATGCAAAGGGCGACGACTCGACTTAGTGGGCCAGAGGGCGATTCGTCCTTGTCTGGCCGAGTGTGCGGGAACGCCAGATGTCGCCAAACATGGGGAGTAGGCATTGTTCTGCACTACATGAAAGCGGAGTGCCGACGATACACCGCCTACCTGTTTCGATGCCGCGCATGCGCATCGTTATCGTTTGTGCCTTCATCGCGCTCGCCAGGGATGCAATGTGACGACTAGTTGCGGTCGTGCCCGCTGAGGCACGGAAACAAGCGGCACGCAGCGATCGACGATTTCACCATGCCCTTTCAACGAGAGTCCGGTGTTCATAGGCAAAAGCGGTCCAGCGTTGATTGCCCTCAGTGCTGCATCAGTACGGGGATCTCCGCATGCTGCAAGATGTGCTGGGTCGCGCCTCCCAGTACCCGCTCTCTGACACGAGCATGTCCGTAGGCACCCATGACCAAGCAGTCGGCAGACAGTCGTCGAGCTGTTCGCATCAACTCCGGGCCGGAGTTCAGTGGACTCGCGTATAGCGGAATCTCACTGACGCTCACGCCATGTGAGCGCAAATAGATCGTCGGATCAAATAGTGGCTGGCGGTCCTCCTTCTCCAAGGCCAGCGCCCCGTCTTTGAGGACAATCACCTGATCCGCCGCGGCAGCCAACGGAAGTGCGGCGTGCACGGCACGAATCGATTCGATGCCGCCGTTCCAGCCCACAACTATCCGAGTGAAAGTCATAGGTTTGTCCCAGCCAGGCGGGAGTACCAGACATGGCGCCCGGCAGGTCAGCAAGGCCTCACCGAGCACGTCAAGCATGCTTGCTTCCTCGGCAAGATCGCGCTCGAGAATGATGAGATCGTGCCACGCACCCAGTGCCCGCATGGTTTTTGCGGGTGCCACTTGCGTGCTCTGCCAGGACACGTGCTTGACGCCGCGCGCGTGGGCAAAGGCAGCAAAGGCATCGTAGTCATCGCGTTCGAGACGGTGCGCGTCCATCAGCAACGCCATGACGGTAGGTTCGTCATCGATACCACGCAATGATCGAAGCGAGGGGTCGATATAGCAGCCGGTCAGGTGGGCATTGAATTTCGCCGCAATATCCACGCCGGCAAAGGCAGCCGGACTCCACGGTCCGGCAGCCGTCACGAGTGCCATAACGTCTGCATACCCCCTGCCTGTTGCCGCTACTGGATTTGACTCACAGTGCTGGTCATAACTCAAAGGCATCTTCATCGTTCGTCTCCGTGGATTCACGCCAGAGCGATCGAGTGGACGACAAGCGTGCTGTCGCCCGGATCCGGGCGGCGAGAGAATCCCAGGTACGACGCAAGATCACGCATCGCCTGGTTGTCTGACGCGTCCACGGAAAACATGTGCGTGAATCCCTTCCGCCGGGCGATATCGATCAGATGCCGCATGAGCAGGACACCCAGGCCCCTTCCCTGCCAATCGTCGGCGACGGTGACGGCACACTCGCAGTGCCTGGCATCGCAGGTTGCGCTATAGCGACTCACGCCGATCTCACGTAGCTGGCCGTCTTCGTGTACGAGCGCCACAAAGGCCATCCGATCCTGGTAGTCGATGTCCATCAGGCGATCAAGAGTCGCGGTGTCGACGTCGCGGAAATCTCCCAGAAAACGCATCCGCCGCGCTTTGTGAGAAAGGCGTTCGATGAACGCCAGCTCGCGGTCCCGATCTTGCTGGACAAGAGGTCGGATGAGCACGGGGGTTCCATCCCTCAGAGGCTCGATCCAGTTGTCTCCTTCGAGTGCCTCAAGGAACGGCAGGAACGGCTTGGCGATATCCGCGGGCGAATGAGTCTGGGTAGGCATGACGATGACCCCGGCGATGCAGATCGTCCAGCCATGTCCCGTTGACCTTCACGATCGTTGCGTGTTTGGCATCCAGCGCACCATCGTTTTACGCGCTCGCCGGAAGGCTCAAATTGACTGACGTCAATTAGCGGCAGGCTGGAGTGCCTTCTTCGAACCTGAGTCGCTCTGGACAGGGCGGCATAGCTGGTCAAGCAGGTCTGGCCGGAGGATCGTAACGGCCTTCCGACGCACCTCCAGAATGCCCGCCTCCTCAAACCGCGTGAACAGTCGGCTGACTGTCTCGACGACCAGACCCAGGTAGCTGGCAATGTCATGGCGAGACATGGAGAGCATCAGATGACCGCCATCCCGATGCAGCGCGGTATATCGGTCCGCCAGACTTTCCAAAAAGATCGCGAGGCGCACCTGTGCCTGCTGCTGGCCCATAGTCACCAAATGCTGGTGCTCCTGAACCACTTCGCGACTGATCACGCGAAGTAGCTGCCGCTGCAGTGCCGGAATCTCGCGAGTGACGTGCTCCAACTGCGCGAAAGGCAGCTCACAGATGCTCGTCCTCTCCAGCGCTTCGGCCTGGCTCGCATGGCGGCCGGAGGCAAGCGCATCGACACCCACGATCTCGCCCGGCAAATGAAAACCGATGACCTGCTGCGTCGCATCCTCACCCAGCACGAAGGTCTTGAGCGTCCCGGACCGGACCACAAACAGCGAGTGAAAGGCATCGCCTGCCCTGTACAGCGCACGCCCTCGTTCAAGAACGCGCTTGTCTCGTACGGTGGCGTCCAGACGGGCGAGATCATCGCCGCTGATACCTGCGGGCAAACACAGTTCCTGAAGCCCGCAACTGGCGCAGCTTCGACGGAGCTGGCTGATATCGATCAAATCGGCGACAGGCGGCATATGGCCCGTCCCTCAAGGTCTGGGCGTGTGATTCGATGCTATCACGGGCCAGCGATCCGGGCGGTCCGAGCGCTTTTGTGACGATATGACGACGGCCTCAGGCATCAGCACCACAGCCTCGCCGCAATTGACTGGCGTCAAAAACCCCATGGGTGCCAGGAGACAAAGTGTGCGTGCAATCTCGGCGGTTGCCCAGGCTCGGATCCTGGCTCCGTGAGAGCAAGCACTCCCTCATGCCAGCTCCGGAGCATTCGTCATGTTCAAACGTATTCTGTTGCCCACCGACGGTTCCGATCTTTCACTGCGCGCCGTCGATCTCGGCATCGACCTGGCAAGGCAGCTGGGTGCCACTGTCTTCGTGTTTCATGCCATGGAACCCTTCAGCTCAGTCCCCTATTTCTCGGAAATGATGATTTTTCCGGAGGATGCCTACGAGAAGGAAGTCAACGAGAAAGCAGGCTACTTCCTCGAACAAACAAGGCAGCGAGCAGAGGCCGCGAAGGTACTTTGGGAAGGATCGTTCGAATACGCTCATCGCCCGCATGAAGCCATCGACCGTATCGCTCGCGAGCAGAGGTGCGACCTCATTGTGATGGGTTCCCATGGTCGCTCGGGGATGGATCGCCTGCTACTGGGTAGCGAAACCAACAAACTACTTCTGAGTACGGAAGTGCCTGTCCTTGTGTGTCATTGAGGTCAATTATCGGCCACCAGTGCACTACCCAATGTGGTGGCTATGTCACTGCCCCAGTTCGCTCCTATGGGGCGGGTGCCCCGTGGAAATTGAGCATACTCTCGAGCCTGTCGGCGACCCAATCCTGCTCGTGAGCGGGCGCACCATCGAGAACGGTGTCCGCCTCGCCCGCAAAGGCAGGCCAGAAGTCGGCGGGATCGGGGTGCGCATCGAGCAGGCCTGGAAGGTGGGCCTCAATGCGGTTCAGAGCTTTCTGGAGTTGGGCGCGAGTATCCATGGCGGAAACCTATCCCGCGTCGTTCTCACCGGCTGAGACAGGCAATCCCTGGCGATAGCGTCGACGCGTTGGCCGTGCTGTCACGGGAGCGCATCGAAACGCCTGCCCGAGAACATCCACTTGCGAGACAGGCAGTGGTGGCGGATCAAGGTCGAGTGCCTATGGGGCAAAGCCGGACCTTTCGAAACGCAAGCTTGTCGGGCTGACCAAGGACGCTGCGGAATCCTAGGCGCCTGTGGCTATCACAGTCTCCTATGCGGGCCAGGACGGAACGCCCAAGCCATTCGCGCCCTGATTGTTCGAACAAGACGCATCAGGTCCGGCTTGCTCTTGTCGCCACTCGCTTTCACCAACTCAGCGTTCGTTCTCCGTCCCCAGCTCAAGACGATTTGATCACGTCCCATTTCAGACAATACAGGCCGCTTCCGAAGGTTTATGGTGTTCGAAGGGGCGGCCAATTGTGTGTGCGGGACGATACGGCCTCGCTTGCTGCAATGCAGGGATCTGTCCAATCGCAGAGAGCGATCGCCGGCCCAAAGACCGATTCCGCAGCGGCGGCAAAGTCTGTGTTGGTTAAGACCCTGCGATAGCCCCATCACATAAGGAGCCAACATGATCGATCCAGACGCTCTTATGGATAACGAATGCGCCTCTAAATCAAGGCGTGAAGCGATTGGCCAACTCGCTTTCTTCGGCTCCGCGATGGCTATATTGTCTGGGCGGGCTGCGGCCCAGAATGGCGCCGGCTCTGGAAGCTATAGCAACGCCGCGGTCGCTTTGGTAGGCCAGGTCGCTCCTTCGAGTTCTGAGGTTGAGCTCGAAAAAGCGGTTAAAATTGCCCGCGCCATGCGCGCCGGTCCCGCGCAAATCACGCGCGATGCAACCGTGGCGGAAATGGATCATCGCGGCAACATGACCGTGCTTCGTCAGGGTAGCAACGGCTGGGTCTGCACGCCGGGCAATGAAAACAAAGTGGGGGACCCACCCATGTGCGCCGATGCGTTGGCGTTGCAATGGTTCAACGACATTTTGGCGGGCCGCCCTGCCCCTACCATCAAAACACCAGGCCTTTGCTACATGCTCTGCGGAGCCACGCAGCACAGCAACGATTCCGTCCTCGACAAGACCAGTCCGGCGATTCCCATTGGGCCGCACTGGATGGTGCTTTGGCCCTTTGATGCCAAGCACTGCGGCCTTCCCACGACGGTCCGAGATGCCGGCGCCTGGATCATGTTCGCCGGCACCCCGTATGCCTATCTTCACATCTGTGGCACGCCTTGGATTGGAAACGAATACACGACGGGTACCGAACCAAGGCGGACAATGCAATACGTCCCAACCAGAACTGACTCCCGTTAGTTCCACGAGTAGCCTGCTACGCCAGTCTAGTGGTTGAGAACGCCGGCGCCCTGCCGAACGCGTTGCCATCAATTGACGGAAGAAATCTCCTTCTTGCCCGCCTCGGGCACAACGGTGCTTCTCGGCCAACCGCCACCCAGCGCCCGGAAGATGGCCACCGCTGCACGGGCATCTTCCGCATGGAGGATTAGCAATGCCGTGCGAAATTCCTTGCCCCTTTCGGTGAGGACTTATTTTTGGCGTAGCGAAAGAGGCGTCGAAACCAACGGCTCCACTGCTATCCGAAAGAGCTATCCCGGAGCCTGGCCGACTTCGCCCCGTGGCTGCCCTTGCGCACATGTTCGTGCACGCACTTGCCCGCCTGCCTGCTCTTGGACTGCACCACCTGTTTCTGTATCAGCGCGCGATTGGATGTAGACGCCGACCTTACCGAAGGCGATACACATGGCATAGGGCACATCCGCGCCTGTGCCCGCTGATAAGAAAGTAAGGTCCGTGCAGGGCTCCCATCGGCGACCATTGCAAGCGCCAATGCCCCGTCCGCTCAGAGAGCTCGTTTTGATATGGGGCACCCGTAGCGATGGAGAAAGTGCAAATGGGACGAAAAAAAATGCGTATCAACCAAAAGTTTGATTCGTGGCACTCACGCTGACTTGATCTATCCATAGGAGCGCTTTGTAGCGGGTGTGCAGCGACTCGAAGGCCATTCATGGCCATCTGATGTCTTAACCATTTGAAGCATGACCGAACTATAAGAATGAGATCCGGATAGGCGCCTGGCTGATCAAACGGCGCCCGGCCCGCCATGCTGCATGTGACGACACGTTGTCGCCCGGCGCTGGTTCGGGATCACGCGATCCACAGTCGAAACCCCAAGCGAACGAGCAGTACATGCAGAAACCAGACGCCCCCTTCCCCGCTCCCGGACAATCGGCGGGATCCTCTCCTATTGATCTGAAGCGCTCCCTAAGTTTCGCCGACCTGCTCATCCATGGCCTGATCTTCATCGGCCCGCTCGCTCCCTTCGCCATCTATGGCTACTTGTCCAGCGTCTCTAAGGGCATGGCGGTGCTGGCCTACATCGTCGGCGCGCTGGCAATGTCGTTCACCGCGTACAGCTATAAGCTGCTGTCTGCCGATTTTCCGTTGGCAGGCTCGGTCTACGCCTATGCACGTCGGGCCATCGGTGAGAAGACCGGTTTCGTGGCCGGCTGGATGCTTGTTCTCGATTACCTGCTGATGCCCGCCGTGGTCTACCTGGCCGCCGCCAATGCATTGCATGACATCGTGCCCTCGATACCGCGCTGGAGCATGGTGGTGGGCTTCATCGCCATCGGCACTGTGGTCAATTTCATCGGCGTGGAGGTGACCGCGGCGATGAACAAGATACTCCTTGCGGTGCAGTTGGCGCTCCTGGCGGTTTTCCTCGTGTTGGGTGCGTATGCGCTTTCTCACGGAGCTGGCGCGGGACATTTAACGATGAAACCGTTGTACCGCCCCGAGGCCTTCAGTGTCGGCCTGGTCTTCGCGGCTGTGTCGCTGTCCGCTACTTCGTTCCTGGGGTTCGATGCGATCTCCACCCTCGCCGAAGAGGTGCGGGGAGATAGCCGGCGCATCGTCGGCCGAGCCACGATTGCCTCGCTGCTGCTCGCCGCCGTGCTGTTCGTCGCTCAGACCTGGATCGCGACCGACCTTGCCAACGGCAGGAGCTTCGCCTCACCCGATACGGCAATGTATGAAGTGGCCGCGATCGCCGGCGGCAAGGCTTTCGGCTCGCTCACAGCTTGTTTGTGCGCGGTGATGTTCGGCCTTACTTCGGCGGGCGTGGTGCAGGCCTCCATTTCCAGGCTGTTGTTCGCCATGGCCCGCGACGGGCGGATGCCTGCGTTCATGGCCACGGTGCACCCGAAGTTCAAGACTCCCTACGGCAGCCTGCTGTTTGTGGCGGCAGCGTCCATCGCCATTTCGATGGTCTTCCTCAACCACTTCGATGTGATCGCCATCCTGATCAATTTCGGCGCCATTACGGGCTTCCTCATTCTCCATGTCACGGTGGTGGTTCACTTCGTGGGGCGGCGAGGTTCCCGCGCTTACTTTCGACATCTGGTATGCCCGGCCATGGGCTTCGCCATCCTGGCCTACGTTCTGTACTACATGGAACGGGCCGCCTGGGAAATCGGCTTGTGCTGGCTTGCCGTGGGCGCGATCAGCTACGCCATCTTCCTGCGCAAACGTCCCCCTCTCCGGTCGCCGGCTGTCGAACCGTGCTGAGCTGACACCGCGCGCCAGCAACTTGCCCTTTCCGTGATCGCAAAGACGTACCCCATGTCCAAACCCGACACCATCAAATCCAACGATCAATTCATCGCCCTCAGCACGTTCGTGTGCAGCGCCATACCGGACAGCGAAGTCTTCGACAAGGACGGCATAGCCGTGCGCTGGACGTGCAGCGATCTCATATTTTTCAACGCGGTGTATCTCAACGAAGGTATCGCGGACACCGATGTACTCCGGCAGCGTCTCCGCACCGTGGCGCAATACATGCGCCTGAAGGCGCAACCTGGATTGTTCCTGCTTTGCGAAGACTACGTCGCGGAAGGCGCGCGATCAGACTTGGAGGCCGCCATCGCAGACGCCGGCCTGGCTCCCGTGCTCAACGCGACTGGCATGACGGGTGAACTTTTGCCGTTCGCGCAAGCGACCGAGCACCACGGTCTGCACTTCGAGCGCGTCGGTAGCGAGCAAGCCCTCAACCACTTCACCGCGGTCAACGAAGCGGCCTACGCGGCGGCACCCGAATCGTACTTCGCGGCCTTCCGGCAAAGCATGCCGCTGTGGACGGAGCGTTCCCATTCCTACCTCGCTTATCACCAAGGCAAACCGGTTTCGACCGCATCGGTGATCGAAAGCGATGGCGAACTCTACCTGGCGCTCGTGGCGACCCACCCTGAGGCGCAACGTCTCGGTTTTGGCGAAGCCATCGTGCGCCACGTCCTGGAGGTTGCCCACCACGCCTCGGGCTTGCGGCAGACCAGCTTGCACGCCACTCAGGCCGGGTTTGCGGTGTACCAGCGCATGGGCTACCGGCCGGTAACACGCTTCCTTGGCTACAGCCTCGGCCAGGCTGCGGCGGTGGATTGAGCCAGCCAGTCGAAAAGCTCTTGGCGGCAGGTGTCGGCCAAGAGCCTTGGTGAAGAGTGGTGATCGATGAAGAATCGATATGTGCGGCTGGCTCCGCTGAGGGAATGCGAATGCCGCGCTGGCTTCTTGGCCTGAATGTAGGCAATGCGCAACGGCTGAAGCATGCCCGAGCGCTTGTCTTGCCCTGCGAACCTTCGCTCCGATAGCGATGGAGGCGCGGAGGTAAGGTCGTACGGCAATTTCGAATTCGTCGCCTTCGCCTCGATCAAGGGTCAACAAAATGAATGCTAACTAAGCACGATAAGCCTCGATGTGTAACCGTCGGCCTCCACTGCCGAACTCATCTCACTTATGGCGTGAGCAACGCGCCCTGCACTTTCCTGCGGACTGCGCTTGCCTTTACGCCATAAGGCCGGACCGAAAAAGCGGCTGCACATGCGCGTGGAGGCTGATTGCTTAGCTGACACGCCCGTGTTTTCACAATCAAGAACGCAAAGGCTCGTGAATATGATGCGTAAGTTTTCGTCGTGCTTAATTGCTTTGGCAACAGTCTGTGCAACGAGTGGAGTTGCGCAAGCTGCCGTCGATAGCTATCAGCTGGAGATCCAGCAGTGGCAGCAGCAACGGATTGAAAAGCTGAAGTCCCCTCAAAGCTGGCTTAGTGTTACCAACTCTGAAGTTGTGCGACCAGGTACAAGCCGCATTGGATCAGGGGCGGACCAAGACATTGTGTTGCCATCGGGCCCGTCGCATCTCGGCGACCTTACTTATGCTGACAATGGCTCTATTAGTCTGGCATTGGTGAATGGCAGCCATGCCACGATCGATCACTCGCCTTCAGGGCAAGGCAGCATCGAACCATTTCATATAAATGGTTTGTATTTTTTTCCCGATGGAACTTTGCAGCTGGATCCCGTGAAAGGCAGCAAGACGCCTACGACGATCCATGCCAGTACGGAAACGCTGAAAATTTATTCCTACGAGGGCGACTATAACAAAGGCGAAAAACGGCTCATTGTTACCGACACCCAGGCTCCAAAGCTCGTCAATTTTAAAGGCCTCGATTATTTCCCGATCGACTCCGCCTGGAAAATCACTGCGGACTGGGAGCCTCTGAAAGAGCCTCGCGAAGTCGACGTGGCTTACATACAAGGCTCCGTTCAAAAAGTCCAGATCAAGAGCAAGGCGGTATTCTTTCGAGATGGAAGGCGTTACGAACTCATGCCCTATATGGAGTCGGACGACGAGGTATTGTTTGTCTTTGCGGACCGCACTTCGGGGAAGGAGACTTATGGCGGCGCGCGCTTCTTGCTGACCCCTGCGGCCAAAGATGGAAAAATCGTCTTGGATTTCAACAAGGCCGTCAATCCTCCTTGCGCGTTCATTCCGTTCCCGAATTGCCCTATAGCAATGCCCGAGAATCGCCTGACGTTGCGTATAAACGCGGGCGAAAAAAAGGTGCGCGAAGATATCTGATTTGCGCTGTGCCGTTGCCTCGGCAGGCGCTCATTAATCGCCTGTCGAGGCCCTTCTTGAGGTGGCGCGTGCGCCGCTGCAACAAAAGCCTTCTCAAGAGCGCCGCAAGGAGTTCAGCGCCAGGTCTGCCTTTGCCTGAATCTTGTCCTTTTCAGCTTCGATGACGTCGTCTGCAATCGCGTCGGGGAGAATGTCTTCAAGGCACCGGATCGGTCGATACGAATAGGCTGCCATGCTCCATACAACCACGAAGGCACCCGAGAGCATCAGGATGAGCCCGATGCCACGTCCCGGACCGATGCCGATCATGCCAAAGGTCGAAGCCCATGCACCGCCCTTCACCATCAGTGGCTCGAAGATGCGATCGGCCAACGGTCCGGCCGCCAGATAGCCGAGCGGCACCGTTGCTTCCATCAACATGAAGTTGGTGGCCATCACGCGGCCCTGAAGCTCCTGGCCCACCTTGGCCTGAATCGTGGAGATCCAATGCGCGTTTGCCAGTGCCAGTGCAAAGCCGAAACCGAACATGCCCAGCGCCTGGATCAACATGGCGGGATTGGCGCCCGCGATGGCGATGCACAATCCGGAAAGCAGCACGCTTCCCAAGGCGCCATCGATTCGGCGTCGCGTGCCGCCCCAGATGCTCATCACGGTGCTGCCGGCGAGTATCCCCGCGCCATTCGCGGCCATGACGATGCCCAGTGACGCCGGACCACCTGAAGCGAGCACCAGTGGTGTCACCAGCGATTCGATGAGCCCCGCGACGAAGTTGGCGATGGTGGTCATCAGGATCATCGCGACCAGACTGTGGCGCTTGATGATGTAGCGCCAGCCTCCGATCATTTCCTTGAAGAACGGCTCCTCACGCCGCTCGAACAGGCTGTCGGGAAGGCGCGCGGAAAGAAGTGCCGAGACGGCGATCAGGAAGGTTACAAAGTCGGTCACGACGATACCGTGCAGGCCAATCAGGCCCATCAACGCACCCGCCAAAGCCGGCCCGAGGAAAGCGCCCAACCCGGTACCGAGTTGCACGAAACCGTTGGCCTTGCCGTAGTAGCGCTTCGGAACGATCTGGGTGACCACCGACATGTAAGCGGGTAGCCGGAAGGCGTTTGCCACGGCAGTGACGCCAGCAATGACGTACACCTGCCAGATATGCAGGCTACCGGTCCAGATCAGGGCCGCCGCGGTTGCCGTGGAAAGTCCGGCGAGGCAGTTGTTCGCGATCATGATCTTCTTTCTGTCGATACGATCGGCAAGGGTTCCCGCGATGGGAGCAAGCGCGATCGCCGGGAGAATGATGAAGACCATCATCAAGGCGTAGCTTGAAACACGTCCGGTCTGTTGATAGACCCACACCCCTAAAGCGAACGACGTCAGCGTGCTGCCGATCACGGAGATGATCTCGCCGATGGCGACGGTGAAGAAGGTCTTCAGGCTCGGCTTGGCGGTGAGCTTTTCGGTGCGGGCGGACGTTTCGTTGATCGCCGTCTCGGCGACGGGTTCCGGCAGCGAGACGGGCTCATCGTGCCGGCGGACAATCCCCGCCTCGATGATCGCCGCCAGATCACCGGCCTGATGCTTGATGAAATAGTGGCCGGCCTTCGGAATCACCGCAAAATCGACGGAGACGCTGAAGTATTCCCACTCACGATGGCGTTCCTGATACAGGGTGGTGGCGCGGTCCATCTCGCCGATCACGCTGGTCAACGGCGCTTTGAGTTTCGGGAAGGGTGCGTTGTAAAGCGCGGTGTAGAAGTCCTCGATCTCCTGGTGCTCGCGCACGAAGTGGCCCATTACAAAGTCCTGCTGTTCCTTGTCGGTGATCTCATCGAAAAAGCCGAAGGACTTGAGTAGGTCGAAGGCGGAACGGTTGGAGCTCCACTTGTGGATTGGGAACACCTTGCGGAGAAACTCGAATACCTTTCCGGCCAGGTGCGGTGTCGGGAAATGGCCGCCGATGAAAAGCCGAGAGATCTCCACGCCTGCTTTTTCCAGCTCTGCCGCGATGGCGATCGTCAACGCGCCGCCGGCGCAATGCCCGTAGAACGCGATGGGGCCGGTGACGTCGCGGCGTATTTCCTCGGCGCATCGCCGGGCGATCTCGTCGATGGGCAGTGTCTGCTCATCGCGTCGACCGAAATCGTGGCCCGGTATTTCCAAGGCCAACACCTTGCAGCCGTGCGGCATGGCCTTGGCCAGTGGTTGATACGAGATCGGCCCGCCACCGGGGAACGGAATGCAGATGAGCGTGAGTGTCTTCTGCTCAGCGGGAATGGGTCGGGTGAGTTCGTGCAGCAATCCATCGGACGTCGCCCTTCCCCCGGCGATACGTTCGGCGAGTTGCCGCACGGTGGGGTATTTGAAAAGCTCCGTTACGCCGATGCCATGGCCGATCCGCCCGACCACGCGAAACGCCTTGAAGGACTCGCCGCCGAGGTCGAAGAAATTGTCGTCGATGCCAATCTTCGGAATGCCGAGAACCTCGGACCATATCTGCGCAATACGGGCCTCGAGTTCGTTTCGTGGCGCCACGAAGTCTGACTCCGCACGCACAGGCGCAAGATCGGGAGCAGGCAACGACTTGCGATCGAGCTTCCCATTGGCCAGCAAGGGAAGCGCCTCCATCCAGACGAATGCCTGGGGAACCATGTGCTTGGGCAGGCTGGTGGAGAGGTGGGCCCTGAGCTCCTCTGCCTTGAAGGCTTCCGGCCCGACATAGTAGGCAACGAGGGCCTTGTCACCGGCAGCGTCCTCGCGCGCAAGCACGACAGCCTCCCGAATTCCCGCATGTTCGGTCAGCTTGGTTTCGATCTCGCCCAGCTCGATGCGGAAACCGCGGAACTTCACCTGATGATCGTTGCGTCCAAGAAACTCAATGTTGCCATCAGGCATCCAGCGAGCGAGATCACCGGTACGGTACATGCGCGCACCCATCGCGCCGCCGAACGGATCAGGCACGAAACGTTCGGCCGTCAGTTCGGGACGGTTGACGTAGCCGCGCGCCACACCTGCCCCGCCGATGTAGAGCTCGCCGGCCACGCCCACAGGCACCGGCTGGCGGTGTGCATCGAGAATATATGTCCGCGTGTTGGCGATGGGCCGACCAATCGGTGCGTTGCGATGGAGATCCTTCATCGGTGCATAGGCGCTGGAGAACACCGTGGCTTCGGTGGGACCGTAGCCGTTGACGATCCTTATGCCCTGCCCCGGCTTCGCTGATTGAATCCGGTACAACTGGGATTCAAGCAGCGGTTCCACACCCACCAAAAGATAGTCGAAGGGAAGCGCCGATCCGGAGCTCGCCATGAGCTCATCCAACTGGCGCACAAAGAACGGCGGCAGATAGGCGAAGCTGATGTGATGCTCTGCGAACCAATCGAACAAGCGCGTCGGCTCGCCTCGAATATCGTCGGGTACGATATTCACCGTCGCACCGACAGACAGCGGGACGAACAGCTCGAACACCGAAACGTCGAAGCTGAAACTCGTCCACAGTGACGCATGCAAAGGCTTGGTCGTTCCGACGTCGGCGAACCGGCGCAGGCAATCGGCCAATAGATTGATGACATTGCGATGCTCGACCATGACGCCCTTGGGCGTCCCCGTGGATCCGGACGTATAGATCACGTAGGCCAGCCGCGACGCGTCGAGCCCCGCTCCGCTTGTTTCAGGATTCGTGTCGGGTTGATCCGCAAAGGCCAGGGCCAGGTCGAGCACGGGAGTTCCATCAGTCACCGCGCCCGCCACCGACTCCGGCAGATCGCCCAGCGTCAGCAGCGCCATTGGCGCGCTGTCGGCGAGGATGTGCCTGAGCTGTTGCTCCGGGTAGGTCGGGTCCATCGCCACATAGGCAGCGCCGGACTTGAGCACGCCCATGAGCCCCACCAGCATGTCCAGGCTCCGTTCCAGGCAGATCGCCACGCGGTCGTCCGGCTTGACGCCCATCGATCTGAGCTGATGGGCAAGTCGATTCGCCCTGCGGTTGAGTTCCGCGTAGGTAAGGCTCTCTCCGTTGAACGCTATTGCCGTGGCTTCCGGCGTGCGCGACACCTGGTCTTCAAAGAGCTCGTGCACGCAGCGGGTGCTCGGATACGGTTGTTCCGTGGCATTCCACGTTTGCGTGACTAGCCTTTGCTCGGTCTCCGCAAGCATGGGGATGGAGCCGATGGCTTGCGCATCGCCCGAAACCATGCCTTCCAGAAGTGCCTGGTAGTAGCCGGCTATCCGCTCGACGGTCTCGTGCGCGAACAGTGCGGTCGAATATTCCAGTGCGCCTTCGAACTCACCATGGGACTCGCGCAGCGTTAGGGACAGGTCGAACTTCGCGACGTCGTAGCTCGTGCCATCGAAGGGCTCGCACGTCACACCCGGCAGATGGGGGCGTAGCCCAACATCGTCTTCCCAGGAAAACGCGACCTGGAACAGCGGGCTGTGCGCGACATTGCGAACGGGGTTCAGCAACTCCACCACCTGCTCGAACGGCAGGTCCTGGTTCTCCTGCGCACCCAGCGAACAGACCTTCACCCTTTCCAGAAATCCAGCGACGGTAGGATCGCCCGAGAGATCCAACCGCAGCGCGAGGGTGTTCACGAAGAAGCCGATAAGGCCTTCGATCTCCGCGCGACCGCGATTGGCTGCTGGCGTGCCTATGACAACATCGTCCTGCCCGGAGAGCCGGGAAAGGAGAGCTGCCCATCCGGCAAGCAGCGTCATGAAGGGCGTCGTCCCGTGACGCAGGCCCAAGGCCTTCAAGGCCTTGGTCACCGTGCCATTCACCACCAGCGGCACGGTTCCGCCCGCGTAGCTCTGCTCTGCCGGTCGCGGGTGATCGATCGGCAGCGTCACGAGTTCCGGTGCGCCGAGCAGGGACGTTTTCCAGTACGCCTCCTGCTTCTTCAGCAGCTCGCCCGACAGCCACTGCCGCTGCCACACCGCGTAATCGGCGTAGTGCAGCTCCAATGGCGGCAGCGGATCGTCTTCGCCCTTCGCGTACGCTTCGTAGAGCTTGCCAAGTTCACCGACGAACACACCCATCGACCAGCCGTCGGAGACGATGTGATGCATGGTGATGAGGAGTGCATGGCTATCGTCGGCCTCGCGTATCAGCAGGCCGCGAATCAGCGGACCATGTTCGAGGTCGAAGGGAGCGGCAATGTCGGCGTCTGCCATGCGAACGGCTTCTTGCGGGCTCGCCGCCGTTCTTTCCACCAGCGCGAACGCGTTCTCGCTTGCGGGTGCAATCCGCTGTTTCGGCTCTCCATCGATATGGACGAACGTGGTGCGAAGCGACTCGTGACGCGCCACGATGCGTTCGAGTGCGCGATGGAGCGCCCGTACATCGAGGGAGCCTCGAAGTCTCAATCCGTAGGGCACGTGGTAGGCCGCGGCTGCGCCATCCATCTGCGCCAGGAACCACTGCCGACGCTGCGCAAAGGACGTAGGCAGCAGCTCACCGCGGTCGATTCTCGTCACGGCGGGAAGCTGGGCGGGCGCCGCCTCGGCCACGAAGGCGGCAAATTCCGCGAGCGTCGGTCGGGCAAAAATAGCGCTGATGGGCACATCGACATGGAGCTTGTCACGCAGCCGCGACATGAGCCTGGCGGTCAGGAGGGAATGCCCGCCCAGCTCGAAGAAGCCATCGTGCCTTCCGATCCGCTCGACCTTCAGGAGCTCCGACCAGATGCCCGCGATGACCGTTTCGAACTTGCCCCGAGGGGCTTCGTATTCGCGTGAGGCGTAGTCGTTTCCTTCCGGTGCGAGCAAAGCTTTCCGGTCCAGCTTGCCGTTGGGATCGAGCGGCAACGCGTCCATTCGAATGAAGGCCACGGGAATCATGTAGCCGGGCAAACGTTCGGACAGATGGTCCCTGAGTGCGTCGGCTTTCAGCTCCGTCGCGCCGACGTAGTACGCAACGAGACGCTTATCGCCAGGCACGTCCTCGCGCGCCAGCACGGCCGCTTCTGACACGTGGAGATATTCGCGCAGCCGGGCTTCGACTTCACCGAGCTCGATGCGGAAGCCGCGAATCTTCACCTGGAAATCGTTGCGCCCGAGGAAGTCGATGGTGCCGTCCTGACGCCAGCGGCCCAGATCGCCGGTCCGGTACATGCGCGCGTTCGGTTCGCTGTTGAACGGGTCGTCGACAAAGCGCTCGGCGGTCAGCTCCGCCCGATTCAGATACCCCCGCGCCACGCCCGCGCCGCCGATGTACAACTCGCCGGCGACGCCGACGGGGACTGGCTGCTGGTGTGCATCGAGGATGTAGATGCGCGTATTCAACATCGGGCGGCCTATCGGCGGTGAGCCGATGACGTCGGATGGGCAGGCATAAAGGGAAGCGACCACGGTTATCTCCGTGGGCCCATACGCGTTGACCAGGCGCCTCCCTGCAGCCCACCGGCGGGCAACGTCCTCCGTCAGCGTGTCGCCACCAACAACGAGCAGCTGGAGCGGTTCGAGATTTTCCTCCGCCGGCATGGCAGCCAGCACGGCAGGCGGAAGCAGCGCGTGCGTAACGCCAGCCGCATGGATGGTCTGGATCAGGCTTTCCGCGGTCAGCGGGATATCTGATGCCGGAATGACGAGCGTCGCTCCGCTGCAAAACGCGAGGAGCATTTCGAAAACACAGGCATCGAAACTGAAAGACGCAAATTGCAGGACCCGGCTACCCTGCCCTGTCTCGAAATGTGAGATCTGCGCGGCGGCCAGATGGCACGCATTGCGGTGTTCCACCATCACGCCCTTGGGGTTTCCCGTGGACCCGGACGTGTAGATCACGTAAGCGAGGTTCGTCGACGAGAGCCCGACATCGGCGATGGGCAGATCGGTCGCGGCACACTCTTGCACCGTGTCGAGATCCATCACCGGCACGTTGCCCGCGATGTCAGGGCATGCACCCTTCACCAGCAGCATCACGGGTGCACTGTCTTCCACGATGTAACGCTGGCGCTGCCGGGGGTAGTGAGGATCGATCGGCACGTAGGCGCCGCCGGCCTTGAGGATGCCAAGCACCGCGACCACCATCTCGAACCCGCGCTCGATGCAGACGGCCACGCGGTCGTCGGGTTTCACGCCCAGGGCGCGCAACCGATGCGCCACCTTGTTCGCGGCAAGGTTCAACTCCGCGTAGCTCAGCGATGCCTTGCCAAACTCCAGCGCGGCAGCGGCCGGAACACGCCTGGCCTGATCTTCGAACAGCTCATGGATGCACCGGTCGCGAGGGTAAGGCGCGTCCGTTGCATTCCATGTCTCCACGACCAGGGCGCGCGCATCCCCGGACAGCATCGGAATACGCGTCACGCCCGAGCCATCGTCCGCAGCCATTCCTTCCAGCAGTGCTCGATAGCAGCTGGCGATGCGTTCTATCGTCGCCGGTTCGAACAGGCTCGTCGCGTACTCGAGACTCGCGACCATCCCGGCTTCGGATTCCTTGATCGACAACGTCAGGTCGAATTTGGAAACGAGGTAATCCGTGTGCCGACGTGGCGCCGGGCGGAGGCCTGAAAATTCCAGAACCTCCTTGCCGTCCTTTTCCCAGGTGAACATGACCTGGAAAAGTGGGTTGTACGCGAGGGATCGCGTCGGGTTCGCTTGTTCAACGACCTGTTCGAAAGGCAGGTCCTGATTTTCCTGGGCCTCCAGCGTGCGCGCCTTGACCCATCGCAGGCATTGGGCAACCGTCGGATCACCCGCGAGATTGAGCCGCAATGCCAGCGTGTTGACGAAAAAGCCGATGAGTCCTTCGGTTTCCGCACGTCCACGGTTTGCTGTCGGCGTGCCCACGACCACATCGTCCTGCCCGGAAAACCGGGACAACAGGATCGCCCAGCCAGCCAGCAGCGTCATGAACATGGTGGTGCCATGGCGGGCACTCAACTCACGCAACGATTCCGTAAGTGCCTCGTCCAGCGCGAACGACATGGTGCGGCCCGCGTAGTTCTGCTCCGGTGGCCGTGGATGATCGATCGGAAAGGAAAGGAGTTCCGGCGCGCCGGCGAGTGCGTTTTTCCAATGGGCCGCCTGGGCCTCCAGCAAGCGGTCCGAAATACAGGCTTCCTGCCAGACCGCATAGTCGGCGTACTGCACTGCCAAGGCGGGCAGCGGATCGGGCTGGCCCTCGACGTATGCGTTATAGAGCGAGCTCAGTTCCTGGGCGAATATACCCATCGACCATCCGTCCGAAACGATGTGATGCATCGTGATCAGGAGCGTGTGGAGATCGTCCGCTTCGCGCAGCAGTCGTCCGCGAACCGGAAGCTCCCGCTCCAGATCGAAGCAAGTGAGTTCTTCTTTCTTTGCCAGCCTGACTATCTCGTCCGGCGTCGTAGCGTCGCTTTCGGCCAATGGAAAGCGATGCTCGTCCATCGATTCGATGTGCTGGACCGGTTCACCGTCAAGCAAAGGGAACGTCGTGCGCAGCGCTTCGTGCCGCGTAATGATTCGATCCAGCGCATCGCGTAGTGCCTGCCTGTCGAGCGCGCCCTGCAACCTCAATTCGTAGGAGATGTGATAAGCCGCACTTGCGCCTTCCATCTGCGCCAGAAACCACAGGCGCCGCTGAGCGTACGAGAGCGGGAGTTTGCCGTGACGATCCGCCTTCGTCACCAGCGGAAGGCGATCCGGGGCAGCGCTCGCCACCCGTAGCGCGAAGTCGGCCAGTACCGGGGCGGAGAAGAGTGCGTTCAATGGCACGTCGACGTTCAGCGCCGTGCGCAACCGCGAGATCACCTGCACGATCAGCAGCGAGTGACCGCCCAAGGCAAAAAAGTTGTCGCGGCGCCCAATAGTCTCCACTTTGAGAAGCGACGACCAAATGGATGCAATGATGGTTTCGATCTCACCAACGGGGGCTTCGTATTCGCTGGTGGCGTACGCATTCGCCTCCGGCGCCGGAAGAGCCCGCAGGTTGAGCTTGCCGTTGGGCGTCAACGGCAGCGCCTGCAGATGCACATAGGCCGCAGGCACCATGTATTCGGGCAATCGACGCGAGAGGTGATTGCGCCATTCCTCGGCAGCGAATTCTCCGCCCGCTACCACGTAAGCCACCAACTGCGGTTCGCCCGCCCTGCCCTCGCGGGCGACAACGGCGGCCTCCCGGACAGCAGGATGCTCCAGCAGCCTTGTCTGGACTTCGCCAAGCTCAATGCGGAATCCGCGGATCTTCACCTGGAAATCGTTGCGACCCATGAACTCGACGGTGCCGTCGGGAAGCCATCGACCCATGTCGCCCGTCTTGTACATCCGCGCCGCAGGATCGTCGCCGAACGGATCGACGACGAATTGTTCCACGGTCAGCTCGGGGCGATTCAGATAGCCGCGCGCCACGCCGGCGCCACCGATGTGAATTTGACCAGCCACGCCCACGGGCACGGGCTTTTGATGCGCATCGAGGATGTATATCCGCGCACTGGCGATCGGTCGGCCAATGGGTACGTTTGCGGCCGTGTCGCTCGCCTGGCACGGATGCATCGTGGCCCAAACGGTACCTTCGGTCGGCCCGTATTCATTGAACAGAGCGACCCGTGGTTGCTGTATGGCCGACTTCGCCACCAGTACCGCAGAGCAGGCTTCACCCGCGACGATCACCTTGCCCAGGGTCGTATCTTGATGCCGGGGACCCTGGAATTCGAGGTAATTTCCATAGAGCGAGGGAACACACAGAAGCGTGTCGATCTTTTGGTGATGAAGAACCTCGTCAAGTTGCGAGGGGTCGCGTATCGCCGACTGGTCCGCCACGACAAGCGTGCCCCCGTTGGTGAGCGTGCCGAAGATTCCCGCCACCGAACTGTCGAAATAGATGGGTGAAACCAGCAGAAAACGCCCTGTGTTCCCATAGGCGGCGTGCCTGGCGCGCGTCGAAGCGACAAGGTTGCGATGTTCGATCATCACGCCCTTGGGCTTGCCCGTTGAACCCGACGTGTAGATCACGTAGGCCAGGTCGTGCGGCGTCAGGCCGATCTCGACGGCGTCGAGGTTTGCATCAGACTGATCCCCGCAAGAGAGAGACAAATCCAGTACGCGAAGGCCACCGGCCAGCTCGTCCTCCAGGCCTGCGGGCATGTCTCCCAGCGTCAGCAGCGCGGCAGGCGCACTGTCGGCCAGCATGTGGCGCAGGCGCTCTACGGGAAGAGCGGGATCGAGCGGAACATACGCGCCACCCGCTTTGAGCACCGCCAGCGGCGCCACGACCATCTCGAGGCTTCGCTCCGCGCAGATCGCCACCAGGCTGTTTGGCCTCACGCCCAGCGCGCGAAGTTGATGCGCCAGCCGATTGGCCCGTGCATTCAGGGCCGCATAGGTAAGCGCCTGATCCTTGTACACCGCAGCCATGGCATCGGGTGTCTTGCGCACTTGCTGCTCGAACAGCTCATGGATGCAAATTTCGTCGACGGGAGGAAGATCACTCGCGTTCCATGCCTGCACCACGGTGTGGTGCTCAGCCTCGGAAAGAATGGAAATGTCCGCAACGGGCCTGGCATCGTTGAGCGTCATGCCCGCAAGCAGCGTCCGGAAATACCCGATCATCCGTTCCACGGTTTCCCGCTCGAACAGCGCCGTTGAATATTCCAGCTCGCCTTTGAGGCCTGCGCGCGTTTCCCTCATCGTGAGAATGAGGTCGAACTGCGCCGACTGATGGGCAATTTCAACCGACGACACTTCGCTCAAGCCAGGAAAGTCGAGCAGGAGGCCGTCGTCGTTTTCCCATGCGAACATCACCTGAAACAGCGGACTGTACGCAAGACTTCGTGCTGGATTGATCTGCTCCACCACGTGCTCGAAAGGAATGTCCTGATTTTCCTGCGCCTCCAGCGCCCGATCACTCACCTGCTGCAGGAGTTCGGCGACCGTGGGAGCGGTTGACGTATCCACCCTCAGCGCCAGCGTATTCACGAAGAATCCGATCAACGGCTCGATTTCGGCACGACCGCGGTTAGCCATCGGCGTGCCGATGACGACATCCTCTTGCCCGGACAGCCGCGAAAGAAGCGCAGCCCAGCCGGCGAGAAGCGTGACGAACCGGGTCGTTCCGTGGCGCTGGCTCAGGGCACTGAGCGCCTGCGCCTGCGCTGCATCCAGCAAGAACTCGACTTTCGCACCCGCGAAGCTTTGTTCGTTCGGGCGCGGACGGTCCAGCGGCAAGGTGAGCAGTTCGGGGGCGCCGGACAAGGCACTCTTCCAATAGCCAGCTTTCGCGCGTAGAAGGTCCCCGGACATCCAAGTCCTTTGCCAGGTCGCGTAATCGGCGTACTGGATACCCAAGAGCGGCAGTGGATCCACTGCGCCCTGCAGAAAGGCGGCGTATAGGGTATTGAGCTCATGCATGAACACCTGCATCGACCATCCGTCGGACACGATGTGGTGCATCGTGATGAGCACCGTGTGGCTATCCGTGCTTTCACGTAGCAAGCGCGCGCGAATCAGCGGCCCGCGCTCCAGATCGAACGGCTGCACCGATTCGTCGTTCGTCAGGCGCGCCAGTTCCCCAGGCGACGTTGCTTCCTGCATGAGGAAATCCATGGATGTCGCCTGCGGGGCGATACGCTGCATGGGCTTTCCGTCGATCTCCAGGAACGTGGTGCGCAAGGCATCGTGGCGCGCCACGATGCCATCCAGCGCCTGTCGCAGCGCCATGACATCCAGCGCGCCGCGCACCTTCCATCCGCAGGACAGGTGATAAGCCGCACTCGCCCCCTCGATCTGCGCCAGAAACCATAGGCGCTGCTGCGCAAAGGAAAGGGGCTCGTACGCTTCCCGTTCCCTGCGGATCACCGGAGGGATCTGCGACGGCATCGCCTTTGCCACTTGTTCGGCGAATTCCCCAAGCGTGGCGCTCGCGAAAAGTGCGCGGAACGGCACATCCACGTTCAAGGCATCGCGCAGCCGCGAGATGACCTGGATCGTCAACAGCGAGTGCCCGCCCAATTCGAGGAAATTATCGTTTCTGCCGATCCTGTCCATCTTGAGAAGATCGGACCAGATGGCGGCAATCAACGCCTCGATCTCGTTGCGCGGCGGTTCGAACGTGCGGCTGACAAAGGCTTCCTGTCCCGGGGCGGGCAAGCTCCTTGCGTCGAGTTTGCCGTTCGGTGTCAGAGGCAATCTGTCCAACTGGACGAACACCGCAGGCACCATGTAATCGGGCATTTGCTCGGCGAGATGCCTTCTGAGCGCAGCGACATCCATGCGCACGGAAGCGGAGAAATAGGCCACAAGACGCCGGTTTCCCGGCACGTCTTCCCGCGCGAGAACGGCCGCCTCGGTCACCCCGGCGTGCTCCGAGAGCTTCGCCTCGATCTCGCCCAGCTCGATGCGGAAGCCACGTATCTTCACCTGGGAATCGTTTCGCCCCAGAAACTCGATGGTGCCATCGGGAAGCCAGCGCCCGAGATCTCCCGTCCTGTACATCCGCGCACCGGGAACGTTGCTGAAAGGGTCGGCGATAAATCGCGCGGCAGTAAGTTCGGGCTGATTCAAATACCCTCGCGCCACACCGACGCCACCGATATGGAGCTCTCCGGACACACCCACCGGCACCGGCTGTCCCTGTTGATCGAGAAGGTAGTTCCGCGCGTTTGCGATGGGACGGCCGATGGGTGCGCTTCGATGCCGTTCGGCGATCTCCTGATACAGCGTGGAATAGACGGTGGCTTCCGTCGGTCCGTAGGCATTGACGATCGTGAGTCCCGGCGTGGTGCTTTGAAACCAGTGCAAGTCTGCCTCGGAGAGCGACTCCACGCCCACGAGAACATGCTTGAAGGGAAGTCGTGCGCCGGAGGTTTCCAGCAGCCCTCTCAGGTGGCGAACAAAGAAGGGCGGCAAAAATGCGAAGTTGATTTTTTGGCGCGTAAACCAAGCAAGGAGCGCCGTGGGATCTGCACGAATAGCTTCGGGAACGACCTGGAGCGTTCCACCTGCGCAGAGCGTTACAAAAATCTCGAAGACGGTTACGTCAAAACAAAAGCTGCCCCACATGGATGCCTGGAACGGATTTCCCCGCCCAAAATCCGGACATCGAGCCGTCCAGTCGAAAAGTAGGTTGATCACGCCTTTGTGCTCCACCATCACCGCTTTGGGCGTGCCGGTTGAGCCCGATGTATAGATCACATAGGCCAGATTGCCAGATGCCAGATCCTTGTCGAAAGGAACGGGGTTGGTATCGGGATGATGGTCGACCTCACCATCCAGGTCGAGTTCGGTCACGCCGTTCGCCCAGGCGTAGGTGTGACCTCCTTTCGTCAGAAGCACCGCGGGAGCGCTGTCCCTCAACATGAATTGCAGGCGCTCTTCCGGATAGGCGGGATCAAGCGGCACATAGCAACCGCCCGCCTTCAGGACAGCGAAGATCCCGACCATCATCTCGACACCACGCTCCACGCAGATAGCGACGCGGCTATCGGGCTTGACATCGAGCAATCGCAGTTGATGGGCGAGACGGTTGGCTTTCGAATTCAGCTGTCCATAGGTCAGCTGCCTGTCACCGAATACCACTGCAAGAGCGTCAGGATTCCGGGCGGCTTGTTCCTCGAAAAGCTCGTGGATGCATTGATTGCCGGGATAAAAAGCGTCCGTGGCATTCCACGTGTCAACGACAAGGCGACGTTCGGCGTCCGACATGATCGGCAGATGCATGATGCCTTTCGTCTCGTCTGCCAGCATGCCCTCCAGCAGCAGGCAGTACCTTTCGATGATGTGTTCGATGGTGTCACGCTTGAACAGCGCCGAGGCGTAAGACACGCAGCCCGTGATGCCGCCGCCATGCTTTTTGATCGTCAGTACAAGGTCGCAGCCAGTGTCTTCAAGGCCATGATTGGCGTCATCCTCCATCGAATACAGCGACTGCATCGATTCGCTGTCGCCCTGATCCAGTACGAACATGGCCTGGAACAGCGAATGATACGAAGGGTTTCGAACCAGTCCCGTCAGTTCCACGATCTGACCCAGGCGCATCCCGCTGTGCTCTTGGGCAGCGTTCGCCTGCTCTTTCGTGCAAGACAGGAATTCTGCCACTGTTGCCTGGCTGGAAAGGCTTAGCCTCAACGGAAGCACGCACGTCAATGATCCATCGAGCAATGGCGTTTCCCATCGCTGCCGCACCGGCATCAACGTACCGACGACGATATCGTCCTGACATGAAAGGCGCCCAAGAAGCGCTGCCCATCCCGCCAGCAACGTTATGTGCGATTCAAGTCCCTGATCGCGCTCAAGCTTTTCAATGCCGCCTTGCAAAGCGCCGCTGATCGCGAAGGTCACGGTAGCTTCGGCACGATCCAGCGCCGCAGGACGCGGAAAATCCGTGTGTATTGTCAGGCGTTCCGGCGCGCCGGAGAGCGTAGTTTTCCAGAAGGCTGCCTGCTTCTGGGGCGAATGATCATGTCGGCCTTGGCTACTGCTCAATTCCCTCTCCCTGTGGAAAATGATTCATGTCCTTCGCATAACTGACGAGCATAGTTTGCACGCAAGTACTTCCGCAACCCGGTGCAACGTCGTCATATTTCACGTTCGCAGCAGTCTTGCCCGCCGAGTGCATCGCGTAATATTTTTCGAGGCGCCCCGGGTTTGTTGCGTCGCCGCGCGCTACACATCCACGATTCTCTCGCACCCAATCGAGCGACATGCATGAAGATCTTTTTGATGATGCTGAAGAATTTCTTTCAGACTTCAGGAGTGCGCTTACCGACAGCGAGCGTCGGGTGATGCTTCGCACCACGCGATGGCTTGAGCTTGGAAATGACGATGCTCGAATGCCACCAGCCTTCGTCATTGCGTTTTCGGCGGCAGCATTCGGTCTTTCGGCGTTCGAAAGATATGACGTGCTGCTCCCTCAGGCACTTCAGAGAGCAGTTCCAAAACGGCAGGCTGAGTTCCTGATGGGGCGACTCGCCGCCCGTCACGCCGTCGAACGCCTGGGTATCGAGGCGTCGACACCGCACATCGGCACGTCGAGAGAGCCACTGTGGCAGGCGGGTATCACTGGCAGCATCACGCACACGGGCGACATGGCTGCCGCTGTAGCCGTTCTGTCATCCACCGTAAAAGGTATTGGGATCGACATAGAGAAAGTTGTCGATGCACAGGCACATCCCGCACTTCAGGAGTTTGTGATCACGCCAGAGGAGCAAGTGTTGCTGGAAGCGCAGCGGGAACATTTTTCAATCAATACGCTTCTTACGGTGGCGTTCTCCGCCAAGGAGAGTCTGTTCAAGGGCCTGTTTTACAGCGTCGGACGCTACTTTGATTTCGGTGCAGCGCGAGTCTCGAGACTGAACGTAAATGCTGGCCGCTTGACGCTGGTCCTTGAGGAAAGCCTTTGCCCTGCACTGCTCAAAGGACGATCCTTTGAAGTCTATTTCAAGATGATTTCGGTGGACACGGTCGCGACGAGTTTCGTCTGGTGACGATATTGAGAGCGCGCCGCGGGCGACCATCCACCAACTGCCTTCCGCCGAGAGGATAGCGTCATTGATCGCCCCAAGTCCGCACCGGGCGCCCGGGCCAGGCCTGGGTGCATCTTCATGGGGCCAGCTTGGCGGCATGGCGCGTATCGATTGCTGGGATAGTGACCACGATGGTTGCTACTGGCGATAACACGGGCTAATCGTCCTACCCGCACTCGCATGACGTAAGCGTCGTTGGTTTCCAGCTTGTGTTGCGTTGATCGGCCGAAGTCGCATCCAAAATCGGCCACTGTGACAATGGCAACATGATCGGCTTCGAGAAGATCAGCGGCACTGTAGGGTGGAACACATAAATGCCTCGCGCAGGGGATGAGCCTCGGGCAAGCTCGCAGCGAGTCGTTGGATGGCGGCGTCTCGAAGACTCTCGTATTTCTCCGCCGCGTCAACTGAACCCCGCAGGCGATGCAACGACGCGGCCACCTGGTAGAGCCGCCAGCTCGCAATCGGTGCGCCTAGATCATCGATAACGCGTTCGCCTCGTTCCACGAGCGCCTGCGCATGGTCGAGATGGCCCAGATCGATCGCTACGCGAGCTCGAAGCTCAAGCGCCATGGTCTGCCACGTCCCCTCTTCGGTGTCGGCAGAGGTCTGCAGCATCTCGTCAGCGAAGGACCTCGCCTGCTCCACCCGACCGATTCTCAACAGGGTGTCAGACAGTGTCCATAGAAGTAGGAATTGCCAATACCAGTCCATGATCACCGGACGCAGCAGCGTGTCGTTGCGCAACTGCAAGAGCATATCGACGCCAGCCTCTGCATCACCGCGCGCGGCTTCTGCGGCGCCGGCAAGCAGGGTGCAATGACGGATCTCGTTGGGTAGGTGCAGCGTGTACAGCGATGGGGACGCGTCCGTGGTTGCGCGTCCGTAAAAACCAAGCTTTTCGCAGATACGCCTGACGGCCACGAAATCACCCGCCAGCAGGTGCAGCAAGCCGCGCAGCGTCTCCAGCGTGCAGGTGCTGTAGCGGTTGGCGTTGGACACGAAAAGAGCTTCGCTATGGTCGAACTCGCGTAGCGAACGCCCCCAATCGCCCAGCATGATGTGGGCCCACGGCCGTCCCAGGTGTGCCATCCAGATGGCACGGAATACGTTGAACTCGGGCCGGTCGGCGGCATGCCGCATGAGGATCTCGAGATTCTCGTCAATGCTCTCCAGCGCCTCGCCGTAGCGACTGGATACCAGGCAGACCATGCTGTACTCGATCATGCCCCAGGCGGTGATCTGCCGATCATCGCCGTTGCGCAGGTTCCTGAGATTGAGGCTGCATTGTTCGGACAGGTCACGGGTCCAACCCGCCATCCAAATACGCCAAACGTTGCTGGCCAGCCGTATGCGTGCCCGCAGTTGTGAATTTGGCTGCCCCTCGGTGAGCGCGAACGCAGCTTCCAGGTGACCGATGGCCGCCGGTACATCTGTCCAGCTGATGGCGAAGCCGCAGCCCAGCTCGGCACGCGCTTGTGCGTCGACCTGCCCCAGCGCCTCGGCAGCGTCACGCAACTGGGTGAATACCTGCAACGCGCGACGGTCGTGGCTGGCGGCGTAGATGGACGCGCGATCTTCCAGCAAGTCCATCTTGATCTGAGCGCGCGATGCATCCGGCACGTGAGAAGCTACCTGCTCGGCCTTGTCCAGGATGGTCAGGACATCCTTGTGTGCGAAACGCCGTTTGGCCGTCTGGATGGCAATCTTGAGATAGGCGATGGCCTTGGACCAATCGTGTGCGCTGGAAAACTGCTCAGCCAGCGCGAACGGCTCGTGCGAATCGCCGGCTGGCGTGTAGCTTGCCTCCAGTTCCTTGGCGATAAGAGCATGGCTCTGCGCCAGGCGCAGCGGTCCCTGGCGGGAGAGCAACACTTCCCGGTACAACGCATGCCTGAACCGGTAGACCCGCACGGTTTCCCCGGAGGCCGCCCGTTCCAGATGCTGTCGCTCGATGAAGTCGCCCGAGCGACTGAGGTCTTCGCAGATATCCTCGAAGCGCTGCGCGCTCATGCCGGCCGCCGTGGCGGGCACGAGCGCATTGAAGGTATCGCCCGCCGCGGAGGCCGCTTCCAGCACCCGTCGCGTCGGTTCGTTCAGCCGAACGATTTTCGACTCGATGAGCTCGCTGATGGTGTGCGGCACGGCTGCGGCGCCCAGGGTGTCGGCGACCGACACACCCTCCTTCAGGTGGCCCAGCAGAATGCTCAGGAAAAGAGGATTGCCGCCCGAGCGACGCCTGAGGAATCCCGCCATGTCCGCCTCGCCGCCCAACATGTAGGGGGCGACATAGTCGGTGATGTCCTGCTCGCGCAGCCCTTTCAGGTCGACGACGCTGCACAGCTGGTGCAGGTGAAGGTCGTCCACCAGTTGCTTGAGCGCGGGCGCGCGTTCAAATCCATCGTCCGACCGGGCCGTGCAAATCACCAGAACCTGGCTGCGGGATTGTCGACGCGACAGCGAAGACAGCACGTCTAGCGTCGAATGGTCGGCCCAGTGCACGTCTTCCAGCAACAGCACCAGCGGCCCCGTCTCGGCGAGGAATTCCAGCAGCTCGCAGAACTCGCCTAGCGCACGACTCCGCGCCATGGCGCCCGGCAAGCGCTGCAGCAGTGCGCGACGTTCGCGCGACATCAAGCCACCTAGCAGCGAGGCCCAGGAAGGCGCATGGGACAGTAAAGCATCCTGCACACGCGAGCCCTGGTCGCCTTTTACCAGGCGGGCCAGGCATTCGATCACGGGATAAAACGGCTCGACGCCGCCGAAGCCCTCGATGCAGCGACCGAAGGACATCAAGGCGGCCTGCGTTTCTATCCCGCGGCAGAAATGCTCGACCAGCGCCGATTTTCCTATGCCCGCATCGCCGCGCACGAAGACGGTCTGCGCACGACGCTGCCGCGCCAGCTCGAAGCAGCCACGCAACTGCGCCAGCGATTCGCCCCGACCGACGAGCGTGCCCGTCGACAGTGGCGTTTCCGCCGACTCTCTGGCCAACGACTCGACCGATGCAACGAAACGGTAGCCGCGCCCGCGCTGCGTCTCGATGAAGCGAGCATGGTGCGCGTCGTCCTGCAGTGCCGTGCGTATGGCAAGCACGTGGCCCTTCAGCACCTCCGGCTGCACGGCCACGCCGTTCCACAGCGCTTCCAGCAGTTCTTCGTGGCTGATGAGCCGCCCGGGGTGTTCCACGAAATAGCGCAGTACATCGAACGCCTTGGCGGTTATCGCCACCGGCCGTGCCTCGCCCTGCTCCGTCACGCGCAGCAAGACGTGATTGAGGCTGTCGAGTCGAAAGGGACCAAATGCCCTCATGCCGGCGCGCCCGGTCGGAGACCGCCATGACACCGGTTAGATGAGCCCCAGCTCGGTGGCGCGGGCAACCGCCTCGGCACGCGTCCGGGTGGAAAGCTTGATGAAAATTCGTTTGGCATGGGACTTGACGGTTTCTGGTGCGATGTTCAGCTCGCGAGCGACGCTCTTGTTCGACAGGCCCATACTTATGAGCCTTAAGATAACGGTCTCCCTGGTGCTCAGCAAATCCGCCTGATCGCGGCTGGCGGGCGATTTCTTTCGATCCGTCGCCTGGGATCCAGATGCCGAAAGGAGACTGGATAAGTACGGTTTGAGATGGCCAAGTCTCGCGCCGTCCGCGAGCCGCAGCGCATGAAGGCACGGCTCGATGATGGGCAGTTCATCGATGAACGTTCGATACAGCCCCACGTCGGCACCCAGCTGCAGCACACCCAGCAGCTCGGCGCGCGCCTCCTCCATGCACCCTTCGGCGAACAGCGCACCCACGAGCAAGGTGGTCACGCGCGCCACCAGCGCCGGATGGTTGAAATTGAGCGCCGCATCGCGCAGGCGAGTGAGGTCCGAACGGGCCTGCGCGTGCGCGCCCCGGGCCATGGCCAGGCGGCAGCGCGCCAAGTCCAGCGGCCAGGTCTCCAGCACTGTGAGCCTGTCGCTATGACGTGGAAACCCGGCTTTGGCGTCCGCCAGGGCCAGCACGCGCTCGGCCAGCTCCAGGCGCTGTTCGACAACGAGGATGACCGCCTCCTCGGCCATGCAACGCAGCGTCAATCGCAGCCAGCCGCGACCTGCCCCGACACCTGCGCCTTTTCGCAATGTCAGCAGCGCCAACGCAGGGTTACCGCGCGCCTGGGCCACCCTGGCCGACACAATAAAGCCCCAGCAGGCGCTTTCGATGGAGCCGTGTTGTTCCAGCACCGGAGTCCGGCCGCGCATAAGCAGGTCGGCGTCATCGATGGCACCCATTTCGTATGCAATCGTGGCCAGCACGCAAGTCGAAAGCAGTGCGACATGGGGATCGATGCCCGCGGCGCGCGCGGACAAGTCAGTGGCTTCACGCGCCAGGCGCTCGGCCAGCTTGAAACGCAGCTGCTCCGCCTCCGCAGCGGATTCAATCGACAGGCATGCGACCCTGGGTGCGCAAAGTTGGCCTGAGCGCGGATGCCGCGATCGCGGCAACTCATAGAAGGCCTGGAAATCTCGTGTGCGCCAGTGGCAGAAGCGAAGCACGCACAGCAGCACGGCGCGGAACCGAGGCGAACGGGTTCGCCAAAGCGCGCGCTGCCCGGCGTCTTGCGCGCTCGCCGGATCGTCGCGCCAGACGTGGCCGATCGCCATCAGCACCTGCACCTCGTCGGCGAGGTCGTCGTTCGGGACCCAGCCGCTCTCGATCAGCGTAGCGAGGCGCGCTGTCGCCGCCAGGATGCTGTCGGCATGAAAGCTTCGTAGGCTGTGCCAGACTTCGTCCATCATCCGGCGGGCCAAGTTCTGTGCCGCACCGGCACTTGCCGGCAGGCACAGCTCGATCTCCGCCAGATCGACCGAAACAGGCAACGCCTCTGCAACATGGAGAGCCGGCCACAAGTTCATCTGCATTCCTTACCGCCCCAGACGCACTCAGGCGTCCCAGGCGTTTCTCACATGGGTGGTTCGATCCGTCATCGCTGCACGATGCGCGCTCCCCGGCACGCGCATCCGCCTGCGTAAAAGCTAGGTCAGCACTTCAACGCTGTCGTGAAATCCAGGTTTTCCCAAAGTCTTTTCTCGGTTTTTTGGCGGTATTGGCAAGACCTTGCGCCACCCCGCAAGATCGCGCGCCCGTAAGTGCCGAGTTTGGGTGTATCCCCCATCGAGGGGATATCGCGCCGGCCAGCTCGTTTGGACCATGGCGACTCTTACGCCCCCGAGGTGAGCGTGATTCCGGCATGCCTGCAAAGGAGGCGATTTCATGGTTGATTGGCAAGAGGTTTATGCAGGCGGGTCGGTGGAGGCCGAACGCACCCTGATCCAGCAGTGGGCACAAGACATGCTGGCCATCCAGCGGCGCGTTGCCCAGAAGACGAACAAGCCCGGCCATCGCACATTGCACGCAAAGATCATCGCCGGCTTCGACAATGCCCGCCTATTCGTCCACGATGATTTGCCTGCGGATCTCGCAGCGGGCTATTTCCTGGCAGGGCGTCAGTTCCCCGTGACGGTACGCCTGTCCAATGCATCGCCGGTGTGTGCGGGCGACGGACTGCCGGACATGCGGGGCGTCGCCGTTCGCGTCCACTTCAGCAACGACAACTATCACGACCTGCTGATGACGAGTTTCCCCGCGTCGCATGCGCGCGATGCGAAGCAGTTCGTCGAGGTCGCCAGAATCGCCACCGGCAACAAATCGTTGATTGTGCCGCGGCTGATCCTGACGCAAGGGTTTGCTGAAGCGTTGCGCATCATCCGCAACGTGCGCACCGGAAGCCGGCCTTGCAGCAGCGTCGCGACGCTCCAGTTCTGGAGCCGGGCGCCCCTGCTCTGGGGTGATGGCGGCCCCGTGCGCTATTCGTTGCGCCCTGTCGCCACCGACGGCAACACCGCGCCCATCGGCAAGGACCCTGACTACCTGGAGGCGGAGCTTGCCTCCCGGCTCTCCCATGGGGACGTGGTCTATCGCCTGGCGGTGCAGCGTTACGTCGATCCCGCACGCACGCCGATCGAAGATGGCACTGCGCAATGGCGCGAATCGGATTCGCCCATGATCGACATCGCCACGCTGACCATTCCGCGGCAGAACGTACTGGATGCCAGGGGCATGGCAATAAAGCGCAGCGTCAACACCTTGGCGTTCAATCCGTGGAACTGCCCGCGCCCCTTTCGTCCGCTCGGCAGCCTCAACCGCGCACGCGGCCGTGTATATGCGACGAGTGCCGAAGGCTGGCTCGGTGCGCCACCGCCAAGGCCGCCACGCAACGACGCGTAAGAGAACGCAGTCCGCGCAGTTACCCCCATCAGGGGGATGGGGCGGCACGAACTCCCGGCGCACACTTCGCCGCAACGCTGGCGGAACGTCGTGTTTCCACGGAACAGGGCCGCGCGTCTCGTCGCGTCGCCCCGCAACCGTCATCGATCTCGTGACCGTGGCCGGTCACGCCCCCATCCCCTGGAGTGAGCAATGGGCAAGAAAGTCGCCGAAATCATCGTTGAAGTTCTGGAACAAGCCGGCGTCAAACGTTGCTATGGCATCGTGGGCGACACGCTCAACCTGATCGCCGAGAACCTCGACAAGAGCACCATCGAATGGGTGCACGTCCGCCACGAAGAGGCTGGCGCCTTCGCCGCCGGCGCCGAGGCGCTGCTGACCGGCGAACTCACGGCGTGTGCGGGCTCGTGCGGGCCGGGCAGCCTTCATTTCATCAATGGCCTTTACGAGGCCAATCGCAATCGCTCGCCCCTGGTGATCATCGCGAGCCAAGTCGCCAGTAGCGAACTGGGCTTTGAGTTCATCCAGGAAGTGGACTTCAAGGGCGTATTCAAGGAGTGCACTGTCTATTGCGAACAGATCTACACGCCAGAGCAGGCACGCAAGAAGGCCGTAGCCGCCTGTCAGGCCGCTTTGACGCAGAAGGGCGTGGCGGTCCTGATCGTTCCCGTCGACATCTCGCATGGCGAGGTGAAGGAAGACTTCCCCTATCGCGTGCATCACGCCAAACCGGACATTCGGCCCAACCCCGATGAAATTGCCGAGATCGCGAAGATCCTCAACGCGGGCAACAAGGTAGCGATCTACGCCGGCTCGGGCTGCGAAGGCGCGCTGGAGGAAATCAAGGCCGTCGCGGAAAAGTTGAAGGCCCCCGTGGCGCACACCTCGCGCGGCAAGCAAGACCTGGCCTATGACAACCCGTACAACGTCGGCATGACCGGCATTCTTGGCAACGAGGCCGGTTACAACGCACTGCTGGAATGCGACACGCTGCTGCTGCTCGGTGCGGATTTCGCATGGCGCCAGTTCTATCCCGATCACGCCAAGATCGTGCAGATCGATATCAAACCCACCCATCTGGGGCGCCGTCACCACGTCGCGCTCGGAGCCGTGGGCGACATCAAGCTGTCGCTGCAGTCGCTGCTGCCCCACCTGCAGGACCACGCGGACGATGCGTTCCTTGTGGAATTTGTGGGGCGCTACGAAAAGGCGATGGCCGACTGGCAAAAGCATCTGAAGCCGGGACACGACGACACCATTCCCGCGTCGTACCTGATGTCGCGTATCAACCAACATGCGGCGGACGACGCCCTGCTGGTCGCCGATGACGGCTCACCGATCGTCTGGGCCATCCGCTGCTTCGACGCCAACGGCAAGCGCCGCATCTTTGGAAGCCTGCTCCACGGCACCATGGCCTCGGGGCTCCCCAGCGCCATCGGCCTGCAGAAGGCTGCGCCGGATCGCCAGGTCATCGCGTGCTGTGGCGATGGCGGACTCACCATGCTGTTCGGCGAGCTCATCACCACGCTGCAGGAAGAAGTACCGGTCAAGATCATTGTGTTCGACAACGGCAAGCTGGGTTTCGTCGAGATCGAGCAGAAGGCCGAGGGCATACTCGACACCTTCACCAAGTTGAAGAATCCCGACTTCGGCAAGGTCGCCGAGGCGATCGGCATGTGGGGCAAGACGGTGGACAAGGCGGCCGATCTCGATGCCGCCATCGAGGAGTTGTTGGCACAGCCTGGCCCGGCCTTGCTCAACGTGCTGGTCAATCAGCTGGAACTGGTCAAGCCGCCCATGATCGAGCTGAAGCCGGTCATGGGCATGGCACTGTATTCGGCGCGCGCGATCCTGCATGGACGCGGTGCCGATGTGCTGGAAATGATCCGCGAAAACATCTGACGCGCCCGCCTGTACTCCCTGCAGGCAAGTCATTCGGGCCGCCCGTCGGGGTGGCCCGCTTTCTCTTCCGGTCGCGACAGGCTTGCGCCTGTCGCCCGGCATCCTTTCGATCAAATGTCAAAGCCGGAGGGCGGTTGCGGCCACCGGCAACGGTCAAACGCAGGGCCATGCTTCGATGAAGACAACAAGCCATCGGCTGATGATGCCAGGGATGCCACGGCATCGATGGGGCCGCATGCGTTTCATGCTGCGATGCTTTTCCTGCCTGCCTGCGGCAGCATTGGTCACGGCCTGCAGCCGGTCGCCTTCGCGCAACATTCTGGGCTCCTATTTCCCCACCTGGATGCTGTGCGCGCTGATCGGGCTGCTGGGCGTCGTTCTCGTGCGCGTGGTGTTGATCCGAACCGGCGTTGACAGCGAGCTGCCCGTACCGGTGCTGGTCTATCTGAGTCTTTGGATCGCCATCACGCTGGCCGTGTGGCTGGCATGGCTCGCATGAAGGAGGCGACGCGCATGTCCTCCACCCGCATCATCGGGCGAGCCGTGGCGAGCGGGTCGGTCATCGCGGCCATCGTGCTGATCGTGGTCTCGGTGATCGTCGTCGACCGGCGGCCGCGCACCCATGACGCATACATCTACGCATACAGCGCATCACTGACGCCGGAAGTCAGCGGCCGCATCGTGGCCATCCACATCCGCAACGACCAGACGGTACACAAGGGCGAGGTGCTGCTGCAGCTGGATCCCGAACCCTTCCAATACCGGCTGCAACAGGCGAACGCGCAGGTACAGGCGCTGCAGGCGCAGATCGCCCTGACGGGTCGCCAGGTGACATCGCAGGGTTCGGGCGCACAGGCGGCAACACACCAGGTGGAGCGTGCGCGCCAACAGCTATCGCTTGCCCACGACACGCGCGAGCGACTCGAGCCGCTGTACACCAAGGGATTCGCCACCACTCAGCAGATTGACCAGGCGCGTACGGATGAGCGCAGTGCGCAGGCGCAGCTGGATACCGCCATCCAGCAGGCATCGCAGGCCAAGGAAGCCATCGGCGACGTCGAGAGTCTGAAAGCACAGTTGCTTGGAGCATTGGCAGCGCAGCAGCTCGCCGCACGCGATCTGCGCGAAACCTCGATCATCGCCCCCACCGAGGGACGCATCGTGGGCTTCAACCTGGCGCTGGGGTCGTTCGCATCGGCGGGGCACCCCGTGCTGACGGTGATCGATGACAACCACTGGTATGCGGTTGCCAATTTCCGCGAGACCGATCTCGCGCACCTGCACGCCGGCGATCAGGCCACGGTGTGGGTGATGGGACATGATGACGAACCTTTGCAGGGCGTCGTCGAAAGCCTTGGTCCCGGCGTGCAACCGGTGGGATCCATTGGCCCCGGATTGCCCCAGGTGGACCGTAACCTCAACTGGGTCGTCGTGGCGCAGCGGTTTCCCATATGGGTGCATCTGCAGCGTGGTGATGCCGCCATGCTGCGCGTGGGCGCCACGGCGTCGGTGCGGGTGACACATGATCGCGCCGACTGACACGCGCCCCAGCGCATGGACGTCGCTATGGCGACGCGAACTGGCGCTCACTCCGGCACGGGGACGCGCCATCGCGCGCATCGCAACCGCATCTGCGCTCGTGGTTGCGTTGGCTATGACGTTCCAGATTCCCCTACCCGCCTACGTGGCTTACCTGGTATTCGTCGCGAGCCAGGAAGATGCCGCATCCACCTTGATCACCTCGATCGGCGGCATTTTGGCAGCGAGCCTCGCCATCGGGATCTCGATCCTGCTCTATGTGTTCGATGCGGCGGAACCGGCGCTGCGCTTGCCGCTACTCGCCTTCAGTGCGTTTGCCGGGTCGTTCTTCGCCCGCACCAGTACGCTGGGACCTATTGCGTTCCTGGCCGGCTACGTGCTGGTGCTCACCCAGACGCTGGTCGACGACATCCCCGCGACTGACCCGCTGGTGCATGGAGTGCTATGGCTATGGGTGGTCGTCACGCTGCCTGTCGTGGTTACCGCCATGATGAACCTGATGTTCGGTGAAAGCCCCGTGGCATTGTCACGCAGGCGTGCCGCGGACATCTTCGAACGCGTGGCCGCCCAGGTGGAGCACCCCGGCACCGACGATCCCCACCGGCTACGTGCGGAGCTGCTGGCGCTCGACCAGCTCAAGAACAAGGCATTCCTCTGGGACAAGCGCCTCAAGCCGCTTGCAGGGGAAGACGAGGCCCTGATTGCGGCGCTGCTGGAAGTTCTGAGCGTGGCGAGCGTGCTCGATGACGGCGCCGTTGACATACGCCGGCATGCATCGACTTCCATCCGGGAGGCCGGGCGCGTGTTCGCGCGACGGCGTGCGGCATCGATGGCAACCATCGCCAACGCGCCTTCGCTACCGTCATTTCAGGCATCTGACCCGACGGGCATCGCACTGCTGCAGGCTGCGGCCCGGGTGTTGAACCAAGCGTGCGGTGGCGATGCGAACGACCTGCCGCAGGCCCTTGCCGCCAGGCATGGGTTTTTCGTGCCCGACGCTTTCAGCAATCGCGCGCACGCCCGGTTTGCGATCAAGGTGATGATCGCGGTGTTCGCCTCGTATGCCACCTACACCCTGCTCGACTGGCCCGGCATCCGAACGGCCGTCACGACCTGCTTCTTCGTATCGCTCACGACCTTTGGCGAAAGCGTCCACAAGTTCACGCTGCGGGCGTCTGGCGCCATCATCGGCGGGCTCATGGCGGGCCTGTGCATCGTCTTCGTACTGCCGCTGCTCACCGACATCGGGCAGCTTTGCCTGCTGATCGCCGCCGTGTCCGCCTTTGCCGCGTGGATCGCCACCGGCAGCGAGCTGGTCTCCTACGCGGGCATGCAGATCGCGTTTGCGTTCTTTCTTGGCGTACTGCAGGGATACGGCCCCGCCACCGACCTGACCGGCCTGCGCGATCGCGTCATCGGCATCCTGATCGGCAACCTGTGGGTGACCTTGGTGTTCGCCTCGGTCTGGCCCGTCAGTGCCAGGGAACAGGCGACTCTGCTGCGTATCGCTGCACTGAAGAAGATCAGCCAGTTGCTGCGGCAGACCGACCCGCCGGCACCACAACAGCGGGTCGCCGTGAGCCAGGATCTTGCCCACGCCGATGTCCTGCAGGCGCGCGGGCAATTCGAATGGCGCCGGCTGCCTGCCAGCACGATGGGACAAAGGGCTGTCGACACGGCCGAACGCATCGCTTCGCACGCCTTTACCCTGCTGCTCATCCGTACGTCCGTACAACCCGGCCAAGGCGATGGCATCGACGCCGTTCTGGCCGATCAGATCGACGCGCTTTGCGATCCGAACCACCTACCGCGGCCGCGTTCGGCGACTGACAACCGATCAGTGTCGCCGCTTGATCTCGCCCGCCAGCAACTTGAAGAGGACATTGTTCATGCCGCACGCCAGACCTGAAACACGGATGTGGCCGTGGTGCTGGCTGGCGGTTTCGATCGGACTCTCGCTTTACACCACGGTTGCGTGCGCGCAGGCGGACGCGACGGAAAACGCAGCGACGCAGCAAGCCATCAACCCGGCGTCGCGGCGCTATTCGCTGCGGCAACTCATCGAGTTGGCGCTCAATGACAACCCGTCGTACCGCGAGGTGGAACAGGCCGCGCTCCAGGCGCACCTGGACACGTCGCTGGTACGTAGCCAGTACGCGCCCCAGTTGAACATCAAAACCTTGGCCGGCAACGAACATACACCGCTGGCGATTACGCGCAATGTATCGCCGCGAGGCTATATCGTTTCGACCTCGCGCGAAATCATTCCATCACTGCAATTGAAATGGCTCCTGCTCGACTTCGGCCGCAAGAAAAATCAGGTCGAAGCGGCCATGCAGACGGCGCAGGCCGCCGACGCGGGCCTGCTCGGCGCCCAAGAGAAACTGGTCTTCAATGTCTCCAAGGCCTACTTCGACGCCAGCGCCGCACAGGGCAAGGTGCGCGCCGCCGACAAGTCCCTTCATGCCGCGCAACTGACGGAACAGGCCGTTGTCGACCAGCGGAAGCATGGCCGCGCCACCGTGGTGCAGGTAGCGCAGGCGCATCGACAGACGGCGGCCATGCAACTGGCGCAGACACGCGCGACGGGTGACGCCCAGACAGCACTTGCCACTCTGGTGGCGACGGTTGGCCTGAGCGAGGACTCGCACCTCGAACTGGATGATGCCGGAGATGTGCTCGACTCGCCGGAAACGCCCCCTGCATTGGATGCCCTGATCGCGACAGCGTTGAGTTCGCGGCCCGACATCATCGCCGCCCAAGATCGTGTGGCGGCCGCCACGGCAGACATCGATGCCGCTCGGGCCGCTTATCGCCCCACACTGAGCATCGAGGCCCAGGTCTTCCAGAACATCGGGAAGACCAGCAGCGACAACAGCCCGTTCTCCAGCATCAACATGACCGGCAACAGCGTATTCGTCGCCTTCGAGGTTCCGTTGTTCGACGGCGGCGGCCGCGCGACCAAGGTGGCCCTGGCACGTTCGAAGCGGGACGAAGCGGAGGACGCACTCTCCGCCGCGAGACTTGCCACCACTCAGCAGGTGACACAAAGCTACAACGACCTGAAGACCAGCCTGGCGAACCGCACACAGGCACTCGACTACACCAAGGCAGCTGAGCTGGCCTATCAAGCGTCGCTCGACGCGTACCGACACGGCCTGTCCAGTGTCACCGACCTGACGAGTGACGAAGCGGCGTTGGCACAGGCCGAGTCCAACCAGGAGGACGCAGACGCCAGCGTGCAGATCGCCCGCGCCGCGATGGCCCTGGCCATTGGCCAGCGCACGTCACGCTGAGCTTACACAAGAGTTCAAGTATGGACCGGATCAACGGATCAGGGCCTGGCCGCGATAGCCATGACGAAACGCCGTTGTTCTTCACGATGACCCATCACGCCGGCCAGGCCGTTTCGCTGCATCCTTGACCACATCCTTGACGCGCACTCCAGTAAATGGACGAAGGCCGCCGATCAGCGATGGATGCGGCGGCCACGTCCACTTGGCGTTGGTTCGCGGATCAGGTGTTCCACTCCACATGGCCGCCACTGGGCCACCAGCCACCGATATTGAACTTGACCTGGCCCAGGACCCACTCGGCCCCCGGTCGATCGAACTTGAAGCGGAAGGTGTCGCCGGCGACCAGGTCGATCTCCACGCTCATGTCTGTTGCGTCCAGTGGGGCAGTGAGCGTCCGGGTCAACCCTGCGGAGAAGGTCACGTTGTCCTCGTAAGTCTTTCCGTCGGATCGCTTATAGGTGATCTTGCAGCGGCTGATAAAGGAGCCGCCGCTGGTGAAGACAATGGTCAGGCCGGTCAATGAGTTGGCCCAACGCGGCAGGAGGACATGCCCGTCGAATGACGCGAAGTTGTAGCTGATGGCAATGTCGTTCGTGGGCGCGGTGTTCTCTTCCGCCGGGTACATATGGCGTTCGAAAGACTTGGTGGCCTTGGTGTCCTTGAACGACCCCTTGATCCCCGCCTTGACGGGCGCTCCGCCGGTCATGGCGGCCGACCCGTCGACCGAACCGGTCAACCCAAAGCTGCTGTCCTTCTCGAGTGCGCCAAGGTTGACCGCGCCGGCGCAGTCCCAAGTCTGCGTGATGACGCCGAAGCCCTGGACGATCCCTTTATCCGTAGCGAAGCCTGCCTTCTTGGCTTTTTCGTAAAGCCATGGAAATTGATCCGAGAGCAGGTCAGCAAAGTTGTTCACCAGTGTCCGGCCGCTGATGTGCGCATTGGACGAGAGCGAACTTTCCTCGGAGAAGCTCCAGTCCACTTGCGTGCCAACTTCCACCGTGAGGCCCGTCGACGGATCGACGTAGCCGCCCTTGAAGTCGACCTGTGTCTGCGTCCTGCGTACGCCGGTTGACTCCACGAACCAGTCCTGCGGTGCAAGAAGTGGAAACAGTTCGGCGTCCGGCACGTTGCCCAGATGCGTGAACTCACCCGTCTCGGTGTCAACGATGCCGACGGCACCGGCAATCACCGTGGGGTTGAGTGTCCAGTTACCCCAAACGGTACGGTCGTTTTCACGAAGGATATTGGTGAAGGCCTTGTTCCACTTCTTGGTTGTCGCGAGATTGACGAGCGTCTGCATGGCGAAAGTCCTCTTTTCACGTGGTGGCGCTGAAAGGGTGCGATGCGCCGGCGCGTTGCGACCGGCTGGTCGAACCACTACTGGGGCCGCGAGTGCCGAGATGCCGATAGCGCGGATGAGTGAGCCGTCGCCGCCGCTGTGGGAACGCGCGCGCGTTCTTGCCATTCACGCATGGCGACGAGAAGGAGCGAAGTGAGAGCGGCCATGCACCAGCCGCTGCTGGCGCGAGTTTGGAAGCGCACGTGATCTCCCCCTTCCATCCTTGGCAGCCACCATAGGTGCGGACGACGCCACCTCCAAGCGAGTTCGCTTGCGGGGTGCTCAGGGCGCTTGCGCGCTGGTCAGGTGCCTGCAATCACCGCGTGAAGGAAGGCGTCCAGGCTCACTCGCAGATGCCTTGGCAGGCGCGCGTAAGGTGCTGAGCGAGCGCTTTCGACAAGGTGAGTGTGAGCTTCCATGTCACCCCGTCCGAGCACGAGCCAGTCCAAGGAGATCTCAAGCGAATCGCAGAGGAGAGCGGCGTTTTCCAAGGTGATCGCCCCTCCTTGTCGCCAACGCGAGATGGCGCTCTCCGTGACGCCGAGGATCGCTGCCAGCACGCACAGCTTGGCCACTCCTCTTGCGGCCATCGCCTGTCGAAGCCTAGTCGCCCTGTCGGATGCCGACGCTGCAATGCCCATGCCCCCCTCCCCTGGTGATTGGCCTTCCTGTTGCTCTGCGCAATAACGCTTCCCCGACGATTTCTTGCGCGTCGCGCAACGTGTTTGACGGCCGCGCAATGGAACTCGCTTGAGCGTTCCAAGACCAACGACGCAGACTCGCCAAAGCCATGCGGAATCCCGCCGCGTGGGCACAATGGGGCGAAACCACTAATGGATAAGTATTGGCGATCGATTCGAGCGGCCGCTCTACTGCTGGTGGTCGTAGGCCTTTCGGCCTGCCAGCGCGTGGCAACACGGCCATCCGGACCACCTCCCGCGCCACCCGCAGGAGCAAGCAGCCCGCTGCTCATCCCGGCCAGGGCGTCTACGACGTTGCGCGCCCATTACCTCAATGTTGGCGCCGGCATGTGCCACGTTGTGGAATGCCCTGGTACGAACAACGTCGTTCTTCTCGATGATTGCGGATCAAGCAATTCCGATGGCGCGCTCACCAAGGATGAAGCGATCGCCGCTGCGAGGGCAGTGACCGGAGGGCATGATGTGGTGGTCGTCTTCAGTCACAGCGATCGAGACCACGGCAACTACATTCCCGATATTTTCCCCAAACCCACGCTGGCGAGCGTTCGATCTATCTGGGGTGGCGGCTCATACAACAACTATGGCGATCCGGTCAAAGTCTGGCTGAAGCAGGCCGCCCTTGCCGGGATACCCGTTCGCATGAATGACTTCCCCAACGTTGGGGACGTGGGGTTTGAGCCAGGATGGAGTAACAACGGCAATGACGTACTCGCACTCAAGTGCGACACGGCACCCACGTATGTGCTCACCGTCAACAGCACGAAAGGCTCCAACGCGGCCAGCATGATGCTGATGATCGACCACAACGCCAAGAAATTGGTCTTTCCAGGTGATGCGACAGGCGATGCACAAAACCAGGCCATAGAGAACGCCGCATCGAACCACAAGCCGGATGACTTCCTCAAAACCGAGGTCCTTGAAGTCAGTCATCATGGGGCGGAAAGCAACGGGAGCAATAGCCTGGTATGGGCGGAAAATACCCTCCCATATTATCTACTCTCCAGCGCGGGCACGTCGTACTACCACCCTCGTTGCAAAGCTATCGAAAACTATCGCGCGGCCTCTGGCACTCGACTCCTACTTGCCCCATCGCACCAGATCCGTTGTGGCGAAGACGGTCAATGGATGGACATTCCCAAAGAGCTGCGGGCGATTTTTGGAACAAATTCCAATGGCACGCTCACCGTTGACGTCAAGGCGAATGGCGTAGGAACGCGCACGACCATCTACTGCGGAGCCAACCAGTGCAGCCAATAGCGCTGCCCGCGGGCAGGCCAACTGATCGCGCAAACGATAACCTCGCCATGTCATGGTTTAACTATTACCAAGCCACACCAAACGCAAGGGCATCGCGCGTTATCGAGATACAGAAGTCGCGATGCGATACACATACGCGTGCAAGCCCGCTGGCCGCTTGGGCAGATCAAGATGCAAACCATCCGCCTCTTGATGGAACGCGATCGACGCGCCCGTGGCCAGCAGCGTTACTTTCCGAACCGATGTCGGCGGCGTGATGGAATGAATCAGCGCCTGGCCGCTTGCAGGCCAGGCCATCTCGATGGCGTAAAGGTGGCCGTCACGGGTGGTGAAGCGGAAGTCTTCGGGTGTGTACGGCTTGGTCTTGGTGTCTTGCATGGTGCCGGCGGCAACTTGGGTTGGGCCTTCGCCGAAACGTTGCCATGGTCGCGAGCCGTAGATGGCTTCGCCGTTGAGCTTCAGCCATTGGCCTACGGCTAGCAGGATGCTCTTTGCCTCGTCGGGAATCGTGCCATCGGCTTTGGGGCCGATGTTCAACAGCAGGTTGCCGTTCTTGCTCACTACATCGGCGAGCAGTTGCACGATCTCGTCGGGTGACTTGTAGGTGTCGCCTTCGGCGTAGCCCCAGGAATCGGGGCTTACGGAGGTTTCGGTCTGCCAGGGTTGCGCGAGGATATCGGCGGCCTGCCCTCGCTCGATATTCAAGGTGCCGGTGCCCGGCATCATGTTGTCGAGCTTGTAGTTGAGCACGACGCCCTGGTCACGCGATGCGGCCTGGTTGTAGTAGAAGGCGGCGAAATCAGCGAGTGCGCCGCGAAAACGCGGCTGACCAACCCACCAATCGAAATACATCAGATCCGGATGGTAGTGCTGCACGATTTCGGACGAGCGTGCGAGCCAGTCGTTGAGATAGGCGTCCGACACGAAGGTCCAGTCGACCTCCTTGCCATCGGCGCCCTTGGCCGACTCGGTGGGATGTGCCGGTCCGTACAGCGCGGCGTACTTGGGATCGTTGACGTCCGAATCGAAGCTGCGACCGTATTCGTAGAACCAATCGTGTTCCGCGCGATGCGATGACAAGCCGAGCTTCATGCCTTGCGCGCGGATGGCCTTGGCGAGCTCGCCGATCACGTCGCGATGCGGACCCATCTTTACGGCCGTCCAATCGGATAGCTTGGAGTCGTACATGGCGAAGCCGTCGTGGTGCTCGGCGACGGGAACCACGTAGCGCGCGCCGGCAGCGTGGAACAACGCCGCCCACGCTTGTGGATCGAAATGCTCCGCCTTGAATCGCGGAATCAGGTCCTTGTAGCCGGCCTGGGGCATCGATCCATAGGTGCTTACCTGATGCTGATAGTAGTTGGCGTATTCGCCGCTGCGTTCGTACATGTGGCGTGGATACCACTCGCCCTTGTACGCCGCCACGGAATACACGCCCCAATGGATGAAGATGCCAAACTTCGCATCCTGGTACCACGCTGGCGTGCGATAAGCGGCAAGGCTCTTCCAGTCGGGAGACATCGGGCCTTGCCAGGCCACTTTATGCGTTTGCGCAAGAACGGCCTGGCGTGCGCCATCAAATGGGCGGTTCGCGTCCTCCCATTGTCGTTCGATCGTTGCCGCATCTGGCGGTTCAAAACCTTGGGGTGGATTGCTGGCGATGGCTGTTGTCGTGGCTAGCGCACAAGCCATGGCCAACCAGGCCCCGCCGCGGCGTAACGCAAACAAAGACATCGCGGGAAATACGGGGCCGGCATTAGCGGCAACGTTGCAAGTGCTTTTCTTGCAGAACGGCATACGTCCCACTCCTTGATTCACTCCGCCAGGCGCCCGTCGTGCGAGGTGCGCCTCCCCTGCCCTTGCCGTCATGAGCGGGCCGACCTCGGCAATACCGAGGCCGGCCCGTCAGACCCGGGGAGAGTCATGCCTGCAAGACGCAGGGAAACACGGCGTTACTTGAACTTGTAGTCGAACGTCAGGAAGATCTCGCGGCCGTTGTATTCGTCCGCGGTCTGGCCCGTCGTAACGAACTCGAAGCCACCGGCGTAGTACGGGATCGAGCCGACCTTGTCGAAGATGTTGGATACGGTGAGTTTCAGCATGGTATCCGGGTTCATCTGCCAACCGATCGCCGTGTTCCAGGTGATCCACACCGGCGTCCTGCCACGGTACGTGGCGGAGTCGACGGCCACCGGATTGCCATCCTGCGTCACCTGGCACACGCCCGTACTGATCGACTCGCTGCCGTTCTGCACGTTGACCATGCCCGGCTGGATGCCGTTGGGCAGCACGACGCAACCGGCGTAGTTCGGGGCGCGCATGCTGCCGTCGCGCACGCCGGAGATCGACACGTTCCAGTCGCCCTTGGTCCAGTCGGCGATCCAGGTCATGCGGCTCGCCACATTGTTGTAGCGGGTGTTCTGCAACGGATCGGAGGCCAGCACGCGCTGCTTGTACGAGAGGTTGTCGGTGTAGTTGATGCCGGCGCGGAAGTTGCCGTAATCGTCGGTGTGAATCTTATAGTCCAGCGACGCATCGATACCGCTGACATACAGCGAGGCTTCGTTGATGGGGCCGGAATCTTCCGAGATGATCTGGCCAGCCGCGTTGCGCTTGACCATCTGGGTGACCATCTGGCAATACGCCGAACCCGGCACGTGCGCCGTGTAAGGCGACAACGCTGAAGTGCCGTTGGCCTGCAGGCCCGTCAAGCAACCGGCCTCGTCGACCAGCACGGTATCCTTGTCGAGATACTCGATCGCGTTGTCCACGCCCATGTGCCAGTAGTCTGCCGACACCGACAAGCCCTGCACGCCCGGAATCTGCCACACGAAACCGTAGGTCCAGGAGTGGCCAGTCTGCGGCTCCAGCAACGTGCTGCCGTTGGTGTTCAAGTTGTAGTACTGCGAAGTCGGACGCTGTACCAGGCTGCACCAGGTGCTGTTGGTCACACCCGATTTGATCGCGTTGATGCACTGCAAGGGGTCGAGGTAATCACCCACCGGCGACGTAGAGCCGGTCAGGTAGATGGCCTGCATGTCCGGCGCCTTGAAGTTGGTGCCGTAGCTGCCGCGCAGCAGCAGGCCGTCGTACGGACGGTACTCCAGGCCCGTGCCCCATGTCTTGGCAACGTCGGCCATGCTGGCGTCGTTGTACTTGTCGCCGCGGCCGGAGATGGTCCAGGTCAGCGAATCGAGAATCGGCACGCGGAACTCGGTGCCCAGCGAGAAGCGCTGACGCGTACCGCCGCCAGTGAGATAGGCGCCGAACGGATTCTGGAACGTGGCCGGGTCGGCTGAACGCGGATCGGGCGAAAGCAGGAAGCCGTTGTGCGCAGCTTCGAGCACCGCTGCCCAACCCACCGACTCGTCCACCCACGGCAGCTTGAACAGATCGCCGTTGATGCGGAACTGCGCCTGGTCCAGCCACGATGACGACGTGTTCTCGCCGTTGACCGCGAACTGGCCGTACTGCTGCGGCGTGATCGGGTTCCACCACTGCTGCCAGTTCATGTTGTAGATGGGCAAGCCGTCGGCGGTGGTGCCCTGCTGCTTGCCCAGGAAGAAGTTGTTCATGCCATCGACGTTGATGCCCGTATAGTCTTCGCGCACCGTGTACTTCTGGCTATTGAGGTTCAAATCCCAGTTGAACCGGTTGTCGAACATGGTGCCCTTCAGGCCAACCTGCAGGTTCCAGTTCTGCTCGCGGTCATGCGTGTTGGCCGCCGTACCCATCTCCTGCGCGGTCAACTGGCGGATGCCCTGGTTGATCACCTGGCCCGTGCTCTGGTCGTAGAACTTGCCAGTCACCTCCACCGGCAGCTGCGTGTTGGAGATGCCCGTGGTGTCATACAGGGCGGCCGATCCATACAGCTGCAAGCCGTTGCTGAAGTCGTACTCGCCGGCGATATAGCCATTCTGGCTGCGGCTACCGGGCGTCAGCACCCAGTTCTGGAACAGCGCGGGCTGCGAGCAGTAGTAACCGTTGTTGGTCACACCGGTGATCTGCGCGCCATTAGTGGTGACCGAATGCGACTGGCTCAGCTGCGAGTTGGTGAACTTCGAGCAGGTGCCGGCCGGCGGCGTGATGTATTGGCCATTGGCACCCGTCGCGGAGAGCGCGATGGCGCCAGCTGCGTCGTACTGATAGCCAAACATGCGCGACGCCGGGCCCCAGGCGCCATAGCCCGCATCGGATACCGAATCCTGGTACGGACGATCCTTGCCCCACAGCGCCGTCCGGTTGGACTGCTCGAGGTTGTAGAGGATGTGCCAGTTGCTGCCGGATTTGCCGCCGAAGAAGTTGATGTCGCCGTAGTTGCGGCCACCACGCGTCGCGGTGCCACCGGTGATTTGCAGTTCGTCACCCTGATAGTTCTTCTTCAGGATCACGTTGATCACGCCTGCCACCGCGTCCGAGCCGTAGATCGACGAGGCGCCAGAGGCAAGCACTTCGACATGATCGATCATGCCGATGGGAAGGTTGTTGTAGTTCTGGAAATTGCTCTGCTTGTTGAGCGGCTGCGGGTAATCCACCACGCGATGGCCATCGATCAACAGCAGGCTGAAACCCGGACCCACGCCGCGCAGATTGACCGAGCGCGCATTGACCGAACTGGAGCCCCAGGAAGCCGGATCCGAGGTCTGTTGCCCGACCTGCGGCAACGAATCGAGGAATTCCCACAGCGTGGTGAAGCCCTGGTCCTTGATCTGCTGCGCCGTGACGGAAACCACGGGGGCCGGCCCCTCCACCTGCGCGCGCGGGATCATCGAGCCCGTGACCGTGACACCCTGCAATTCGACTGTCTTGTCCGCCTTGGTGGACGACTTCGCATCCGCTGGTGCCTGCTGCGCGGACGACTGGTCGCTCCCGGACGACGTTGATTGTGCAAAAGCGTGTGGCGTGAATAGCGCCAGTGCCATGGAAGTGGCGAGTACGCTGCGTCGCAAACGGATTTTGTTCATGGTTAACCCTCCCCGTAAAGCTTCAATGGTGTGATTGCCGTTGAGCATTGCGCCCACCAGCTCTATTCACTTCTTGTGCGCTGTGTTCGCTCGCCTGCACCGGTCCGCTTCCGCGGTCCCCAACCCGGAACAGGCGCTTCAATCCGCCCTGCTCGTGACAAGACTGCTTGATGGCCTTGACCAACTTGCTCCGCGCCATCCGCAGCCTGCTGTTTGCGCCGTTCTTCCCACAGGCGAACGGCTCTTTCCGATGTGTCCTCTTCGAGTCGACGGCTTGAACCACAGCCAACGGAGATTCATGACGCTTGCTCTGCATCGGTCCATTCGTTCATCTGAGCGTGGGTTGCGTGTGCCAAGCTCGCGCCCCGCACGCCCCATCCCCGCCTCCCTCCCTGTCCCGCCCCCTGCGAGAAGAGATTCATATACGAACTTATAGTTCATATTTGACTTAGTTATAAGCCTAAACTGGATCGATGCAAGTTGCATCGCAACAATCCTGAAACGAAGCTGCCCCGCAGGTGGCGTCTTGCGTCGTCAATGGCCCATCCATGGGTGCTCCCTGCCCTCGTGCTCCAGCCTGCGTGCGCCTCTCGTCGCGACGGCCTGCACCGCAACGTGGCGTGGGCTTCAGGGGTTGCGCGGGGCGACAGAGCTGTCGGGGATGGCTGGCGAGACCTTTTCGGGTGGCCGGGCGGCGGCGTCCAGGCGCGCGGGATCGATCACGACATGCCGCATGTGCGTCCTCTGCCAGGTGTACAAGACATGCACTAGTCCATCGCGCGATTGGATGATGGCTGGGTAGGAATATTCCTGGCCGGGTTGGTCTTCGAGCGTAAGCACCCTCTTCCAATGCAGGCCGTCGGCGCTGATCGCCACGGCCAGCGTTTCCCGTCCGTCCCACCATTGAGGGCCGGGTGGTGTGGGGTTGTAGACGAGCACATGGCGGCCATCGGCAAGCGACACGGCGTCAACGCCCGAGTTGGGATTGTCTACGTCCAGCAAGCGCAGCGGCGACCAGTGGCGCCCACCGTCGCTGGACTGCGACCAGAACAATTTCCCCTGGCGCGTGCGGCCAAGGGCTTCCAGGGTGCCGTCTCGTGTTCGGAGCAGGCTCGGTTGAATGGCGTCGATGTTCCTGGTTGAAACGTCACCACCAGCCACCCAGGTTTCGCCATGGTCGGTCGATCGCTCGACATGAATTCGCCAGCCGCCCAACTCGGTACTGGAAGGACTGACAATGTCACCGCTGGCGAGCTCGATGGGTTTGTTCTTGCTTGGGCCGAGAATGCCGCGCGGAAGCCGCTGCGGCGCTGACCAAGTTGCACCATCGTCATCGGAGGTCATCAGCATTCCCCGCCAATGCTGCGGGTCCGTGCCGATCTTGTAGAAGAGCATGAGTCGTCCCACCGTCGAGCGGAACAGCACGGGGTTCCAGGCAGGCCATCGCGAGCCATCGGGTTGACTGCCGTTGGCGATCTCGCGCGGGCTTGTCCATCGCCCGGAAAGATGCCGGGATAGCCAGATGCCAACGCTCGGGTCACGCTCGTGCTTGCCGCCGAACCAGGCTGCGACAAGTCCGGCCGGCGTTTCAACGATGGTGCCCGCATGGCATTGAGCTGTTGGCGGATGCGTCGAAACGAACTCGGACGAAACCACGGGAGACTGCCCCGCCTCGGCACAAAACGGCATGACAAGGAGCAAAGCGAAGGCGAGGCGAAATCCGTGCGATATCGCCTGCGACATGACGCCATCTTTTGTTGACACGACTACGTTTCCCGTCCTCTAATGAAAACTTCAATAAGGACGTATTTACGTCCAAATGATGTTTGACGAAGGTGGCTAATGAAGCGACTTGCCCGGACCGTTCTTGGCGCTGCCATGGCGCTCGCTGTTTTTTCGCAGGCATCGTTGGCGCAAGGCGCGGCGGACACCAAGCCTTCTCCCCAGCAGATTCACTGGCAGGATCTGGAGTTCGGCGTGATCGTGCACTTCGGCACGAACACGTTCCTCGATCGCGAATGGGGCGACGGCACGGCCGATCCCAAGGTGTTCAACCCCGACCATGTCGATGCGGCGCAGTGGGCGCGCGCCAGTCGCGCGGCCGGAGCGCGTTACATGGTGATGGTCGCCAAACACCACGATGGGTTCGCCTTGTTTCCGACGGCGCAGAGCGACTACTCGGTAAAGAGCAGCCCGTGGATGAATGGCAAGGGCGACCTGGTGCGCCTTGCGTCCGAGGCGGCTCGTGCCGAGGGGATGGAGTTCGGCGTGTACCTGTCGCCGTGGGACAGGCATGAGCCGCGCTACAAGCAGCCGCAAGCCTACGATGTGTATTACCGCGCCCAGGTGGAGGAGCTGGCCCAGCACTATGGGCCGTTGGTCGAGTGGTGGCTCGATGGCGCGGGCAGCGCCGGCCATGTTTACGATTTCCCGCGCTACATAGAAACGCTGCGAACCTACCAACCCAATGCGATGGTGTTTGCCGACATGGGCTTGTTCGAGTACGGCGATCTTCGCTGGGTGGGCCAGGAGGATGGCTACATCCGTGGCGAGAACTGGAACGTCATCGACCGCCACGGCTACCAACGCTGGCGCCCGGTGGAAGTCGACACCCCGCTGCACGACCTGCACTGGTTTTGGCATCCGAACGACGAAGCCACGCTCAAGAGTGTGGCCAAGCTCGTGGACACCTGGGAAAACAGCGTCGGCCGCGGCGGACAATTGATGCTTGGCATCGCGCCGGACCGCCACGGCCGGCTCCCCGATGCCGACGTCGCCCGCCTTGAAGCCTTCGGCAAGGCGTTGCGTGCACGTTATGGCGATGCAAGCAATCTGGCGCGCCACCACGTGGATGCGGATGAGAATATCGAGGCAGCACTGGACGGCAACAAGGACACCTTCTGGTCCGCGCCGGCCGGCTCGCGGCATGCCACGCTCGAGGTGAACTTCGGTCATCCGGTAACGTTCGACCGCACGCTCACGATGGAATGGCTCGATGACGGGCAGCATGTGCGCAAGTACGCCATCGAGGTTTTCGACGGCAAGGCCTGGCATGCCATCGCCGGCGCTGAAGCCATCGGCCACATGAAGATCGACGTATTCCCCCGCGTCACCGCGCAACGTGTGCGACTGAATATCCTGTCCAGTGTCGGCGATGCATCCATCCGCGAATTCCAGGTGTTCGACGCTGGCCCGCTGCCGTCGAACTGAGGTGTCGCCGATATGCGGCGCCTGGATGGCGCTGATCAGGCCACTCATCGGTATGCTCAGCGCGGCACGTCGGCATGCCCGGCGATGGTGAACGCTACGGGCTGCTGGCCCGCAGAGGGTTGGTGGCCGCCCACGAACAATGCGTAGCGCCCTGACCTGACGGCGCGCGTGCCGTCGGCATCGACCAGGCTCAGGGCACGCGCATCGAGATGGAAGTGCACGGCGCGCTGCTCGCCTGCTGCCAGGGAAATACGCTGGAAGCCCGCCAGCGACCGTTGCGGCGCGTCGGGTGCGTCGGGATACGCAAGATAGATCTGCACGACTTCGTCGCCGTTACGCGCTCCGGTGTTGTGGACGTTCACCGCGACGTCGAGCGATTCGCCGGCCTTTAGGCGTTGCGCGGACAGCCTGGGGGCGTCATAGGCGAAGGTCGTGTAACTGAGGCCATCGCCGAACGCATACAGCGGATTGCCCTTGAAATAACGGTACGTGCGACCCTTCATGCCGTAGTCGATGAAAGGCGGAAGGTCGCGCACATCGCGATAGAAGGTCACCGGAAGACGTCCCGCGGGATTCATCGCGCCGGATAGGGTTTGCGCTACCGCCAAACCACCCTGCTCGCCCGGGTACCACGCCGCGATGATGGCGTCCGCATGTTCATTGGCCCAGTTCAAGGCCACGGCGCTGCCACTCATCAACACGACGACCAGTGGTTTTTTGGTGGCAGCGACCGTCTCCAACAGTTTCTGCTGCGGCAAGGGCAGATCGATAGCGGTCCGGTCGCCTCCCATGAAACCGGGCACGTCGACCTTCAACTCCTCACCCTCGACGCCCGGCGACAAGCCAACGAAGGCGACCACCGCATCGGCATCGGCAGCCGCTCTTGCGGCCTCCGCGAGCTGCGCATCCGCGGGGGCCATCCATTCCAGGTGAATGCCCTGGTCTTCGCCCATGTGTTGCCATTCAAGGCGAAGATCGCGCGGGCTTGTGTCGTCAAAATGGACTTTCACGGCAGGCGGCTCTTCGCTGCCCGAGGTGCCAGCGATCAAACGGCCATCGAGATACAAGCGCACCGGGTCGTGCCCGCGACAGTCGAAGCATCGATCCATGCGCACGGCCAGCGTGTAGTCGCCGGCACCGGGCGGCAGCAGCCGACCCGTCCAGCGCACCGCGTAGCGGGATGCATCGAGACCATCGGCAGGCGGTACGTGATCCGTGTCCAAGTCGACTTTACTGTCGAAGCGAGTCAGCACCGGCGTGCCCACCAGCTGCGCGTTGCGAAAGTACTCGCCCTTGAGGCCGGGCGTGCCGTGCTCACGGTCGCCTTGCAATGCCGTCACGGGAATCGGGACGGTCACGCCATCGGCAAGTGTGGCGCCCTGTGCGTAATGCACGTTCTGCGGTCCCCATAACGCACGTATGCCATCGAGCGGCGTCACCGGCTCCAGCGCCGTGCCGTGGTAGTTGCCTTCCTGCACGGACAAGGCATCGGCATTGGGGCCGACCACGGCGATATGGCCGCCGACCTTCAGCGGCAACGTATTCGCTCGATTTTTGAGCAAGACGATCGACTCGCCAGCCGCGCGCAAAGCGAGTGCGCGATCCGCGCCAGGGTCGTCGCGCGGTGCTGGCGCGGATGCGTCGAACATGCCAAGCCGATAGCGTGCGGCGAACAGGCGCGTCGCCGCCACGTCGAGCTGGTGCTCGCTGATGCTGCCGTTCGCCAGCGCGTCGCGCAGGCCCGCATACGCCGAGCCACAGTCGAGATCCGTGCCCGCGCGCAGCGCACTGGCCGAAGAGGCGGCGTTGTCCTTCTGGTAGTGGTGGAACATCGTCATGTCGTCCACTGCATCGCAGTCGGACACGACGAAGCCCTGGAAGCCCCAGTCGTTGCGCAGGCGCTCACCGAGCAGCCACGGCAAGGCGCATACGGGAACCCCATGGATCGCGTTATAGGCGCACATGACCGATCCCGCGCGACCCTCGACGATCGCGGCACGGAATGCGGGGAGGTACGTGTCTTCGAGATCATGCGCGGATACGTCGACGTCGAAGCCGTGACGGCCAGGCTCCGGCCCGCTGTGCACGGCGAAATGCTTGGGTGTGGCGATGACCGTGGGATGCGCCGTATCGTCGCCCTGCAGTCCGTTGATGAAGGCCACCGCAAGCGTTGCCGTCAGGCGCGGATCTTCGCCATAGGTTTCCTGGCCTCGTCCCCAGCGAGGGTCGCGGAAGATATTGATGTTGGGAGACCAGATCGTGAGCCCGTTGTAGCGCCCGTGATTCCCGTGCAGGCCTGTAGCGAGGAACTTGCCGCGCGCCTGCGCCGCAACCACGCCACCCACGGTGTGCAGCAATGCAGGATCCCAGCTGGCCGCAAGGCCGATGGCCTGCGGGAACACGGTCGCCTCGCCAAAGCGGGCAAGGCCGTGCAGTCCCTCGCTCCACCAGTCGTACGCAGGAACGCCAAGGCGCGGTATCGCCGGCGCGGCGCTTTGCAACTGCGCGATCTTCTCCGCCGGCGTCATGCGCGCCACCAGGTTGGCTGCCCGTTCCGCCGCCTCGTCGGCCGGAGCGGGCGTCGCCAGCATCACGCTGAGCAGCAGGGTCGCCAGCAAGCATGCCTGATGCAACTGCTTCATTCGCGCCCGCTCCGCCCAGTCACTGCGTTGCGCCAAGCGACGCGGGGTAATTGAACGATACGCGACTGACGCCTGCCATGGGCCCCAGGATCGGCGCCGTCGACAGAATGCAAAGGTCGTGCGTACCGCCGTGAGCCGTCAGGGCGGCCGCAACGCGGTACGTCCTGCCAGGCAAGGCTTCTACAGGCAACGGCAAGCTGGCCGCCAAGGGGCCATTGCACGTATCGAGGTGAACCTCGAGTTCTCCCGCGGCGCGGCGCGATGCGCGCGCCACCACTTTCGACGCGTCATGCGCGAGGCCGTAATTGCGCGCGAGCCATGCGCCGTCGACAAAGATCGCAACGACGTCGTCGAGGGACACGTTCGCCATACGCCAGCAACTGTTCAAGACGTCGACGTTGTAGACCGGTGCCGGCGAGGTGGCATCGGGAAGCAGCGGCACTCGCAGACCAAGATCGCCCTTCGGGCAGCCTTCAAGCGCATTGCCGTCGTAGCTCGCCAGCGTCCGCGCATCGAAGCGCTGCGTGCGCACGCGCGCAAGGGCCTGCCCGTTGGCGGCAAACGTCGTCGCACTGACGGTGATGGGCAGCGCAGCGTCGATCGGCCCGCCATAGGCAGGCGAGCTCGCGCCCGGCACGGTTCCGTCGGTGGTGTAGCGAATGGTGGCGGACGGTTCCTGTGCGGCTAGCGTCACGGTGACTTTGTCGCCGCTGGTTGACGAACGCTGCGCGCGCATCTCGACGGCGAAGGCGCTGTCGGCATAGTAGATGCCCATCTTCCGATAGCGGTCGAATTGCGCGGGGAGCCTCGCCAAGAAGTTGTCGAAGCGGCGCTCGTTCGCGGGCGTCCAGGTAGCTTCGGCCAGGGCGTCCAGTCGTGGAAAGGCTGCGTGCTGGATTTGCCAGGGGGCCGTGAGGTACTCGGTCCAGATGTTCGCCTGTGCGCCGAGTACGTGCCTCGCCTGGTCGGCAGTTAGCTCTGGCGAGACGGCTTCGAACGCATAGACACGGGCAAGCGCCTGGACGCCGAGTCGCCCGGACGGTTCGTCGTCGCCGTGACTTTGCAGATTGTCGAAGTAGAGCGTTGGCGCTGGCGACAGCACCACGTCGTGACCCAGTCGCGCCGCATCGATCGCGCCTTGCGTGCCACGCCAGGACATCACCGACGCAGACGGCGGGATGCCGCCCTCGAGAATTTCGTCCCAGCCGATCAGTCGACGCCCATGCTGCGCGAGGTATTGCCCCATGCGCTCGATAAACCAGCTTTGCAGCGCCTTTTCGTCCTTGATGCCCAGCGAGCGCATGCGCGCCTGCACGGCGGCCGAGGCCTGCCACTGGTCCTTGATGGCTTCGTCACCACCCACGTGGATGAAGGTCGAGGGAAACAGCTCCATGACTTCGTCGAGCACGTTGTGCAGGAAACGGATACTGCGCTCGTCGACGTTGAACAGATAAGGGTTGACGCCCCAGTTGATCGAGACCGGCGGCCGCTCACCGGTAACGCCGATGTCCGGATAGGCCGCCACGGCGGCCTGGGCGTGACCGGGCATGTCGATCTCCGGCACCACCGTGATGTGGCGGGCGGCAGCATAGGCAACGATGTCTTTCACGTCGGCCTGCGTGTAATAGCCGCCGTACTTGGTGTCGCCATCTCCGGGCGGCTGGCGCCACGCACCGATCTGCGTGAGCTTGGGATAACGGCGGATTTCCAGGCGCCATCCCTGATCGTCGGTGAGATGCCAGTGGAAGACATTGAGCTTGTGCTGCGCCATCGCGTCGAGCAGCTGCTTGATTTCAGCGGGCTGCTGGAAATGCCGCGCCGAGTCGAGCATCAGGCCGCGCCACGCAAATCTCGGCCAGTCGGCCATGTGCAGCAAGGGTACCGACACGGCGCCCTTGGCCGCATCGGGCGTCATCAGCTGCCAGGCACTGATCGCGCCGTAGAAAAGCCCTGCCGCATCCCGTGCGGTGATGCGCATGCCCCGCGCATCGACGTCGAGTACATAACCTTCCGGCTGCGCAACGCTGGCGGCCACATCGCTGCGAATGACGATGTCGCCGTGGCTCGTGGCTGCTGCATCCTCTTTCACCGGCAGCGAGAGTCCGCGCGTCCGCACCAGCAGGTCTGCAAGGTAGCGAGCCGCGTCGGCCGCCGCGCGATCACCGGGCGCGACATGGATGACGGCGGCGGCACTGACGGCATAACTGCCCTGCCCCATGCTGACCTGCGCGGGCAGCGGAATGATCGGCGGCGTGTCTGTCGCGTGCGCATCGACGGCAAGCCCAAACAGACTTGCCAATGCCAGCGCGATCGGCGCCTTCAGGCCGCGCTTAGCGCACCGCATCGGGGAGCGCCTCCCATATCTGGGGATCTTCGGCGCCAATCACCCACGCACAGAAGCCTTCCAGGCCGTATTGCTTCACCACGTCGTAGCGATCGCGGAACGCGTGCGCATCAGGCAGGAACACCCACTCGCGCATCTGGTCTCGATAGAAATAGAACCACGATTCGTGCTCCACCGGATCCCACTGCATGGTGGCGTTGAACTGCTTGGCCAGCGGAAACGATTCGTCCGCATCGATGTATTGCGCGGAGATGTTCGAACTCTCCTTGCCGTCCGCGCCCACCGGATCGCCGGCAAACCAATGGTAGCCATACAGCCCGATACCGAGCGAGAGCTTTTCCTTCGGCACCACCTTCAAGGCGTATTCGAGGTTGGCCATCACCCACGGCATGCCCGCCACCGGCCCCGGCGTGGTCCAGCGGGTGTGCTGGTCATAGGTCATCAGGCAGACGAGATCCAGCGCCTGCCCCAGCGCCTTGAGATCGTAGGCGCCTTTCCAGTATTCCCAGATCCATTTGGCGAAAGGCCCGCGGCCCGCGTAGCCCGGCGCATTCGGCACCACCGCCATGGATAGCTTCAGGCCGTGCTTGTGCAGCGCCGTGGCGGTCTGTTGCGTCAGCAGGGTCAGCGCGTCGCGATCGGTCCAGGCGATGTTTTCGAAATCGAACTGGAAGCCGACGAACCCGTAGAGCTTCGCCTGCTCGAGCATGCCGTCGATCATCGCCTTCTTGGCGGTTTCGTTGACCAGCAGATCGTGGAACTTCTTGCGGTCGCCACCAGCGGAGATGATGGGCATCACCGGCACACGATGCGCCTTGGCAAGTTTGAGCACGTAGAGGTTGGGTGCGCCGGATACCAGGCCGTTGCCGTCCACGCCAAACCAGGTAGGCACCAGCAAGTCGACCTTGTCGATGTGCGCCTCGAACGAGTTGATCGATTTCTGCACTTCGATCATATAGAACAACGCGGTAGGTGCTTTCGCAAAGGCGCCGGTCGAGGCCAATGCAAGACACAGCGAAACGGCCAGGGACAACCATCGTTTCATGGCGCAGCCTTGAGTGAGTTGGGGGTGGAGAAGGTAATGCGATACACGTACGCATCGCTGCCGATTGGCCGTGAAGGAAGGCGCAGATGCAGGCCACCGGCATCCTGGGTGAATGGAATGACGCGTCCATCGGCGATGGATTCGACGCGGGTTACCTTGTCTTCCGGCTTGATCGAATGGATGGTGGCTTGAGCGTTGCTTGGCCAGTCCAGCTCGATCGCGTAGAGCCTGCCGTTGCCGGTAGTGAAGCGGAAATCCTTGGCGGTGTATGGCTTGGTCTTGGTGTCCTGGAAGGTGCCGCTCACCACCTCAGTCGGACCCTCGCCAAACGTGCGCCAGGGCTTGCTGCCGTAGATCGCCTCGCCATTCACTTTCAGCCAGCGACCGATGCTGCGCAGCGTGTCCTGCGCGCCGTCGGGAATCGTGCCATCGGCGCGCGGCCCGACGTTGAGCATCAAGTTGCCGTTCTTGCTGACCACATCCACCAGCAGATGGATGATGAAGGTCGGTGACTTGTACGTGTCGTGCTCGATGTAGCCCCAGGAATCGTTGCTGATCGAGGTATCGGTCTGCCAATGAGTGGGATGGATGCCCTGCAGTTGCCCGCGTTCGATGTCCAGCGTGCCGGCGCCATCGGCGAAGTCGCCCAGCTTGTAATTGACCACCACGCCGTCGCGTTTCGCGCCTTCGTTGTAGTAGTACGAGAGCAGGGTCGGCAATGTGTTGCGGAATGTGGGATGGCCGATCCACCAGTCGAAATAGATCAGGTCCGGATGGTACTTGTCGGTGAGTTCGGCCGTACGCGCGAGCCAATCGTCCAGCCAGGCCTGCGAGACAAAGGTCCAGTCCTGCGCCAGGTTTTCGTCTTCTTTGCTTAGATGCGCCACGGCCGGGCCGTACAGCTCCGCATAGCGCGGATCATTGACGTCTGAATCGAATTGGCGCCCGCCGTCGAAGAACCAGTCGTGCTCGGCACGATGCGAGGACACGCCAAAGCGCATGCCCTTCCCTCGCACGGCTTGCTCCAGTTCGCCAATCACGTCGCGCTTGGGCCCCTTCTTTACGGCGGTCCAGTCCGACAGTGCCGAGTCGTACATGGCGAAGCCGTCGTGATGCTCAGCCACCGGCACGACATAGCGCGCGCCAGCGTCATGGAATAGCCGTGCCCAGGCATTCGGGTCGAAGTGTTCGGCCTTGAACATCGGCACGAAGTCCTTGTAGCCGAACTTCGCTTGCGGGCCATAGGTGGCCACATGATGGGCGAACTCCTTCGTCCCCTGCTGGTACATGTTGCGCGAGTACCACTCGCTGCCGAACGCGGGGACCGCGTAGACGCCCCAGTGAATGAAGATGCCGAACTTGGCGTCGTCGTACCAGGCGGGCGATCGGTACTTTTGCAGCGAAGCCCAGTCGGCGCGAAACGGGCCCTGCCCGGCTGCGCTCGCCACGCGGTCAAGTATCGCTTTACGTTGCGGCGCGAATTTGGCACTGGCCTGTTGCCAGGCCTGATCCTGCGCTGCAGGAGACAAGCTGTCCGCAGTGGGCGCCATGGCCGATTGCGCCCACGCCGATGCGCACAACAGCCAGCCCGCGACGAGCGCGCAAGGCGCGGCCGGTTTCATCATGGTTGCTCGTCCTTGCTCGGAAGGTAGTGGGCGCTGCCGATGTTCAGCGGGTGGTAGTCGCTGACCGTGCCGCCGGCGCGCACACCGTCGGGTCGGCTGATGTCCACCACCAGATGCACGGCGGCGCCTTTGTCCACGGCTGGCCAGGTAGCTTCAAAGCGGACGGGCTGGGCCAGATCTCTGAGTACTTCATCGCCATGCGCGAGTTCGTGGCCGCGATCGTCCATGGCGCGCCAATGGGCGACATAGCCCAGCATGGGATAGGAAGGCAGATGAGTGGCGGGGTAGCCGGTGACGGTGGCCTGGAATCCGCGCAGTCCGCCCGTATCGATCTGCCATTGCGTCGCTACCGACAATGCCTGGTTGCGCGTTTCATAGATGGCGTAAGACGGCCTGCGCTGGCGGTACTCGTCGACCAGGCCGTGGTCGACGAAACCCTCGGTCTGGCCTGGCCACAGATTGCGATGGGATTTGTAATCCTGATACGTCCAGAAGATCGCACCAGCAATGAAGCTGCGCCGCTGAAAGGCGTCCATCTGCTGGAGCAGGTTCTCGGCGCGCGCCTTGTCGGCGGATGCGCTGTCGTGCGAGAAAACGCCTGGGTAGCCGAATTCGGAAATGATCACCATCTTGTCGGGATAGGTGCGGTCCATGAAATCCAGCCACGCCTCCACGTCGCTGCCCGCGCCGCTCCACGAACCGAAATAGGCGTTCGCCATGATGAAATCGACGTCGTGCATGACGGGCGCCTCTTTCCATGGCTTGCTGCTGATGTCGGCATCGGCGAAGGTGACATAGCGGCCCGGATCAATGTCACGAATAAGCGAGGCCATGGCATCCACGTACGCGCGGCCACCGGGCGTGGAAGCATCGCTTTCGTTGCACACGCTCCACGCGAAGATGCTGGCGTGATTGCCGTCCTGCTCGATCATTTCGCGCATCATGTCTTTGGCGAGTGCGAGCAACTTGGGATTCTTCAGCTGCGCCTGGCTGAATTGCCATACCGGAATCTCGGGCACCAGCAGGATGCCGTGCCGGTCGGCGAAGTCGAGCACCTCGTCGTTCTGCGGATAGTGCACCGGCCGCGTCAGCGTCGTATGCAAGGCGGCCATGTCGGACCAGTCGCGGTTGATCGTTCCCGCCGATTCGGCCAGCCCCTCCCAAGGAGAATCCTCGTGACGACTGACGCCGCTCAATCGCACCGGCTTGCCATTGACGTAGAGGCGGCGATCGCGGATGGCGATGTCGCGCAGGCCAAACGACTCACTGCGCGAGTCGAGCACCGTGCCATCGGCGGCGTGCAGTTGCGTCACCCATTGATAGAGGCGCGCATCGCCGACGTTCCACCGCTGAGGGTGTGGCAGATTGATGGCAAGCGTCGCCGTAGCGGGCTGCCGTGCTTTTGCCGAAACGTCCTGCCTTGCCTCTGCCACCGCCTTGCCGTCGGGATCGATGATGCTGGCGGTAACGCTATAGCTGCCGTCGTGACCATCAACGTTCTCGACGAATAGCTGGCTGCTGACGCTGGCCGCGTCGCCCGCAAGCTTGCTCGCGATGCGCTGCCGGCGGATCAGTGCGTGGTCAGAAACGGTGAGCCACACATCGCGCACGATGCCGCCGTAATGCCACCAGTCGTACCACACGCTGCCGCTGGCCGCCTGCCGCATCGCGTAGCCGGGGATGGTTGCCTCGCCGGGACGGTTGTCCAGGCGTACGGCAACTTGGTTCTCTCCGGCACGCAGCTGCCGGCTGATGTCCAGGGCGTAAGCCGTGTGTCCACCTTCGTGGCCGCCAACCTCTACTCCGTTGACCCAGACCCGACTGCGATAAAACGTGGCGCCGAAATGCAATTCGACGTGGGACGACAGCATCGAGGACGGCACGGTGAAGGTCTTGAAGTACCAGGCGACGCCTTCGTGGTCGTCATCCTTGCCGATGTTCCAGGTGTGCGGCACGTCCACCAGCCGCGTCTCCGCCGGCATCGCGCGCGGCCAGCCAGCGGCGATGCCTGCATCGGCGGCGTCGGTCCGGAAGCGCCAGTCGTGGTCCAGGTCGATGCGGACCTGCGCATGGCCAGCCATCGGCCACAGCAGCATCGAGCACAGAACCGCCAGCGTGTAACCCCACCTCAAGCTCATTCCCCTGCCCCTGCAAAGAAACCCGTGTCAGTGCCCCAGTCGCCAGTTCGCAGCGCCCAGCACGCCTAGCTGCCCGTGCTCGACGACGAACACGGGCGTGTTGTTCAAGAACGAGCGCATCACTCCCTTATCCAGGAACCGCTCGGTGAATGGCCCGGAGCGAAGCACGCCGGTGATGCGCGCGAGAAAACCGCCGGCCAGGCACACGCCGCCGCTCGCATTGAAGGCAATGGCTACATCGCCGCAGAACGCGCCTAGCCAGCGACAGAATTGATCGACCGTCTGAGTGGCCAGCGCATCCATGCCTGCCAGTGCCATGGCGGTGATCTCGCCCGGCTCCGCGAGCGTCGCCGGCATGCCTTGCACGGCAGCGAGAGCGCGGTAGAGGCGCAGCAAGCCGGGCCCGCTGAGCACGCGGTCGTAAGGCACGTAACCGTCGATCGGCCCCAACTGGGCGCGGATGGTTTGCTCGATGCCGGGGCGAGCGGCCAGCTCCATATGCCCAGCTTCGGTATGCAGTACACGAGGCGGCCGGCCCGGCAGCCAGAGTGCGGCGCCCAGTCCGGTGCCCGGACCGATCACAGCCACCGCGCCATTGGGATTGGCTACGCCATCCACGATCGCGGTGCTGTTCTCCTCTCCAAAGTGGCCGACCGCATGCGCAAATGCCTCGAAGTCGTTGAGCACGTCGACGGAGGTGAACCCACCTTCAATGCACAGGCTGTCCAGCAACACAGGCCACGCCAGACTTTCGTTGATCACCACGCCGTGTTCGACGAATCCAGCGCACGCCAACACCAGCGCATCCGGCTGCACGCGATGATCCCGGCAAAAGCTGCCAAGAATATCGACCAGCGAGGCGTGCTCGGCGCAGCGATAGACCTTGTAGAGGATGATGTCCGGCTTGCCCGTGACAGCATCGGGCACCACAAGGCCGACGCGTGCATGGGTGCCGCCGAGGTCGGCGGCGAGAAACGGCGACACGGGGCGTGGTTGCCGTCCGAGGACGCCGGCAACGAGCGGCGCACCCAAGTCTTGCAGGCGGTCCATGTGCGGAGGCATTAGCCCCTTATCCGACAACGGCGTCATCACCTACCCCGATGCTGTACTGGTACTTGCTTCACCCACTAACTGGGCGGTTTCAATCGATTCAATCGCCGGCCCATCGTAACGCCACCACGCCTCAACTTGAGGCCCGCCTGCCCGCCCGGCCGCTCACATATAAACCTAGTTTTTATCTGTGCACAAGTAGTAGGATGCCAGAAAGGGACCGCCGACCACGTGGCGGACGCCCGGTCGCGCAGTCATCCGGCCTTGCAGGAGGCGGGTTGTGGGGGTTTTGATGCCGGTCCAGCACGAACAACAGAGGCCTTCCGGCCAGCCAGGCAAAGCCGAAGCCCGGATTGCCTCGCTCGCCTTCGGCGGCGCGCCGGCAGGCAATTTGTATAAGGGTGTTGGCGACGAGGCAGCACATCAGGCGATCGCCCACGCCTGGCGCCAAGGCATCCGGCATTTCGATACCGCGCCCTATTACGGCTACGGCCTGAGCGAGACGCGCATTGGCGATGCGTTGCAAGGCGTCGAGCGCACCAGCTACACGCTCTCCACCAAGGTCGGCCGACTCATCGATGTCGACGAGGAGCGCAAAGACCGCAGCGACGGCTTCGCGGTCGACGGTCGCCGTGCCTACTTCAATTACACCCGCGATGGCATCCTGCGCAGCCTCGAGAGCAGCATCCGACGGCTCGGCACCGATCGCATCGACCTGCTGTTGCTGCACGACATCGGCGAGCTCACTCATGGCTCACGCCACTCGGAGGTGTTGAAGCAAGCCCTCGACGAGGCGCTGCCGGCCATGGCCGAGTTGCGCGACCAGGGCGTGGTGGGCGCCATCGGCCTTGGCGTGAACGAAGAGGCTGTCTGCCTGGAAGTGATGGATCGCTTTCCACTGGACGCGATCATGCTGGCCGGTCGCTACACCTTGTTCGAACAGGCGCGCAGCAAGGCCGTCATGGCGAGAGCTCACGCCGATGGCGTGGCGGTGCTGATCGCCGGTCCTTACAACTCCGGCCTGCTCGGCGCGGACGCGGGCCCGGGCGATACCTATGACTACGCTCCGGCATCGCCAGCCATCAAGGCACGCGCGCAACAGTTCTACGACGCCTGCGCCTGTTCGGGCACCAGTGTCGGCGCGGCCGCACTGCAATTTCCGCTGGCGCATCCCGCGGTGGCGAAAGTCGTGTGCGGGCTGCGCTCGGTCTCGGAAGTCGATGATGCTGTCGCGCGCATGAGCGCCACGGTTCCTGACGCGGCCTGGACGTCATTGATCGAGCAAGCCCTGCTCGAGAAGAACGTGCCGACGCCATGATCATCGACGCGCACCGTCACTACTGGGATCCGTCGCGCCTTGAGTATGGCTGGCTGGCCCACGCACCGGCCGCGCTGCAGCGTGCGTTTCTTCCGCCGGACCTCGCGACGACCGACGCCTGCATCCTCGTGCAGGCCGCACCGGATGAGCGGGAAACTCAGTTCCTGTTCGACATCGCCCGGCAAACCGAAGGCGTGCTCGGCGTCATCGGCTGGGTCGATATGGAAGCGGACGATGCCACGCAGCGCATCGCCGCCCTCGCCGAGAGCGGACAGGGCTTGCTGCGCGGCATCCGCCCGATGGTGCAGGACATTACCGATACCCAATGGCTCGCCCGCCCGTCGCTCGATCGCGCCTTCGACTGTCTGCGCGATCACGGCCTGGTCTTCGATGCACTGGTCGACAACCGGCACCTGCGTGCCCTGTCTCAGCGGCTGACCCGGCACACGGGCTTGGTCACCGTGGTGGACCACGGTGCGAAGCCGAACATCGTCGATGGGCAATTCGCCTCGTGGGCAGGCGCGATCGCGCGTGTCGCCCAAGTGCCGGACGTCACCTGCAAATTGTCGGGCCTGCTGACACTGACTGGTGCGGACACTGACCTGGCCGCCATCGAGCCCTATGTGGCGCACATCTTCGAAAGTTTCGGCGGCCAACGCGTGATGTGGGGCAGCGACTGGCCCGTGCTCACCACGCACGCGACCTATGAGCAATGGAAAGCCTGCGCGCAAAAACTGACGCGACGGTTCGCCCGTCATCACGAGGCGGCCGTGTTTGGCGGCAACGCCGCGACGATCTATTCACTCGCCCGCCGCGAGCCGGCGGCTGCCTCAGGGACAACGCCATGAAATCCTGGTTTACGTGCCGCCACTACAACGATGCGGAGCGCCGCGCATGAGCGGCCGCTTGTCCGGCAAGCATGCGCTCGTCACAGCAGCGGGAGCGGGCATCGGGCGCGCCACCGCGATTGCCTTCGCGGAAGCCGGCGCCACCGTACTGGCTACCGATATCAACGAGAGCCACCTGGCTTCGCTTGCTGCGAGCCATGCCTCGATCCGTACGCACTTGCTCGATGTTACGGACGACTCCGCGATCCGGGCGCTGGTGGGTGCGACTGAGCGCATCGACGTGTTGTTCAACTGTGCCGGCTACGTGCATGCGGGCACCATCCTCGATACCGACGACGCGAGTTGGCGACGCTCGTTCGCCATCAATGTAGACAGCATGTTTCATCTGTGCCGCGCGGTACTTCCCGGCATGCTGAGTCGCGGCGCCGGCAGCATCGTCAACATGTCCTCGGTTGCCTCGAGCATCAAGGGCGTGCCCAATCGTTTCGCTTACGGCTCAACCAAGGCGGCAGTGATCGGACTGACGCGCTCCATCGCTGCCGATTACGTCTCGGCCGGCATACGCTGCAATGCCATCTGCCCCGGCACGGTCAAGACGCCTTCGCTCGCCGATCGCGTGCGCGCCCTGGGCGGCGACGAGGAAGCCGCATGGCAGAGCTTCACAGCGAGACAGCCGATGGGGCGACTCGGCACGCCCGAGGAAATCGCTGCCCTCGCCGTCTATCTCGCCTCCGACGAATCCTCCTTTACCACCGGCACCATCCACGTCGTGGATGGCGGCTGGTCGAACTGATGGAAACCACTGCATGAAACTTTGCCGTTACGGGGAACCTGGCGCGGAGAAGCCGGGACTGGTCGATGGCGATGGCGCCTTGCGCGATCTTTCGGGCGTGATCGACGACATCACTGCAAGTGTGCTCGGTCGCGACGGCCTGCGCCGCTTGATGGCCCTGGATCCATCCACCCTGCCCCGCGTCGATGGCACGCCACGCTTCGGCGTGCCCGTGGCGCACGTCGGCAAGATGCTCTGCGTGGGCATGAACTACGCCGACCACGCCGCTGAAACCAATGCGCCAGTGCCCGAACAGCCCGTGCTTTTCATGAAGGCCACGACCGCCATCGGCGGCGCCAACGACCCTGTCGTCATTCCGCGAGGCTCGGTGAAGACCGACTGGGAAGTGGAACTTGGCGTGATCATCGGCGATGTCACCCGGTACGTCGACGTCAACCAGGCGCTCGATCATGTCGCCGGCTACGCGGTGATCAACGACCTGTCCGAACGCGAGTTCCAGTTGGAACATGGCGGCCAGTGGGTGAAGGGCAAGAGCTGCGACACCTTCGGACCGATCGGCCCGTGGCTGGTCACCAAGGACGAGATCCCCGACCCGCAAAAGCTCGGCCTCTGGCTCGAAGTGAACGGCCACCGTTACCAGAACGGCAATACCCGCACGATGGTGTTCGGCGTGGCGCAACTGGTGAGCTACATCAGCCGCTACATGACCCTGATGCCGGGCGACGTGATCAGCACCGGAACACCGGCCGGCGTCGGCCTGGGCCTGCATCCACCCACCTATCTGAAGCCAGGCGATGTGATCGAACTGGGCATCGAAGGACTGGGCCGGCAGCGGCAGGAAGTACTCGCATATCCCGCCGCTCGCACCTGAATGATGCTCCCGCTTTCTTCTTACCAAGTCACCGGCACCGGAGGCCGGGCACGATGGTGAAAATTACCGCCCTGGATACGTTCGACGTGCGTTTTCCGACGTCGTTGGCGCATGACGGCTCGGATGCCATGAATCCCGATCCCGACTACTCCGCCGCCTACGTCGTGCTCAAAACGGATGCACCCGGTGGGCTGGCGGGTTACGGACTGGTGTTCACCATCGGGCGCGGCAACGACATCCAGACCGCCGCGCTCGCGGCACTCCGGCCGATGGTGGTCGGTCGCGCGGTGAACGACATCGTCAACGATCTAGGCGGATTCGCGCGACAACTGACGGGTGACTCCCAGCTGCGCTGGCTCGGCCCCGAGAAGGGCGTGATGCACATGGCGATAGGCGCGGTGATCAATGCGGCGTGGGACCTGGCTGCGCGCGTGGCGAACAAGCCAGTGTGGCGCTTCATTGCGGACATGACGCCTGAGCAACTCGTGGCCCAGATCGATTTCCGCTATCTCACGGATGCGCTCACGCCCGCCCGTGCACTGGAGATCCTTGAAGAGGCCGAGCCGCACAAGCAGGCTCGCATCGCGCAGCTGGAGAGCGAAGGCTACCCCGCCTACACCACCTCGCCCGGCTGGCTCGGCTATACCGACGAAAAGATGCAGCGCCTGGCCAAGAAGGCCGTGGCGGATGGCTTTCGCACCATCAAGCTCAAGGTCGGACTGCGCATGGAGGACGACCTGCGCCGTTGCCGCCTCGCGCGCGAGGCCGTGGGTCCGGACATCGCCATCGCGGTGGATGCCAACCAGCGCTGGGACGTCCAGACGGCCATCGAGTGGCTCAAGCCGCTGAAGGACATTGGCCTGGCCTGGGTCGAGGAGCCGACCAATCCCGACGACGTCCTTGGCCACGCGGCGATCCGGCAAGGCGTCTCGCCGATCCCGATTTCCACCGGCGAGCACGGGCAAAACCGCGTATTGTTCAAGCAGCTGCTGCAGGCGCAGGCCGTTGACCTGATCCAGATCGATGCGGCGCGCGTGGGCGGCGTGAACGAAAACCTCGCCATCCTGCTGCTGGCCGCCCACTTCGGTGTGCGGGTTTTTCCCCATGCCGGCGGCGTGGGACTATGCGAGCTCGTGCAGCATCTGGCCATGGCCGATTTTGTGGCCATCACCGGCAAGAAGGAGGATCGTGCGATCGAATTCGTCGACCATCTGCACGAGCATTTCGTGGAACCCGTGACGATCTCGCATGGGCGTTATCTTGCGCCAACGGCGCCGGGCTTCTCTGCTCGCATGCACGAGGCCTCGATCCGCGACCATCTCTACCCCGACGGTATCGTGTGGAAGAACGCGCCCAAGACGGCAGTGGGTTGAGTCATGAAAATGCCCGTGACGAATATCGCCGACCTCCGCGAAATCGCGCGCCGGCGCGTGCCCCGGGCCTTTTTCGAGTACGCCGACCGCGGCTCCTACGATGAAGTGACGCTGCGTGAAAATCGGCGCGCCTTCGAACGCCTGCAGCTCCGTCAGCGCGTGATGCAAAATGTCGACCATCGCTCCCTGGGAACCACCATCCTCGGTTCGCCAGTCAGCATGCCGCTGGCGATTGCGCCCACCGGGCTGACCGGATTGCAGCACGGCAGCGGCGAGATTCTGGGTGCGCGCGCGGCCGCCGAGGCAGGCATCCCGTTCTGCCTCAGCACCGTGTCCATCTGCTCAATCGAACAGGTGCGTGCCGCGAGCGACACGCCGTTCTGGTTCCAGGTTTATGTGATGCGCGACCGCGGCTTCACCCGCGAACTGATCCGCCGCGCCCGCGCCGCCCAGTGCTCCGCCTTGATGCTGACGGCCGATCTCACGGTGCAGGGCCAGCGGCATCGCGAAATCAAGAACGGCCTTTCGGTACCGCCCAAGGTGACGCTGCGCAACGCCTTCGACATCATGAGCAAGCCGCGCTGGGTGTGGAACGTGCTCAAGGCGCCGAGCCGCTCATTCGGCAATCTGGACGGCCGTATCCAAGGGGCTGACAGCCTCACCACGCTGGCGCAATGGATCGCCAACCAGTTCGATCCCACGCTGAACTGGAACGACCTGGCCTGGATACGCGAGGAATGGCCGGGCAAGCTGATCATCAAGGGCATCCTGGACCCGGATGATGCGCGCCTGGCCGTCGAGCACGGCGTCGACGCCATCGTGGTGTCCAATCACGGCGGCCGGCAGCTGGACGGTGCGCCTGCCACGATCGACGTGCTCCCTTCGATCGTCGACGCCGTCGCAGGTCGAATTGAGGTGCTGTTCGACAGCGGCATCACCAGCGGCCAGGACCTGATCAAGGCGTTGGCGCTGGGAGCGCGCGCCGGCCTTATCGGCAAGGCTTTTCTCTACGGACTGGGCGCCAACGGGCAACAGGGCGTGACGCAGGCAATCGAACTGATCCGGCGCGAACTGAGCGTCACCATGGCGCTGACCGGTCAGCGCGACGCCAGCCGCATCTCGCACGATATTTTGTGGCGTAACGTTTGATCAGTTGACGCAGTCGGCCAAGTCAAAGATCCGCTGCATCGGCACCCACTTTTGCCCTGCCCCGGCCCATGGCAGCGGCTGCTGGAACTTGGACATGAGCGCCTCCCAGGCCAGCACGCGCTCGCTGGCGGCATCGGCCAAAGCCTTGGCTTGCGCATCGAAATCCGGCGCCACGCGCATCAGCATGACGAGCCGCGTACCAGTGCGGAATATCTGCATGTCCTCGATGCCCGCTTCGCGTATCGACGCGACAATCTCCGGCCAGATGTTTTCACGACGATGCCAGTGCTCGTATTCGGCGATGAGCGCCGGATCGTCGCGCAGGTCGAGCGCCAGGCATTGCCAGCTCATGCCGGCACGCCCGCCATCGCCCGCTGCCAATGCTGCTGGGCGAACAGGAAGATCGCCACGAAGCACACCGCCGGAACCAGCATGGCGTGCGCGATGCCGATCCGATCCGACACGACGCCCATGGCGGCCGTGAGTACCGCGCCTCCCACGATAGCCATCACCAGCAACGCCGCGCCGAACTTCCGCTCATCGTCGCTCCGGCCCTCCACGCCCAGCGCGAAGATGGTCGGATACATCACCGACATGAAGAAGCTCGAGGCCACCAGCGCATAGATGCCCTCACGCCCCGGGGCAAACGCTGCCACAGCCATCAGCAGCACATTGGTGAGTGCGAACAACGCCAGCACGCGCGAAGCCTTCAGGCGTTTCATCAGCACCGCTCCGGCAAAACGGCCCACCATGAAGCAGATCAGGCCAGCCGTGACGAAACTGGCCGCCGTCTTGTCCGCCGTGCCCGGCATGGTCGCCTGCGCATAGCGGATCATGTGGCTGAAGATGGCCACTTGCGCACCCACATAGAAGAACTGCGCAGCGACCGCACCCAGAAACCTGCCATCGCGCAGCAAGTGCCTCAGCACGCCCCGCTCGCCCGGTGCACCCTCCTCGCTGACGGCCACCGACGGGAATCGCGTCAGCACGATCACCACGGCCCACAAAAGCACGCCAAGGCCGATGATCAGATAAGGCATCTGCACGGCGGCGGCCTCACTCTGGGTGAATGCCTCGCGCGCACCCGCCCCCATGGCGGCGAGTTCCGCGGGCGTGTGCTGCACACCGGTAAAGATGAAGTGCTGCCCGATCAGCACGCCGGCGATCGATCCCAGCGGATTGAATGCCTGCGCCAGATTGAGGCGCGCGGCGGCCGACGATGCCGGACCCAGCAAGGTGACCAGGGGATTGGCCGAGGTCTCGAGGAAGGCCAGTCCGCAGGCGATGACAAACAACGCCGCCAGGAACATGCCATAGGTGGCAGACGCGGCAGCCGGCCAGAACAGAAGGGCCCCGGCACCGTACAGGCCCAGCCCCAGCACCACCGCCGACTTGTAGCCGTATCGCCGCATATAGGCGCCCGCCGGAAGCGCCACGACGAAATACCCGAGATAGAACGCGCTCTGCACAAGCGCGGCCTGGAAGTCCGAGAGGGTGAAGGCCTTCTTGAATTGCGCCACCAGCACGTCATTGAGGTTGTTGGCCACACCCCAAAGAAAAAAAAGACTTACGATCAAGACCAGGGGCAACAGCGGGACCCTGTCCCGAAAACGACCACCCGCCGAAATCGGCGCGGCTTGTGGGTGCATGGATGTTCATCCTCCGGCCGTTGGCGAGCGCCCATCCCTCTGCCCCGGGCGCCACAATTGTGCAAATATGAACTTATAGTTTATATGTATCACAAGTTGCGGCGCAGCATGGTAGGCCCCGAGGCCGCTCAATCTCCTCGGACACTCCGCCCATCGTCTGCATGACGAGCCACTCAATACCACGGATGCTTATGGCTGCAGAGTCTCCCAAATACCGCGCTCCCGCCCTCGACAAGGGATTGGACATCCTTGAGCTGCTGGCGCGCGCCGTCGCGCCGCTGACCATTGCGGAGATCTCCGAAGGCGTCGGCCGTTCGCGCGGCGAAATCTTCCGCATGCTCCAGGTGCTGGAAGAGCGCGACTACATCAGCCGCCCCGATGGCGAAGGCCGCTACTCGCTCACGCCGCGACTGTTCCGCCTGGGCATGGAGCAACCTCCCGTGAAGAGCCTGGTGGAAACGGCCCTGCCCGTCATGCATCGGCTCTCCGAGGAGATCGACCAGTCGTGTCACCTGGTGGTTCCGTCACAGGAACAGATCGTGGTGATCGCACGCGTCGATCCGCCGGGTGAAATCGGCCTGGTGGTCCGGGTGGGCCATCGTCGTCCGATCTCCCACTCTGCGTCCGGTCATGTGCTGCTGGCATGGCAGGACGAGGCCACGCGCGAACGCTGGTTCACCATGATGATCGAGCACGAGCCACAGCTGCGTCGCCCGCCGATCGAAAAGGCGATACGCGAGATCCGCACCGCGGGCGTTGCCACGATCGCAAGCCAGGTGGTCGATGGCGTGACCGATATATCCGCGCCGGTCATGCAACACGATCGAGCCATCTGCGCGATCACCATTCCCTTCATCGAACGACGCGGCTCCTCCATGACCATGGCGGTCACCACCAAGTTGCTCATCGAGGCGGCGAACGAAGTGTCCGGCGAACTGGATCATCGTTCCACGGCGTCGCTGGACAATTGACCCCGTAAGCACATGCCGTTGTCGGGAAGCTTCGCTTTCCCGCCAGGCCGGCCGGCCCTGACGGCCGAGGTTCCAACCACGACGATGCGGAGCGCTTTGCCTTGCCCTCTTTGAACCGCCCTTCTCTCGGCCTGCTGGCCGGCCTCCTCTTCGCTGGTACAAGCCAACTCCACGCTACTGAAGCGATGCCGCTCGATACGGGGTGGCAGTTCCGCCTGCTGCCGGGCACGCCACTGGCAGCCAAACACCCGGAACAGACGGCCTGGACCAGCGCGCACGTGCCCGGCAGCGTGCAGACGGGCCTGTTGGCGGCCGGCAAGATCGGCGACCCGTTCTATCGCGACAACGAAGCGAAGCTGCAGTGGATCGGCCTGGCGGACTGGGAATATCGCCTCCCCTTCAACGTCGACGCCGCCACGCTGAAGCAAGATCACGTGGAGCTGGTGTTCGATGGACTGGACACGTTCGCCGACGTCGCCGTCAACGGCAAGCCGCTGCTGAGTGCGGACAACATGTTCCGTCGCTGGCGCGTGCCGGTGAAGAGCCTGCTGCATGCGGGCAGCAATACACTGGTCGTCAAGCTGCATTCGCCCATCGCCAAGCTGCAGCCCTGGTTGCTCAAGCAGCCTTATGCCTTGCCGGGCGAGTTCGATTCCGCCTTCGGTGATGAGCCCAAGGGCAAGCAGACGTCCAACTATGTGCGCAAGGCCAACTACCAGTACGGCTGGGATTGGGGTCCGCGCTTCGTCACGCTCGGCATCTGGCAGCCGGTGCGACTGGAGAGCTGGACCGGCGCGCGCCTGGAGGATTTCCATATCGCCCAGCCGCACGTCGACGCGGACAAGGCAGCGCTTGCGGCTGAAGTCTTGTTGCAGGTGGGCAAGCCTGGCCCCGCACACGTCACGCTGACTTGGACGGCGCCTGATGGCAGCCACGGCGAGAGTGCGCAAGACGTGCGGCTCACGACAGGTGACAACACGGTGCGCCTGGCGTTTGCGATCGACCATCCGCAACGCTGGTGGCCACTGGGATACGGCAAACAAAATCTCTACCGCTTCCATGTCGACGTGCAGCGGGCCGGCGACACGCTCGCCAGCGCGGACCGCAGCAGTGGCCTGCGCAGCGTCGAACTGCGTCGCGACCGTGATCAGTGGGGCCGCAGCTTCGCCTTCGTGGTCAACGGCGTACCGATCTTTGCCAAGGGCGCCGACCTCATCCCCACCGACAGCTTTCCCGAGCGCACCACGCCTGAGCAATTGCGCAAGCTGCTGACCTCCACCCGCGACGCCAACATGAACATGCTGCGCATGTGGGGTGGCGGCTATTACCAGAGTGATGCGTTCTATGACCTGGCCGACCAGCTGGGCATCATGATCTGGCAGGACTTCATGTTCGGCGGCGCGATCACGCCCTACGACCCCGCGTTCCGCGAGAACGCACGCATCGAAGCGGTGGAACAGGTGCGCCGCCTGCGCAACCATCCCAGCATCGTGCTGTGGTGTGGCAACAACGAGGTGCAGACGGGCTGGGAGTCCTGGCCCGATCGCGAAGATTTCAAGAAGTCCATCAGCAGCGACGAGCGCCAGCGCATCGAAAATGGGATGCGTGAACTCTTCGGCACCACGCTGCGCGACGTGGTGAAGGCCAACGATGCCGACGTGCCCTACTGGGCCAGCTCGCCCAGCACGGACTTCGATGGCGAAGCCAACGTGCTCAACGATGGCGACTACCACTACTGGAAGGTGTGGTCGGGCTCCGAACCGATCGAGCACTACCTGGATGTCGCGCCGCGCTTCCAGTCCGAATACGGCCTGCAGTCGTTCCCGGTGATGGCCACCATAGAGAGTTTCGCCAATGCAGCCGACATGGCGCCGAACTCGCCGGTGATGCGCGCGCACCAGAAGTTCGCCAATGGCGATGGCAACGACCGCCTGCTGCTCTATATCCGCGGCAATTACGGCGAGCCCAAGGACTTCGCGTCATTCGTTTACCTCAGCCAGCTGATGCAGGCCGAGGGCATCGAGTTGGCGGCCGAACATTTGCGCAGCGCGCGTCCGCAGAGCATGGGTTCGCTGTACTGGCAGCTCAACGATGTGTGGCCGGGGCCGTCCTGGTCCAGCCTCGACTATTTCGGTCGCTGGAAGGCGCTGCAATACCATGCCAAGCGCTTCTATGCGCCCGTGGACGTGGTGCCGATGCGGCGCGACGGCCACACCACGCTGCATCTGGTGTCCGACCGCACGACGCCATTCAAGGCCGTGCTGCGCACGCGCATCTACGACATGGCCGGCAAGCGCCTGAGCGAAAGCAGCAAGCCGATCGAAGCCACCGCGCTCGGCAGCACTTCGGCGGGCGAATTCAGTGATGCAGAGCTGTTGCACGGTGCGAATCCGACGAGCACGGTGGCCTCGTTCGACGTGCTTGAGAACGGCGAGGTGATTGCCCATCACCTGCTGTATTTCGGGCTGGCGAAGACCTTGGCGCTACCGACGCAGCCCGGGCTCTCGACCGATTGGCATCAGGCCGGAAACGACGTTGTGGTAACCGTCCGCAGCAAGCAGCTTGCGCGCGGCGTGTGGCTGGATTTGGGCAACATCGATGCCGAGCTTTCCGACAATGCGTTCGACCTGCTGCCCGGTGAGCACGTGGATATCACCGTCAAGAGCACGGCGGACGTGTCGCGCCTCAAGGCCGCGCTCAAGCTGACCTCGCTGGTCGATGCCGTACAGTCGCCGGCACAGGCCAAGCCATGAGGACCACGCGACGCGACCTGCTCAAATGGATGGCGATGGCACCGGCCGCCGCCATGCTCTCAAACGGCATGCTGGCTGGCACCGGCAAGACGGTGTTCACAAGCAAGCGCCCACCGGTTGGCCAGCGCAAATTCACCAGTGCCGCCGTTGAAAAACTGATCGCAACCACCAAGGCACGCATCGGCGATCCCGAGCTGGCGTGGATGTTCGAGAACTGTTTCCCCAATACGCTCGATACCACCGTCCAGGTGGGCACGCTGCGCGGCAAGCCCGACACCTTCGTGGTCACCGGCGACATCGACGCCATGTGGATGCGCGATTCCTCCGCGCAGGTTTGGCCGTACGTGCAGCTAGCCCGCCAGGACAAGGCCTTGCAGCAGCTGTTCCGCGGGCTGATTCATCGCCACGCGCTATGCATCAGCATCGACCCCTATGCCAACGCCTTCATGCCCGACCCGGCGGCGAAGTCGAACCTTGAATGGGCGCAGCACGACATCACCGACATGCGCCCCGGCGTGGCTGAGCGCAAATGGGAAATCGATTCGTTGTGTTACCCGATACGGCTGGCGCACGGCTATTGGCAGGCAACCGGCGACACCGAGCCCTTCGATGACGACTGGCACGCCGCGATGCGCACCGTGCTCAAGACCTTCCGCGAACAGCAGCGCAAGGAAGGCCCGGGGCCGTATCGCTTCCAGCGTACGTCGCCGACGCCGAGCGAATCGCAGTTCCTGCAGGGCTACGGCAACCCGACGCGACCGACAGGCATGATCCACGCGATGTTCCGTCCATCGGACGATGCCACCGTTTATCCGTTCAACATCCCGGGCAACCTGTTTGCGGCAACGAGCCTGCGCCAGTTGGCCCAGATGTTGCGCGCGATACGTCATGACGACAGGTCGGCCGCCGACGGCATCGCGCTTGCCGACGACATCCAGCGCGCCGCCGAAGCGCACGGTGTGATCCACGGCGAGCAAGGCGACTACTGGGCGTATGAAGTCGATGGCTACGGCAATCAGTTGTTCATGGACGATGCCAACGTGCCCAGCCTGCTCGCCCTTCCCTATCTGGGCACCTGCTCGCAGGACGATGCGCGTTATCAGCGCACCCGTTCGCAAGCGTGGAGCACGCGCAACCCTTACTTCTTCCAAGGACGAGCGGCAGCGGGTATCGGCGGGCCGCACGAAGGGCTGCGCATGATCTGGCCCATGTCGATCATGATGCGCGCCTTCACCAGCAGCGATGCGGCGGAGATTTCCCAGTGCATCGCCTGGCTCAAGACCACGCATGCCGGCACCGGCTTCATGCACGAGGCTTTCGATCAGGACGACCCGGCGAAATTCACGCGCTCATGGTTTGCCTGGGCCAACACCTTGTTCGGCGAGCTGATCGTCACGCTCGCCGATCGCCATCCGCAGGTGCTGCGCAAGGCGTAGTTACCGAACCATCCATCCGGCCGACCCCGCGGCCAATGTTTTGCTTTGAGGAGTCAGATCATGGTTACCCGCCGTCGTTTTCTGCAAGGCATGGCCGCACTCGGTGTTCTGAGTAGTGGCGCCCATGCGCTACCGGCACTGCCCGCCGCCGCGGGCAAGAAGACGGCGCTTGCCGAGAGTGTGTCGCGTCACGTGGACGTGTTCGTGGGCACCGGCGGTCACGGCCACACGTACCCCGGCCCCAGCATGCCCTTCGGCATGATGCAGCTCAGCCCCGACACGAATGACTCGCAATGGGACGGTAGCTCGGGGTATCACCAGGGCGACGGCTCGATCATGGGCTTCTCGCACACGCATCTGTCGGGCACGGGCGCGGCGGACATGCTCGATGTACTCGTCGTGCCGGCCATGGGGCCCGTGCTGCTGCAGCCGGGCGATCGCGACTACGACGGCGTCAACTACGTCTCACGCTATGACGGCGTGCACGCCGGTCAGGGCTCCGAACGCAAGGGTTACAAGACCCACGTCAAGGGCTACCGCTCGCACTACACCGGTGAGCAGGCGCGACCGGGCTATTACCGTGTGCAACTGACAGACAGCCACGTGCTCGCTGAGCTGACCGCGACGGAACGTGCAGGCATCCACCGCTACACCTTCCAGCAAGCGGGCGAGGCGCATCTGCTGGTCGACTTCGCCCACGGGTTCCACGACGACCCGAAGAAGCCCGCCAGCGTCACCGACGCCGAACTGAAACTGGTGGGCAATGACACAGTGGTTGGTGCACGCCGCGTGCACCAGTGGGCCAATGGACGCCACATCTATTTCGCGCTGAAGGTCTCGCGACCGTTCAAGCGCGGCACGCTGTACTCCAACGACAGTGCACAATCCGACGGCACAACGCAGGTCAAGGGCACCAACCTCAAGGCCGCGCTGTTCTACGACAAGCTCGACGACGCACCACTGCTGGTCAAGGTCGGCATCTCGGGCGTCGATATCGAAGGCGCCCTGCGCAACCTGATGACCGAGATCCCCGCCTGGGACTTCGATGGTATACAAGCCGCCGCCGAAGCCTCGTGGGAAAGCGAGCTCAGCCGCATCCGCATCGAGTCCACCTCGGATGATATCAAGCGCACCTTCTACAGCGCGCTCTATCACACCATGCTGGCACCCACGCTGTTCAGCGACGTGGACGGCCGTTATCGCGGCATGGACATGAAGGTGCATCAGCTGCCCAAGGGGCAGCACAACTACAGCACCTACTCGTTGTGGGATACCTACCGCGCCGAGCATCCTCTTTTTACGCTGTATCAGCCCGAGCGCGTGCCCGACCTGGTCAACGGCCTGGTGCGCATGGCGCAGGAAAGCCCTGCCGGCCCGCCAGTGTGGCCGCTGCAAGGCATCGAGACGGTCTGCATGATTGGCTACCACTCGGCGGTCGTGATCGCCGAGGCGCAAGCCAAGGGCTTCACCGGCATCGACTATGCAGCCGCATGGCCCGTGTTCCGCAAGCGCGCCATGGAAGACAACTACTTCGGCCTGCCCGAGTATCGCAAGCGTGGCTACATCCCCAGCGATGTCGAAAGCGAAGCCGTCAGCAAGACGCTTGAGTATGCCTATGACGACTGGGTGATGGCGCACTACGCGGAGAAACTCGGTCATCACGACGATGCCGCGGCACTCAAGGCGCGCTCGCAGAACTACCGCAACGTGTTCGACAAGACCGTGAACTTCGTGCGTCCGCGCGGCAGCGATGGCAAGTGGCTGGAGCCGTTCGATCCGCGGGCCATCGGACACTCGAAGAAGTGGCGCGACTTCACCGAGTCCAATGCCTGGCAGGCGACCTTCCTCAACCAGCACGACGTCTACACGTACATGGCGATGTTCGGCGGCGCCAACGCATTCGAGCAAAAGCTGGACCAGCTCTTCACCACCGATTCCGAACTGCCGGCGGATGCACCGCCGGATATCGCCGGCATGGTCGGCCAGTTTGCCTTCGGCAATGAGCCGGGCCATCACATGCCCTATCTTTATGCGTATACCGGCGCGCACCACAAGACCCAGGCGCGCGTGCGCATGCTGTTGGAAACGATGTACCTGCCCGACCCCGACGGCCTGCCCGGCAACGAGGATTGCGGCCAGATGAGCGCCTGGTACGTGATGAGCGCACTAGGCCTGTACGCCGTGGATCCCGTAAGCACGCACTACGTATTCGGCAGCCCGCTGCTGGAGCGCGCCGAAGTTCAACTGGCCGGCGGCAAGCGGCTAATCGTGCAGACGCAGGGCAATGGCAAGGGCCGTCCGTATATCCAGTCGGTAAGCTGGAATGGCAAGCCGTGGACCAAGAGCTGGATCACCCATGCCGAGCTGACCGCTGGCGGCACTCTTCTATTCCAGATGGGCGACCAGCCCAACCCGGCATTCGGCTCGGCCATGGCGGATCGCCCGCCGAGCTTCGGCACGCAGGCGGGCACGTGAGTAGAAGCTCTACTTGCCGCACTTACTCATGACCGAGCACCCTGTGCGGCCGGTACGGCGCCTCCAATTGCGCGCACTCTTCAGCCGTCAATGTCAATGAGAGCGCTTCGATAGCCTGCTCCAGATGCGACATGCGTGTGGCGCCGACGATCGGCGCCGCCACGCCCGGCTGGTGGAGCAGCCACGAGAGGGCGATCTGCGCCTGCGGCCTTGCCCGCACGGAGGCCAGCCTGGTCACGGCATCGACGACGCGGTAGTCGTCTTCGCTGTAGTAAAGGCTTTGCCCAAAGGCATCATGGCTGGCGCGCAGCGTCATCGCTTCGCTGCGAGAGCGTGCGAGGAAACCGCGCGCCAGGGGACTCCAGGGCACCACACCCACGCCTTCGAGGCGGCATAAGGGCAGCATTTCGCGTTCTTCTTCGCGATAGGCGAGGTTGTAATGGTTCTGCATCGATATGAAGCGCGCCCATCCATGCCGCTCTGAGGTCATCAGCGCGCGCTGGAACTGCCAGGCGTGCATGCTTGAGGCACCGATATAGCGCGCCTTGCCCGACCTTACGATGTCATTGAGCGCTTCGAGGGTTTCCTCCAGCGGCGTTTCATCATCCCAGCGATGAATCTGGTAGAGGTCGACATAGTCCATGCCCAGGCGCATCAGCGAGGCATCGATCGCGTCAAACAGGTGCTTGCGCGACAGGCCGCGTTCGTTCGGCCCGGCCCCTGTCGGATAGAACACCTTGGTTGCCACGACCACTTCCTCGCGACGAGCAAAATCACGCAGGGCGCGCCCCAAGACGCGCTCGCTCTCGCCGCCGGAATACATGTCCGCCGTATCGAAGAAATTGATGCCGCACTCCAGCGCACGCTGAATGATGGGCCTCCCCTCCTCCTCACTCAGGATCCAGGCCTTCGCCTGCGGGCTTCCGTAACTCATGGCGCCGAGACACAGGCGCGACACCTTCAATCCGCTGCGACCGAGCTGTACGTACCGCATGCTCGCCTCCGCTCAGGCCATTGGCCGATGGAGCGCCACGCCCGCAATCACCAGCCCGACAGCGACCAATTCAACCAGCGACGGCACTTGCCGAAGCACGATGACGCCGATGATGACGGCTGTTGCCGGCAGCAAGGCTACAAACAGCGCATAGGTCGATCGAGGCAGCCGGCGCATGGCCAATTGATCCAACACATAGGGGATCACCGACGAACTGATGCCTACCGCGCAACCCGCCGCCAGGGCGATGGGATCCAGCAAGGCCGAAGCGGCATCTCCCAGACCCAGCGGCGAAATCACCGCGCCCGCCACGATCATCGATGCTCCCAGGCGATCGATCGGGCTGGCTGCGGGATCAGAGCGGGACACTGCATGCGCCAGCACGATATACAACGTAAATAGCACCGCATTGGCGAAGGCCCAGAAGAACGCCTGCGGCGAGCCTGCAAAGCGCAGCTCGGTCAACAGGTACACGCCGGCGACGGTCAGCGACAGTGCGGCCACATTGCGCATCGAGCGCGCACCCATCAGCGCCAGGGCCACCGGACCCATGAACTCGATGGCCGCAACGGTACCCAGCGGGAGCTCGGCGATAGCGCGATAGAAGCAGTAGTTCATGGTGGCAAAAACGCCACCTAATGCGAGCATGGTCCATTGCGCATTGCGGGTCGCGGCAAAGAACGCGCGCCACGGTTTCCGCCACACAGCGAACACGATCGCTGCCGAGACGATACGCAGCCACGCCACACCCGCTACCGGCACCCGCGCAAACAGCAGCACCGCGAACGAAGGGCCGAGATAGTGAAAGATCGCGCTGCCGACAAAGAACGCGTGAGGCGGCACGCGATCGGCCAGGGTCAGTACGCCGGAACCAGTCTTACCAGTCAATGCATTCATGATGGTGAGACTTATACGCCTGCAATTATTACCTGTCAAAATCAAATAACTGGTAATATCGCCCCATGGACGCACTCCAACTCGATCCCGGCAGCTATGGCGGCACCTACAAATTGATCGGCGGCCGCCCCAGCCTCGACTTCATCAATACGATCAGCTGGCCTGAGACAGAGCGCGAGCACGATTGGTTGTCGTCTTCGGACAACGTGAAGCAATGGTTTGCGGCAGTGGATCTGCCGTTTCCACGCGGCAAGGACGTTGACTTGCCTGCGCTGCGTGCCGTCCGGCAATTGCTCGCCTCGGCACTGCGGCCGCTGGCACATGGCGAACGAGCGCCGGCCAGTACCATCGCCGCCATTGGCAAAGCAGCCGGCCACGCCTATCAGGCCCGCCTGATCGATCCCCACACGCTCGTCTGGCACTGGCCCGCACCACGCAATGCGACCGACGCGCTTTCGCCCATCCTGCTCGACGCGGCAGAGCTGCTGACCAACGGCTCTCATGAGCGCCTGCGCTTCTGCCCTTCTTGCGACTGGCTTTTCGAAGACCAGACGCGCAACGGCCAGCGCCGATGGTGCGATATGGCCGATTGCGGGAGCCGCGACAAATCGCGACGGTACTATCAGCGAACGAAGAGCTGATACCTGTGAGTGGCGACGTAGCATCGCTGTCCACCGATCAAGCGCGTTAAGCGACCTGAGTCAGCGGCGGCCATTCGACGCTACATCTGATACGTCTTGAGCTTGTACCAAAGCGTGCGCTCGCTGACGCCGAGCAGGCGCGCCGCGGCGGCCTTGTTGTTGTCGCTACGCGCCAGCGCGGCTTCGATGAGTTGGCGCTCCAGGGATTCGACGCGATCTTTCAAAGCCAGCTGGCCCTCCAGCGACGGCGCTGCCTGCAGCGGCGCGGCCGTCGCCTCGCGCGAGAGCTCGGCAGGCAAAAGTGACGTGCCGACCTCTCGATCGCGGCAGAGGACGGCGGCGCGCTCCATCAGATTCTCGAGCTCGCGCACATTGCCCGGCCAGTCGTAGGCTTCCAGGCGCTCAAGTGCGCGCACCGACAGGCGGGGCGTTGCACGCCCCAGTTCCAGTGAGTGTTTGTTGAGGAAGTGATTGGCCAGGATGGTCATGTCGCCGTGGCGGTCACGCAGCCTCGGCACGTCGATGCGCACCACGTTGAGGCGAAAATAAAGATCGCGTCTCAGCAAGCCTGCTTCGACGGCCTCTTGTGGTTCGCGATTGGTGGCGGCGACCACACGCAAGTCCACGGGTATCGCCGTATTGGCTCCGAGTCTCTCGATGCGCCCTTCCTGCAGCACACGCAGCAGCTTGGCCTGCAGGCTGGTGGGCATCTCGGTGATCTCGTCGAGAAAGATGGTGCCGCCACTGGCCAGCTCGCACTTGCCCACGCGATCGCGCAAGGCGCCGGTGAAGGCTCCTTTGACATGGCCGAAGAGTTCGGTTTCCAGCAGCTCGGTGGGAATGGCCGCGCAATTGATGGGCACGAACAGGCCTTGCCGCCCGGATGCCTCGTGGATCGCGCGAGCCACCAATTCCTTGCCGGTGCCGGTTTCCCCGACGATAAACGCATTGCTGCGCGTGGGAGCCACCTGGCGAATCAGTTCGTAAAGCGCCCGCATGGCCGGACTGACACCGATGAACTCGCCCCAGCCTCGCGATATCTCTTCGCGCAAGTAGTGGTTCTCGCGCTGGACGGCCTGCATGGCCAGCGCTCGCGTCACCGCCATCTCCACGGTCTCCATCTCGAACGGCCGGATGATGTAGTCGACCGCGCCAAGCTTCATGGCGGCCACGGCGGTCTCGATCGTGGCATAGGCGGTCATGACGATGACTGGCACATCCTGGTTGCGTTCGCGCAAGGCTTGAAGCAAGGCGATGCCATCCATCCGCGGCATGCGCAGATCCGTGAGCACCAGGTCGACCGACTGCTGCTCGATCACAGCGAGCGCCTCCACGCCGTCGCCTGCCTCGATCACGCTGTGGCCCAGCGATTTCAGCGAAAGCTCGAGGATGCGGCGCATCTTCGCCTCGTTGTCCACCACGAGTATCCGCCTGGCGTTCATCGGCCCTGTCCATCCACTGCGAAGCGAAGATTAAAGGAGGCGCCACCCCAGGCGCTCTCGCCCACGGTGATTTCGCCGCCATGCACATGCACGACCTGCTGCACAATCGTCAGGCCCAGGCCGATGCCGCCATCGCGGCGGCTGAAGAACGGATCGAAGATGGCCTGTCGCAACGCCTCGGGCACGCCAGGGCCGTCATCCATCACGTTGATCCATACCGTGCCCGCATCCGAACGGGTGGCCACCTGCACGCGGCCTTGCTCGCCCACGAAGGCCAATGCATTCAATACAAGATTGAGCAGCACTTGCATCATCTGTTCGCGATCGCAGGTGAAAACCAGCACTGGCTCGGCAAATTTGCTGGAGAGCGAAACGCCGGCTTTGTCTGCGCGTGAAGCAAGCAGGCCCAGTACGCCGTCGACAATGGCGTGCAAGTCGTGCGGACGAAAATCGGGCGGTGCCGGGCGTGCGCATTCAAGCAGCAGCGTGACAAGCCGGTTGAGCCGCTCGGTCTCGCTGAAGATAAAGCCGATCAGCTCATGTTCGCGCTCGCCCAGGTGCGGCTGCCGCTGCAGCATCTGGGCGGAACTGCGCAGTATGCCCATGGGGGTTCGCACCTCGTGCGCCATGATGGCGGCCATTTCGCCAACCACGGCCAGCTTGCCCGCGCGTACGACCTGCTCGCGCGAACGCGCCAGGGCGTCGATCATCTCCGCATAAGCACGGTGCAGCTCATGAATCTCGGAGATATTGGTGGCAGGGAGCTGCGGCAGGGCCGCGTCGCGTTGGCGGAAGCTGCGGGTAAAATCGGTCAGCGCCACGATGGGCAACGCGATGCGGTTAGCCAGCCGCGACGAAATCCACAGTCCGGCGAGCAAGGTCAGCACCAAGACCGCCAGCATGGCCCACAGCAAGCGCCAGATCGGCCCAAAAGAAACCGAGGTCGGCTCCATCATCACGATGTGCCAGCCAAGACCCTGGAATTGCTGATAGCCCGTCGATGTCGCGATGCCGACCAACAAGGTTCCATAGCCGAGCGCACTGCCATCGCGGACATAAGACAGCGCACCCTGCGCTGGCAAGCGCCAATCCAATTGCAATCGCGAGAGATCAGCGCGCGTACGCAAGGCGGCGGAGGCGGCGATGACGTGGCCGCGATCATCCACCAGCAGGAGACCGCGCGACCCGTGATCCACCGCCTCATCCAGCAGTGCCTGCACGGCCTGCCAATTCAGCACGACATAGAGGTAGCCGATGTTGCCCTGCCCGAACGTATTGGGCACCGGCGTACGCAAGATGGCGCCTTGGCCATCGGCACCCCAGGTCTGGGCAATGGACGCTCCACCAAGGCGGCCGCCCAAAATGGGACGCCAGGCGCCACTGGTGGGCGCCGCCCTTCCAATCAGCGATGGCTGGCTGGCCGCTACCACACGGCCGCTCGCATCGGAGCACAACAGCGCGGCGTACGCATTGCCCTGACCGGCGTGAAGGTCCGAAAGAAAGTGTGAGAGACGCTTATCCACGTCATTGACGCGGATGTCCTGCATCACCTCCAGCCCGCTCCACACGCGCATGTTTTCGATATGCGCGAAAAGCAGCGTATCGATGCGCTGCATCACGGTGCTGGCGCCAAAGCGCAGGTTGCCGGCAATTTCAGACCGGAGCGCACTGCGAAACTGATAGAACGACAGCGCCCCCACCACCATCACGGTGCCCAGCAGGGTCAGGAACAGCAGGCGAAACAAGGCCGATCGTGTCGTCAAGATGCTGCCGTCGCGCTGAAGATAAGAGTGCGTCGCCGCCCAACTGGGGTGGCGCGCCTTTGCGGCAACCCCTGCACTGTCGCAGAATCCGCCGCAGTGCCGAGCCCCTCCGGTCAAATAGTCGCTCGCCAGCCTTTCGTTTCGCTGTGCCAGCCGCCAGAACCCGGCGCGCCGGCTTGGTTCCATTCCTTGTTGGTGGGCATGACCGATGAACAGGCACCCTCGCCGCTACCCGCTTCCTGGCGCAGTCGCCCTGCTGCTGGGACTGCTCTGCGCCTCGGGCGCCATGGCTGCGGACGACAGCGACGGCAGCTGGCAACCGGCACCTTATACGCTGGGCCAGGGCCTGTATTTTCCGGGCGTGGGTTTGCGCGTCGGCGGTTATGCCGACCTCAATTTCTATAGCGTCCAGGGCACCAAGACCAGCTACAACGTGCGCGACCTGAGCCTGTTCATCACCCAGGACATCGGCACCCGCTGGCAGCTTTTCAGCGAGATCGAGGCGACCAACCCGGTGAACAGCACCGGCCGCACCGACGATGACGATGCCGAGCTCGATATCGAGCGACTGTACGCCGACTACCACGCCAACCAGGCCATCACCTTCCGCTTTGGCAAGTTCCTCACGCCCGTGGGCGAATGGAATCTGGTGCATGCCGATCCGCTGACCTGGACCGTCTCGCGGCCTTTGTCCACCTCCGCGGCGTTCGCGCTCCACACCAACGGCGTGATGATGTTCGGCACGCTTCCGGTGAAGGGAAACGACCTCGATTACTGGGTCTTCGCCGATGACAGCAAGAACCTCAACATTGGCCGCGATCAGGACAACGCGTATACCAACTTCGGCACCACCGAGACGCTGCAGAATAATTTTCGCCAGGCCATTGGCGGCCGGGTGCTCTACCACCTGTTGGGCGACTCGCTGAGTATTGGCGCCTCCACGCTGAACTACGAGCTGGAACAGCCACGCGAAAAATACTGGCTCAACGGCATCGATTTCAGCTGGACCAGCCGCTACGTGAGCCTTACCGGCGAGGGCATTTATCGCAGCAGCACCAGTAACCGTCCCGATGAGCGGGGCGGCTTCGTGCAAGCTGAGGTGCCGCTGTGGCGACGGCTGTACCTGATCGGCCGCTATGAGCGCTACCGATCATCGACGCCGGCGCAGACCAGCACCATCCGTACCACGGCCATCAATTTCAGGCCGATCGAAGGGGTGGTGCTCAAGCTCGAGTATCGCGACGGCTCGCACAACGAGCTGCTCGCCCCGACCGGCTGGCTGGCGTCCGTCGCGGTGTTGTTCTGAGCGTCGCTCCCATGCGCGGACAATTACGGCAATGGTCCACGTGGCTGATCATCAGTGCGCTGCTGGTGCAGGCAGGCTTGGCCTGGGCCGCGCAGCCACAGATTGCGATCATCACTGCACTTGATGGGCCGCAAATGACGCTGGATCAGAACACGGTGCGCAATGTGTATCTGAAGAAGATCTTTGTGGACGGCAAGGGGCAACGCCTGACGCCGGTCAACCTCCCCAGCCGCGCGCCGATGCGCGTGGCATTCGCCCGAGCACTGCTGCGTATGGACGACACCCAGCTGCAGGACTACTGGGACCGGCAATACTTCCAGGGTGTCAGTCCGCCTTACGTGCTCGCCTCGGCCGATGCCGTCGTGCGCTTTGTGGCGACCACGCCGGGTGCGATTGGTTACGTGGAACCCTGCCAGGCGGATGCGAGCGTGCGGATCGTGCTCACCATCCCCCTTCCAGCGCACCAGGTCGACGATCTTCCGGCCTGCCCGGAACATCCTGCACCCTGAGTCTCCGGGCCGCCCTGCCAATCATTGCAGACAAAGTTTGCACTCTGCGGGATGCGGCGGGTTCGCTGGACCCTGCCGGGCGAGCTCTTTCGTCGAAGCATCAATCACTTGCAGCTGTGGCACGAAAATCGCACCGCAGCACTGTCCGGCTGCGAGCTACCAGATCCTTTGTCTTCTCTGTGTCAACTTATTGCACCCTTCTTAGGGCATGATGCGGTTGGCGGTAGTTGCGCGGATCTCGGCATGAGCCCGGAGCGGAATTCGCCTCATGCCTCCTTATGCCTACCGGTGCCGCTTGAACGAATCCAAGACACTTCATTGCAACGACCCGCTGCCTCGCAAAGGCATCTTTCGCATTCTGGTCTGCCGCCCCAATCATCGTCTTGGCAATACCATCTTGCTTACGCCGTTGATTGCGGAGCTCGAGCGGCACTTCAAGGGCGCGGAAATCGACGTAATTTCCGAAGGGGATATCGCCGAAGAAGTCTTCGCGACCTTCTTCAGCGTCCGCAACGTCTATTGCCTGCCCAGGCGAGGATTCAAGCACCCGCTGCCCTTCCTGCATCTGCTCCACCGCGTGCGTCGCAGCCGCTATGACCTGATCATCGACCCATGCCTGGGCTCGGGCTTCAGTCGTGCGGTCACCCGACTGCTGCACGGAACTTACAAACTGGGCTTCAGCGACTCGCCTTTGCGCTCGGGTCTCACCCACGCAGCGCCGACCAGTATTGCCATGCAACATATGGCCAAGCGGCCGGTCAACCTGCTGCGCTGGGCGCTGGGCCGCAGCCATGGCGAGGAGCCTGGCTATCCTCCATTGGATATTCGACTGACGGATGTCGAGCGAGCCCACGGACGCCATGTGATTGGCGAACTACTGGCCGTGTCGCGCCAGACCAGCTCGCCACCGGTGGTAGGCGTGTTCGCCAATGCGACGGGCGCCAAGCGTTACCCGATGGAGTGGTGGCGCGAGTTCATCGACACCTTCAAGACGCTGTGTCCGGCAGCCAGCATGCTCGAGCTGATCCCCATGCATGGCCATTCCATGCTGGGGGCCGAATGGCCGGGTTATTACTCGTCCGACATTCGCCGCATGGGCGCGGTCATGGCCGGCATGGATTTGATGATCACGGCCGATTGCGGCGTGATGCATCTGGCTGTGGCCTCCCGCGTGGCGACGGTCGGCATGTTCTGCGTCACCGATGCGTCGGTGTATGCCCCTTACGGCAACGGCAACTGCTCCCTGCCCACGCAAGGGCTGTCAGCGCGTGAAGTCGCTTGTCGCGTGGTGGCGGCGCACCCGGATTTGCTGGGGCGCCCCGTGTTCGGGTCGTCGCTGGGGGACGTGCCGGCCACCGCAAGCGAAGACCTGTTCCTTGAGCGGGCATGGGCACCATGACGGAACCACTACGCGCGCCCGGCGAGGTTTCCGCAGAGCGTGCCGACGTGATGTCCTCGCATCGCCACGGATCTGGAAGCGAGCCAACGGATGCTCCGGCAACAGCCTGGCCGCGTGATCGATTGGAGCGCTGGCTGTTGATGCTGGGCGCCTTGCTGTTGCTCGCGGCCGGCATCGGCCTGCGTGGACCCACGCCCTCGGATGAGCCGCGTTTTGCGCTGGTGGCGCATCAAATGGTCGCGTCCGGAAACTGGCTGATTCCGCATCGAGGCAGCGATTGGTATTCGGACAAGCCGCCGCTGTTCATGGCCATGCAAGCGTTGTCGTACACGCTCACGGGCAACTGGTGGGTGGCCTTCTTGCTGCCTTCTTTGCTGAGCGCGCTGGGTACGCTGTGGCTGGTGTACGACCTGGCGAGGCGGCTGTGGGGTCATCGCGCCGGCATGTTTGCCAGTCTTGCTCTGCTCTGCACGGTGCAGTTCGTGTTCCAGGCCAAGCGCGGACAGATCGATCCGACCGTCACGTTTTTCATCACGCTCGCCAATGTGGGGCTGCTGCGGCATCTGTTGCTGGGGCCGGACTGGCGTGCGTTCTGGCTTGGCTGTTTTGCCGCGGGCCTGGGCATCATCACCAAGGGCGTGGGCTTTCTTGCCTTGCTGATGCTCTTGCCGTGGGCCTTTGCCATGCGGCGTCCCTGGTTGGAAATGCCTGACTTGCGTGGTCATATCGGGCACTGGATGGGCGGCCTGCTGGCGTTCGCCCTGGCCATCGCGCTGTGGATGGCGCCTTTGCTTTTCTATGTGCACGCGTACGACAGCGACGTGGCGCGCAGCTATCTGCACGACATCTTCTTCAACCAGACCGTCCATCGCTACGTGCATCCCTGGAACAGCTTCCAGCCGCCGTGGTTCTATCTCACGGTAATCGTCACCTCGTGGCTCCCGCTTAGCCTTGCCCTGCCCGCACTGGCGCCGACATGGATGGAGCGACTTCGGGCGCGCGATGCACGCATCCTGCTGCCGCTGGCGTGGATCGTCATGGTCATCGTGTTCTTCAGCCTGACGCGGGCCAAGCGCGATGTTTACATCATGCCGGCGCTGCCCATGCTGGCCCTGTGCGCAGGACCGTATCTGGAAGAAGCGCTGCGGAAGCGCTGGTTGTCGTACGTCGCCATCGGCTTTCTGATCTTGCTCGGCGGCGCCGCGTTAGGTATCGGTGTGGCCGCGCTTAGCTTTCATCCTGCGGCGACTGCGCGTTTCATCGCCGCGCGCCAACTGAGCGAGCAAGCGCCGCTATGGTGGGGTATGTGCATCGCCCTGGGTGCGTGGCTGTTGCTGCAGGCGGCGATATTTCGACGCCATCGCGCAGGTGTCGCCGTGCTCGCCGGCATGGCCGGCGTGTGGTTGATCTGGGGGCTGGGCATGGCGCCGATGTTGGCGCGCGCCAGCTCCCCGGCGGCGCTCGCAAATCGCGTGGAACAGACCATCGGTCCACAAGCCGAGCTCGCGTTGGTCGCCTGGAAAGAAGAACTGCCGCTGGCTTTTTCGCGCCAACTCACCGATTTCGGCTTTGTGGTGCCCTGGCATCAGCAGCTGGCGTCGTCGATACGCTGGCAGGCCCAGGCGCCGGAAAGGCGCTGGGTGCTGGTGCTGGCCGACGTGATGGGCCCCTGCATCATCCCCTCGGCAACCGTAGATGCAGGCATCACCAGTGGACGCGATTGGCGGCTGTTTCGCAGCGATGCGGTGGCCCCGGCATGCCGCCAGGGTCAGGTGCCGTCGGGCGCTGTCGAGGACTGGGGCGGCATCGACAGCCACCGTTGATGTCCCCGCGCCTTGTACCTGTGCCACCACGTTCTCGAGTCGACTGTGAATTTTCCTGATACTCACGCACTTCGCGCCACCTCGCACGTTCGGCTTGGGTCATATCTGCCGTGGACATGGCTGCCGCTATGGATCGTGGCGGCGCTGATCGCGATTTTTCAGCACGGCCCCATGCCCATGTATTCCACGCGCACCTTGTCGGTGGCATGGGAGATGTGGACGCATCACAGTGTGCTGGTTCCTTACCTCAACGGCTTGCCCTACAGCGACAAACCACCGCTACTGCTGTGGCTGATCCAGCTGGGCTGGGCGATCGGCGGTGTGGGTGATGTGTGGCCGCGATTGCTCGAGGTGGCGCTCGGCGCCCTTCAGCTGGTGCTGGCGTGGCGCCTGGCGCGCCGACTATTTCCAGACAGTCCGCTGATCGCACACGGCGCGGCGTGGATCCTGCTCGCGCTTACCTATGGCTTCCTGTTTGGCCTGCAGGTGATGTACGAGGTGCTGTTGGCTGACTGCGTACTGGCCGCCCTGCTTTGCCTTGCACCCGCAGTGCATGGTCAACCGCCGAGCCTGGGTAGATTCGCCTTGGCGCTCAGCCTCGGCTTGTTGACCAAGGGGCCCGTGATGCTGCTGCATGTTGGCCTGCCCTGGTTGCTGGGTCCTCTATGGAGCGACTACGCGCGGCGCGATGCCCGGCGCTGGTATGTACGAGGAGGCGTTGCGTGTCTCGCGGCCTGTGGCGTACTGCTGGCGTGGGCCTTGTCTGCCGCGTGGAGTGGCGGCGAGGTCTATCGGCACACGCTGCTGGTGCACCAGACCGCGGGTCGCGTAGTCGACGCTTTCGCTCATGCGCAGCCGTTCTGGTGGTACCTGCCCTTGCTGCCGGTGCTGGTGTTTCCGTTTGCGCTGTGGCCGCGTATCTGGTTGGCGCTGGCTGCCTTGCGTGGTCCGCTTGAGCCTGGCGTGAGGTTCTTGCTCGCCTGGCTCGGCCCCGTCTTGCTGGCGTTCTCGGTGATCAGCGGCAAGCAGGCGTACTACCTGCTGCCGGAGTTTGCCGGATTTGCCTTGCTGATCGCGGCATCGCTGGCGCGCCTGTCCTTGCGCGAGGCGCACCCAAGCCGCTGGTGGTCGCCATGGCCGTTGGCGCTGCTATTGGCGATTGCTGGCGTCATCTTGATCGCCATGAATGGGCTGGTTACCCATGGGCACCTCGCCGACCCGATGTTTGCAACGTTGGCTACGCATAGCCGCCCCTTCGGCGTGCTGTATCTGCTCTTGGCCTTGGCACTTGCCGTGCCGCGAGGAGCAGAACTGTACCGCGTGGCCGGCGTGGGCTTGCTCGCTGTGGTGGCGGCCAACGGGCTCTTCAGCATGACGCTATGGCCCGCTTACGACTTCGCTCCCGTGGCCCGACTGCTTGCGACTGCCCAGCAGCAGGGACGTCCCGTCGCCAACTTCGAATCGAACGACGGGCAGTACACCTTCCTCGGACGCCTAACCCAGCCGGTCGCATCGGTGCATAGTCTCCACGCACTCAGCGCGTGGGTGCGCCAACACCCCGAAGGCCTGGTGATCATCTATCCCAGGCGCCTGAGCGACGCCGATCGCGAACACGCCATCTATATCCAGCCGTTCCGCGGCATATCGCTGGCCGTGTGGCCTGCAGCAACACTGGCGCAGGCACTTCCTCAAGAAAACCTGTGACGCGATGCGCGCGATCCGGCGCGCGCTCCTACCATTTTTGCAAACGAAAATTGCAGGGTGCAGGTTTTGCATGGCGATCGCGGCGCGCGATCAGCCGGCAAATAGACGCGCGCTCAGTCACTTAGTGGCATGGCACGAAATTGGCAAAAGACTAACCAGTCCTTCGCCAACGCAGAGCCTCACCCATGCCCGCAACGGCCGGTACGTTTCAGGATCGGTTCCGCAAAACGCCATGTCATAACTCGTCCACCCCGGCCGCGGGCGATCGCATGAGCGCACAAGGCAGCAGCATGCCGAATGCCGCCTGCCCACATTCACCACCTACCTGTCGCATAGAGGAGGCGACCAGTGCATCGCTGACCGGTTGTCACGCATGAACAGCAGCCTGAGCGTGTCGGTTGAATCTACGCGAGCGGTCGCGCGCATCCACACCAGTTCACTCCTGTGGGTGATGCTGCTGGGTCTGTTGCTTGGTTTTGCCTTCCAGGGCTCCCGTGGGTTGTGGAGTCCTGACGAAGGGCGCTATGTGGGCGTCGCACTGCAGATGATGGACTCGGGCAATTATCTCGCGCCTGCCTACAGTCCCGCTTCGCTCAATTTCTCCAAGCCGCCGCTGACCTATTGGGTGATTGCGGCGTCGCTCCGGCTATTCGGTCGCAACACCTGGGCGGCGCGCCTCCCTTACGCTCTCGCCTATCTGGCGACGCTGGCGTTGCTGTTTGTCATGGGCAAGCGCACCAGCCCGAGCAAACCCTGGCTTCCGTCACTGGTCTATGCGACCAGCCTGTTCACGTTTTTCAGTTCCAACATCATCAGTACGGATGTGCTGTTGACTCTGACTGAGGGCATGGCGGCCCTCGGCTTCATCCTGCACAACTGGCCTGAGAGCGGCGACGAACGACGTTACGGATTGGTCGCGATGTGGCTCGGTTTTGGCCTGGCCTTTTTGACCAAAGGTCCGCCGGGACTACTCCCTTTGCTTTCGGTCATCGCGTTCAATGCGGCCTGCGGCGGTGGGCGCGCCGTCGCTCGACTGTTTCAACCGGCCGGCCTGGTGATCTTTCTGCTGGTGGGATTGACCTGGTACGCCGTGGTCATTCTTCGCTATCCCGGTCTGCTCCACTATTTTCTTCACCAGGAAGTGTATGGCCGCATCTTCACGGCCATGCACAAACGCCACGCGGGGGCCCTTGGATGGGCCGTGGCATTTCTTCCCGTCCTGGTGCTCGGAACCCTCCCCTGGTGGCGTGGCGTGGCGCTGTCGATGCACGACATGCTGAGGCCCGCCCAGTGGACTCAGTGGCGCAAAGAGCGATCGATTCAGTTGTTTCTTGTCCTCTGGTTTGCCCTGCCCTTCGTGATCTTCTGCTTGGCGCGGTCACGCCTGCCGCTCTATCTGCTGCCGCTGTTTCTTCCCATCGCGCTGCTCACGGCGTCGCGCATGGAGCGCACATTTGACCTGAGCACTCAGCGGACCATCGGCATGTTGGCCACATGGCTGGTGCTGCTGCTAGCGACCAAAGCCGTCGCGGCCTACGGCTATCGAACGAACGTCGACAACCGCCATGCGGCAAAACAGCTCGCGGCCACGATGGCCGCCTCCGATTACCGAGCGCTGCTTTTTCTGGAAGAAGCCACGGACACCTATGCCGTGGAAGAACAAACCCTCTGGGGCCTCAGGTTCTATCTCAACCGACCGGTCTACGGCATCTGGTGGCGCAGCCCCGACGTGAGCACACAGCTCTGCGCTGCGATCAAGGCACAGGAAACGTCCTTGCTGCTGGTCGATCGCGATATCCCTGCCGCCAGTGCACAGGCGCTGTTGAACAGCTGCGGCGCTTCCATCGAGTCCGCCGGTGCCTGGCGAAACAACATGCTGTTTCTCGTACGCGGTGTTCCGAAGTGACCGGAGGGCGTATGTCTATTCGACGACTGGCAGCCTTGGTCTTCGTGCTTGCCTGCAGCTCCAGCTGGGCAGGCAGCGGCATCCTGGGGCTTGATCACCCGGTGACCTATGACAACAGTGGCATCTGGAAACGCAGCAATCAGGAAATCCTCATCTATGGAACCATCGCCACCGTGGGCGCCGGCGCGCTCTGGTTTGGCGATGACAACAAACTCGGTGACACCTTCTGGCGATCGGTCGATTCCATGGCCGTCACCGCCATCAGCACGCAGGCGCTCAAGTGGACGTTCCAGCGCGAGCGCCCTTCGGAAACGAACAACCCGAACAAGTGGTTTCAGGGCCTGCACGCCCAGAGCTTCCCCAGTGGCGAAGTGGCGGCCATATCCGCCGCCGTCACGCCCTTCATCGTCACCTATGGCAACGACCACCCGGCGGTCTACCTGCTCGCCCTCCTGCCCGCTTACGACGCCGTCGCCCGCGTAAAGACGCATGGACACTGGCAGAGCGACGTGCTGATAGGTGCGGCCATCGGAACGGGCATCGGGATATGGGCCACGCATCGTGATTCGCCGTGGATTCTTTCGCTGCTTCCCGGCGGATTTCAGGTCGGCTACGTCCATCATTTCGATTAGAACGCAGCTCTCTGGAGTCAGCTTAGAGGCGGAAAATTTACGCCGCCGCAGCATTTCGATGTAGCGCCTTTACGCCCGCAGGACACAGCATGCCTCATCCGCTCCGATGAGCGCCGAAAAGCACACCATGCTGTGAGTATCTTGATCGTCCATGGGCCGCACACATCCAGCAACTCGCTCCCTCAGGAGCTACAGCAACAACTTCAGCAACAAGCCTTCGCAGCGGGGTGCACGCTGGAGCTGCGCGGATGCAGCAACTTGAGCCACTTTGTCGGTCAGGTGTGCGCTGCCGGATCAGACAGCACCGAGTTCGTGCTGCTCGATCCAGGCGACCTGGCATCTCAGGTACGCGAGCACCCCGAAGCTGGCCTCATCGATGCCCTCGACCAATTGGGCGCACCGTACATCGAAGTTCACGAAGAGTTTGACGCCGAGCTGGAACACGACGCCGGCTTCCACAAAGCCCCGCTCGCCACCGTCATCATCAACGGCAACATCGGCAGCGGTTACCGCATCGGCCTCAGTATCGCGCTGCGGCAACTGCAGGAGGGGCGTTGCCGGGACCAAGGGGCTCAGCCCAGCGGCCCCGACCAACGCCATGCTTTTGGTCAGCGAGCTGCCGGACTGTAGCTTGGCCGTGCGGGCAAGAACCGGCTGTTGCGCAGCAGTCCCGCCGAGATCAGCGACACCAGCACGCCGACCGGGAAGATCTCCACGAAGGTCATCGGCAGGCGGTACATCGGGTTCGCGTACTGGACCTTGAAGGCCTCCATGTCGGCCGTCACCTTGGCCAGCGCCTCCGCGCTCGCGCCCTTGGCCTTCTCGCCGGCGATGATCGCCTGCGCATAGGAGGTGGCGAAATCCATATGCGTCATCGCCTGCACTGCTTCCCAGGCCGCCACGTAGAAGATTCCTGCGATGAAGCTGATGCCCAGCCCTACCCCGAGTGCCGGCCAGAAGCCGATCACTCCGCCCCGGTCCACGTCCCGATGCCGCTTGATGCCCACGAACACCGCGCTCAGGGCGATCAGCATCGTCGTGTAGCCGATCACCATGCCGTATTTCATGGGCGGCATGCCGGAGAACGCGATGAAGGTAAGCAGTTCGAAGCCGCCGACGATCACGCCGGCGATCACGCCGTATTTAAGAATGGTCCGTAACAAGGTGTGCTCCCCGGTGATGGATGGTGTCGCCATTGATCGCAATCAGCGGTTGCCCCCGCAATCGCCCGAAAGGGTGATTTAGACCTGATCACCCGAAATCACCCGACTTCAGGGCACGATCCCCAGCTCGCGTGCCCGTCGAATCGCCTCAGTGCGCCGTTTCGCACCCAGCTTTCCAAACAGCCTCGCGACGTGTGTCTTGACGGTGTTCGGCGACACATGAAGGCGTGCCGCGATCTCCTTGTTGGAGTGGCCGGCGGCCAGTTCATGCAGCACCTCCAGCTCACGCCCGCTAAGACCCAGCGCTGCCTGCGCCTTTGGGTTGCCATCGAAGCCGGGCGCCGGCGGCGTGGCGAAGACCCTCACGCCCAGCACGATGCCGAGCACCAGGAAGGCTGCCGCCACCAGAAACAGATAGATGTCGCCGGAATGCATCCGCGCCAGACGCTGGTAGTCGAGCCACTGCAGGGCAACGGTTCCCGCCGCCAACAGCGCCCCGTAACCGACCACCCGCTTCCACATTGCCGCCTCCATTCGTCCCGTCCGGCACCATCTTAGCGCCGGTCCACGGGCGGCTTGGACGCCAGCTGATCCGCTAAGGGCTCGATGCACGCAGCACGCGCACGGGTACCGACTTGTAGGACGGCGTGCCGCTGACTTTGTCGTGGTAGTCCAGCGGCACGAGGCAGTTGCCCTCCGGATAATACGTGGCCACCGAACCCCGGGCGATCTCGTACGCAACGGCAATGACCTTGCCAAGGCCGCGCTCCCGCCCCTGGCCAAACGCCGTCTCCACATGGATTTCATCGCCATGTTCGATGCCGCGCTCGGCGAGGTCCTGTCCATTCATGAAGACGACATCGCGGCGACCGAAGACGCCGCGGTAACGATCATCGAGGCCGTAAATCGTCGTGTTGTACTGGTCGTGGCTGCGGATCGTGGTCAAAGAGAGGATGGTCGGATCCCTACGCAGCGGACCTTCGTCCAGGCCGCTGAAACAGAGGAACTCTGCCTTCCCAGAAGGCGTATTCCATATCCGCTCGGTGGGCGGCAAGGGCAGTCTGAAGCCGCCGGGTACGCGTATGCGTTCGTTGTACTGCTCAAATTCCGGATAGACCGCCTCGATGGCATCGCGGATGCGGTCGTAGTCGGCGATCAGATCCATCCAGCGGACGCGACTCCCGGGCAGCGTGGCTGCGGCGATGCCGGCAATGATCGCGGGTTCCGAGCGTAGCGCTTCGGAAGCGGGCGTCAGCTTGCCTCGCGATGCATGCACCATCGACATGGAGTCTTCCACGGTCACGGCTTGCGGACCGGTGGCCTGGTTGTCCCGTTCTGTACGGCCCAGGCACGGCAGGATAAACGAGTGCTTGCCGGTGAGCAGGTGCGAGCGGTTGAGCTTGGTGGCGACATGCACGGACAGTTCAAGCCCTCGCATGGCAGGCAGACACGCCTGCGAATCGGGCAGCGCCACCGCAAGATTGCCGCCCAGGCAGATCAGAGCCTTGGATCGGCCGTCGATGATCGCCTGCATGGCAGCCACCGCGTCGTGGCCGTGCGCCGACGGTGGGCGAAAACCGAAGGTCTGCTCGATGCGTGCGAGCACGGCCGCCGTGGGCTTCTCGGTAATGCCGACAGTCCGGTCACCTTGAACATTGGAGTGGCCGCGCAACGGACAAATGCCCGCCCCCGGCTTGCCGAAGTTGCCGCGCAAGAGCAGCAGGTTGGCGATCTGTTGCACGTTCTGCGTGCCGGTGATGTGCTGCGTCACGCCCATGCCGTAGGTGACAATGGTGGCGTTCGACTTGGCATACGCCGCGGCGACCGCTCGCAATGCCGATTCACTCAGGCTGGATGCGGCCTCGATGGCCGTCCATGACGTGCTACGCAGATCGGCAGCCAGCGCTTCGAATCCGCGTGTGTGCTGCTGGATGAAGGCATGGTCGATGACGCCCGAATTCGGACCCGCTGCCTCGTCCATCTCCAACAATGCTTTCATGATGCCCTTGAGGGCTGCAGCGTCGCCGCCGACTTTGACCTGCAGATAGGTCGATGCGATCGGCGTGGACCCGAGTGTCGCCATTTCCCACGGATCCTGCGGATCGGCGAATCGCTCCAGCGCGCGCTCACGCAGTGGGTTGAGCACGATGATCGGAACACCGCGGTGCGCCACTTCGTGCAGCGTGCCCATCATGCGGGGATGGTTGGTTCCCGGGTTATGCCCCATGGCGATGATCAGCTCGCAATGGTCGAAATCGTCAAGCGACACGGTGCCCTTGCCGATCCCGATCGATTGCGGCAGGCCGACGCTGGTTGCTTCGTGGCACATGTTAGAGCAGTCCGGGAAATTGTTGGTGCCGTATTCCCGGGCGAAGATCTGGTACAGAAAAGCCGCCTCGTTGGAGGCACGCCCCGAGGTATAGAACTCGGCCATGTCCGGACTATCCAGGCCGCGCAGGAGCTCGCCGATACGTGCAAAGGCCTCGTCCCAGCCAATGGCTTCGTAGATGTCCTTCTCGGCGTTATAGGCCATGGGATGCGTCAACCGTCCCTGGTCTTCCAACTGGTAGTCGGTCCAGCCGAGCAGCGAAGTCACCGTGTGGGCGGCAAAGAAGGTAGGCGGAACGCGTTTGTTGGTCGCCTCCCAGGTCACCGCCTTCGCGCCGTTCTCACAAAACTGAAAGGTCGAGGTGTGCTTCTTGTCGGGCCAGGCACAGCCCGGGCAATCGAAGCCTTCCGGCTTGTTGGTGCGCAGCAGGGTTACCGCGGCTTCGCCAGCGTCCATCTGATCGCGAACGGCTTTGGCGGTCGCACGTAGCGCGCCCCATCCGCCGGCAGGATTGTCGTAGGGACGAATGCCAGGAATCTCTTTCTCAGTCATCACGCCACCCCGCTGAACGCTTGAACACCCGATGAGCTTGCAAGGTTCCATCCAACAAGGGCACGAACGGCCCGATGCTTCCATGCGCAAGCCGCGAAGCTACGCCACGGGAGAACTATCCTCCGATCGATTCGGGGGTGTCCACCGTTTCTATGCTAGATAGGTGGCCACGTTGCAACCTCCAAGGTCGTCATGTCGAAACAAAACATTCCCACCCTCTACGAATGGCTTGGCGGCATGGATGCACTGGCACGCCTGACCACGCGCTTCTACGAACATGTCAAGGCAGATGCTTTGTTGGGACCGGTGTTCGCGCACATGGGCGACGATCATCCCAGCCACGTCGCCGTTTTTCTGGCGGAGGTGCTGGGCGGTCCGCACACTTATTCCGCCGGGCATGGCGGTCACCCGCATATGATTCAGCGGCATCTCAACCGTCATCTGACGCAGGCACAACGGCGACGCTGGGTGGGTCTGCTGCTGGAAACCGCCGACGAGCTAGGCATGCCGGACGACCCTGAATTTCGTTCGGCCCTGGTCGGCTATCTAGAGTGGGGTTCGCGCCTGGCCGTGATCAATTCGCAACCAGGCGCCAGCGTGGACCAGGACGCACCCATGCCCACATGGGGCTGGGGTGAAGTGAAAGGACCGTATACGGGCTGAGCACGCTGACGTGTCTTGCACTTGCCACAAAAAAGGCCGGACCCCGCAGGGCCCGGCCATCGAACGCAAGACAAGAATCTACCGGGACGTCCAGGCTCGCGCCTGACTAGAACTCCTGACTCAGCCGTATGCCGATCGTGCGCGGCGGTGTCATGACGGTATAGACCTGACCGTTGGGATATGCCGGCACTACGTCGTGGGCGGCGCAGACGGCCTCCGCGCATTCCGTGTAGCGGTACAGCTGTCCCCGTTTGTCGAACATGTTGTTGATATAGATATCCAGCGACAAGCCGTGCTTCTTGATGCCGGCGGTAAAATCCACCGTCGTGTACGCAGGCAGATTGCCCACGAGGCCTCGTTCCACAATGCGCAGGTCGGAGGTGCGGTTGCCCACGTGCACCACGGCTCCCTGCACGAAGGCCTCCATACCGGCAACGTCGAAGGCATAACGCGCAATCAAATTGCCTTTGAACTTCGGCGTCACCGGCAACTGCGTGCCCTTGGGCGCCTGCGGTCCGGTCACTACATCACCCGTGAGCGGATTGACGGTACCCGCGGGGCAGTAGGTGATCGGCGTGCCGCTGGTGTCGGTGAAGCCGCAGTAGTTCTCCGTCAATTTGGCGTTGTACAGGGCCACGCCCATGCCGATGGTGAGGTTGTACGTGGCCGCCCAGTTCAAGTCCGACTCCAGGCCGTCAATCTGCGCCTGACCTGCGTTCTTGATTTCGGTCAGGCCGTTGGCGCCCAGGATGCTGAACTGGAAGTCCTTCCACTTTTCGCGGAACACCGCGCCGTTGAACGACAGGCGGTTCTCGAACCAGGTCGTTTTCCAGCCCAGCTCATAGTTGGTCAGGTAATCCGACTTGTACGGCGGCAAGCTGCCTCGCCGATTGATGCCGCCCGGGCGGAAGCCTTCCGACCAGGTGCCATAGATCATCTTGGTCGGCGTGATCTGCCAGGTCAGGTTCGCCTTGCCGAGCGAGCCCGATTCGTTGGTGCTCTTGAAGAAGTCCGAACAAGGTGCGCCGTGGTAAGGCTCCTGCGTCACGCAGCCGGCCTCGCCGTAGCTCGACGACGGCGAATAGCCGGAACTGAATCCGTAGAAGCCCTGCAGGCTGTTGTCCGTCTTGAAGTAACGGCCACCGATCGTGCCGGTCAAGGTCTCCGGTATGAAGTCATAGGACAGCTCGCCGAACACCGCCTTGTCGCGGTCATTGCGCTGCTGCTCGGTCAGCCATAGCGTATTGGGCCAGCCCGGCACCGCCAGCGAATCGGCCAGGCCGTTGATCATGTAGGCCTGCTCGATGTCGTGCACCTGCTTTTCCCAGAACAGGCCGCCCACCACGCGCAGGCGATCTTCCTTGGGCGAGGCGATGCGCAGCTCGTGGCTGTTCATCGTGTAGTGGTCCTTGCCCTGGATGAACTGCGACGGATTGATCAGCTTGCCGCTGTTGTCGTAGATGTAGGCGCCATAGCCGGCCAGCGTGTCGTACCAGAACGAGTAGTCGCTGTAGTCGCTGTACTCTTCCTGGTTGCGCTTGAGGCGGCCATAGGCATAGGTCAGGTCGAAATTGCCGATCTTGCCCTCCACCGTCAACGCCGCCTGGATCCAGCGGTCATTGGTTTTTTCCGGATAGAAGTGCGTGAGCGCCAGACTGCCCACCTGCGGATCGGAGGCCACGTTGCCGTTGGCAATCGTCTGCTGCCCCATCAGCGTCGGACTGATCGACCACTCGTCGTTGAGGTTGATCTTCAACGCCGCGCGGGCACCGCTGGTGTCGACGTCGTTGTAGTTCTTCTTGGCTGCGCCGGTGCAGACCAGATCCGGCCCCGAGCATCCCTTGGCATTGCTGACAGTGATGCCCGAGGTGGGGAACGTGCGCTCGCCAACGACGTTGTCGATGTAGCCCGCATCGTGCTCATGCCAGCCCACCAGGCGGATCGCCGCGCTCGGTGACAACGGGATATTGACCATGCCGTCGGCTTCGTAGCCGATGCCGCCATGATCGACCGAGTCCATGCCGACGCTGTAGCTGGCGGCAAACGCACCCGGGTCAGGCTTGTTGGTGATGATGCGCAACGCGCCCGCCTCGGCGCTGGCACCGTAGAGCGTGCCCTGCGGACCCGACAGCGATTCGACGCGGGCGATATCGTACATATGGATATCGAGCGGTCCCTGGATCGTGGTGACCGGCTGTTCGTCCAGATAGACGCCCACGCTCGGCAAGGAGCCGGAGTGGTTGCCGTCGCCGCCGCTGGCCACGCCGCGCATATAGATCAGCGCGAAGCCCGGTCCGAACGTCTGATACGAAACGCTGGGCAGATACTTCACATAGTCGTCAAAACTCTTGACGTGCAGTTCCTGCAGCTGCTCCCCGCCCAGCACGTCGATGCTGATCGGCACCTTCTGCAGATTTTCCTCGCGCTTCTGTGCGGTCACCGTCACCGTGCCCAGCGTCTTGGGCTTGGATGGAGCGGCAGGTGCCGCGGCGGGACTCTGGTTCTGGTTTTGAGTCTGCTGGCTGTTGTCTTGCGCGAACACCGATGGCGCTACGGCAAGACAGATCGCCGCGGCAAGCGGCAACCGGGCTAGTCGCACCCTTTCTGTTCGTATTGGCTGTCTTGGCCTGACCCTATGCATCGACTTCCCCTCCCCGGTAGTGACGACGATCTATCAGTACTAGCTATAAGACTCCCCATGCCGGCGGCTCGGGATAGCACCCGAGCACCGGTCCCAACGCCTGCTCCAGCGGTTCCAGCCAGGGGGCGTAGTGCCGCCAGTGATCCACGCCTTCGCGGTAGATCGGCCGACGCACCTGCTCCGAACTGGCCGTACGCACAGGCCGCTCGTTCTGGAAGAAGCGCAGACACGATTCTTCGAACGGCAGGCCACAATGGTCGAGCAGACGCCGAACCTCCCCTTCGGTGTCGTCGACCATGTGTTCATAGATGACGCGATGGATGCGGCCGGGCAGCACCCGGTCGAAATGCGACATCAGCGCCACGTAGTCGCGGTAGTAGCGACCCAGGTCCTCCAGGCTGTAGCTGAAGCTCTGCCCACGCGCAAAATGCTGTTTGAAGCCCGAGAAACAACAGGCCACGGGATGCCGGCGCGCGTCGATGATCTTCGCGTTCGGCAGCATCAGGTGGATCAGGCCGATGTGCATGAAGTTGTTCGGCATCTTGTCGATGAACAACGGTGCCGAGGTCTTGCGCTGGATGCGCGTGTGTTCGAGATAGCGTTCGCCCAGTTCGTGCAGCGCGTTCGCGTCCAGCGTCGCCAGCGCCTCGTGGTAGGGCATCTCACTGGCGGCGTGCGCCTGTTCGCGCAAGCTGCGCGTGATTGAAGTGACCTCAGGCAGTTCCATGGTGCCTTCGACCATGCTGTGACTGGAGAGGATCTGCTCGATCAGGGTGGAGCCGGCGCGCGGGAGACCCAGGATGAAGATCGGATCGCCGGACGCGTGGCCGCAGCCGGCGCGCGCAGCAAAGAACTCGCTGGTGTAGCGCTCACGTATATGCTCGACGCGCGCCGTGGTCTCATCGGCGCTGTAGTTGAGCTGCGCATGGCGTATCGCGTTGCCTTGCGCGTAATGACTGAACGACGCCTCGTACTCGCCGCCATCCTCCAGCGCCTTGCCGATGGCAAATTCCAGGTGCAGGCGATCGTCCTCACCCAGGTCGGCGCGCGCCAGCTGCCGGCGCATGACGGCAAAATCGTCGGCGCTGAAGCGGAAGGTCTTGAGGTTGGCAAGACTCCACCATATCTCGCCAAACGAAGGCTGCAGCGCGACGCCGCGACGATAGGCCTCGATCGCGCGCGCCGTATGCCCCGCCGTCTTCAGCGCATGGCCGTAACTCATCCATACACTGGGATGGCGCGGATCGCGCGTCACCAGGTCGCCATAGATGCCGATGGCCGGCTCGTAATCGCCGATGCGGCACAGCACCGCCGCCTTGAGATTGAGGTGGCCGAGGTTGTTCGGTTCAACCGCGAGCAACTGCTCGACTTCCGCCAGCGCACGCTCCGGCTGGTTGCCCCGGTGCAGCACCAACGCATAGTTCTGGCGCGCGGCATGGAAACTGGGCGCCAGCTCCAGGCAACGCGAGAGCAGATGCTGCGCATCTTCGAGACGCCCCAGGCGCGCGGCGACTTCCGCGAGCATGCGAATCGCCGCCACGTCGGTCGGCGCCTGCTTCAGATGCTCGCGCAGCAGCGCCTCGGCGTCCGGTATGCGGTTTTCGACCAGGGCGGTGGCGGCGGAGAGCAGGCGTGGATCGCGCGTGGAACAACGCACGTGCTGGGCGTAAGCCGCATCGGCCTGCGCGTGTTCGCCAGCGGCCATCAGCACATCACCCAACGCACGCCACGCTTGCGGCAGGTCGGGCTTGAGCACCGTCGCCAAGCGCAGCGCCGTCATGGCTTCCTGTCCCTGCCCGCTGCGGCCCAGTGCAATGCCCAGATCGAGCTGCGCGTACGCCCAGTTGGGCTGCGTGCGCACCAGCTGCTGAAGCATGTCGATGGCGCCCTGCATGTCGCCTTGTTCCGCGCGCGCGGCTGCCAGAAGCCGCATGGCCACCGGTTGATTTTCGACCACCTTGAGGATTTCGGCCGCCTGCTCGGCGGCCATCGCCGGGTTGCTCTCCAGCAGGCGCGCCGCGTGTGCCAGCGCCTGCTCCAAGGTGCCGCTGGCGTCGCGCGCCGTCATCGCGAGCGCTCTCGCTTGGGCATGCGGTGTGGGTGGCAGAGCAACACGGTGACGGCGGTTTGCATAAGGCGGCAAATGCTCCTCATAGGTCCTTGAGCAACCGGTAGTTGAACTCGAGCGACTGAGTGTAGGAAATCACCAGAATGCGTTCGTCCTGTCCGTGCGAGCGGTCATCGTCCACATCGTAGGGCAAGCCATTGAACACGTACGACGGCATGCCGGCAGCACGCAGAAATACACTATCGGACGCCCCTGCCGACATCATCGGCGACACCGGCACCGTACCCCACACCGATTTCGCCACGCTTGCGATCTGTGCAAACAACGCCGCATCCACTGGGCTGGGCGGACTGGGCTGAGGTGCTGCGACACGACTGATGTCGATGCCAGTATCTGCCACGGCATTTTTAAGCATGACGTCGACCTGGTCCGGATCCTCGTCCGGCAACAGGCGACAATTGATGGTTGCACGAGCCATCTGTGGCAGCGCGTTCTCGGCATGCCCACCCTGCAGCAAGGTGGGCACGCAGGTGCTGCGAAGCTGTGCATTGTTATAGGGCGAGGATGCGGCCAACCGTTGCAGCGCCGCCGGATCAGAGGGTTGCTTGCCCACGGCGCGCATATCGGCCGCGGTCTTGCCCGTATAGAAGTTCGCCAGTTCGGTGTAATAGCCACGCGTGGCCGAGTTGGTGCGCAAGGGAAACTGCAGCGATGAAAGACGGTCCAGCCCTTTGGCCAGCCGATAGATTGCATTGTCGGGCGTGGGCAGCGAGCTATGGCCGCCGGGATTGCGCACGGTGAGCGTATAGCTGAGGAAGACCTTCTCGGCCGTTTCCACCGACAACACCGCTGGCTTGCCGTTGCGTATTTCCGGGCCGCCGCCATCGACATTGATCGAATAGGCCGAGCGGATCAGCTCCGGCCGATGCGCCAGCAGCCATTGCACGCCATTGGATACGCCGTCCTCTTCGCCTGCGGTGAGCGCGAGGATGTAGTCGCCTTTCGGCCTGAAGCCCTCGCGGTGCAGGCGCAACAAGGCAGTGACCAGCCCTGCCCCGCCACCCTTGATGTCCATGGTGCCGCGACCATAGAAGTAGCCGTCGCGCTCGGTCAGGGTGAACGGGTCGACATGCCAGTCCTCGCGTCGCGCCTCGACCACGTCGAGATGGGCAAGCAGCAAGACCGGTTCGCGCTCTCCGCGGCCATGCAGGCACACCACCAGGTTGCGCCGCTTGGGATCGTCGCCCGCCACTTGCACATCCGCCGGTGCAAAGCCCTCGGCGATAAAGCGCTTGGCCAGGCGATCAGCCGCCACCGTGGTGCTGCCGTGCTCGGAGGTGGTGTCGGTGGTGATCAGTTCCTTGAGCAGCTCGCGGCCAAGCGCGACCTGCGCGCCGGTGGTGGCATCGGTCGCACGGGAGCCTGCCACCAAAAGGCTGAGCATTGCGAAGACTGCGCTTGTCATCACGCGATTCATGGAAGCCTCGCAAACCTCAGCTCGTCATCCCTGCGAAAGCAGGGATCCAGCGCCCTTGGCTCCGAAGGCTCGAAAGTCACTGGATTCCCGCTTTCGCGGGAACGACGGACGATGGCGTACACGCTCATGTTTTCTCCATCGCAAGCGCCAAGCCCTGGCCCACGCCCACACAAAGGCTGATCAGTGCACGGCGCTGACCGTGGCGACGCAAAGCAAATGCAGCACTCATCGCCAGGCGCGCGCCGCTGGCTCCGAGCGGATGGCCCAGCGCGATGGCGCCGCCGTTCGCATTGAGCTGCGCCGCATCGTCGTCAAGGCCGAGTGCGCGCGCACATGCCAGCACCTGCGCCGCGAATGCTTCATTGATTTCGATGCGATCGAAGTCCGACAGGCCAAGGCCGGTACGCGCGAGCAGCTTATGGATCGCCGGCACCGGGCCGATGCCCATCACGCGCGGCGCCACGCCGGCCGACGCCATACCGGTAATGCGTGCCAGTGGCTCCAGGCCGTATTTGCGCACGGCTTGTTCGGAGGCGATGAGGACGGCTGCAGCACCATCGTTGAGACCGGACGCGTTGCCGGCGGTGATGCTCGTACCCGTGCCAAGCAAGGGTTTAAGCGCGGCCAGCTGTTCGCAGGTCGAACCGGGGCGCGGCTGCTCGTCGGCATCTACGGCGACAACCTGCTTGCCGGATGTCGTTTCAACCGCAGTGATCTCTTCGGCGAGCCAGCCCTGCTGCCGCGCCTGCTCGGCGCGTTGCTGGCTGCGCCACGCATAGGCGTCCTGGTCGGCGCGGTCGATGCCGTGTTCGCGGGCGAGGTTCTCCGCCGTCTGCGTCATCGAATCGACGCCGTAGCTTTCCCGCATGCGTGGATTGATCAGGCGCCAGCCCAGCGTGGTGTCTTCGAGCTGCTGGTCGCGGGCCAGTGCGCCCTGGGCTTTGGCCATCACGTAAGGCGCGCGCGACATGCTTTCCACGCCACCGGCGATGATTAAATCCGCCTCGCCGCAGGCAATCGCCCGCGCGGCCTGGCCAATCGCTTCCAGTCCCGATGCGCACAGTCGGTTCACCGTGACGGCGGGCACGCTCATCGGCAGCCCGCTCAACAGCACGGCCATGCGCGCGACGTTGCGATTGTCTTCGCCCGATTGGTTGGCGCAACCGAGGATCACCTCGTCCAGCGCCGCCCAGTCCAGATCGGCGTGACGCGCCATCAAGGCCGTGATCGGCAATGCCGCCAGGTCGTCGGCGCGCACACTGGACAACGCGCCGCCATGCCGACCAAACGGCGTGCGGGTGGCGTCGACCAGAAAAGCGCTATGCATAGGCCCTCGTCAAGGCCATATGCGGTTGCCAATTGCCGCGCTGAATCGCGTACTCGACCGAGCGCTGAGCATCCTGCAGGGCGGGCAGGATCAGTTTCACGGCACGCGCGGGTGTGTCGTCGCTATAGGGCATGCCCACGTTCAGCGCGGCCACGACGCGGCCGTCGGCGGCGTGGATCGGCACGGCGATCGAACACAACCCCAGCTCGAGCTCGCGAGCCACGATCGAATAGCCCTGTTCGCGCACACGCTTAATCTCGGCCTTGAGCGCCGTCATGGTGTGCAGCGTGTGCGGCGTGAGCGCCTGGAACTTCTGCGCGCGCATCCACGCGGTGAGCTCGGCGTCGGACAGATCGGCCAGGACGACGCGCCCCAGCGATGTGGCATAAGCCGGCAAGCGCGCACCGACACCGAGGGCCACGCTCATCACACGACGCACCGGCACGCGCAGCACATAGACGATGTCGCTGCCATCGAGCACGGCCAGCGAGCAGGACTCGCCCACCCGCTCGGACAGCAAGGCCAGCGTCTCTTGCGCCAGTTCGGTCAGGTCCAGCGATGACAGATAGCTGTAACCCAACTCCAGCACGCGGGGCAGCAGAAAGAAGCTTCGGCCGCGACTGCCCACATAGCCAAGATGCTGCAGCGTCAGCAGCAGGCGGCGCGCCACCGCGCGCGACAAGCCGGCGCGTTCGGCCACCTGGGAAAGACTGGCACTGGCCATGTCGTGACTGAAGGCGCGCAGCACTTGCAGGCCGCGGGCCAGCGATTGCACGTAATCAGCACTGTCCTCGAACGGTTCAGATGCCATAGGTCGCAAGTGTCCATTGACAGGTCGAGCGTAGAAGGATTCCAATGAGTTCGCAATACGAATTTACGTTCGGTAATCGAACAAGCGATATCCGGGGGGAGAGGCTTGGCAAGCGAACACGACAGCGTCCTGCACAGCTGGTGCGTGCAGTCACAATGGCAGGCGCCGACCGTGGTCGGCGGCAGCGGCGCGCACCTGCTGCTGGCCGACGGCCGCCGCATTCTGGACATGAGCAGCCTGGCCGAGTGCAGCAACCTGGGCCATCAGCATCCCGCCGTCGTCGAGGCGATTCGCCGGCAGGCCGAGCAACTGTGCTTCGTCACGTCGGCCTGGGGTGCGCAGCCGCGCGCGGAACTAGCCGAGGCGATCCTGGAAAAAGCAGGCTTCGAAGGCGGGCGCGTGTTCTTCACCCTCGCCGGGGCGGACGCCAACGAGAACGCGGTGAAATTCGCGCGCCAGGCGAGCGGCAAACCGCAGGGCATCATCGTGACGCGTGACCGTTCCTATCACGGCGCCAGTTATGCCTGCATGGCATTGTCTGGCGACGCTCGCACTCGTGCCCAGGTGGATCCCGCGGCGTTCGGCGTCATGCATGTGCCGCCCCCGTATGCCTACCAAGGGTCGTGCGGCAGCTACGACGCGCAGACCTGCGGCGAGCGCGCGGTGGAAGCGGTGGCGGCGGAGATCGACTATCACGGCGCGGACCATGTCGCCGCGGTTTTGATGGAACCTGACGCCGGCACCAATGGCATCGTCGCTCCCGACAACTACTGGCCCGGCCTGCGCGAGGCGGCCAGCACGCGCCATGTTGCCCTGATCGCCGATGAAGTCATGAGCGGCTTTGGCCGTTGCGGCGAATGGTTCGCATGGCAGCGCTACGGCGATGCGGGCAAGCCGGACCTGATGACCCTGGCCAAGGGCCTGACTGGCGCGCACCTGCCACTGGGCGCCGTGGTGCTGTCGGCACAGATCGCCGCGCGTCTCGAACATCAGATGCTCTATACCGGGCTGACCTATTGCGGGCACCCGCTGTCGTGCGCGGCAGGCCTTGCGGCCTTGCGTGCCTACGAGCAGGAGAACCTGATTGAACGCTCGCGCACGCTGGGCCTGCGCATGTTCAACGAGTTGCAGGCCATGCAATCGCATCACGCCGTGATCGGCGATGTGCGTGGCGGCCACGGCCTGTTCGCGGTGATCGAACTGGTCGCCGACCGTGCGACCCGCCAACCGTTGTCGCCATGGCCAAAAACACCGGATGCACTGAATGCGCTGGTCGATGCGGCCATGAGCGAGGGCGTGTCGTTCGCCTGTCGCGGCAACCTGATCCTGCTGGCGCCGCCACTGGTGATCGCCGAACAGGATCTGGCTGATGCACTGGCCCTGCTCGATCGACTGCTGACACGCTTTTTTCCTTCAGCTCCTTAGAGGAAACACCCATGAGCTTCCGCCTCACTTACGCGACCATGTACAACCCGCCGGAAGCGATGCACGAGCGCTTCGAGGAAGCCATGAGACGCGTCGAGGCGAAGGCCGGTGCGCGCCATCCGCTGTATATCGACGGCGCCGACTGCGACGCCGCGCAGTACGTGGAGCGCCACGCGCCGTTCGATCGCACGATGCGACTGGGCTCCTTCGCCCTGGCCGATGCCTCCGATGCCCATGCCGCCATGACTGCGGCGCGCGCCGCGTACCCGGCGTGGCGCGCGACACCCGTGGCCGAACGCGCGCGGCTAGTCCGCCGCGTAGGCGAGATTATGGAAGAGCGCGTCTACGACATTGCCGCCGCCCTCACCCTCGAAGTGGGCAAGAACCGCATGGAGGCGCTGGGCGAAGCGCAGGAAACGGTCGATTTCTTCCGTCACTATGCCGACGATTTAGAAAGCCATGCCGGTTACACGAATGTGCTGCCCGACGATCCGATGGATGGCGTGGCATCCCACAATGCCAGCGTGATGCGGCCTTATGGCGTGTGGGTGGTGATCGCCCCGTTCAATTTTCCGCTCGCCTTGGCGGGCGGCCCAGCCGCGGCTGCGCTGGTGACCGGCAACACGGTGGTGCTCAAGGGCGCTACAGATACTCCGTGGGCCGGACGCCTGCTGGCCGATTGCATTCGCGATGCAGGACTGCCGCCAGGCGTCTTCAACTATCTCTCCGGTGCGGGACGCGAAGTGGGCGAAGCGCTCGTGCGCCATCCGCATACGGCAGGCATCACGTTCACCGGATCAGTGCCGGTGGGTCGACAGCTGATGCAGCAGATGACCAGCGGCGCTTATCCACGACCCTGCATCGCAGAGATGGGTGGCAAGAATCCATGCATCGTCACCGAGCACGCCGAGCTCGACCGCGCCGCTTCCGGCATCGTGCGCTCGGCTTTTGGCATGGGCGGCCAGAAGTGCTCTGCGTTGTCGAGGCTGTACGTTCACGAGCAGGTTGCCGACGCACTGATCGAACGCATCCAGGCGCAAATCGCCGCGATCCGCGTCGGCGATCCCCGCCGCCGCGAGCACTGGCTGGGACCGGTCGTCAACGCGGCAGCCTATGCCAACTACCGCCAGTATACCGACGCGCTGCGCAACAGCGGCGCGCGCCTGATCAGCGGGGGCGCGCAGCTGGGTGAAGGCCATGCGGCAGAGCCGGCGCTGGCCAACGGCTACTACGTCGAGCCCGTGCTGGCCGAGGCGCCGCTGTCGCACCCGCTATGGCAGCAGGAAATGTTCGTACCCATCCTGATGCTGCACCGTTACCAGGACCGCGAGGAAGCCATGCGCCTGGCCAATGACTCGCCCATGGGACTTACCGCGGGATTCTTCGGCAGCGAAGACGAGGTGCCGTGGTTCCACGATCACATCGAAGCGGGCGTGACCTATGCCAATCGTCCACAAGGCGCCACGACCGGCGCGTGGCCGGGCTACCAGCCCTTTGGTGGCTGGAAGGGCTCGGGCTCAACCGGCAAGGCGATCGCCTCGTTCTATTACCTCGCGCAATACCTGCGCGAACAATCGCGCACGGTGGTGGAGTAGGCCCATGCATCTCTCGCTAGCCGATGCAATCGAGAACTGCGTCGCCGACGGCGCCAGCATCGCGCTCGAAGGCTTCACTCATTTGATCCCGTTTGCGGCCGGCCACGAGATCATCCGCCAACGTCGGCGCGATCTGCACCTGATCCGCATGACGCCCGACCTTGTCTACGACCAGATGATCGGCATGGGCTGCGCGCGCAAACTCACTTTTTCCTGGGGAGGCAACCCCGGCGTCGGTTCGCTGCATCGCCTGCGTGACGCCGTGGAACACCAGTGGCCCAATGCGCTTGAGCTGGACGAACATAGTCACGCGGGCATGGCTACCGCGTTCTGCGCCGGCGCCTCGCGGCTACCGTTCGGCGTGCTGCGCGGCTACGTCGGCACCGACCTGCCCGCGCGCAACCAGAACATCCGCCACGTCACCTGCCCGTTTACCGGCGAGTCGCTGGCCGCCGTTCCCGCGATCAATCCCGACGTGACCATCCTGCACGCGCAGCGTGCGGATCGCGAAGGCAATGTTGCCATCGAAGGCATCGTCGGCGCCGCGCGCGAGGCCGCACTGGCTGCGCAAACGCTGATCGTCACGGTCGAGGAGATCGTCGAGGAACTGCCCCCGGCGATGAACGCGATCGTGCTGCCGCATTGGATCGTCAGCGCCGTGGTGCACTGCCCGGGCGGCGCGTATCCGTCGTATGCGCAAGGCCATTACACGCGCGACAACGCGTTCTATCAGCGCTGGGACGCGATTGCGCGTGAGCGCGACAGTTTCCGGTCCTGGATGAACGTCAACGTGATCGGCGCGCTTGACCACCGCACCTTCCTCGCCGGTTTGCAGCGGGCGGCATCATGAGTGACTGCACCCGCGACGAATGGATGACCATCGCCGCATCGCGCCTGTTGGCCAACCACGCCGTTTGTTTCGTTGGCATCGGGCTGCCCAGCGCAGCCTGCAATCTGGCCCGGCTGACGCACGCGCCCGGGATCGTGCTGATCTACGAGTCAGGCACCATCGGCACCCGGCCGGATGTGTTGCCCTTGTCGATCGGCGACGGCGAGCTGGCAGAGACGGCCGCCTGCGTGATCTCGCTGCCCGAAGTCTTCAGCTACTACCTGCAGGCGGGGCGCGTAGACGTGGGTTTTCTCGGCGCCGCGCAGATCGACCGCTTTGGCAACCTCAACAGCACCGTGATCGGCCCGTACGAGGAGCCAACCACGCGCCTGCCCGGAGCCGGCGGCGCCCCCGAAATCGCCCATCACGCGAAACAGGTGTTCGTGATGGCGAAGGCGTCTGCGCGCAGCTTCGTCGAGAAGCTCGACTTCCGCACCAGCGCCGGCTATCTCGATGGCCATGGCGCACGGGCACGTGCCGGGGCATCGGGCGGCGGACCGCGCGCGGTGATTACCGATGTCGGCATGCTCGCGCCGCATCCCGAATCCGAAGAACTGCAACTGGTGGCGCTGTACGCAGGCACCAGTGTCGAGGATGCACGCGCCGCGATCGGCTGGCCGCTGCGGATTGCCGACCACCTCGACACCATTGCAGCGCCCACTCCACACGAACTAAACACCCTGCGCGCACTCAACGCGCGCACTCTCGAGGCGCATGCGCGCCCTGTCCATATTCCGCTGCCCGCTGAAGGATTGCCGTGACCATGACCGTGCCCAATCCACTCCATATCAAGACGGCCCTGCCCGGCCCGAAGGCCGCCGCGATGATCGCCCGCGACGCCGAGGTGATCTCGCCTTCCTATCCGCGCGACTACCCGTTCGCCATGTCGCACGGCCGAGGCACTGAAGTGTGGGACGTCGACGGCAACCGCTTCCTCGATTTCGCCGCCGGCATCGCGGTATGCGCCACCGGCCATGCCCATCCGCGCGTCGTGGGTGCTGTGAAGGCGGCGGCGGATCAGTTCCTGCATATTTCCAGCGACTACTGGCATGCGCAGATGCTGGGCCTGGGCGAGCGCCTGGCGCGCGTGGCGCCGATGCAGACGCTGGGCGGCGAAGCGGCGATGAGCTTTCTCTGCCAGTCCGGCACCGAAGCGGTTGAAGGCGCGTTGAAACTGGCTCGCTACGTGACGCGGCGGCCGCGCTACATCGGTTTTCTAGGCGGCTTTCACGGCCGCACCATGGGCTCGCTCTCATTCACCTCGAGCAAGTACACGCAGCAGCTGGGCTTTGCGCCGACCATGCCGGGCGTGACCCATGTGCCGTATCCAAATCCCTATCGCCCCCTGTTCGCCGGCGCCGACCAGGGCAAGGCCGTGCTCGATTACATCCGCATGCTGTTCGAGCGCAGCGTGCCCGCCTCCGAAGTCGCGGCGTTCCTGGTCGAACCCATCCAGGGCGAAGGCGGTTATATCGTTCCGCCCGAAGGTTTTCTTGCCGGCTTGCGCGCGCTCTGCGACGAGCACGGCATCCTGCTGATCTTCGATGAAGTGCAGTCGGGCGTGGGTCGTACCGGCAAGATGTTCGCGTGCGAGCACACCGGCGTGGTGCCGGACATCATGACGCTGGCCAAGGGGCTGGGCTCGGGCTTGCCGATCGGTGCGGTGGTCGCGAAGAGATCGCTGATGTCGCAATGGAAGCGCGGCGCACACGGCAACACCTATGGCGGCAATCCGCTCGCCTGCGCGGCGGCCAATGCCACGCTCGATCTCGTTTCGGAGGGGCTTGCCGACAACGCCGCTGCGACCGGTGCGCATTTCATGGCACGGCTGCAGGAGCTGGCACGCGATTATCCCTGCATCGGCGAGTTGCGCGGCAAGGGCTTGATGATCGGCATGGAACTGGTGGAAGGCGATGCCGAGCGCACGCCAGCCCGCGCCCTGTGCGACGCCGTGGTCACCCGCGCGTTCCACAACGGCTTGCTGCTGCTTTCCTGTGGCACCAGCACGGTACGTTTCATGCCGCCGCTAAGCGTCAGCACTGGCGAGATCGACGAGGCCATGGTCTTGTTGCGCGCCAGTCTCGACCAGGCATTGGCAGGACACTGACGCGATGCGGCGCCGTCTGGCCCTCGCCTTGGCCCTGCTCGCCTGCGCCGGTGCGGCGCAGGCGGCGCGCGAGAGCGTGCTCAAGCAGATCGACCTGCCGCACGACTATTACTGGCGTGAGCTCTACCTGCCGCAGCTCACCACGGGACCCGACTTCGCCAGCTTCACGCCCGCAGGCGATGCGTTGATCTACAGCATGGGCGGCTCGTTGTGGCAGCAGCGTATCGACAGCGATACCGCCACGGAACTGACCCATCCGCCACGCGCCTACGACAATCAACCGGATGTTGCGCGCGACGGGCATAGCGTGGTGTTCACGCGCTATGACGGCAACGCCATCGAGCTGTGGCGGCGCGATCTGACGACGGGACGCGAGCAGGCGCTTACCTCAGGTGGCGCGGTGAATGTCGAGCCGCGTCTATCGCCTGACGGGCGACAGATCGCATGGGTATCGACGCAGGGCACGGGTCACTTCAACCTGTTCATTGCCGACATCGATGCAGCGGGCTTGCACCATGCGCGGCCTTTGCTCGGCGAGCGCAAGACAGCGCTGGACCGTTACTACTATTCGGCGTTCGATCACGCCATCAATCCCTCATGGTCGCCCGATGGCAAGACGATCTACTACGTCAGCAACCCGGAGATTGCCTGGGGCACGGGCGACCTGTGGTCGGTGCCGGTCGCCGATCCAGCCAAGCGCAGCAAAGTACTCAGCGAGGAAACCAGCTGGAACGCGCGCGCCGAACTCAACCCGGACGGCAAGCGCCTGCTCTACACCAGCTATCACGGCCGGCAGTGGCAACAGCTCTGGCTGACCACGCCGGAAGGCGCTTCGCCGCTGCCGCTGACCTTCGGCGACTTCGATCGCCGCAACGCCCGCTGGTCGTTCGACGGCAAGCGCATCGTCTACGTCGACAACCAGGCGGGCAACACCGCCCTTCGCGTCCTCACCGCACTTGGCGGCGCCACGGCCACGGTCACGCCCGCCCATCGCCAGTACAAGACGCCTCATGCTCGCCTGGTGCTCGACATCGTCGACGAGCACGGCGAACGCACGCCGGCACGCGTCGCCGTGCTCGGCCATGACAACCGCGCCTATGCGCCGGACGATGCCTGGATGCACGGCGAAGATGGCTTTGACCGAACCCTGCAATCCACGGAAACCCATTACTTTCACTGCGCACCGCCGTGCGCATTGGACGTGCCCGTCGGTGCCGTGAACATCTGGGTGCAGCACGGCTTTGCCTATGCGCCCTGGCGCAAGACGGTGAATGTCGCTGCCGGCCGCGACGTGGCAGTGCGCGCCACGCTCGTTCCGCAACCGTTGCCCGCAGCGTTCGGCCACTGGATCAGCGCGGATCTGCATATCCACATGAACTACGGTGGCCACTATCGCAATACGCCGGCCAATCTTGCGCGCCAGGCGCGTGCCGAAGATCTCGATATCGCCTACGACCTGGTGGTCAACAAAGAAGAACGCATTCCCGATATCGCTTCTTTCCGCACCGATGCCGACCCAGCCTCCTTGCCCGGCAGCCTTGTGTTGCATGGCCAGGAATTTCACACCAGCTTCTGGGGCCATCTGGGTTTGCTCAACCTTGGCGATCATTTCATCACGCCGGATTTTTCCGCCTATCGGCATACGGCGATGGCGAGTCCGTATCCCCACAACGGCGTGATTGCCGACCTCGCGCACGCGCAGGGAGGCCTGGTCGGTTACGTGCATCCGTTCGACACCCTGCCCGATCCCTCGCATGACGCCGTGCTCAGTAACGAGCTGCCGGCCGATGTGATCAACGGCAAGGTGGATTACATCGAAGTGATTGGCTTCTCCGACCACAAGGCTACCGCCCAGGTCTGGTATCGATTGCTCAACCTTGGCTTCCACCTGCCTACCGGCTCAGGCACCGACGCGATGGCCAACTACGCCTCGCTGCGCGGACCGGTCGGCCTCAACCGCGTGTTCCTCGATACCGCCGGCAAACGCGATGCGGCCTCCGCCATGGCCGCGTTGAAGGCCGGCCACGGCTTCGCCAGCAACGGACCGATGCTTGGCCTGCTGCTCGACGATGCCAAGCCCGGCGATTCGGTTGCCCCAGGCAAGCATCACTACCGCGTGGCCCTGCGCTCACCCGTAACAGTGCAGCACCTGGAACTCGTGCATAACGGCAAGGTGGTCAAGACCTTTGCGCTTGGCGGCGACCGCCAAGCGTTCGATGGCGAAGGCGACATCGACCTCGACGGTGGCTGGCTGCTGCTGCGCGCCTGGAATGACGGCGGCGACCCGCAGGTGCTGGATATCTATCCCTACGCCACCACCAATCCGGTCTGGCTGGGCGAGCATGTGCGTGCGCCGAGCGCTCGCACCGATGCCGCCTGGTTCGCCGACTGGCTGACGCGCACCATCGAAGCGGCGTCTGCACGCGACGACTACAACACCGCCGAGGAGAAGCGCTTGACGCTCGACTACCTCAATCAGGCGCGCGAGGCCTACCGGGCCCTCGCCAGCGACGCGATTTCCACTGAATCGACACGAGGCACCCGATGAAGCGAATTCTGTGCCCGTCCCTGCTGCTAGTGGCGCTGTGCTGCAACGCCGGCGCGGCCCAGGCCGACGGGACACGCTTCAACGCCGCCGACATCAACCGCGTGGCCGATATCGGCGAACCGGTGCTGTCGCCTGACGGAAACGCCATCGTCTACACCGTGAGCACGGCCAACCTGCAGCGCGACGAGCCGCAGTCGGACCTGTGGCGCGTGCACTACGACGGCAGCGGCCGTGTGCAGCTCACGCATACGCCGGACAGCAGCGAAAGCCATCCGCAGTGGTCCGCCGATGGCAAATTCATCGCCTTTCTTGCCGACCGCAAACTCGATGGCGAAGCCAGCGACGACGACACCAAGACCCAGGTCTGGCTGATGCCCGCCGATGGTGGCGAAGCGCATCGCATCACCGACCTGCCGAATGGCGTGGAGGATTTCGTGCTCTCCCCGGACGGCAAGCAGATTGCTGCGGTCGCCTTCGATCCCGAATATCCACCGGGCACCAAGAAACCGAAGCATCCACTGCCCGTCGTCACCAACCGCTTCCAGTTCAAGGATGATGACACCGGCTGGCTGGGCAACCGGCACAAGCACCTGTACATCGTGAACATCGCCAGCGGCGCCGCCACCCAGATCACCTCGGGCAAGCACGACGAACAGCTGCCGGCCTGGTCTCCCGACGGCAAGCTGATCGCCTATGTCACCAAACGTGGCGCCGACCCGGATCGCCACCTCAACTACGACATCTACGTGATCGCTCCGCAGGCCGGCGCCAAGGAACGGCAGCTCACCACGTTCCCCGGTTCCGACCTCGATCCGTATTGGGGAACGCGCCCGGCATGGAGTCCCGACAGCACACGCATCGCCTATCTGCAAAGCGGCGAAGACAAGTGGATTTACTACGCGCCGTGGCAGCTGGCGATCATTGACGTCGCCACCGGCAAGGCCACGCTGCCGGCGCCGATCGACCGCTGCTTCACCAAGCCGCGTTGGTCGCCCGACGGGCGCAGCGTCTACGTCTTGATCGAGCAGGCCGAGGTCACTCACCTGTCGCGCGTGGAGATGCCCAGCGGCAAGATCACCGAACTGACCCACGGTGACCGTTTCGATACCGATCTGGACGTGTCGCCCAATGGACGCCTGATCGTGCTCGGCGGCGACGACACGCATCCGCCCCGCCTTTCGGCAGTCGAACCGAACCAGTTGCGCCTACTGGACGATCAAAACACGTGGCTGGATGGCAAGCCTCTGGCGACCACCGAGACGCTGCACCTGCAAAGCGCCGACGGCACCGCGCTGGATGCGCTGCTGACCAAGCCGGTGGGCTATGTGCCCGGTCGTCGCTACCCGACCATCGTGCGCGTGCATGGCGGTCCGGTGTACCAGTTCAGCCATGAGTTCATGCCCGACTGGCAGGTCTATGCGGCGCAGGGTTACGCGGTGCTCGCCGTGAATCCGCGCGGCAGCTCAGGCCGGGGTTTCGATTTTGCCAAGGCCATCTATGCCGACTGGGGCAACAAGGATTCCCAGGACGTACTGGCCGGTGTCGATCGCGTGGTGGCACTAGGCGTCGCCGATCCCGCTCGCCTTGGCATTGGCGGCTGGAGTTATGGCGCGATCCTCACCGACGAAATCATCGCCCGCGATACGCGCTTCAAGGCCGCCATTGCGGGTGCAGGCTCCGGCAACATGTATGGCATGTATGGCGACGACGAGTACGCACGCGAGTACGAACTCGAACTCGGCACGCCCTGGGCCAATCGCGACGCCTACGACCGCGCCAGCTATCCATTCCTGCACGCCGACCGGGTCAAGACGCCGACGATGTTCCAGTGCGGCGAGCGCGACTTCAACGTGCCCTGCATCGGCGCCGAACAGATGTACCAAGCGCTGCGCTCACTCGGCATTCCCACCGAACTGGTGATGTATCCGGGCCAGCATCATGGACTGACCGTGCCGAGTTATCTGCGCGACCGGATGGAACGCAACCTGGCCTGGTACGACCGCTATCTGAAAACCGGCGGTGCGAATCCGTGAGCAGGTTCGACTCAATGCGGTGGTTCGTAACGCCCGAAGCGCTTGAGCAGCGCGATCAGCTCGGCATGCGAGATGGCCTTGGCGTAATGCCCGCCATCGCCCTGCATGTCGCGCGCGGCGATCATCGCATTGACGATGCTTTCCTCGGCCGCTTGCGCCGTGGCCTCGAACAAGGGGTCCACATGGTCGTTGCCGATGAAGCTCGCCTGCTGCAGCGGTGTGTCGTGCAGCGCCTGGGCATTGGCGGTGGAGAACGCCACGAAGATGTCGCCCGAGCCATTGCCGGCATAACTGCCCATGCGTGCCAGCCCCATGCCGGCGCGCTTGGCGATGCGCTTGAGCTGCTGCGGCAACAGCGGGGCATCGGTAGCCACCACGATGATGATCGAGCCGGTGTCGGCGGCAGCTGGGTTGGATGCGCTGCGCACGCGATCGTCGCGAAGATACTTGCCCACCGGCACGCCCGCGACGCGCAGGCTGTCGCGCAGGCCGTAATTGGCCTGCACCAGCACGCCGATGGTGTAGTCGCGCTCGCCGATATGCACGCGTCGCGAAGCGGTACCGATGCCGCACTTGAATTCATGGCAGATCATGCCGGTGCCACCGCCGACATTGCCCTCCGCTACCGGGCCGCTCCTCGCATCGCGCAGCGCCTGCGCGGCGTGCTCGGGGCGGACGTGGAAACCGTTGATGTCGTTGAGGTCGCCATCCCAGGTTTCGGCCACCACCGGCAGCGACCACCAGTAGCCCGAGGCATCCGCGCCACCCGCACGCACGCGCTCGGCAATCACCGCATCGCGCACCACGCCCACGCTATGCGTATTGGTCAGCATCACCGGACCTTCCAGTTCGCCCGACTCCTCCAGCCACGTCGTGCCAGTCATCTCGCCGTTGCCATTGAGCGCGAACGACGCGCCGAAGGTGGGAATGCCAAAGCTGTCGCGCCCACGGGGAAGAATCGCCGTGACGCCGGTACGCACCTTGTGCCCGTTTGGAAGGTCTTCGATCAAGGTGACCTGGCCCACGGTCACGCCCGCCACGTCGGTGATCGCATTGAGCGCACCGGGCGTGCCATCGAAGGGAATACCAAGATCCCTGGCGCGAGGTTCGGCCGCCGAGGTGACGCCGCACAGGACACACAGAGCAAACGCGAGACGACAACGGGGCATGGAGACTCCAGAGTTCGATCGTTTGTAGCCCCAGTCTATCCCGGGAAACCCGCGACGCATGCACGCTGACACGAAGATCACCGACCTCAGGCTCACCCGCGCACTCGACCCGAAGTATTACTTCGGCGAACCCATGCTAGCGATGGAACAACGTGCGGTATTCGCACGCAGCTGGCAGCTGGTGGCGCACCAGGAACAGCTCGCTGCGCCGGGCGACCACGTGGTGGAACACATCGGCGGCGTCCCTGTTCTGCTTGTGCGCGGCCAGGACCATGTGTTGCGCGCGTTCCCCAACGTCTGCCGCCACCGCGCCGGACCGCTGGCCCTGTGCAACGGCAAGGGCGCTCGCTCTCTGCACTGTAAATACCACGGCTGGACCTACACACTCGAAGGCCAGCTACGCAGCGCACCAGAGATGCAGGACGCCTGCGATTTCAAGGTAGAAGACATCCGCTTGCCGCCCTTGCGTGTGCACGAGTGGCAGGGACTGGTGTTCGTGGCACTGGGCGAGCGCGTACCTGCGCTCGATGAGGTCTACGCCGGCATCGCCGAACGCATCGCGCCCATCGATCTCTCTGCCATGCGCTATCTGCGTCGCGACAGCTACGACATCGACTGCAACTGGAAGGTCTACATCGACAACTTCCTGGAGGGCTACCACCTGCCCCACGTGCATCCGGGCCTGTCGAGGGTGCTGGACTACCGAGCCTACGACACAGAGCTGTTCCCGTGGCACTCGCTGCAATCCTCGCCGTTGCGCAACAGCGCCGATATCTACGGCGACGGCCAGGCGTTCTATTACTTCATCTATCCCAACGTGATGTTGAACATCATGCCGGGCCGCCTGCAGACCAACCGCATCCTTCCGCTGGGTCCGGGCCGCTGCCGCGTGGAGTTCGACTATTACTACGCGCAGGACGACGCGGCGCAGAAGCGCATCGATGCCGACCAGTCCTTCAGCGACGAAGTGCAGCAGGAAGACATCGATATCTGCGAGGCCGTGCAGAAAGGCCTCGCCTCCGGTTACTACGAACCTGGTCGCCTGTGCCCCAAGCGCGAAGGCGGCGTCTGGCATTTCCACAACCTGTTGCGCACGGCCTATGCCCAAGGCGCTGGAGAACCTGCATGACGATGAAGTTGTCCGGCCTGTTGTGCGCCATCGCGATGACCTTCACCCTGGCCGTTGCCGATGCAGAAGGCGCGCAGCGTACCGTCGTGCACGCCGGCCACCTGCTCGACGTGGACAGCGGCAAGCTGCTGAGCGATCAGGCGGTCACCATCGTCGACGGTCGCGTGTTGTCGGTGCAGCCGTGGTCGACCAACAGCGGCAACGGCGCCAAGGTGTTGAACTGGACCGCCTATACGGTCGTGCCCGGCCTGATGGACATGCACACGCATCTGGCCGACGAGATGGAAACCGCCGACTACGGCGCCGCACTCAAGAGCAACCCGGCCCGCGATGCCTTCATCGGCGCCAAGAATGCGCACGACACGCTGCGCGCTGGCTTCACCACGGTGCGCGACGTCGGCGTGTTCCGCGGCTTTGCCGATATCGCGCTGCGCGACGCCATCAACGCCGGCTATGTGCCTGGTCCGCGCATGTTCGTCGCCGGTGCGTATATCACCGTCCCCGGCGGCGGCGGCGAGATCACCGGGCTGCCGCCGGGTACGGTGGTGCCGCCGGAATTCCGGGTCGGCGTCTCAAAGGGAGTGGAAGACGTACGCAAACATGTCGACTTCCTGCTCGACCATGGCGTCGACCACATCAAGGTGATCGCCACCGGCGCCGTGCTGGCGGACAACACCGAACCCGGTGTATCGGAATACACCGAAGAGGAGATCCACGTCGCCGTGGTGGAAGCCGCCAAGCGCGGCAAGTTCGTGGCCGCGCACGCTCATGGCGCCGAAGGCATCAAGCGGGCGACCCGCGCCGGCGTACGTTCCATTGAGCACGGTTCGCTGATCGACGACGAGGGCATCGCGCTGATGGTGCAGCACGGCACCTGGCTGGTGGCGGACATCTACAACGGCGACTACATCGACAGCGTGGGCCGCCACGAGGGCTGGTCCGAGCAGACCCTGCGCAAGAACATCGAAACCACCGATGCCCAACGCGAGGGTTTCCGCAAAGCAGTAAAAGCGGGCGTGCATATCGCTTTTGGCACGGACGCTGGCGTTTATCCGCACGGTGACAACGCCCGCCAATTCGCGTACATGGTGAAGTATGGAATGACACCGCTGCAGGCGATCCGCTCGGCCACCATCGATGCGGCGCGGCTGATGGGCAAGGAGAAGGAACTTGGCTCGATTGCGCCTGGCAAGGCAGCCGACCTAGTCGCCGTGGCCTGTGATCCGCTGCAGGATGTGGAGTGCCTGCGCAAGGTGCAAGGCGTGATCAAGGCTGGTGAGACGGTTTCCATTGACTAACCCGACGAGTGCAGATGACGTGAGCGAAGGCAAAAAGATCGGCTTCTGGACTTGCACCGCCCTGGTGGTCGGCAACGTGATCGGCATGGGCATCTTCATCCTGCCCTCGTCGCTCGCCCCTTACGGTTTCAATGCGTTGATCGGCTGGCTGGTGACCCTGGTCGGTTGCCTGATCCTGGCTCGCGTGTTCGCCCATCTCTCCAAAGCGTTGCCCGGAGCCGACGGACCGTACGAGTACATCCGCTGCACGCTCGGCGACCTGCCGGCCTACATGGCGCTGTGGGCGTACTGGGTCTCGCTGTGGTTGACCAATGCGGCGCTTGCGACGGGTGTGGTCGGTTACATCACGGTGGTGATGCCGCAACTGGCGATGATCCAGCCGGCGCTGTTCGCGCTGTGCCTGTTGTGGCTGTTCGTGATCGTCAACCTGTTCGGCGTGCGCTCGGGCGGCGCCGTGCAGATCGTGACCTCGGTACTGAAGCTGTTGCCCATGGTCGCCATCGCGCTGCTCGGCGGATGGGTCTTGCTCACCTCGCCTGCAAGCTATGTGGCCCACCCGCCGACCACACCGATCACGTTCAGCGGCATCCTGGCGGCCTCGACCATCGCCTTGTACGCAATGCTCGGCATCGAGTCGGCCAGCGTGCCCGCCGGACGCGTCAACAACCCGGGGCGCACGATTCCGCGCGCCACCATGGTAGGCGCGATCCTTGTCGCGGCCGTCTACATCGTGGTCTCGGCGGTACCGCTGCTGTTGATCGAGCAGAAGGAGCTGGCCAATGCCGATGCGCCGTTCGCCTTGCTGATGGATCGCTTCGCGGCGGCCGGCTCCGGTCGATGGCTGGCGTTGTTCGTGGTGGTGAGCGGGCTCGGCGCGCTCAACGGCTGGACGTTGTTGATGGGCGAACTCACCCGGACCATGGCCAACAACGGCTCGCTGCCGGCCGTGTTCGCGCGGCAGAATCGCCGTGGCGCACCCGCCATCGCGTTGATCGTCACCGGTCTGCTCGCATCGGTGATGACCTGGATGAGCTACAGCCAGTCGCTGGTAGCGGCATTCACCTTCCTCACCCGCGTGGTCACCGCGGCGAACCTTCCGCTTTATCTCAGCTGCTCGCTATCGCTGGCCGTGCTGTGGCGTCGCAACGCTACCTTCGGCATGGGTCGCAAGGTGTTGCTGGTCGCCATGGGGGGTGCCGTCTACGCGGTGTTCGCCTTTGTGGGCAGCGGTCGCGAGCCGTTCCTGCTTGCGATGGGCCTGATCGCCGCCGGCCTGCCCCTTTACGCCATCATGCGGCTTCGGCGCAAATCGCCGCATAGCGCACCCGCACCGGCCAAGGGTTGAGTTCGATGAGAGATCCGCGTTACGACATCCTGTTTACGCCGGTGAAGATCGGCCCGGTCACCGCAAAGAACCGCTTCTTCCAGGTACCGCACTGCAACGGCATGGGTCACGCGATGCCGCTGGCTCACGCCGCAATGCGCGAGATCAAGGCCGAGGGCGGCTGGGCGGTGGTGTCCACCGAGGAATGCGAGATCCATCCCAGCAGCGACCTCACGCCTTATGTGGAAGCACGCCTGTGGGACGATCGCGACATCCCCGCGCTCGCGCTGATGTGCGACAAGGTGCACGCGCACGGTGCGCTCGCCGCGCTTGAGCTTTCGCACAACGGTCCGACTGCCTCCAATCTGTATTCGCGCGAAGTACTGCTCGGCCCCTCCCATCAGGTGTCGAAGTATGGCTATCCATCGCAAGCCCGCGCGATGACCTTGCACGACATCCGCGAGTACCGCCGCTGGCATCGCGAAGCCGCGTTGCGCGGCAAGCGCGCGGGCATGGACATCATCTATGTCTACGCCGCGCACGATCTGTCGCTGCCCATGCATTTCCTGCAGCGCCGCCGCAACCAGCGCAGCGACGAGTACGGCGGCTCGCTGGAAAACCGCGTACGCCTGCTGCGCGAAGTGCTGCAGGACACGCGCGACGCCGTGGGCGACACCTGCGCCGTGGCTTTGCGTTTCGCCACCGAGGAATTGCTCGGACCCGGCGGCGTCGAACTGGCCGAAGCGCAAGACATCGTCGGCATGCTGGCCGAATTGCCCGACCTGTGGGACGTCAATCTGGCTGCCTGGTACAACGACTCGGTGCCTTCGCGCTTCGCCACCGAAGGCGCGCAGGAACCGTTCATCGATTTCGTCAAGAAAACCACCACCAAGCCGGTGGTCGGTGTGGGCAGGTTCACCTCGCCCGACACGATGGTGTCGCAGATCCGGCGCGGCGTGATCGACCTGATCGGCGCGGCGCGTCCTTCCATCGCCGACCCTTATCTTCCCAAGAAAATCGAAGAGGGCCGCGTCGACGATATCCGCGAATGCATCGGCTGCAATATCTGCGTCTCCGGCGACATGACCATCTCACCGATTCGCTGCACGCAGAATCCGAGCATGGGCGAGGAATGGCGCAAGGGCTGGCATCCCGAACGCATTCGCCCCGCTCCCCAACCGACCCGCGTGCTGGTGGTCGGCGGCGGACCGGCGGGCCTGGAGGCGGCGCGCGCACTTGGCCAGCGCGGCCACGATGTGAGCCTGGCCGAATCGCGCAAGGAACTGGGCGGTCGCGTCACCCGCGAAGCACGCTTGCCCGGCCTGGCCGAGTGGGCTCGCGTGCGCGACTGGCGCGTGGGCCAGATCGGCAAGCTCAACAACGTAAGCGTCTATCTCGACTCACCGCTCACCGCGCAGGACGTCATCGATTTCGGCGCCGAACACGTGGTGCTCGCCACCGGTTGTCAGTGGCGACGCGATGGCTTTGGCCGCAGCAATGGACTGGGCATTCCCGGCTTGGCGGACCACGCGAAGGTGTTCACGCTCGACGATCTGATGGATGGCCGTCTTCCTGAAGGCCGCGTCGCAGTGTTCGACGACGACGGCTTTTACTACGCCAGCGTGGCCGCCGAACTGCTGCGTGCTCGCGGTTGCGAGGTCGCCTATGTGACGCCGGAAGACAGCATCGCCCCATGGAGCGTCAACACGCTCGATTACCGCCATATCCGCAAACGCATGGCCAAGCTCGGCATCGAGGCCATCGTGTCGCACAACATCGCAGGTTTCGATGGTTCGACGCTGACGCTGGAAAACACCTGGGACGAGCAGCAGACGGAACGCCCTTGCGATGCCGTGGTCACCATCACCTCGCGCCTGCCCGACGACGCTCTATACCAGCAACTGCTGCAACGCCAGGGTCACTGGGGCGGCGCAGGCATTCGCTCCGTACGCTGCATCGGCGACGCCGAGGCGCCCGGCCTGATCGCGCATGCGATCTACGCCGGGCACCGCTATGCACGTGAACTGCAGGAACCGGAGACCGGCGAGGTGGCGTTCAAGCGGCACTTCCACACTGCCGATCCGGATGACTTGCGACGCGAGACGCTGGCTTGAGGTCACGATCCTTGTGCGGGTGACAAGCCCAGTTCGGCAGCAATGACATCGGTGTACTTCAAGCCTGCACCGGTGTTGAAGATGACCACGCGATCGGACTCCTTCAGGTCTCCCGATGCGATCAGCTGCGCGTAGGCGGCAGTGGCGGCGGCCCCTTCGGGCGATAACAAGATCCCCTCGTTCGCAGCCCAATCGCGCAACGATGCAAAGGTTTCCGCATCGGAGACGGCGACCGCCTTGCCGCCCGACGCCCGCAAAATGTCGAGGATGATGTAGTCGCCATATGCCTTCGGCACGCGCAGGCCCGAAGCCGCAGTCTTGGGGTCTTTCCACATCTGACTGACGGCGGCACCTTCGTCAAAGGCCCGCACCACCGGCGCGCATCCCGACGATTGAATGGCGAACATGCGCGGCCGCTTGCCCGGCTTCACCCAACCCAACTGCTCGAGCTCTTCGAACGCCTTCCACATGCCGATCAGGCCGACGCCGCCGCCGGTGGGATAGAACACCGCATCGGGATATTCCCAACCAAGCTGCTCGACCAGTTCATAGCCCATGGTCTTCTTGCCTTCCACGCGGAACGGCTCCTTGAGCGTGGAAATATCGAACCAGCCCTCGTCCGCCTTGCGCTCGCCAACGATGCGCGCACAGTCGGAGATCACCCCGTCGACCAGGGTCACCTTGGCGCCATAGGCGGTCGCTTCCACCAGGTTGGCGAGCGGTACATCGCGCGGCATGAAGATATGCGCTTCGATGTCCGACGCGGCGGCATACGCCGCCAGTGCGCCGGCCGCATTGCCGGCCGAAGGAATGGCCAGCTTGCGCAAGCCGTAATGACGCGCCATGGTCACTGCCAACGCCAGCCCGCGCGCCTTGAACGAGCCGGTGGGATTGGCGCCCTCCTCCTTCAGGAAAAGTGCGTCGTGACGCTTGCTGCGAAGCATCGGCGTCCAGCCTTCGCCCAGCGTCACCGGCGCGACGTCGGGCAGCACGGCGCGATAACGCCACATGCCCCGCCATGGCGTCGTCGCATCGCCACCATTCACCACGTCTGCCGGAGGGGTGCCGACCAGAGGCGTGAGATCGTATCTCACGTAGAGCGCACCCGCAGGCTGCTCGGGACATTGCGTGCACAGCGTCTGCGGCACATCGGCGGGCAGACGCGCATGGCAGCGGGAGCATTCGAGATAGGCAATGGCAGGCATAAGACCTCGCTAAAGATGGACGATGTGCACAGGAGCGGTATGGAGGAGAGTATTCACGGGCGATCGCCGTCGGCGGGCGCATCAAGCTGCCCTTCCCACGACGCCACCGCGGCGGCGGCCACCGAATTGCCGACGATGTTGGTAGCCGAGCGCCCCATGTCCAGCACGTGATCGACCGCCAGCACCAGCGCAACGCCGGCATCCGGCAGATGGAAATAGTGCAGCGTGACGGCAATTACTGCGATGGCGGCGCGCGGCACGCCCGCCAGTCCCTTGGTGGTGAGCATCAGCAGCCCAAACAACGTGATCTGCTGCCCCACGCTCAGCTCGACGCCGTAGGCCTGCGCGATAAACAAAATGGCGAACGTGCAGTACATCATCGCGCCATCAAGATTGAACGAGTATCCCAACGGCAGCACAAAGCTGGCGATGCGCCGAGGTATGCCAAACGCCACCAACTGCTCCAGCAGGCGCGGATACGCTGCCTCCGACGATGACGTGGCAAACGCCAGCAACACCGTCTGCCGGATGCCAGCCAGCAGCCGCAGGCTGCGCGACCCGATGATCAGGCTCAACGCGGCCAATAGCAGCACCCACAGGATGAGCAGCGACAGATAGAAACCTGCCACAAAGCGCGCGTACGTCCCCATGATGGCGATGCCGTGCAGGCAGATCGAACTGGCCAGCGCAGCGAAGATGGCCAGCGGCGCGACCTTCATTACATAGTCCGTGATCTTGAACATCACGGCGGCCAATGAATCGACCAACTCCACAAAGCCCAGCGCCCTGTCCTTCAGCGATGCCGCCGCCAAACCGATCAAGAGCGAAAACACCACGATCTGCAGAATCTCGTTGTCCGCCATCGCTTCGACGAAGGAACGAGGAATCAAGTGGTTGATGAAGTCCGCCAGCGAAAAGCTCGTGGCCGCGCCCGCACTGCCGCTGGCCGCCGGCAGTTGCGCAAAAGCGGGCATGGCATGCAGCACCGCGCCCGGTTGTAGCCAATGGGCCATCAGCAGGCCCACGGTGAGCGACACACAGGAGGCCACGAAGAACCAGGCCAGCGTCTTGATGCCGATACGCCGGATCTCCGCGGCACCACCCATGCGTGCGACCGCCGATACCAGCGAGGCAAACACCAGGGGCGCGACGATCATCTTGATCAGGCGCAAAAACACGTCCGTGATGACGGAAAGGTCGGCGGCGATGGCGGCCGCTCGGTCCGTCGCCAACGTGCGATTGCAGATCCAGCCCACGAGCACGCCGAGCAGTGTGGCCGCCACGAGGGACAGCGTGAATCCGTGCCGTCCTCGTGCCCGGGAGCCACCTTGCTTATCGCCGGCCAATGCTGCCCATCCTCACGTCGCGCAACATCCGCTCAGGCCGCGCTGCGGACTTCACGTGGCGCTGCCAGGGCAAGCAGCAGCAACACGATGGCCAGTACCACATAGGCGCCGGTGAACTGCCAGACCAGCTGGCGTGACGCCTCGCCGAGTGTCCAAGGCACATAGATCCCGCCAGTCAGCTCCACCGAGTGAATGATGCCAAACAGACTCAACGCCGCGCCGGATAACAGGATGCCCGCCGCACGCCGCGTCCTACCATCGATCAAGGCCACCAGGAAACTCGCCCAGATCATCGAGGTGATGATGAAGCCGTTGCCCAGCACGGTGATCACCGCCAGTTCGGAAATGCCGTGGCTATGCTCGGCGAACAGCGCACTGTAATGGTCGCTCGACACATAGCTGGGATCGCTCAACTTGATCGTGACCATGCGCGCGATCGCCGGAAAGAAACTGAACACCACGGCGGCTGCATAACGAACCGGCGTCGCCTCGAAAGCCTGCACGGTGATGCCGATCGCAACAAAGACCAGGATCGGCGCCAGCACCGACAAAGGAAGCAGCTCGACCAGGTTGGAGAGGTAACCGAACACGCCGCCCAGGCCAATCACCAAGCCCGTCAGCAGCGTATAGCCGCTACGCGCACCCATCGCCTTGTACGACGGCTGGCCGATATACGGCGTGGTCTGCGCGACGCCGCCGCAGAAACCTGCCACCAAGGTTGCCAAGGCCTCCACCAGCAGAATGTCGCGCGTGCGGTAATCGTCGCCGGCTACGCGTGCGCTCTCCGTGACATTGATGCCGCCCACCACCATCAACAATCCAAACGGGAGGATCAGCGGCAGGTACGGCGTCGCGGCCGCCAAGCCGTTCATCCACTGCAAGGTCGGCAGCGGCAGGGCAAACCGCCATTGCCAGGCCACCGGCGCGTGATAGCCGTTGCCGAGCCAGCCCAAGGGACCGAGGCCGTAGTACAAGAGCGCCGCCACCGCGAAGGCCACCAGCACGCCGGGCAGCCCCAGCGGCATGCGCGCGCGCGCCACCAGCGCGTACAGCACCACACCCAAGCCGGCAAAACCCACCACCGGCACCTTGAGTATTTCGATCAACGGAAGAAAGCCCATCAGCACCAGTGCGATGCCTGCGATCGAGCCCAGCAGGCCGGCGCGCGGCACATGCCGCTGCACCATGCCGCCAAAGAACGACAGCACGAACTTCAACACACCCATGATCACCAGCGAGGCCATGCCCAGCTGCCAGGTGGCGATCGCGGCAGCGTGCTCGTCCAGGCCTGCCTGCTTGAAATTCAGAAACGCTGGACCGAGCACCAGCAGCGCCATGCCAATACTGGTGGGCGCATCCAGGCCAAGCGGCATGGCGGTGACGTCATCGCGCCCCTCGCGCCTGGCCAGTCGGCGCGCCATCGCTGTATAGGCCAGATTGCCCAGCAGCACGCCAAACGTCGTGCCGGGGAACATGCGCAAAAACACGATATCTGCCGGGAAGCCGAAGATGCCGATCAAGGCGGTGGCAAGAAAGGCCATGATCGACAGGTTGTCGACCACCAGGCCAAGAAAACCATTGACGTCGCCGGGCGAAAGCCAACGCTGTGAACGAATGCTGCTCATCTCAGAACGACACCTCGGCAGGCTGCGTCACGCGCAGCACGGACTGATCACCCGTGCGCTGCTTCCACGCAGCACGTATGGCGTCCACCTTAGCTCGATTCTCCACGGTATCGGGATAGTCGATCACCAGCATCTTGGAACGCAGGCGCTCCGGTGCTGCCTGCCCCTTGCCCTGCCACTGGCCGTAGACGTCAACCACGCTCAAGCCATCGGGGAATCGCGGCGTGACCTCGGCGTCGAGAAATTCCCGCCAGCGCTGCTCGCTGACGCCATTGGCAGCATCGCCCGCGAGGCCGAGCCCGAAATACAGCTTGGTATCCACCCAGCCTTGCGTTTGCGCAGGATGAGCTGAATCGCCATGCAAGGTGGCGGCCGCGGGCGCCACTGAGGCCACGCAACCGCAAAGCAGCCCGGCAGCGAGCAACGCCCATGCAAAACGCAAATGAATCATGGCTATTTCCTCATGCCAATTTGGACATCTATACGGATAGATCGTCGGTCGTGCCGACCTTCGCGCAGTATTGACAACATGACTTGCGCAATGCAACAAATAACCACCGGCCGCCTTGCGCGGTCGAGCCCACTGCCTGTTGTACCTGGGGATCAGGTTTGTCGAACATGATCGATTGCATGCTTGAGAGCCCGCACGCGCCGCATGGCCACGCCATGCGGCGATGTTGTCTGGCGTAGCCGCTCATCAGCGCCCTCCCCGGCGCTTGCTTTCCATCCATCCATTTTGTCCAGCGCCGCCCGCCGGGGCTCGCGCGATGGACAGCTGCACCCATAAGGAATTGCCATGTCGTTACGACCCGCCGCACTGCCGCGCGTCCGCTTGCTCACCGCCCTCATGGCGACGTCGCTTGCCGCACCCCTGGCGCATGCCCAATCGCAGCCCGGCGATGAACAACCCAAGACCCTGGGCCAGGTCGTGGTGACGGGCGTGCGAGCAAGCAACCGCACCTCGCTCGATTCGCCGGTGCCGGTGGATGTATTGAGCGAGCAGGACCTGCGAAACGCTGGCGCGGTCAATGGCGAACTGGGCGCGGCGCTTGCCGTGCTGTTGCCCTCGTTCAATTTTCCGCGCCAATCCAACTCGGGTGGTTCGGACCACGTGCGCGCAGCCCAGCTACGCGGGCTATCGCCGGACGAAGTGCTCGTGCTGGTCAACGGCAAGCGCTTTCATACTTCGGCGCTGGTCAACACGGATACCAAGATCGGCAACGGCACCACGCCGGTCGACTTCAATGCCATCCCCATCAGCGCGATCAAGCGCGTCGAGGTGCTGCGCGATGGCGCCGGTGCGCAATACGGTTCCGATGCGATCGCCGGCGTCATCAACATCATCCTCAAGGATGCGCCCAGCGGGGGCGAAGTCACGGCCGACTACGGCGCCTACCACACCCATTTCCGACCGACAGATCGCGAGATCACCGACGGCCAGGGCGGTTATGCCGCAGCGGATTTCGGTACGACGCTGGCCGGCAACGGGTTCCTCCACGCAGGCGTGGAGACCAGCCATCATGCGGGCACCAATCGGGCCGGCTACGACACCGTGCCGGACTTCATTGCCGATCCCACCTCGGCGAATCTCGCCCTCCGCGGGCAGCGCAACTACGCGGCCGGCGATCCGCCCAACGAGAGCTACAACGGCTGGTTCAACGGCGAACTGCCCTTGAACGAACACGCCAGCCTGTATGCGTTCGGCACGTTTACCCAGCGTCACACGATCGGCGACAACTATTTTCGCTACCCCGATAGCGATGCGAACGTAGCTTCGATCTATCCGGATGGCTATTTGCCGCAGTCCATCGGCCACAACCGCGATGCCCAAACCGCCGGCGGCATACGCGGCACGCTGGGCGAATGGAACTACGACGGCAGTCTCAACTGGGGCAGGAACGCGTTCGACTACGACCTGCGCGATTCGCTCAATGCCTCGCTCGGTGCAGCGAGCCCCACTTACTTCCATATCGGCAGCTACGCGTTCAACCAGAGCACGGCCAATCTGGATGCCAATCGCCAGTATGACGTGGCCGGCAGGCCGGTGACCTTGGCCGTGGGCGGCGAGTATCGCTATGAGACCTTCCACACTGGTGCGGGAGATCCGGCGTCTTATGAGGTCGGCCCGATCGATGCACCTGCCGGAGCACAGGCCGGCGGCGGCTTGCAGCCGCAGGACGCCGCGGATCTTTCGCGACGGGTGCAAGCTGCCTATGCCGAAGTTTCCAGCGACATCACCGACACCTTCTTCGCCGACGCAGCGGGCCGCTACGAGCACTACAGCGACTTTGGCGGAAACTGGAGCGGCAAGCTCAGCGCGCGCTGGGAGTTTGCGCCTGGCTTTGCCTTGCGCGGCGCGGCATCCAACAATCTACGCGCGCCCTCGCTGAGCCAGATCGGCTACGAAGCCACCACCACCGGTTATGGCGCGGACGGCAAGCTGGTAACGGGCCGCATCCTGTCGGTCAACAATCCACTGGCACGCGACCTTGGCGCGCAACCGCTGAAGCCGGAGAAATCGCGCAATGTCAGCATTGGCATTACCGGCCAGCTCGGCAGCGCCTTCGACTTCTCGCTCGACGCCTATCAGATCGCCATCGACCACCGCGTGACGCTGTCCGAGACGATCGACAACGACGGACTGGAGCAATACATCCAACAGAATTTCGGCGTAGCCGGCGTGCAGAGCGTGCAGTTCTTCACCAACGCCGTGAATACCATCACGCGTGGCGCGGAATTGGTGGGAAACTATCGCACCGAGATTGCCAGCGGCAACCTGCTGCTGACCCTGGCCTATAGCCACAACAACACCCAGATCCGCAGTGTCGAAGCCACTCCGGCCGCGCTTATCGCCGCGGGCGCCGACAATGTGCTGTTTGGCGTCGAAGCGCGCAATACCTTGACGGATGCCGCACCACGCCAGCGCGGCAGCTTTACCGCAAAATGGGACAACAAGCAGTGGGGCCTGCTGGGGCGCGTCACCCGCCAGGGCGCCACCACGCGCGTGTTCGATTTTGGGGACGGTTACATCCCCACCCAGACCTATGCACCGCGCTTCCAGTTGGATCTGGAGGTCGAGTACCGGGCCACCGATCACCTCAGCCTTGCGCTCGGCGGCGACAATGTCACCAATCAGTACCCCACCCGCTCCAATAGCGACATCAACTACGGCGGCAATTTTCCGTACGACGTGATCTCGCCGATCGGCAGCAACGGCGCCTACTGGTATGGGCGAGTGCGTTACACGTTCTAGGCATGAGGGTATTGGGGCGGCTCCAACGGCATGGAGGCGGACGTTCACTCAAAAGACGAAGTGGACAGATCGCCCGTCTGCATGCCTGAAAGACTCTGCCGAAGCGCGCGCACATCTTTCGCGCCATTCATATCGCCGAATTGCCGCTGGGCTTCGCGCCAAAGCGGAGCCGCTTGTTCGAACAAGGCCCTACCGTCCGGGGTGAGCTCGACGAGACGGCTGCGACCATCCGTCGGCGACGGCCGGAGCCGGACAAAACCGTCCCGCTCCAACACGCCCACCATCTTGCCCATGGCCGTTCGTTCGGTATCGAGGCGCTCGGCAAGGTCGTTGATCGACACGCCCTGCTCCTGATTCAACGCCGCCAGTATCAGGAATTGGGTAATGCGCAGGCCGGTGGGCTGCAGATGGCTGTCATAGAGGCGCGAAATCTGCCGGGCAGCCTTCCTCATCGCAAAGCAGTGGCACTGATCGACTCCAATCGACGACTTGTTTGGCGACATCTCGACTCTCCTCACCCCTCTGGCACGAACACCCGGCCCATGCCTCAAGCAAATGCTGCGCGATGCTTTTCGATAAAGGACGGTACCGACAGCGCTGGCGTTCCGGTAATTCTCTCGACCACATCATTGGTGCCCTGGAAAATGCCTTCCCGGTAGTGCTGGGCCACTTCCACCAGATGCTGGACCAGGAACGGAGGGAACTTATACAGGTTTTCCATCTTGGCCTTGAAATCGTCGATCGATATCGGCGCGTACTCGATGTGCGCCCCGAGCACGCCGCTCATGGCGGCTGCAATCTCGGTGTGATTCATTTCGATGGGGCCGTGAAGGGTGTAAATCTTCCCCTCGTGACCGGCCGGTTGGGCCAGGATATGCGCGATCACCCGACCTTGATCGTCCGAACTGATGGGCGCATGGCGACCGTTCCCAAATGGAAACTCGATCTTTTTCCGGGCCCAGATTTCATGGGCGAAGTGCGGGTAGATCAGCCAGTCGGCAAAGAAGGTCGGGCGCAAATGCGTCGTGGGCACCCCGGACCAGTCGAACACGCGCTCGGAAATCCAGTGGTCCTGGGCCGCATGGCTGGTGGACTCCCGACGTGCGGAAATCTGCGACATATTGACGATGGCAGCGACTCCCGCCTCCTTCGCAGCCTGCGCGACATAGGCAGCTGCCTCGACAATACCCGGCGCGATCGGATGCAGGAAATAGGCTGCGCTGACGCCTTCCATCGCCGCGCGAATCTGGTCGATTTCGGTGAAATCGCCGACAGCCGTCTCCACGCCGCGAGCCCTTAGCGCCGCCGCCCGTTCGTCGTTCGAACGTACGTAAGCGCGTACCCGCTTGCCCATCTTCAGCAGTTCGTCGATGGCGGCGCCACCGGTGCGCCCGGTTGCGCCGCTGACGAGAATGGTCGATTCGCTCATGGTCTGGTCCTCTTGGATTATAGGAGCATATGCTCTTATATCGACAATAAGGGCATATGCTCCTATTTGCAAGTGACGCAAGCCGATCCCGCGGCGAACGGGGGTCAGGGCGCACTCATGCCCTTTTCCCCGTCGCCGGCAATGACAGCGTCCGCTGACCCGGATTTCCTCAGGGGAGGCCCGAGAAACTCGACGCCCCACTGACGGCCGAAGGCATTCAGGGCGTCGCGCTGCGGCCGACCTTCGCGCATGAGCTCGCTCAGTGCCGCGAAGAACAGGTCGGCCCGCATGCCAGGGGTGATCAGCACGAGCTGACGCGAAGGACCGTCGCTGACGTTGACGAAGGCATGAGCGACGCCGCCGGGCACGGTGACAATGTCGCCTTCTGTCAGCTCGAAACGCTGATCGTCCATCTGCATGGCGTAGCGCCCGTGCAGCACGTGAAAGGTTTCCGTCTCCGCGTGACGATGAAGCGGCGGACCAAATCCCGGGGCATGTGCCGTCTCGATGATGGAAGCGGCGCCGCCAAACGTTTCCGGCGCCACGCGAACCCACAGCGTCAGTCCCAGCACGGGAATGACAATGGGCCTCTGATCGGAACGCATCGTGCCCGCGCTGGTCGGACCGGCCCACGCCGACGGACCGGGATAGCCGTAGGGCAAGGCTACTGATTCGGTCAAGAGAGCGGAGTCCGGCAAACTCCTCGTCAACGCATCGATCACGAAACACCTTCACTCGGCAACGTCTGCTGACGTCTGACGGGAAGGCTAGGCCGTTATCGCCGACGGCTTTTGCGTGATTCAGGCCATTTTTCCAAAACGCACGATGCGTCGACGAATCCAGAGTTCTGGCCGGGGCCTGGCGCAACCGGCCGCGCGGTCAATGCGCCCAGGGTGAGCTCAAAATGACGCTGCAGATGTCCACCCGCCGAAACGCGGGATTCTTGTACGCGATAAAGTCGTCGTTGAACGTGCCGAAGGTCGTCGCGGGACGATCCTTCAGGCCTTCATAGAACGTGTCGATAATGCGCTGCTTGAAGTGATCGTCGCGCGGATAGGCCGCCACGACTGCGTCGCGCTCCTCCTCCGTGAACTGGTCGTACGAACGACCCGCGACATCCATGCCGGCCGCCACATGAAGCAACGCTGCCTCCGGATGCAGGAACTCGGGGATGCCCGGTGTCGTATGGAGGGCGATGGCCGCCCACACCTTGTGGATGTCCGCTTCGGCAATGCCATGACTGCGCAGAACGTCGCGCGCAGCGTTCGCTCCATCCACTTCGAAACGCAGCGCGCTACTGTGGAAACCCGGAGTAAGACCCAGATCATGGAACATCGCCCCCGCGTAGAGGAGCTCCGGATCGAAGGCGAGGCCTCGGCGCTTGGCGAGCAAGGCGCCCCAGCAATAGACCCGCATCGAATGTTGAAACAGCAAGTCGCTGGCCGTATCGCGCAGCAGCTGGGTTGCCTCGCGGGCGATCTTGCTATCGGGAATCGAGATCCCGGGGATATGGGAAAGCATCGCTCTGCTCCTCCTCCGTCAGCCCGCTGCCACCGCCTGCGCACCGGCTTTCATGGCTTTCAAATAGTCGTCGATAGCACTTGCCGCTCGCGCAACACACGCTACATATCCATCAGGACGAACCAGCCAAATGCCATCTGAGCCAAGCGGCGCGCGCACCTGCTTTTCCAGCAATGATGCGTGCTCGACCAGCAAATTTTCAATGGCTGGCGTGGGAGCGGCCAACAGCGCAAAGCGCGGCTGCGGACCGGCGCCAAATGGACCTTCCAGCGCGGCGGGAACGATGCGCTCACCCGTGCGAGGCGCGTCATGCCCAGCTTCGGATACACCGTTAATGAGGCTCGCGGCATATCCAATGGTGGTCTCGGAAAAGTTCTGTGCGAAGAATTCATTGACCGGCATCAGCCCGAATAGCATGCCGCCAATGGCGTTGCGCACGGCCACTGCCGCGGGGTTCTTCAGCGTTGCAACCTTGGTGAGGCGCGCGGCATCGGCGAGCACTTTTTCACCCACGGCACTACGCTCCTGGCTGTAGGACTCCAAGAGCCTCGGGTCCTGCGTCGTACCGTTGCACACCAGCGCGAGCTTCCACGCCAGGTTGAACGCATCCTGCATGCCGGTGTTCATGCCCTGCCCGCCTGCCGGACTATGGACATGCGCCGCATCGCCAGCGAGAAACACTCGGCCGGAACGATAGCGGGCGACCTTGCGTTCGTTGATGCGGAACGACGACAGCCAGACTGGGTCCGACAGCGTCACCCCGCCCGGCCCGCGCTGATCCATGATCGCTTGAACCTGGGCCAGCGTGGGATCGGCGGGTCGTGCGCCCGGGGCGCTTTGGACTTCGGCGATCAGGCGGAAGCGCCCTTCGGTGATGGGGAAGATGGCGATCACGCCCTGCTCATGCCAATAGCTTGAAAGCTCGGAAGGCGGCGTTGGCAGTCCTTGCATGTGGACATCGGCAAGCACCCAATCGGATGGCAACGTCTCCCCATCGAAAGGAATGCCAAGCGCGTGCCTGACTGTGCTGTGTGCGCCATCGCAACCGACCGCCCAGTCGAAACGGCACACTTCTTCGCCTTGCCCGGAATTGAGGGTCGCGCAAACGCCAAGATCATCCTCGGCGAACGATACGAGTTCGACCTCGCGTTCCACCTGCACCCCAAGTGCGTTGAGATGCTCTTCGAGGATGCTCTCGCTATCCGATTGCGGAAGCATGAGCGGGTAGTTGTAGCGGCTTTTGATTTTCCGGAAGTCGATGAACGCGACGCGCTTGCCGCCCGAGTAGACGTTCATGCCGTCCATCTTGCGCCCCTTCGCCACGAAGGCCTGCGCGCAATCAGAGCGCTCCAGCAATTCGAGCGTGCGGCTCCAGATTGCAAGTGCCTTGGAGGTGGTGGAGCGACCTGCGCCCTTGTCCACGATGCGAACCTTGACGCCATAGCGCGCGAGCTCCGCCGCCATCGTCAAACCCACCGGACCCGCTCCCACGACCAATACTTGTGTGTTCATCGCTCACTACTCCGATCGTCATCTCAGTGCATGAAGGGCCTTTCGCCAACTGCCAAAGCGGCCTCGCTCGCGCCTTATTCGGCGCGCGATGAATATATTAATCACGTGGTTAATTATTGCAAGCCAAGCGCGCCGACAGGATGCCGCAGCCCTCTCAGGCCGCCTGAACGTTGGATCTCGCACTGCGCTGAGAGCGCTCGCCGATGGAGCTCAAACCACCCACACCGGCATCAACACGATGCCAGGCAGCCCTGCTGCTGCGCGCACGGCGATCAATGCAAATCCTCAACATCCCAACGATCCGTGGATGCATTGACTTCGATACGAACGCGCACGTCCGCGCGCTCGGTGCGCTCGGCAGCCATCTCGCGCGCCAGTGTGGCGAACTGCTCCTGCAGGGGTGTCGGCCGCCAATCGCTGCGACGGGTCATGGCGATGCGTCGGCGCAATACGCCACCCTCGATGGGTATTTCGGTGAGTGCGCCGGCCTGGCGCTCGAACATGAACTGGTCCATCGACATCAGGCTCAACCAGTCGCCTTTGAGCATCAGCCCGCGCGTCACCAGGACGGAGCTGCATTCGATGCGCGGTGTCGGCGGCTCGATGCCGTTGACGCGAAACAACGTCTCCCAGTTGCGCCGCATCGGCACGCCGGGTGCCGGCACGGCCCAGGGATAGGCGAGCAAGTCGTCGATCGCCACGAGCTTTTGCTGTCGCAGCGGATGGGCGCTGTTGCCGACGATGAAAAGTTCATCATCGAACAAGCCCTCCTGCTCCACGTCATTGGCCGGTGCCGGATGGCGCATGGCGCCGCCGATCATCAAGTCGATGTCGCCATGACGCAGCGAGGCGAGCAGCTCGCCATACGGCGCCTCGCGTACATCCACAGAAGCGCTCGGATGTTCCTGCGCGAACCGCGCGAGCAAGTCCGGCAGGAACACGGCGCGCGCCATCGGCAACGTGCCGATGCTGATGCGGCCGCCGCCGTACTTGCCAGCAGCGATTTCGTCGACGCCAGTGCGTAGCTCCGCCAACATCAGGCGAACGAAGCGCACGAATCGACTGGCCAGGTCCGTGGGCCGTACGACGCGTCCTGCTCGCACCAGCAATTCCGCGCCCAGCGCATCCTGCAGCTCGCGGACGGCGCGATACACGGCCGGTTGCGATAGCGCGATCTGTTCTGCGGCAGTGGCGTAGCTGCTGCATTGAACGACGGCCACCAGCGCACGTAGCTGGACCATGCTGATGCGTCGCTCGATATGGTTCAGCGGCGCCAGGCGCGCCGAGCGACGCACCAGGCGCACGCCGTGAGTGAGATAGCGCAGCGCGCGTTCCACACGAATGATCCAGGCCCGCCCACTGATGGTCGGGCGCGTGCCGTCGACCTGGCGTTCGAACAGGCGGATTTCGAGATTGCGCTCGAGCTTGCCAACGGCCTGGGTCAAGGCCGGTTGCGAAAGACTGACCTGCTCGGCCGCCACGCTCATGCTGCCGGCGCGAGCGATCACGCTGAGTGCATCCAGGTGGCGAAGATTGAGGGCGTAAATCTTATCCATGCGCAATCAATAGTATTTACTTATGTGTCAATAATAAAACGAATTTGGCAACACCAGTGTTTCGGCGCAGATTCAGGCCACGAGCAGAGGGCAGAAAAACTCTCTCGTAACAATCGATATCAATCTCGAAAGTCGTGCCCGGTTTTTTTGATGGCGCAACGCAACATCAGAAGACGCCAAACCGCCGCTCTCTCCGAATCATTCGATGTTGCGATGCAAGAAATACCCCTTCCCCGCGAACACCGACAGTGAACTGACTGCGCTTATGAAGATCATCGACTCCCATCTGCACGCCATCGCCTCCGACACCAACGCCTACCCGAAAAACCCGATCGGCGGCCATCAGTCCGAGTGGTCGCAGCAGCGCCCCGTCGATGCGGCAGGTGTGATCAAGGCGCTGGATGCGGCCGGCATTGCCAAGGCCGTGGTGGTGCAAGCCTCCACTGTCTACGGTCACGACAACCGCTATGTGGTCGATACGGTGCGTGCGTATCCCGACCGGTTGACCGGGGTGTATTCGATCGACGCGCTGGCACCCGATGCCGTCGAACGGATCGATCACTGGGAGGCGCAAGGCCTGCATGGCTTTCGCCTGTTCACCACCGGCACCACCATGCCTGGTCAATCCGATTGGCTGGGCCACAAGGATTCTTATCCGGCGTGGGCGCATGCCGAACGCAAGGGCATTCCCGTCTGCCTGCAGATGACCATGCAAGGCCTGCCGACCCTGCGCACCTTGCTTGAACGCTTCCCTGGTGTGCGCGTACTGCTCGACCATTGCGCCCGTCCCGACCTCGACGACGGTGTTCCTTACAAAGCGGCGCAGATGCTGTTTGACATGGCCCAGTTCGATGGCGTGCACCTGAAGCTGACCAATCGCACCCTGGCTGCGGCAGCGAAAGGCCTCTCCCATCCCATCGATTTCCTCGAAAAGCTGGTGAGCACGTTTGGCGCTGAGCGCATTGCCTGGGGCTCCAATTTCCCCGCCGCCGAAGGCTCGCTGCATGAACTGGCGACGACGGCGCGCGACGTACTGTCCAGCCTGCCGCAACCGCTGCAGGCGATGATCTTCGGCGGCACGGTCCAGCGCATCTATCCGGCGCTGGCGGGAGTATCGGCATGAGTCAGCCGGCCCACCTGCAGACCGTGTTGAAGACCACGGCCCTGACCACACCTCTGAAGAACGGTACGCTCAAGAGTGACCACGTGGTGCTCGACTTCACTGAGATCAGCCCGATCCACAAGGCGTTTGCGCCGATGGTGCGCGACGCGGCGTTCGACATCTCCGAGCTGGCCATCGTCACTGCCTTGCAGGCCATTGCCTATCAGCGGCCAGTGGTGTTGCTGCCCGTGGTGGTGGCCTCGCGCTTCCAGCGCGGCTGCCTGATTTCCTATCGCCCGCGTGGCGAACTCAAGCCTGAACAATTGCGCGGCAAGCGCGTGGGCGTACGTTCTTACACGCAGACCACGGGCATGTGGGTGCGCGCGCACCTGGTCGAGGATGCCGGACTTGCAACCTCTGACATCCATTGGGTCACCCACGATCCGGCACATGTCACGCAGTATCAGGACCCGCCGTTCGTGGAACACCCCGCCCATGGCAAGGACTTGCTGGCCATGCTGCACGATGGCGATATCGATGCGGCGATCTTCGGCAACGATCTTCCCGAAGGCGATGACTATGTGCCGGTGATGGCCGATGCCAAGGCCAAAGACCTGGCCTGGGCGCGACAGCACGGATTTGTGCCGATCAACCACGTGGTCGCGGCAAGCGCCGAGACCTGCCGGCGCGAGCCGGACGCCGTGCGCGCCGCCTACGGTCTGCTGGTTGAAGCCGAAAGCCGACAGGAGGCAGGCGCTGCCGGTCCACGCAAGACTTTGTCTGGCTTTGACGCCTTGCATGGCCCCCTGGAGTGGATCATCGATGCGTGCCTGGAACAGGCGCTGCTCCCGCGCAAGCTTAGCCTCGACGAGGTGTTGGGTCCCGCGCACGCTTTGCTAGAAGCCAAGACGGCCTGATATTGCGCTATAGCGCCAACGCGACTCACTACTAGAGTTCAGTTTCCAGATGACCCGACCGGTAAACCTCCAAACCCATCTGACGTCGCAGCGGCATCCGCTTTATCGCGACCTGACCTTCCAGGTGGTGGTGGGCATCGTGCTGGGCGTGCTGGTCGGCGTGGTGTGGCCGAACATCGGCGCCGCGCTGAAGCCGCTGGGCGACATCTTCATCCGCCTGATCCAGATGGTGGTGGGGCTGATCATCTTCTGCACGGTCACGCACGGCATCGCCAGCGTGCGCGACATGGGCAAGGTGGGCCGCATCGCACTCAAGGCGATGGTGTATTTCGAGCTGGTCACCAGCGTGGCGCTGGTGATCGGCCTGGTCGCGGTCAATGTGCTCAAGCCCGGCGTAGGCATGCATGTCGACCTCGCCACGCTCAAGCAAGGCATGGACGCGGTAGACCATGTACCTGCCGCGCCTCAGGGCTTTGGCGAGTTTCTTACGAATCTGGTGCCGACCTCGGCGCTGGGCGCATTCAGTCGCGGCGACATCTTGCAGGTGCTGCTGTTCTCCGTGCTGTTTGCCTGCGGGCTGGCCAGCCTCGGTGAAAAGGCACAGCCGGTGCTGCGCGTGGTCGATGCCACCCAGCTCGCGTTGTTCTGGATCATCCGCCAGGTGATGAAGATTGCGCCGATCGCGGCATTCGGCGCGATCGCCTTCACCACCGCCAAGTTCGGCGCCGCCAGTCTCTTGCCGCTGGCCAAGCTGGTGGGCGTGTTCGCGCTGACCTGCGTGGCCTTCCTGCTGCTGGTGCTCGCACCGATTTCTTACGTGTGCGGCTTCAGCCTGCTCAAGCTGATGCGCTATATCCGCGAGGAGCTGGTGCTGGTGCTCGGCACCAGTTCGTCGGAAAGCGTGTTTCCGCAGCTCACCGAAAAATTGACCCGTCTTGGCGTGAACGAATCGGTGGTCGGCATGGTGTTGCCCACGGCGTACAGCTTCAACCACGACGGCACCTGCCTGTATTTCGCAGCGGTCACGGTGTTTCTGGCGCAGGCCACGGACACCGCGCTGGGCTGGCAGGGGCAACTGGGCTTGCTGTTGATCTTGCTGGTCACGTCAAAGGGTGGCGCTGGTGTATCGGGCTCGGCCATCGCGGTACTGACCATGACACTGGCGGCGACCAAGACCATACCTGTCAGCAGTGTTGCCTTGATTCTTGGTGTGCATCGCATTCTGTCGGCGGGCTTCGTGTTCGTGAATATCGTCGGCAATTGCGTGGCCACCGTGGTGGTTGGCCGCTGGGAACAGGCAGTCAATCGCGAACAGCTACAAAAAGAACTACACGCGGGTTAACAGGAAGTCAGCCTTCAAAACAACATGTGTCTCGCGGCACCTGATGGCGCCGCGGCGGGGAGGAGTGCGTCAGTGAAAAGGTCAATGACACGTCAATCGCTATATCTCGGTCTGCTCGCCGCCTTGCTGATGCCTGCCGCTTACGCGCAGGACACGCAGGCAGCGCCGGACAGCGGACCGAGCGCCAACTGGGCCGACGGCTACGCGGCGGCGCAGGCCGATGCGCAGTCAACTACCGTCGATCCGGCCAGCACTCTTGCTCCCACGCAGCCATCTGCGCGCGAGCCGGGCCTGCCTCGCCAGGCATGGGTGCAGAACTTGATCGACGATGGCGTCAACATCCGCGCCAGCCTGGTCGATCAATTCGCCAAGAACACCACCGGCGGCGTCGCTCAGGGCAGCCACAACGTCGGCCAGTTCTATGTCGGTGCGGATCTGGATCTGGGCAAGATCTGGGGATGGACGGGATCCACCTTCCACTTCACCGTCTATCGCGACTACGGCCTGAGCCTCAACGCGCTGGTCACCGGCACCTATACCAAGCAGCAGTACATCTACAAAAACCCCTATACGCGCTGGCATCTGGGCCTGTTCTCGTACGAGTACAAAGGCCTGGACGACAGGCTGGATATCCAGGTCGGCCGCCTGGGCAGTACGACGTACTTCGGGCACTTGGTGGTGAACTGCCAGTTCACGTCCGCCAATACCTGCGGCGAGCCGCGCATGCTGGTTTCCGAAACCGGCCTCAGCCTGCTGCCGTCGGCGACGTGGGGCGGCAACGTGAAGTACAAGACCACCGAGAACACCTATGTCGACGTCGGTGCGTTCGAGGTCAACCCCACCGTGCAGCCCAGCAATGGCCTGAACTGGGGCATCGAACATGCCACCGGTTACACCGTGCCGGTTGAATTCGGCTGGGTGAAGAATGATCCGCACACCGAGCAATTTCCGTTCGAGCTGAAGGGCGGCGCTTATGTGAGCACGGCTCCGCTGACCGACATCGACATGAACACGCGCGGCCAGCCGCTGGGCATCAAGGGTGGCACCGCCGCCACCGACAACCACGTGCGCGACGGCATCTACCTGATGGGCGACAAGGTCATCTGGCGCCCGGATCCGAGTTCGCCGCGCAGCTTCAACGTGTTCGGCGGCTGGGTGCAGCAGCTCGAGCAACAGGAAATCATGCGCCAGCAGATCTATGCCGGCTTCGTGATGACCGGGCCGTTCGTGTCGCGTCCGTACGACACGCTTGGCCTCAATATCTCCGAGTTCGAGCTGACGACGGCCGAGCGCGACTTTCTTGCCGAGGAGCGCGCCAAGCTGGGCGGCAGCGGCTGGAACGCCCGCCATCAGACGGCTGCCGACCTGACTTACAGCTACCACATCGTCAAGGGCCTGGAGCTCATGCCGAGCGTGCAGTACATCGTGCACCCGGACAACTCCGCCATTCCGAAAACCTCGGTGTTGCCGAAGAACCTGCTGGTCTACGCCATCGGCCTGCGCGTGGACATCGGCGTGCTTATGGGCTTCAAGCCTGCCGCCGCCAACGATTGATGTTCGAAAGAGGATGAGCCATGTCTGTCGTAGTAACCCGCATCGAACGTGCCGACGCCAGCGTCATTGACGGCCTGGCCAAGGTCGGCGTCGCCACCGCCCACGAAGCGCAAGGCCGCAGCGGCCTGATGCACTCCAGCCTGCGCCCGATCTACAGCGGCGCACGCATCGCCGGCTCGGCCGTCACCGTGCTGATGCCGCCGGGCGACAACTGGATGATGCATGTGGCGATCGAACAGTTGCGCGAAGGCGATCTGCTGATTGCCGCCACTACCAGCCCCTGCGAAGACGGCTATTTCGGCGACCTGCTCGCCACCTCGGCCCAGGCGCGCGGTTGTCGTGGCCTGATCATCGATGCCGGCGTACGTGACGTACGCGATCTCACCGCCATGGGGTTTCCCGTGTGGAGTCGGGCCATCCATGCGCAGGGCACGGTCAAGGAAACGCTGGGCTCGGTCAACGTGCCATTGGTCTGCGGCGGCGCCCTGGTCAACCCGGGCGATGTGGTGATCGCCGATGACGATGGCGTCTGCGTCGTGCCGCGAGCCAGCGCCGCACAAACGCTGGAGCAGGCGAAGGAGCGCGAGGCTCGCGAAGAGGCGAAGCGCCTGCGCCTGGCGGCAGGCGAACTGGGCCTGGATATCTACGACATGCGCGAGCGCCTGGCCAGCAAGGGCCTCACCTATGTCTGAGCAAGCGCGCCCGCTGATCATCGATTGCCACGGCCACTACACCACGGCGCCAAAGGGACACGATGCGTTCCGCGACGCGCAGCTGAAGCACTTTGCTGATCCGTCTCAACCGTTGCCGACCTACCCCGCCATCTCCGATGACGAGATCCGTGAAAGCATCGAAACCAACCAGCTGCGCCTGCTGCGCGAGCGCGGCCTGGACATGACCATCTTCTCGCCTCGGGCCAGCACCATGGCCCACCACGAAGGCGACGAAGCGGTCAGCCAGGCGTGGACGCGTCATTGCAATGACTTGATTGCGCGCGTCGTCGGGCTCTATCCGGAGACCTTTATCGGCGTATGCCAGCTGCCGCAGTCGCCCGGTGTGACGATCAAGCATTCAATCGCCGAACTGGAGCGCTGCGTCAATGAACTGGGCTTCGTGGGTTGCAACCTCAATCCCGATCCCTCGGGTGGTCATTGGAACGGCCCGCCGCTGACCGATCGCGCCTGGTATCCGTTCTTCGAGAAGATGGTAGAGCTGGACGTACCGGCCATGGTCCATGTGTCGGGCAGCTGCAACGCGAATTTCCATGCCACGGGCGCGCACTACATCAACGCCGACACCACCGCCTTCATGCAATTCCTGCAAGGCGATCTGTTCAGGGATTTTCCGAACCTGCGTTTCGTGATCCCCCACGGTGGCGGCGCAGTGCCTTATCACTGGGGTCGCTACCGCGGCCTGGCCGACATGTTGAACAAGCCGCCGCTGAGCGAGCACGTGATGAAAAACGTGTACTTCGACACCTGCGTGTATCACCAGCCGGGCATCGATCTGCTGCTCAAGGTGATCGACATCAAGAACATCTTGTTCGGTTCGGAGATGGTGGGCGCCGTGCGTGGCATCGATCCCACCACCGGCCATTACTTCGACGATACCCGCCGCTATATCGATGCGGCGAATCTCTCCGCCGCAGACCGGCATCAAGTGTACGAAGGCAATGTGCGTCGCGTTTATCCGCGGCTGGATGCGCAACTCAAAGCGCGCGGCAAGTAAACCGCCCGTGCGCTAGACGCGCCGGCGATCAATCCCGCACCTGCCAGCTCTCCAGCAGGGTGCGCGTCTGCTCCATCACCGTCGCCTTGAGCAAGGCGCCCTTGGCGGCGTCGATCTCCTTCCATCCCAAGGCGTCAAGGCACGCGCCCGGGGGATGGAAGAACGGCAGGATCTGCCCCTTGAGGGTGAGCAGGCGTATCCGCGTGATCGGATCGCGGGTGGTTGTGCCGGTGATCCGCGCCAGCAAGCTCAGGCGCAACTTGTTCAGTGGCTGCTTGAGCCGCCGCTCCAGCAGCTGCGAGGCCACCAGCGGTTCGTCGCCCGCCACCTCGCGCACCATGAACAGGCGCCGCTTGGATGCCTGGCTATCGGTCAGCACCATATCCAGCACCACTTCATGGATGCCCAGGAAGGCATCGATCAGCGAACCCGTGCTGCTGCCCTCGCCTTTCAATACCCCCGCCGCCTGCTGCATGGCAGGCTCAAATCGGCCGCGGATGTCGTCGGCGATGAACTGGGCGCAGGCGCGGTAGACCCCTTCCTTGTTTTCGAAGTAGTACTGCAGCGCAGGCGCGTTGACGCCGGCCGCCGCCGCGATGTCGCGGGTGGACGCGCCCGCGTAGCCATGCTCGCCGAACAAGGCCACGGCCGCGTCGATGATGCGTTGGCGCGTTTCATCGCCGCGCGCATAGCCTCCGGCCGACGAGTGCCGAGGACGCTTGGATGGGCTCATGCACGGTTCTCCTGCCTGCTCCGGGCAAATATAACATTTGACAAAGTTATTCCAATCGGAATAAATCTTCCAGCTGGAATATATTGGACACGCCCTCATGCCCGCCCCCTCCGGCTCCACGCCCGGCGAAGTAAAGAAAGACCCCACCGTCCCGACCTCGCGCCGCTCCAAGGCAGGCAAGATCCTGCTGCCCGTCGCCATCGTCCTGGCCGTGGTCGCGATACTGGCCCTCGGCTACTGGTGGGTGGTCGGCCGCTATATGCAGAGCACCGACGATGCCTATCTGCGCGCCGACAGCATGACGGTGGCCCCCAAGGTCAGCGGGTATGTCACCGACGTCTACGTGGGCGACAACGCCACCGTGAAGGCCGGTGACCCGCTGGTGCGCCTGGACGGACGGCAATACCGCGCCGCGCTGGATCAGGCTCAGGCCACCGTCGATGCACGCCAGGCCGATATCCAGCGCGCCCAGGCAGCGATCCTGCAGCAGCGCGCCGCCATCGAGCAGGCCAAGGCCCAGCAACTGACCGCCCAGATCAGCAGCCGCCACGCGGAAGACGAAGTGCGCCGCTACGGTCCGCTGGCCACCACCGGTGCAGAGAGCAGCGACCAGTTGTCGGTACTCACCAGCAACCGTGACCAGGCGAAAGCCACGCTGGCCGCCGATACGGCCGCGCTCGACCAGGCACAGGCGAAGATCGCCGACCTGAATGCGCAGATCGCCCAGGCGCGTGCGCAATTGGAGGCTGCCCAGGCCTCGGCGCGACAGTCGAAGCTCGACCTCGACGACACCTTGATCCGCAGCTCGCTGCCAGGACGGGTGGGTGATCGCACGGTGCGCGTAGGCCAGTACGCGCAACCCGGCACGCGGATGATGACGGTGGTGCCGATCGAAGGCGTTTATCTCACCGCCAATTTCAAGGAAACCCAGATCGGCCAGATGCGCGCAGGCCAGCACGCAAGCGTGCGCGTCGATGCGCTGCCCGACACCGAGTTGAAGGGCGTGGTCGAGAGCTTCGCACCCGGCACCGGCGCGGAATTCGCCCTGCTGCCGCCCGAGAACGCCACCGGCAACTTCACCAAGATCGTGCAGCGCGTGCCGGTACGCATACGGCTGGAGGCCGACGAACAAACCCGCAAGCTGCTCGTGCCGGGCTTGTCGGTGACAGTGAAGGTGGATACGCGCCAGGCTCATGAGGACGGCAAGGTCGCGTCCGCAGAAAACCGTCATGGCTGAAGCAGCCGCCCAGCCTGCCGCCCATCCGGAGCGTGCCAGCGTCGCGGACTGGATTGCCGTCGCGGCCGGCTCGCTCGGCGCACTGATGGCGACGCTCGACATCTCCATCACCAACTCGGCCTTGCCGCAGATCCAGGGCGAGATCGGCGCCACCGGCACCGAGGGCACGTGGATCTCGACCGGCTATCTGATGTCCGAGATCGTGATCATCCCGCTCGCCGCGTGGCTGACCCGCGTATTCGGCCTGCGCAACTTCCTGCTCGGTTGCGCCGTGCTGTTTATCCTGTTTTCGATGATGTGCGGCATCTCGACCACGCTGATGGCGATGATCATCGGCCGCATCGGCCAGGGCCTGACCGGCGGCGCGATGATCCCCACCGCGCAAACCATCATTCGCAGCCGCCTGCCAATGTCGCAGCTGCCGATCGGCATGACCGCCTTCGGCCTGATCGTCCTGCTCGGTCCTTTGCTGGGCCCGGTGCTCGGCGGCTGGTTGACGGAGAACATCAGCTGGAGCTGGTGCTTCTTCATCAATCTGCCGGTGTGTATCGGCCTGATCGTGCTGTTGCTCGTCGGCCTGCCATCGGACAAGCCGCACTGGGAGGCCTTGCGAAAGGCCGATTGGCTGGGAGTGTTCGGACTGGCGATCGGGCTCAGCTCGCTCACCGTGGTACTGGAAGAAGGCCAGCGCGAGCGCTGGTTCGAATCCAGCATGATCATCTGGCTCAGCCTGCTGTCGTTTGCCGGCATGGTGTTGATCGCGATATCTCAGTTCACCGCCGCCAAGCCAGTGATGCGCCTGAGCCTGCTGAAGAACCCGCGCTACGCCAGCGTCATCTTCATCGTGCTGGTGGTGGGTGCGGCGCTCTACGGCGTGATCTATGTGATACCCCAATTTCTCGGCTTGATTGCCGGCTACAACGCCGAGCAGTCCGGCTGGGTCATGCTGGTATCGGGCGTGCCGGCCTTTATGATGATGCCGATACTGCCGCGCCTGCTCGGCAAGGTGGATTTCCGCATCCTGGTGATCACCGGCCTGCTGTGCTTTGTGGCCAGTTGCATGCTCGACATCCATCTGACCGCCCAGTCCGTCGGCGACGATTTCTTCTGGTCGCAGCTGGTGCGCGGCGCCGGCCAGATGCTGGCGATGATGCCCTTGAACCAGGCTTCGATGGCGGCAGTGTCGCGTGAGGAATCGGGCGATGCGGCCGGCATCTACAACATGGCGCGCAACCTGGGCGGCTCGATCGGCCTGGCCATCATCGGCACGGTGATCGACCGGCGCAACACGTTTCATGTGGCGACCATACGTGAATCGCTCTCGGCCAATTCCGTGCTCGGCCAGGATCGCATCGCCGCCAATGCAGCCAGCTGGTTCGCGCAAACCGGCGACATGGCCTACTCCAAGATGCGAGCCCTGGCGCAACTGGCCCAGCAGATTCAGCAGCAGGCCCTGGTCATGACGTATTCGGAAATTTTCTATGTGCTGGGCATCGCCCTGCTCTGCTGCGTACCGCTCGCCTTGCTGCTGAAGACGCCCCGCTACCACGCGCCGGCCGCGACGGGCCATTAAGGATGTTTGTCATGACTACGCTTCCATCGCGCGCACCGCGCACTTTGTTGTTGGCGCTGCTCGCTTCGATCACGGCACTTTCGGGATGCACGGTCGGCCCCGATTACCGAGGCGCTCCCGATGTGCCCGGCAGCCACGGCAATGCTTTCGTACGGGCGCCAACGACGGGCCTGGCCACCACGCCCATACCCACGCCAAGCCAGTGGTGGACCACGCTCAACGACCCGCAGCTCAATGCGCTGATCGACGCGGCACTGGCGCACAACCCGAACCTGCAGGCGGCGCAGGCGCGCCTGCGGCAATCGCGCGAGCAACTGCATCAGCAGCGCACCAAGGCGCTGCCCAGCGTGTCGGTGGATGCGGCAGCCGTGCGCCTGCGAGAGCCGGATCTCTCGCTGCTGCAGTCCTCCAACAACACGTCGCAGAATGGCCAAGCGGCGAATACATCCAGCGGGCGCGGGCCGCTGCAGATCTACACGGCTGACTTCGACGCCTCCTGGGAGCTCGATCTGTTTGGCGGACTGCGGCGAGCCACCGAGTCCTCGTCGGCGCAGGCCGAAGCCGTCGAGGCTGATCTCGCCGATGCCCAGGTGTCGCTGGCCGCGGAAGTGGCGCAGGCATATATCAGCCTGCGTGATCAGCAGCAGCGCTTGCTGCTGGCCCATCAGTCGACCGAGCTAGCGCAGAAGACGCTGGAACTGGTGCAACAGCGCCGCGCACGCGGCGTCGCCGCGGATGCCGACGTCGAGCGCCAAACCACGCAGGTGGAAAACACGCGCGCGACCTTGATTCCGCTGGACGAGCAGATCACCGAATCGCTGGACCAACTGGCCGTACTCACCGGCCAGGCGCCCGGGACGCTCGATCAGGAACTGTCCAAGCCGATGTCCCTGCCGACCTTGCCGGCAACAGTATCGGTCAATGATCCAGCAAGCCTGCTGCGACAGCGCCCGGATATCCGCGCCGCCGAGCGCCGGCTGGCCTCGAACAACGCGCAGATCGGCCAGCACACCGCCGACCTGTTTCCCAAGGTGACCTTGATGGGCTTTCTCGGCAGCACCGGCGTCAACCCCGCTGATCTTGCCAAAAAGAGTGCGTTTACGTGGGTGGGCGTGCCTTACCTGCAATGGAACGTGTTCGATTTCGGGCGCACTCACAGCAGCATCCGCCAGGCCGAAGCCGGTCGTGACGAAGCTGCCGCCACGTACACACAGACCGTACTCGCCGCGCTTCAGGACGCCAACAATGCCCTGTCCCGCTACGGCCACCAGCGCGACAGCGTCGCACGCCTGCAGCAGATCGAGGCATCGGCCAATCGCTCCGAGAGCCTGATGCACCAGCGCTACGGCGCAGGCGCATCGTCGCTGATCGACCTGATGGACACTCAGCGCACGCAGTTCACTGCCCAGCAAAACCTGATCGAGGGGCGAGCCGATCTGCTCAAGGACTTTGTGTCACTGCAGAAGAGTCTCGGGCTGGGTTGGCAATAAGCGCGACAGCCATGTACCTCCAAGCTATCGACGCCACACTCACGCTTAAGAGTCGAGCCAAACGCTCACAAAAGTCCTGCACTCGCGTCACGCAGCGAGCTCGAACATGCAGCCTTGTTCAGCGCGACGCAGGTGGTGCCCATGTCTAGCAAAGACCGAAAAGACGTTTCTCACCCGCACGACCATCCGTCCGCACAAGTGGAAACGCCGGCCGAGCGGGAGGCGCGCAAGAAGAAGGAATCGCAGAACCATGAGGAGGCGCTGGAAGAAACGTTTCCGGCCAGCGATCCGGTTTCTCCGTTCATTCCCGCCAAGCCGCCCAAGGACGATTGACGACAAGTGGCGCACGACAGCATCTTGCGTAACTTGATTGATTGGCAAGCGTCGCTCTGCGCCCGAGCGTCGTCGCATGAAGCATCGCTGTCGCGACACTGACGGCCTTCACCTAACGATGGCCTCCAACTCTCTACCGCGTCACGGATGTCGGCCCACGATGCTCTGAATTCCCGGAGCAAGCGCATGAGCGCCAAGGGCGATGAGGCGACCCTGCAGCCGTTGGCAGGCGGCGGTGCGCCGGCATCCAAGAGCAGCAAATCCCAGGCGTGGTGGCAACGCCTGAGCGCAGGTTTCGTCACTGGAGCTGCGGACGATGATCCCAGCGGCGTCGCTACGTACTCGCAGGTCGGCGCCAGGTTTGGCTATGCGCTGCTGTGGATCGTGTTTCTGACCATACCGCTGATGATCGCCATACAAATGGTCAGCGCGCGCGTGGGTCGCGTCACGGGTCGCGGATTGGCAGACAACCTCTCACGCAATTTTCCGCGCTCTGCGGTGTGGACGCTGGTCACCCTGTTGATCGTCGCCAATGTCATCAACATCGCAGCGGATATAGCCGCGATGGGAGCGGCCTTGCAGCTACTGGTGGGCGGTTCTGCGGTCGCGTTCGGTGTCGTGCTCGCGCTGATCTCGACGGCGTTGCAAGTGTTCGTGCCGTTCGCCAGGTATTCGCCCTACCTCAAGGTGCTGGCGCTCAGCCTGTTTTCCTATGTGGCGACGGCCTTCGTGGTCAAGGTGCCATGGGGTGAGGCTCTCAAAGCCACCGCCATTCCCCATCTGCAATGGAACGTGGCGTATCTCACGGCGATTGTTGCGGTGCTCGGCACTACCATCAGCCCCTACCTGTTTTGCTGGCAGGCAGCGCAAGAGGTGGAAGAGATTCGCGGGAGCGATGAGCGCGAGCCACTGAAGCACGCCGATGCGCAGGCGCCTGACGCGCTCAGGCGAATCGCCATCGACACCAGTGTTGGAATGATTTTCCCCAATCTGGTCGCGTTCTTCATCATCGTCACCGCGGCGGCCGTGCTGCATACCCATGGCAAGACCGAGATCCAGTCGACCGCCGAAGCAGCGCTGGCCTTGAAGCCCGCCGCCGGCCGTTTCGCCTTCGCGCTGTTTTCGCTCGGCATCATCAGTACTGGCATGCTGGCCGTTCCCGTGCTGGCCGGCGCAACGGCGTTTGCCGTGGCGGGCGCGACTCATGCGCCCTATGGCCTGGCGCACAAGCCCCGTGATGCGCGGTTGTTCTATGGCGTGCTGGTCGGCGCCATGGCCTGCGGCGTGGCGCTGATCTTTACCCCGATCGACCCGATCAAGGCGCTCTACTGGAGCGCCGTCGTCAATGGCGTATGCGCCGTACCGTTGATGGCGGCGATCATGATGGTCGGCGGCCGCGAGAAGACCATGGGCAAGCATGTGGTGAGCGGCTGGCTGCGGCGCTTCGGATGGCTGGCGACGATAGTGATGGGAGCGGCGGTGATGGTGATGTTTGCCACCCTCGGCAAGGGCTAGCGCACCCTCGCCTGCTCACCGGACCTCATTGGATTCCTGGTCGGCGAACAGATGCATGCTCATGTAATCGAGGAACACACGAAGCCGAGGAGAAATATGCCGATGGGACGGCCAGACGATACGGAATGCGTTCTGATACTCCATTTGCCCCGCTAGCACCGGCTGGAGCAAGCCGGCCTCGATGGCTGCAGCTGCGGAGAAGTTCGGCACGCAGGCAATGCCGCCACCCTCGATGGCCAGCTCAAGCATGGGTGCGATCGTGCTTGCCGACGACGCCACCGGGACCGTCACGTCCAGCCCTTTGTCCGATTGCCGGAATGGCCAGCGCTCAAGCTTGCCAGTGGATGGAAAGCGGTGATGGATACACGCATGCCTGGCAAGATCGCCCGGAACCTTCGGCACGCCCGCACGCTTGAGGTAAGCAGGCGAAGCCACCAGGACCAGATGGTAGACGCCGAGCCGGCGGGAGATCAGGCGCGAATCCACGCCTTCGCCGGTGCGAATGGCTACGTCGAATCCCTCGTTGACGATATCGACCAGGCGATCGCTGTAATCGAGGTCCAGTTCGATATCCGGATACGCCGCCATGAATCCGGCCAGCACCTTGCCGAACAGGCCGCCCAGATACGGCAGGCTCACTCTGAGCTTGCCGCGGGGCGAGGCCTGGTTGCCGGCGAGTTCGCGTTGGACGCTGTCGATCTCCGACAGCACGCGGCGACAACTTTCCAGAAAGACCTCGCCGTCAGGCGTCAAGGAAATGCTGCGCGTACTGCGATGGAACAGGCGTACGCCCAGGCTTGCCTCCAGCCTTGCCACGGTCTTGCCCACGGCGGATGCGGTCAAGCCGAGCACGCGTGCCGCTTGAGTGAAACTTCTCGTTTCCGCCGCCTGCACATAAGTCGCCAGAGCGCTCAGGCTGTCGAGCGAATCGGCTTCTGCTTTGGTGGATGCGGCCATGGCGTGGACACTTTGCATGGATGACTCACCCTAGGGATGCGTTGATCTATACCGCGTGAGCGGGCATCAAAGCGTCCGAGGCCGGCGCTACCGGCCTCGGTGCAAGTCGATCAGGCAGCCACCCGTTCGGCGTGGGCCGGATAGTCGGTGTATCCGGCGGCATCGCCGCCATAGAAGGTGTCGCGATCGTAATGGTTCAAGGGCAAGCCCTTGGCCAGCCGCAACGGCAAGTCGGGATTGGCGATGAAGTCGCGACCAAACGCCACCAGATCCGCACTGCCTTCCTGCAGGATCGCCTCGGCCGATTCGCCGTTGAAACCACCGGCCGCGATGATCGGTCCCGCGAAGTGGCGGCGGATCAATCGCGCGGCCACGGGATTCTGGTCACGGCTGTCGTCCACCGTGTTGCCGTTCACGCGAGGCTCGATCAGATGAAGATAGGCAATGCCAAGTTTGTCGAGCTCGCTCGCCACATAGCTGAAGAGAGCGACCGGATCGCTATCGTGCATATCGCCAAAGCGACCGCTCGGCCCCAGCCGCACGGCGACGCGGTCGCGCCCCCACACGGCAATCGCTTCGCGCGTGATGTCCAGCAGGAACCTGGCACGCTTGGCCACGCTGCCGCCGTAGCTGTCGGTACGCTTGTTTGAGCCATCCTGCAGGAACTGATCGATCAGGTAACCGTTGGCGCCATGGATCTCCACGCCATCGAAGCCTGCCTTGAGGCCGCGTTCGGCGGCCTGCCTGAATTGCAGAACCATCGCGCGGACTTCGTCCTCGCTCAGCGCGCGGTGCGGCGAGCTGGGAACCCAGCCTTGCGCTGTATACGCGACGCCTTCGTAGGGAACGACGGAAGCCGTCACCGGCGCGCCGCCATGGGGCTGCAGGTCGGCGTGCGACTGCCGGCCGGCGTGAAATAGCTGCAGGAAGATCAGGCCGCCCTTGGCGTGCACGGCATCGGTGATGCGCTTCCAGCCCGGAATTTGCGCGTCCGAATAAAGCCCCGGCGAACCCAGATAACCGCCGCCGTTCGGCGCCACCACGGTCGCCTCGGACACCAGCAGGCCGCCCTGCGAGGCGCGCTGATCGTAGTACTCGCGCATCAGCTCGCCAGGGCGATCGCCCGGCTGTTCGGCGCGCATGCGGGTTAACGGTGCCATCACGACGCGATGACGCACCGCGTAACGGCCGATCGTCGTGGATTCAAACAGTTTCTTGCTCATGGGAAGGACCACCTCTGAAAGACGCCAGCTCTGGCGAGTTATCAGATGGGTGTCCCCATGGCGGACGGTAGGTCCGCGCTAGTCCGGACACTTAGGAACAACTTTCCGCAGTCTTGCCGCGCCCTCCCCACGACCAAGCCACGGGCCGCCCCATGCGCCCGCCCAGCGACTCAGCCGCGATCGCCAAACAGGATGGCCAGCAGAAACGCCTCAACAAGATGCTGCATGCCTTGCGACACCAGCGCATCGGCCGTGTCGCCGCCCAGTTCGGCGATGGGTGTCTGGTGCCACCATTCGGAGATGCGCAGCTCGTCGGGTTCGATCATCAGCGCCAACTGGACGAGCTGGTGCTGTCCCACGCGGTCGATGACACGCGAATTGCTGCTGGGCTTGCTCCACCGGATGGGTACCGGCATGGCAGTGCACGATGAGCGTGGCTTGACCAGGTACATAGTCATTCACCGCTGCGCTTGCGCGTCGGCCCCGACGGATTGCCGGCCAACCGAGGGTGAATGTAAGTCGATCAAGTACGCTCGTCGATTGTACCTGGGTATCATTTTTTTCGAGAAAAAAGCCATGAAAAGCGCTGCATCGACAGCTTGCCGGCGGAGCGCGGCTCCTGGGTTGTGGCCAGCAAGCTGCGTTCGCGCTGTCGATCCAGAAGCGTTTCACTCTTGATACAGTGAAAATAATCACATTGAAAACGCGTGGAACGCAGCGTAGAAACGACTTGCAGGCCATCGATGTCGTGCTTACTAACGTGAAGCCGCCGCCGACATCCTGCGTGAGCCACGTGCGGATCCGTGCTGGTTGCGGCCCATGTCATCTTGAACCGCGCGACAGGGGCGCCTCTGCCATCGGAGATAACGATGCGCCCGCCCCATTCACCGGACCGGGACTCCGCGCACCCTCCTATCCCGTCTGCTACGCCCGTGGTCTTCGTCGTCGACGACGACTTGTCCGTGCGCGAAGCGCTCGAGGCGATGATTCGCCTGGAAGGCTGGCAGGTGGAAACCTTCGCGTCGGCCCAAGCGTTTCTGGCACACCCGCGCGTGTTCGCGCCCAGCTGCCTGATCCTCGACATCTCGTTGCCGGATCTTGACGGACTCGATGTGCAGGATGCCATCGCCCATGACCGGATCGACATGCCGATCATCTTCATCACTGGATTTGGGGACGTTCCCACGACGGTGCGGGCGATGAAGGCCGGCGCGGCGGAATTCCTCACCAAGCCGTTCGACAACGAGGTGATGCTGGAGGCGATCCGTCAGGCCATCGAGCATAGTCGGGCCACGCTCGAACAGGAGCTCGATATCCTGGTGCTCGAACAGCGCTGCGCATCGCTGAGTCGACGCGAACGGGAAGTGATGGCGCTGGTGGTGGTGGGCTTGCTCAACAAACAGATTGCCGCGGAACTCGGCATCAGCGAGATCACCGTGAAAGCGCACCGCGGCCAGGTGATGCGCAAGATGATGGCCGGCTCGCTGGCTGAACTCGTGCGCATGGATGCGCGGCTTCAGCAGGCGCACGCGGCTAGACAGGCGCACGACCACCCGCGGTAGTCACGCAGACGGCGGACCAAAAAGCTTGTGCGCAATACGCCACTGGCCATCACAGCGCAAAAGCGACAACACATTGTAAAAGTGGTTGCCGAGAAAACGCAGCTCCGCCGTCACCGTGGCCATGTCGCCGAGCACCTGGATGGACAGCACGCTCATGGTGAACGGTTCGCCCGCCGTCCGCGGGCTTTGACGAGAGCCAACCGCTTCGATGTATTGACTGGCCGTGCGTGAGCGGAAGCTACCCGTCACCAGGTCCTCGACGCGAGCTTCGGGCAGGAACACCTCGCGCAAGGCTTGCGTGTCGCCCTCATGAATGCCACGCAAGTACCGGTTGGCCAGTTCGAGTACCGCCTGATCGTGAGTCATGCGCGCCGCCTTATCCAACCTTTGTGTCGAGGCGCGAACCGGTCACGGTGCGCACCCGCGAGATGAGCTGCTGCGCGTCGATATACCCCGGCGCAACGCTATAGAGTTTATCGCCATCCTCCAGCAGCAAGGACGGAAAACTCGAAATGCCCCAGCGACGCGCCTGCAGAAAATCCTCCTGCGTTGCCGTCACGGCCTCGGCCGATTGCCAGGCGGCGAGGAAATCCTCCGGCGTGGTCGCAAACCCCAGCGTACCCATGACGATGGACGCCACTTCGGCAAGCACGTCGCCCTTGGTGATATCGCGCCCGTCGACATAGAACGCCCGCTGGATGCCGCGCAGCACTTCGAGCTGATCAATGGCGGGCGCCAGTCGCCGCGCAGTGACCACGGCGCGGCACGCCGGCTCGGTGTCGTAGACCAGATGGTCGTTGGCGAGGAAGGCATCGCGATTGAATGGCAGGCCGCTGGCTGCTTCCACGCGCGACCAATGCTCAAGCCGCGCGACACGCTGCTGTCTTGGCATCACGGCGGTTTCACCGGGGCGCAAACCGCCCACAACGACCTCCAGTTCAAGACTCGGTACGGCCTGGCGCAATGCCGTGACCTCTTTGCCGAAGCCATAACACCAGGAACACATAGGGTCGGCGACCAGGATAAGTTTCATGCTCTTTGCCTCGAATGCTATGCCAGGGGTGCACTCTATTCCTGCGATCAATCGCGTTAAATGTGGTTCAATGCATTTCACTTGATACGTGGCGTAACGAATCATGCGTCGCCAATTTGATGACGTGCTGCTGGGTAGCATCGAGCTGTTTTGTCTGGCCGGCGAGCTCGGCAGCTTTACCGCCGCCGCCACGGCGGCCGGTGTGACGCCCGCCGCGGTCAGCCGCTCGGTGGCCCGGCTCGAGGAACGGATGGGTGTGCGGCTGTTCGTGCGCACCACCCGACAGATCCGCCTGACCGACGTGGGCCGCGCTTATTTCGAAGAGTGCCGGCAAGCACTCACTCAGCTGATCGAAGCCGAACGCATGGCCACCGGCCAGCAGTTGCGACCTGTTGGCACGCTGCGGATCAGTGTGCCGACCACCTACGCCCACTATCGGCTGCTGCCCCTGCTGCCGGCATTTCGCGAGCAACACCCGGAAGTGCAGCTGGACGTGCATGTGAGCAATCGCAACGTCGATTTCTCCGAAGAGGGTTACGACCTGGCGATCCGCGTACGTGCACCCGCCGACTCGACCCTGATCGCTCGCCACCTCGAAGATGCCGAACTCGTCGTCGTGGCAACGCCCGATTACCTGGCCAGGCGCGGTACGCCCGTCGTGCTGGACGACCTTAACCGGCACGAATGCATCCAGTTCGATCTGCCCAGCAGCGGGCGGCGTATTCCGTGGCTGTTCCGGCACCAGGGCAAGGATATCGAGGTCGCCGGTGATGGCGGCTATGTGTTGTCCGAGGATGTGCTCGGCGGCGTCACGCTCGCGCGTCACGGCGCCGGCCTGTTCCAGACCTATCGCTTCATCGTGGAGGACGACTTGCGCGACGGCCGCCTGGTAGCGGTACTGCCGGCCTTCGGTGGCCGGTCGCGGCCCTTCAGCCTGCTTTACCCGCATGGCCGCCACCTGCCCTTGCGCGTGCGCAGCTTCATCGACTTTCTGGTGCAGAAGGTCGCCTGATCGATCCGCAGGTTTGTTACCCCAGGTATCAACAGAAATGTTTCACAGCGCGTTTATGCGCGGCATTGCATTACCTACCATGTACTGCTGCCCAACACTCTTGCCGAGCGAGCCATGATCGATCTTTACACCTGGAAAACGCCGAACGGCCGCAAGCCGGTCATCGCCCTGGAAGAACTGCAGCTGGACTATCGGGTGCACGCGGTGGACATCGGCAACGACGAGCAGTTTCTGCCTGACTTCGTCGCGATTTCGCCCAACAGCAAGATACCGGCGATGGTCGATCGCGAAAACGGCCTCACCCTGTTCGAAAGCGGCGCCATCCTCCAATACCTCGCCGACAAGACCGGCAAGCTGCTGCCCACCAGCGGTGTCGCGCGATACACCGCCTTGCAGTGGCTGAACTGGCAGGTCGGCGGTGTGGGACCGATGTTCGGGCAGCTCGGCTTCTTCGCCAACCGCGCCAAAGAGCGGCTTCCGTTGGCGATCGATCGCTACCTTACCGAATCCAATCGCCTGCTCGACGTGCTCGAGCAACGACTGTCGCGATCGGCGCATGCGGGCGGCGACGAATACGGCATTGCCGATATCGCGATCTATCCCTGGGTCATCGCGGCAATCACCGCTAACCCGACCCTGCTAGCCGACGCTCGCACGCGGCGCCCCGCCATGGATCGCTGGATGACGCTGCTTGCCGAGCGCCCTGCTGTCATCAAGGGCATGAACGTACTTCAGGATGCGACCTGACGCTGGACGAGCCGGTAGGTGCCATTGCCCAGATCACTTATCATGGGCACATGCTCAATCCTGCCGATCTTCCCGTGTCGACGCTGCTGAATGAAGTAAGCCGCGATGGTTTCGCCTTTGCAGCGGCCGACCGCATGCAGCCAATGCTGACGGCGGTCGGCGAACTGTCGGACTGGGCGGCGTTCGCGGACAGCTGGAACCACCTCGAACCGGACCCGTATCTCGCCGCCAAAGGCCGCTTCCGCCGCCGCCGGCACGCCACTTTCTCTGCCACGGCCCAAGGCGGCGTCAGACCTGAAGCGCATCAGGCGCACTTTCAGGCGCTGCAGTACAACGCGTTGCAGGGCGATATCGAGCGATGGTTCGAGCCGGTCACGCCCGCCGTGGTTGCGGGCGCAAGCATGCGCAGCATTCTCGGCTTCTGTCGTGAGTTTTTCGGTTCGCTCGCACCAGCAGTGCCTCGTTGGCATATTGAGGTGCACCAGTTTCGCATTGAAGCCACCCGCGACGCCGCGGGCGAGCCCACGCCCGAGGGCAGCCATCGCGATGGCGTCGACTACGTGCTGGTGCTGCTGATCAACCGCCACAATATTGCCAGCGGCACCACCACCATCCATTCGCCGGATGGTCGCCTGCTCGGCGACTTCACCCTCACCCATCCCCTGGATGCGGCGCTGATCCACGATCCCAGCGTTTTCCACGGCGTGACGCCGGTGCGTCCGCTGGTCGCCGACGAAGCCGCGTTCCGCGATGTGTTGGTCGTGACATTCCGGGCGTCCGCCTGACCGGCTAGCGCTTGCGCATGTTCACTTCGACGCGCTGCGGCTGCTGCGCGCGATAGATCAGATAAGACAGCGTCCAGGCCAGGACGAACATGCCGATCACGGCAAAGCCCAAGCTGTCCGTGTGGTCATTCAGCGCACGGATGATCTTCCATGCCGTGCCCTGCCAGCGAAATGTTTCGCCCAGCCATCCGATCGCCTCGGTGCCGGCCACCACGATCGCTACCAGCGCGGACACCAAGGTGATGGTCATGTTGTAGTAGAGCTTGCGCAGCGGCCGCACGAACGCCCAGTCATACGCGCCCAGCATCACCACGCCGTCGGTGGTATCGATCAGGGACATGCCGGCTGCGAACAAGGCGGGCAACACCAGGATCGCCATGATGGAGACGCCTTTGACCGTCTCCTGCGCGGACACAGTAAACATCGCTATTTCGGTGGAGGTATCCAGCCCCAGCCCGAACAGCAGCCCGAGCAGAAACATGTGGCGACTGCGCGTCACCAGGTGGAACAGGGGCCTGAAGATTCTGGCCAGGAAACCGCGTTGGTGCAGCAGGCGATCGAGGTCTTCCTCGACATACACGCCCTCGTTGCGATATTGCCGATAGCTCTGATGGATCGACAGGAAGATGGCAAGGTTCATCACCGCAATGGCAAGCAGGAAGGCGACGGATACCGACGTGCCGATCGCTTCGCCCAGGCTGCGTAGATGCTGGAATACCGCCAGGGACCGCGTCGCGAGGGCGACGCAAACGGCCACCAGCACAACGATCATTGAATGCCCCATGGCGAACCAGAAGCCCACGGAAACCGGGCGCTGTCCCGCCTGCATAAGCTTGCGAGTGACGTTGTCGATGGCGGCGATATGGTCGGCATCGACGGCATGACGAAGGCCAAGACCGTAAACCAATAGTGCAACGCCCAGCAGTGACGGCCTCGCGTGCAAGGCCGCAATCGCCCACAGCCATGCGCCGACATTGAAAGCGATCAGCAAGACATAGATGAACTGCAGCTTCTTGCGGATGCTGATGTCGCCAGCGTCCGTGGTGAGCGTGACGCGCCCTCGGGTGCTCGCGGTGGGCTGTCGGCATGGACCGTGCGCGGCGTACATCGCGCTACTAGAGCGCCCCCTGACATCCACCGCAACCCATACTTCCGCACAATTGCGTGTCATGCACACGCAGCGCAGCATCCAGTAGTTCGTTTGCGTGAGTGCGATACGCCGTGACGTCGTCATGAAGACGCATCCACCTGATGGAACAGCGTTGGCAGCGCCACGCATTCTTCCATCACGCATAGGCGGTGAATCATGTCGCACCACTATCCCGGCCCTGACTTCGGGTTTCCGCACGGCGATGCCCGCCTCAATCTCACCGACCTGTATGCCTTCCCCAAACCGGGAAGCGCGGACAAGTCGATCCTGGTCATGAATGTGCACCCATCGGTGGGCTTGAGTCCCGAAGGGCCGACCACCAACGAACCGTTCTCGGCTGACGCGATCTACGAACTGAAGATCGATACCGATGGCGATGCAGTCGCCAATATCTCCTACCAGGTGCGATTCTTTTCCAGCAAAGGCTGGGCCTTGGCTGCCACCCTGCACAGGCTCGAGGGCGCCCAGGCAGCTGGCATCGGCGATAGCGGCACACTGATTGTCGATGAGGCGCCGGTGTCCACAGGACCCATGGCCGTGGTGACGGAAGCGGGCGAATACCGCTTCTTCGCCGGCTGGCGCAGTGATCCGTTCTTTTTCGATACGCGCGGCGCGCTGAACAATCTGCAGTTCACGGGCGACGATTTCTTTGCCGAAGGCGATGTATGCAGCATCGTGCTGGAGGTTCCCAACGCCGCGCTTGGCACGGGACAACTGGGTCTGTGGCATCGCACGCTCAATCGCGTAGACGGACGCTGGGTGCAGGCGGATCGTACCGCGCGGCCATCGCAGGAAGTATTTCTGGCGGGCGATCAAAAGAGTCTCTATCTCGCCAGCGAACCGGCGGAAGATGCCCGCTTTATTCCCACCTTTGCGCACTCGCTGGAGCACACGGGTGGATATACGCCAGAGGAAGCCACGCGGGTGGCCACTTCGCTGCTGCCGGATATTCTTCGTTACGATCCCGGGCAACCTGCATCCTTCCCCCGCAACGGCAGAACACTGACCGACGATGTGATCGATGTGTTTCTGCCCCTGATCACCAACGGCAAGGTGCTGGGAGACAAGGTAGGTCCGCACAAGGATCTGCTCAGCGAGTTTCCCTATCTTGGGCCGCCGCACAAAGTACGGACTGAGGCTTAGAGCAGGCACAGGCGCGCTGACTCATAGGCCATCGACGGCCGCTGCTTGCTCGACATCTTCCGCGCCCGTGCCACGAAGCTGTGCCCCATAGCGCGCCGGCGACAGGCCGACGACTCGCTTGAACGCATGACTGAACGCGCTCTCCGAGGCATAGCCCAACGTTTCTGCCAGCGTCGCCACCGGCGCATCGCCGCGACGCAGCGCCTGCTCGGCCAGTCGCATGCGCCATCGCGTGAGATACGACAGTGGTGCTTCGCCGGCCACCGCCTTGAAGTGCGTGGCAAAGCTGGTGCGCGACATGGCCGCAGCGCGCGCCAACTGATCCAACCGCCAGGCGCGCCCGGGTTCGCCATGGATCAAGCGCAAGGCCGGCGCGAGGCGCGCGTCGGTAGCCGCCCGCAACCAACCGGCGCGCAATACGCCGCCCGCTGCCAGATGCGCGCGCAGTACCTGGATGAACAACAGATATCCCAACTGCATCGTGGCCAGGCTCGATCCAGGCAAGTCGGCGCGCTCACGCTGCAACTGGTCGAGGATCCAGCGCAACGCCTGTGCCTCCGGCGCAGCGCCGTGCACATGGATATATGGCGGCAACACATCCGCCAGCAACGCGCCGTAGGAAGGATGCAGATGGACATGGCCACCGATCTGCACCACCTCCGCGTCGGCGAACGCCACGCCATCGACGGCCACCATCGGCTCGCGGCGTCCGGCGAATAGCGCGTGCGAATCGTGTGGCGTTGCCGTCAAATCACTCGCAAGCACAAAGTTGCGCTTGGCGGCGAGCAAGATCACGTCACCAGGCTCCAGCCGCAGCGGACTCGCCTCGCCTTCCAGTTGCAGCCAGCACGCGCCGCGCACCGCCGCGAAAAACTTGATCTTGTCCGGCGCAGGAAAGCGGATCGCCCACTGGCCTGACGCGGCAAAGCCGCCGGTCACCAGCGATTGCACATTGGCCAGCTTGAGCACATCGGAAAGCGGATCGTTGAGCATGCCTGAACGATTGGGCATGAATCAGGGATTTTCAAGCATTCATCGTACGAGGCCTGATGCCTAGACTAAGCGTCACCCTCTTCGGAAACCTCCCCATGCCCAGCCTGCAAGCCCCAATCCACACCGGCTTTTCTGCGGCCACCACGGCGCAGGAAGTGCTGACCGGCATCGACCTTGCCGGCCAGACCGCCATCGTCACCGGCGGCTACTCGGGCATCGGCACCGAGACGGCGCGCGCGCTGCGTGCGGCGGGTGCGCGCGTCATCGTGCCGGCACGTGACATCGAAAAAGCCAAGGCCGCCCTGGCCGGCCTGGACGTCGAGATCGCGACGATGGATCTGTCCGACCCATCCTCCATTGATGCGTTCGCTGCGGCCTTTGTGGCCTCCGGCTCGCCCTTGCATATGCTGATAAATAGCGCAGGCATCATGGCCTGCCCGCTGATGCGCGATGCGCGTGGCTACGAGATGCAATTGGCCACCAATCACCTGGGGCACTTTCAGCTGACCGCGCGTCTGTGGCCGGCGCTGGTGCGCGCGAACGGCGCCCACGTGGTGGCGTTGTCGTCGCTGGGGCATCGCTATGCGGCGATGGATTTTGACGATCCCAATTTCGAACACCGCGACTACGACCGCTGGATCGCCTATGGCCAATCGAAAACGGCGAATGCGCTTTTTGCCGTAGGCCTGGATACGCGCGGCGCACCGCACGGTGTTCGTTCCTTCTCCGTCCATCCGGGCCGCATCGTCACCGACCTGGCTCGACACATGAGCACGGAAGAGCTGCAAAAGATCGGTGCCATCGATGAGAATGGCCAAGCGGTGGTCGACCTTGCGCGTGGCCTGAAGAGCGTAGCGCAAGGCGCTGCGACCAGCGTGTGGGCAGCCACCAGCGCGCAACTGGATGGCCTGGGCGGCGTCTACTGCGAGGATTGCGATATCGCTGAACTTGCTCCCGACACCGAGGCTACGGCGGCAGGTCAGGCGAACTTGTCTAGCGGTGTTCGCCCCTGGGCTGTCGACCCCGGTGCAGCCGAACGCTTGTGGACACTTAGCGAGCGGTTGACGGGCGTGAGCATGGCATCGACGTAAGCTTTACGGCGCATCGCGTCTAATCACTTGGCTTGCCGATACACCGTGGGTGTGATCGGCGTACGAGTGAGTGCCATGACGACGTACCGGAGTGTCCAGGTCCAAGGCTTGAACCTCTTTTATCGCGAAGCCGGCAGCAAGAGCGCGCCCACCGTGCTCCTGCTGCACGGTTTTCCGTCGTCGTCGAGGATGTACGACAAGCTGATACCCATGCTTGCCGTGCGCTATCACGTGATCGCACCCGACTATCCGGGCTTCGGCCACTCCGACGCGCCGGACCCGGCCATCTTCTCCTATACCTTTGGGCATCTTGCATCGGTCATCGAGGCACTCACCAAGCAGCTGGGCCTGCAACGCTACACGCTGTTCATGCAGGACTATGGCGGGCCGATCGGTTTCCGGCTGGCGCTCATGCATCCCGAGCGCATCCACGCGATGGTGATACAGAATGCCGTGGCGCATGAGGAAGGCCTGGGCCCTTTGTGGGCAACGCGACGTCAATACTGGGCCGACCGACATGCCTTCGCCGACAGGCTGCGCGCGAATCTGATCTCGTTCGAGGCGGCCAAGCAACGTCACCTTGGGACCGATCCCCACGCCGAACTATACGACCCGGATCTGTGGGCTGACGAATCCGCCTTCCTGAGCCGCCCCGGCCAGGACCGCATCCAGGAAGATCTTTTCTACGACTACCGCACCAACGTGGCGTCGTATCCGCAATGGCAGGCTTACCTCAAGGCGCACCAGCCACCTTTGCTGGTCCTATGGGGAAAGTACGATCCATCCTTTGTGGAACCCGGCGCATGGGCCTACCAGAAAGACGTTCCATCGGCAGAGGTCCACCTGTTGGACGCCGGCCATTTCGCAATGGACACGAAGGCCCTGCAGGTAGCCGATCTCACGCTGCAGTTCCTGGATCGCCACCGCATGCTGGTGGCTCACGCCTAAGGCTGCCTGGCGGACCAGGCACACAGGGATTGTTGCTTCTCACGGAAGACTGACTATCGATTCGTAGCTATTCGATCCTTGCGCACAGCGTCATACAGTGGTTGGCAGTGGCATGACGTTGGCGGCTAACCGGTGCATTGGCATTCAAGACACCGGGGCCGCGTTGATGGCCGACGATGAGGTGCTTGCATGGCTCGTGATCGCGCTCGTCTGATCTTTGTTCTACTGCTGCTGCCCTTCGTAGGGCTGCTCTGGGTGTCGTCTTACAACAAGGCCGAGCCCGCACTGTGGGGCTTCCCGTTCTTCTACTGGTACCAGCTGCTATGGGTGCCCATCACGGTGATCCTGCTCTGGATCGTCTATGGGAAATCGCGCCATGACGACTGAGCCCGACTATGTCGCCATCGGCGTTTTCACCGCGCTGTTCGCACTCGTCACCGTGATGGGATTTCTGGCGGCACGCTGGAAGCAATCCTCCGAACCGACCAACCTGGACGAATGGGGCCTCGGCGGGCGCCGCTTCGGCACCTGGATCACTTGGTTTCTGGTCGGCGGCGACTTCTACACGGCCTATACGATTATTGCCGTGCCGGCGCTGGTCTACGCCGTGGGCGCCTACGGCTTCTTTGCCCTGCCCTATACCATCATCGTCTACCCGTTCGTATTCGCCGTGATGCCGGTGCTGTGGCGCAACGCGAGGGAGCACGGCCATATCACGGCGCCGGATGTGGTGTATGGCCGATTCGGTTCGCGTGCGCTTGAACTGGCAGTAGCCATCACGGCCGTGATCGCCACCATGCCGTATATCGCGCTGCAGTTGGTGGGCATGACAGCCGTATTCGCCGCCCTGGGTTTGCGCGGTGAAATACCGCTGATCATCGCGTTCGTGATACTCGCCGTTTATACCTATTCCTCCGGCATCCGCGCGCCGGCGCTGATCGCCTTCGTTAAAGACATTCTTATCTACATTGCGGTGATCGCCGCCGTGGCCGTCATTCCCAGCAAGCTGGGTGGCTATGGTGCTGTCTTCGATGCTGCCGCGCAGGCATTCAAGCAGAAAGGCACTGGCAGCATCCTGCTGGAGCCGGCTCAATTCATGCCTTATGCCTCGCTGGCGCTAGGCTCGGCGCTCGCAGCCTTCATGTATCCGCACACCTTGACCGGCATCTTCGCCAGCAAGAGCGCCAACACCATCCGCAAGAACGCGATGTTGCTGCCGGCCTATACCTTGCTGCTGGGCCTGCTCGCCTTGCTCGGCTATATGGGGCACGCCGCTCACCTGAAGCTTGCCAGCAACAACGATGTGGTGCCCGCCTTGTTCAAGGTGCTGTTTCCCAGCTGGTTCGCCGGCTTTGCCTTTGCCGCCATCGGCATTGGTGCGCTTGTGCCCGCGGCGGTGATGAGCATCGGTGCGGCCAATGTCTTCACCCGCAATTTCTGGAAGGCCTATGTGAATCCGGCGATCAGCCCGCAAGGCGAAGCGCGCGTTGCGAAGATCGCGTCGCTGATCGTCAAGGTGGGCGCACTGCTGGCCATTCTGTATCTGCCCACGCATTTTGCGCTGGAGCTGCAATTGCTGGGCGGCATGTGGATCCTGCAAACCTTCCCTGCGCTGATGTTCAGCCTGTTCACTTCGCGCGTCGCCGCGCGCTGCCTGCTGGTTGGATGGATCGCCGGCATGGCCAGCGGCACCTGGCTCATCTGGTCCGACGGACTCAAGCCCATCCACCACTTCGACTGGGGATCGCTGTCGGTCTCGCTGTACACAGGACTGGTGGCGCTGATCATCAATCTCCTGGCAGTGGCGATTGTCCATGCGATCGGCAGCCTCTTTTCCACAACGCAAACAAACCGCTAGCCATCACCGGCCAGGTCATCCCTCGATCTTCCACGAACGCATCGACAGGAGTGCACGGCATGTCCCATGCAAGAGTCCTTTTGCTCGCCACGCTGGCTTCGCTGGCCTGGGCGGCGCCACTATCGGTCCGTAGTGCTGGTTTGCCGGTGAAGACCTTTGGATCAGTGTTGCCCGAAGACATTCAATGGGAGCCGTTCCCCGCCTTTCCGCCCACCGCACGCCTGGCCATCGTGGTCGGCGACCCGAAGCAACCCGGTCCTTACGTGGTGCGCGTCAAGGTGCCCGCCGGTGTGAAGCTGATGCCGCACACGCATCCCGAGGACCGCATCTACACGGTGATTTCCGGCGTGTTCTACATCGGGCTCGGCAAGACCTTTGACGAATCCAAACTGGTGGCATACGGACCCGGGAGCGTGGTCGTGCTGCCTGGCAATACGCCCCACTTCCACTGGGCGAAGTCGGGAGAATACGTGACCCAGGTTTCGGGCTATGGGCCGCTAGGCATCGATTACGTCGATCCCAGCAACGATCCACGCCATCACTGACGTCCTCATCACCACCAAAATGTGCAGCTGGCTCCTGCGTGGTTACGCAGGAACCTCGCGTGCGCGATCTGAAGCCACGCATCGCCAGCCGTGTCGCAACGACGCGGCGACTGGTACGTAAGTGCAATTGCCGGTAACCACCGCCTTCCGGAAGAATCAGGCGAGCTACGGCGAGGCCCCGGCTCCACGGTGAGGGGAACGCCCACCCCGGCTATCAATGGAGAGCGCCCACCATGGACCGCATCGAGGCCATGAAGATTTTCGTCGCGACCATCGACGAGGGCAGCCTTGCCGCCGCGAGCAGGAAACTGGGGCGATCACCGGCCGCGGTCAGTCGGGCAGTGGCTTTTCTCGAAGCTTATGTGGGCGTGCAGTTGCTACACCGCACGACGCGATCGATCAGGCTCAGCGAGGCCGGCGAGCCTTATGCAAGCGCCTGCCGACGGCTGCTCGCCGACTTGCGAACGGCCAATATGCAGGCGGCCCGGCAAAAGTCCGTCGCGCGCGGAACGCTGACCATCACGGCGCCGGTGATGGCCGGCGAGGCCTATGTGCGCCCGATCGTGGATGCCTTCGTGCAGGCCTGTCCCGCGGTCAATGTCCGCATGCATCTCAGCGACTGCCCGGCACCGTGGGTTGACGACGACATCGATGCCGCACTGCGCATTGAACAGTTGGCCGACTCCAGTTTGATCGCCCTGCCGGTGGGTGAGGTCCGCCGCGTGGTGGTGGCGTCGCCGCGCTACCTGGCCGAGCATCCGGTGATCCGCGAGCCGGCCGATCTGGCCAGTCACGCGATCATCGCGATGACGCAGTTCGGACTGGACGCATGGAGCTTTCCCGCCCTACCCGGCTCATCCACGCCACGCTCCATTCATTTCATGCCACGCCTGATCGTCAACAGCGTGCGCGGCGCCATCGACTCGGTGCTCGCCGGCGCGGGGCTCACGCGGCTGTATTCCTATCAGGTGGCGGCTGAAGTACGCGAAGGCTCGCTCGCCCTGGTGCTGGCGGACGCGGATTTATCGCTGACGCCGGCGCAGCTGGTGATCCCTTATGGCCGCCTGTCCGTGCCCAAGGTCCGCGCCTTCGCGGACTTCGCCGTGCCGCGGCTACGTGCGCATTTCAGCGGCGCCGCAGCGCCATGGCGCGCTCCGCGCCCGGCGGAACTCGCCATTTCGCTCGAATAGATGGTGGTTGCAACTCGCTCCTCAGCCCATCACAAGTGATCGACATCCACCATGGCCTTGGCAAAAGCCTCGGGTGCCTCTTGCGGAAGATTGTGGCCGATGCCACCGGCGATATCGCGGTGCGCATATTTGCCGGTGAACTTTTTTGCGTAGGCGCTGGGATCAGGATGCGGCGCGCCATTGGCGTCGCCCTCCATGGTGATGGTGGGCACCGTGATCACGGGAGCGGTGGCGAGCCGCTGCTCGTCTTGGTCATACTTCGCCTCGCCCTGGGCCAGCCCGAGACGCCAGCGGTAGTTGTGGATCGCGATGGCTACGTGATCGGGATTGTCGAACGCGGCGGCCGAGCGATCGAAGGTGGCGTCGTCGAAATCCCACTTGGGCGAGGCGAGCTGCCAGATGAGTTTGGCGAAATCGTGCCGGTATTTGTCGTAGCCCTCCTTGCCGCGATCCGTCGCAAAGTAGAACTGATACCACCACTGCAATTCCGCCTTGGGTGGCAGTGGCGTCTTGCCCGCTGCCTGGCTGCCGATCAGATAGCCGCTCACTGACACCATCGCTTTGCAACGCTGCGGCCAGAGCGCTCCGATGATATTGGCCGTACGTGCACCCCAGTCGAAACCGCCGATGGTCGCCTGCTTGATCTTGAGCGCATCCATCATCGCCACGATATCGGCCGCCAGCGCTGCCGGCTCGCCATTGCGCATGGTGCTGTCGGAAACGAATCGGGTGGTGCCATAGCCGCGCAGATAGGGAACGATGACCCGGTAACCCGCCGCGGCCAGCAAGGGCGCCACGTCCACGAAACTATAGATGTCGTAGGGCCAGCCATGCAGCAGCAAGGCGACCGGCCCTTTGGCGGGACCGTCCTCGGCATAACCGATGTCCAAATCGCCCGCCTTGATTTGCTTGAGCGGCGCAAACGAAGTGTGCGCACCTGCCTTCGCCGGCATCTGCAGCTTGGGGCCGGAGCCGCCCTGTTGCGCATGCCCCAGGGACGCGACGCCCAGCTGCGTGGCGGCCAGCGTGACCGCCGCAGCGCCAACCAGCTGGCGACGGCGGACGTCGATGTCATCGGGAGACTCAGTGCGGTTCATGGCGGGCCTCTTGGAAGCGGAACAAATTCAGCCAAAGGTGAACACAAACGCCTCAGCGCCCGGATCGAGAAATTCGATCGCGAACTCGTGGTCGAAAATCGGCAAGGGCTGCCGGATCAGTTGATACATCCGTGGCGTAGTCAGCTTGCCCTCGCCCTGCTCATCGACGTCGATACCGTGGGCCGCGCCGGGTGGCTTGCCATCGATGGTCACACGAAATCGCATGGACGATCCCAGCGTCGACGGCCCCATCACCAGATGCAGATCACGCGCATGAAAGTGGTAAGCGATGCGTCCCGGGGCCTTGTTCAGCACCGCCGAATGCTTGCCCACCGTCCAGTCGCCCATCAGTGCCCACTGGTTGAGATTCAACAACGACGGCCTCGCGTAGATGTTGCGCTCGCTGAAGCGGCTGGCGCCGGTCGAGGCGAAATTCTCGCGTCGCTCTGAACCGATATAGGTTTCCGGCGATCTCACATCGTCCCAGTCGGGCGCCGCTTCAACGCCGCGCGCATCGACTGCCACCAGGTCATGGCTCACCTGCGTTGCGCCAGCCTCGACCAACAACTGCTGGATGATTCGCTCGGACTGGTCGTACTCGCCTTCGCCAAATACGTGATGGCGTATCGCACCCTTGGCGTCGATGAAGTACAGCGCCGGCCAATACTCGTTGTTGAAGGCATTCCAGATGGCGTGCTGGCTATCGATCGCGGTGATCAGGGGCGGCCCAAAGCGCAGGTCCTTTACCGCCTGGCGAACATTGTCGGGATCTTTTTCAAAGGCAAACTCGGGCGCATGCACGCCGATCACGACCAGGCCCTGGTCCCGGTATTTGTTTGCCCAGGCCCGGACATAGGGAAGCTGGCGTATCGAGTTGATGCACGAATACGTCCAGATATCGACCAGCACCACCTTGCCGCGCAAGGCCGCCGGCGTCAGCGGCGGCGAATTGAGCCACGCCACGGCACCGTCGAGCGGCGGGAAGCTACCTTCAAGCGGCAAGTGGATCGCACCCGACGCCGGCGCCGGCGCGTCGCTTTGTTCGCGCGCATGCGTCGCCAGTAGAAATACGGTGGCAAGGACCACCAGGGAGACCAGCAGGCGCTGGTTTGCTTTCATGGTTAGGCCTTGATCCTCGTCGCAAGCTGGCCACCCGCAGTGGCGGTACGGACGTCTACTTCGCCATGCCCAGCAGCACCTGCCTCATCGCCTCATCGCTGGCACGGGAGGCCAGCGAGCCCTACCCCTCCGCGAGGCTGCACCAGTCGCCCTTCCAGCGTCTATCGAGCTTTGGTATTGGTTTTCCCCACGAATATCCGGCGCATCGGGCGCGCGTCGTCACATCGTCTCCACACCGGGCGGCGCGAGCTTATGGGGCGATAGGCCGGCCCTGCTTCCAGTGCGCCAAGTCGACGTTGAAGTCACGCGCCAGCGGCCACCATCCGGATAGGCCCGCGAGGCGTCGAGGCTCCTCGTCGACACCAAAGTACCATGGACGACGCTCGGAACTGTGGCGCATAAACGTCGAGGAAGATCGTCGTGCAACACGAGTGGAATCGCATCTTCGACGCGCTCCCTGTCCCTGCGTGGACGGCCTTTGCCGATGGGCGCGTGGACTTCGTCAATCCAAGTTGGTGCGAGTACACGGGACTGGGTTCCGATGAGGCCTTGGGCCAGGGCTGGCAGATGGCGATACATCCTGACGATCTTTCGGCGCTGCTTGCGGACTGGCGTGCCATGGTGGCTTCCGGAGCCCCGGGGGAGCTCGAAGTGCGAATGCGGCAATGCGAGGGAAACTATCGCTGGTTCCTGCTGCGGATGGGTCCGCTGACCGACGCATCCGGCCGGGTGGAGAGATGGTGCGGGATCACCACCGATATCGACGAACGCAAACGCGTTGAACACGATGCGCAACCGGGATTGCCGGATTTGCGCGCCACGCTCGACAGCATGCCGGTGCCGGCAGCCGTCACCACCCACTCGGGCAAACTGCTGCGCATCAACCGGCCCACGCGCGACTACTTCGGCAAGACCTTCGCGCAGCTGAAAAGCCTCAAGCCATCCGATGTCGTGCACCCCGACGATCTGCCGTACATTCTCGGCGCACAGTCCAAAGCGTACGAGACCGGCTCCACGTACAACGTGCAGAGCCGCCACCGCCGCTCCGACGGCGTCTACCGCTGGTTCAACGTCATTGGCATGCCATGGCGCGATGGCGACGGCGAGATTGCCTGCTGGCTGCATCTGCTGATCGACATCGACGATCAGCGGCGGCCCGAGGAAGCCCTGCGCACGGCGGAACGCAATCTGCACGCCACCATCCACACCATCCCTGCGCTGGTGTGGTCGGCGCGCACCGACGGTTCAGCCGAATTCTTCAACCAGCATTATCTCGACTATGTCGGCCTGACCGCCGAGCAGGCGCTCGGCTGGGGCTGGATGGTGGCCGTTCACCCTGACGACGTGGATAACCTGACGGTCTCCTGGCGGCTTATCCTGGCTTCCCACGAGCCTGGGGAAATCGAAACGCGCTTGCGCCGATGCGATGGCGAGTACCGCTGGTTTCTGTTCCGCGTCAATCCGCTGCGCAACGAGTACGGCGGCATCATCCGCTGGTATGGCATCAGCGTCGACATCGACGACCGCAAGCGCGCCGATGAAAAGCTGCGCCGCAGCGAAGCCTTTCTTGCCGATGGCCAACGCATCAGCCTCACCGGCAGCTTTTCCTGGTGCCTGGACAACGACGAGATCGTGTTTTCCGAAGAGCTCTATCGCATCTTTGGATTTGCCCAGGGCAGCACCGTCACGCTGGAGCGGATAACCGGTCGCGTCCACCCCGATGACATGCCGATGCTTACCGAGAAGAGGATCGATGCGCGGACGGCGGGCAACGACCACGATTACGAAATACGCCTGCTGATGCCCAACGGTTCGATCAAACACGTACACATCGTTTCCCACAGCACGCGGGGGCGCTATGGACGGGAGTACCTCGGCGCCGTGCAGGACGTCACCCAGCGCTGCAACTCGGAAGAAACCCTGGGCGCGCTGCGCGCCGAGTTGGCCAGCATGACCAAGATCAACAGCCTGGGCGTACTTACTGCAACGATCGCGCACGAGGTCAATCAACCGCTGTCCGGCGTGATCACCAACGCAAGCACCTGCCTGCGGCAGTTGGCGGCCGACCCGCCGTGCATCGAAGGGGCCATCGACACCGCCAAGCGAACCATCCGCGACGGCCATCGCGCCGCCGATGTGATGACGCGCGTACGCGCCCTCTTCAGCAACAAGGCGACCGTGTCCGAGTGGGTTAACTTGAACGACGCCACCCGGGAAGTCATCGCGCTGTCGCAGAGCACGCTCAAGAGCAGCCGGGTGATGCTGAAGGCCGAGCTGCTGGATGACATGCCGCTGGTCATGGGCGACCGCGTGCAACTTCAGCAAGTGATCCTCAACTTGCTGATGAATGCGGCTGAAGCCATGCGCGAGGTGGATGACCGTCCCAGGCAGCTGGTGATCCGCACCGAGCGCGACAGCGGCGACCGCGTACGCCTGACCGTACGCGACTCTGGCGTGGGTTTTGGCCCCAAAGGCGTGAGCAAACTGTTCGATACGTTCTATACGACCAAGGACGGCGGCATGGGGATAGGGCTATCCATCAGCCAGTCCATCATCGAACGGCATCAAGGACGGCTGTGGGCGGCGCCCAACGACGGTCCGGGCGTGAGCTTCTGGTTTTCCATTCCACGCGCCAGCAAAGACGGGCCAGATACGGCGGCGGACGAGCTGTCCATGCAAGCCTCAACGACAAGCACGACGCGAAGCACGGAGCAGCTGTGACCGCAGCGGGTCCCCTGGTCACCGTGGTGGACGACGACGAGTCCGTGCGCGAGTCGCTGCCTGATCTGCTGGTGGAGCTGGGCTACTCGGTGCGGGCCTTCCCATCGGCGGAAGCCTTCCTGAGCTCAGACTGCATTGGCGCCGTCAGATGCCTGATCCTCGACATGGCCATGCCCGGCATGTCGGGACTGGAACTGCAGCAGGTGCTGGCGCAAAGCGGACGGGATATTCCCATCGTCTTCATCACCGCCAGCCGGGATGAAAGCGTACGCACGCTGGCGCTCAAGCGCGGCGCGGTCGACTGCCTGTTCAAGCCATTCAGCGAGTCGGTGCTGCTTGCCGCACTCGATACCGCCTTTCACTGAAGCGGACAGCGAGGGCAGCACTTCGCGGCGCCGTGGCCCCACGGTGAAAGGTGCGCGGCACTGGCCGCGCACCCACGGCGCTTACGGCGCCTTCGGAGACTTCATCTGCTCGACCACGCTGAGCGACTTGCTCACGTGATCCTTGGGATGCAGATGATCGATTTCCGAGGAGAGTACGGAAGCAATCTTGCCGTCGCGCCCGATCACGAAGGTGGTGCGCTCGATGAAGCCATGATCGATGGCCACGCCGCGCACGTCGACGGCCTTGGGATCGGCAGCGGACACCTTCAGGCCATAGGACTGGGCGATCTTGCCGTCAGGATCGGAAGCCACCGCAAACTTGCCGGCGCAGTAATTCGGATCGGACGAGAAGGTGTTGAGGCGATCGATGCTGTCCTCGGAGACGCCGATCACGGTGGCGCCGGCGGCCTTGAACTTCTCCGTCTCCTGCGCAAACTCGTGCGCTTCGATATCGCAGCCGCCGGTATAGGCCGAGGGGAAGAAGTAGACCACCACCGGACCGGACTTGAGCGCGTCGGCCAGCGAGAAGGAGATGGTCTTGCCTGCCTTGCTGGCCGGCGCGTTGAAGCTGGGCGCGGCGTCGCCCTGGCCGGCGGCCGCAAACGCTGACGTCGCCAGGGTCAGGGCGGTGATGGCGAGCGAACGGACAAGAAAGTGTTTCATTGCTTGGAGCCCTTGTGGTGGAGAGGGAGGCCTGGCCGGGTAACCCGCAAGCGTCCGCGGTTAGTACCCGTTGTGCGCGGGAAGGTTGCCATCTTGCGCCAAAGCGGGGCAACCCGCTCGTCTCTGGGCTCGAAATGAACGAGCTTTCATCTTGGCCCAGGGTGCCGCGCCAGCTTTCGCCCGGCACCCGCCTTATGCGGGCAGTTCCAACGCCACTGCCGTGGCCTCGCCGCCGCCGATGCACAGCGACGCCACCCCTCGCTGCAGCTTCGCGCGCCGCAATGCATGCACCAGGGTCACCAGCAAACGGGCGCCGGTGGCGCCAATGGGATGGCCGAGCGCGCAGGCGCCTCCGTGGATATTGATCTTGTCACGCGGGATGCCCAGTTCCTTGGCGGCAATCATCGGTACCACGGCGAACGCTTCGTTGATCTCGAACAAGTCCACGCTGTCGATGGACCAGTCCAGGGTCGCCAGCAACTTGCGGATCGCCGGCACCGGCGCGGTGGTGTACCACGCGGGCTCGTGCGAATGCGTGGCATGGCCTTTGACGATGGCCAGTACCGGCCAACCCTGCTGCTCGGCGATCGAACGCCGTGTCATCAGCAAGGCAGCCGCGCCATCGGCGTTGGCCGAGGCACTGGCGGCCGTGATGCTGCCGTTTTCGCGAAAGGCGGGCTTCAAGGCGGGGATTTTTTCGACGGAGACGCGCTGCGGGTGTTCGTCATCCTTGAACACACTGGTGCCCGCGCGGTCATGCAGTTCGATCGGCGCGATCTCATCGGCAAAGGCTTGTTCGCGTGCCGCCGCCTGCGCACGCTGCAAGGTCTCGATGGCCCAGGCATCCTGCGCAGCGCGATCGAAGCCATAGCGTTCGGCGGCCATCTCGCCAAAGTCGCCCATCGGCCGGCCTTGCTCGTAGGCGTCCTCCAGACCATCCAGCATCATGTGGTCAAAGATCTGATCGTGGCCGACGCGATAGCCGCCTCGGGCCTTGGACAACAAGTAAGGCGCGTTCGTCATCGATTCCATGCCGCCGGCCATGACCACCCGGGCCGAGCCAGCGGCGAGCAGGTCATGCGCCAGCATGGCCGCCTTCATGCCCGAGCCGCAAACCTTGTTGATGGTGGTCGCGCCCACCTCGCGCGGCAGCCCCGCACCCCAGGCCGCCTGACGCGCTGGCGCCTGTCGCTGCCCGGCGGGCAGCACGCAACCCATCAGGACTTCGTCGACGCGTTCCGGCGCGACGCCCGCGCGGGCGATGGCGGCGCGCATGGCGATGCTGCCCAGCGCATGTCCGGCAAGACCGGATAGCGCGCCCTGGAAACGCCCCAGCGGCGTACGGGTGGCGGCGACGATAACGACGGGGTCGGAGGTGAGCATGATGGAATCCGTAGCCGAGTTTGGGATGGATGTGGATTTTTATATGATACACATCATATTTAAGTTAAGAAGAGCGAGCGCAAGCGTTTCGGTCGCTGCGGCCACCGCCTCGCGCACGCACGCGGCGCTATCCTGAAATCCCATCCAACGAGCGACCCGACATGACACGTCTGCAGCTCCCGCTGGTTCCCGCCAGTTTCTTTGGGATCGTGCTTGGCCTGGCCGGACTGGGCAACGCGTGGCGCGTTGCCCACCGCGTGTGGCAATTGCCCGCCGTGGTCGGCGAGTCGCTGCTGCTACTGGCCGCCCTGGTATGGATCACCCTGGTGGCCTTCTATGCGGCCAAATGGATTTATGCCAGCCAGCATGCCAAGGGTGAGCTCGGCCATCCCATCCAATGCTGTTTCGTGGGACTGATCGGGGTCACGGGCATGCTGGTGGCTGGCGCAGCCCTGCCCTATTCGCGCGCCGCCGCACTGGGTCTGTTCGTGCTGGGCGCACTCTATACGATCGCGTTCGCGGCGTGGCGCACCGGAGGACTCTGGCAAGGCGGCCGTGATGCGAACCAGACCACGGCGGTGCTTTATCTGCCCACGGTGGCCGGTTCCTTCGTCACGGCGGCGATCGCGTCCACCTTGGGCTATCCGCAATGGGGCGAGCTGGCTTTTGGTGCGGGTTTGTTTTCCTGGCTGGCCATCGAATCGGTGCTGATCCATCGGCTCTATACCGCCGATGCGCTGCCGTTGCCGATTCGTCCGACGCTGGGCATCCAGCTGGCGCCGCCGACCGTGGGCGCCATGGCATATCTGAGCCTGAGCGGCGGTCCGCCGGATTTGTTCGTGCATGCGCTGCTCGGCTATGGCTTGCTGCAAGCCCTGATCCTGCTACGCCTGCTGCCATGGATTCGCGAGCAGCCGTTCTCGGCCGGCTACTGGGCCTTCACCTTCGGCGTCACGGCCCTTGCGGCCGCGCCGCTACGCTTGATCGAACGCGGCGAAACAGGGCCGCTGGCCTTGCTCGCGCCCTACCTGTTCATCATCGCGAACCTGATCATTCTGGTGATGTCCGTGGCAACGCTGAATCTGCTTGCCCGTGGTCGTCTGATACCACCGGTGGCCGCGGCAACGCCGCCGGCGCCCGCCGTGCCGTAGACAAACAAGCGCCCCGCCGGGAGCGCACTCCCGGCGGGGCGTCGCCATCGATCAGGCCGCCAGATCGAAACGGTCGAGGTTCATCACCTTGACCCAGGCCGCCACGAAGTCGCGCAGGAATTTCTCCTTGCCGTCTTCAGCCGCATAGACTTCCGACAGCGCTCGCAGCTGGGCATGCGCGCCGAAGATCAGATCGACGCGGCTGCCCGTCCACTTCACCTTGCCGGTCTTGCGCTCGCGTCCCTCGAACACGTCGTGCGAGGTCGCCGACCACTCAACGCCCATGTCGAGCAGGTTGCGGAAGAAGTCGTTGGTGAGCGTTTCGGGCTTGTCGGTGAGCGCGCCATGGGCGTCCTTGCCAGTGTGCACGTTGAGTACGCGCAGACCACCGATCAGCGCGGTCATCTCCGGCGCCGACAGCGTCAACAGCTGGGCCTTGTCGATCAGCAGCTGCTCGGCCGGGATGCTGTACTTGCCCTTGAGGAAGTTGCGGAAGCCGTCGGCCACCGGCTCGAGCATGGCCACCGACTCAACTTCCGTTTGCTCCTGCGTCGCATCCATCCGGCCCGGCGAGAACGGCACATTGATCGGATGTCCCGCATTCTTCGCTGCCTGCTCGATACCGGCACTCCCGGCGAGCACGATCAGGTCGGCCAGCGAAATCTTCTTGCCGCCGGATTGGCTCTTGTTGAAGTCGTCCTTGATGCCTTCCAGCACCTTCAGCACCTTCGCCAGTTCCTCGGGCTGGTTGACCGGCCAGTCCTTCTGCGGCGCAAGGCGAATACGTGCGCCATTGGCGCCGCCACGCTTGTCCGAACCGCGGAAGGTGGACGCCGACGCCCATGCCGTGCGTACCAGTTGCGCGACGGACAGCCCTGACGACTGCAGCTTCTGCTTCAGCGACGCGATGTCCTTGTCGTCCACCAGCGGATGATCGACGGCGGGAATCGGGTCTTGCCAGATCAGCTCTTCCTTGGGCACTTCCGGCCCGAGATAACGAGCCCGTGGGCCCATGTCGCGATGGGTGAGCTTGAACCAGGCGCGGGCGAACGCATCAGCGAACTGGTCCGGATTCTCCATGAAGCGCCGCGAGATTTTCTCGTACGCCGGATCCACGCGCAGCGCGATATCGGTGGTGAGCATCGACGGCGCGATGCGCTTGTCCTTGTCGTGCGCATGCGGCACGGTGCCGGCACCGCCGCCATTCTTCGGCTGCCATTGGTTGGCGCCGGCCGGGCTCTTGGTGAGCTCCCATTCGAAGCCGAACAGGTTCCAGAAGAAGTTGTTGCTCCAGCGGGTGGGTGTGCTGGTCCAGGTCACTTCCAGGCCGCTGGTGATGGTGTCGGCGCCCTTGCCACTGCCGAACGTGCTGACCCAACCCAGGCCCATGTGTTCCAGATCCGCGCCTTCAGGCTCCGGACCCACATTGTCGGCAGGCCCGGCGCCATGCGTCTTGCCAAAGGTATGACCACCGGCGATCAACGCCACGGTCTCTTCGTCGTTCATCGCCATGCGGCCGAACGTATCGCGGATGTCGTGACCGGCAGCGGCCGGATCGGGATTGCCGTCCGGGCCTTCCGGATTCACGTAAATCAGGCCCATCTGCACGGCGGCCAGCGGGTTTTCGAGATTGCGTCCGCCGTCGGTGCGGCTGGTTTCGCTGCCATGCAATTCCGGCTCGGCCACCAGCACGCCTTCCTTCTCGTGCCCGGGCGTGCCCTTGCCATAGCGGATATCGCCGCCCAGCCAGGTCTTCTCGTTACCCCAGTAGACGTCCTGGTCGGGTTCCCAGGTGTCTTCGCGTCCGCCGGCGAAACCGAAGGTCTTGAAGCCCATCGACTCCAGTGCGACGTTGCCGGCAAGAATCATCAGATCGGCCCAGGAAATGCTCTGGCCGTACTTCTGCTTGATCGGCCACAGCAGGCGGCGTGCCTTGTCCAGGCTCACGTTGTCGGGCCAGCTGTTGAGTGGCGCAAAACGTTGCTGCCCGCGCCCGCCACCGCCACGGCCATCGCCGATGCGGTACGTGCCGGCGCTATGCCAGGCCATGCGGATGAACAGCGGGCCGTAGTGACCGAAATCGGCGGGCCACCAATCCTGCGAATCGGTCATCAGTGCCGTCAGATCTCTCTTGACCGCCGGCAGGTCGAGTTTGTTGAACGCCGCGGCGTAGTTGAAACCTTGATCCAGCGGATTGGATTTGCTCGAGTGCTGCGCAAGCAGATCCACTCGCAGCTGCTTGGGCCACCAGTCCCGATTCGTCGTACCGCCGCCGGCGGCATGGATGAAGGGGCACTTTGCTTCGGTTGACATGCGCTCTCTCCTTGGGAGGATGAACCCACTACACGTTCTACGATGCGTCAGGCGTCTATGCCCCTGTCGTGGCGGGAAACCGAAAGCGGTCACCCAAGGTGCATGATCCTGGTCCGGTGGGCCGCCTGGATGCGCGCCGGGCGGGTTCTGGCGCGCGTCGACGATGCCCGCAGTTGTCGGAGCTTACGCCGACCGGAGCGAAAGTTCCGTATTCGGTGGGCGCCCGACCAGCGTGCTGCCGGGACTGACCAATCCACGGCAAACCGCGGCCATCGCCGAGGCGCCGTGGCAGACAATGTCGGCGCCCATTGGCCGTCATGCGCCTGCCACATAGCGGGGGCATGGTCGCGCCGTATCGGCAAAGAGGGTGTTGCCATGGCTCATAAAAATGCAGCCACTGCGCCGCTGCGAGCATGGGACGGTGCCGTCCCCCTGCTGATGTCGCTGGCGGTCTTGCTGATGATCGCGTCCGAGCTGCTGAGGTACGGCCTGCACGCGCACCACGTCAACGACCTGGCCGATCACCTCGCCCAGCTGCTGATGTTCGGGCAGATTCCCATCATGTTCTGGTTCGCCGCGCCGGGACGTCGTCGCGTCCGGCAGGTCCTGCCCACGCTGGGCTTGCAGCTCGCGCTCTGGGCGATCACGTTTGCGCTGGCGGTTACGCTGACCTGAGCAAACATCGCGCTGTGGTGGTCACCAGGTTGGCAATCACCACAGCGCGATCAGGCTGTCTTAGGCTTTCTTCTTCGCAGCAGTCTTGCGTACCGCGCGCTTCATCGCTTTTTTCGGCGTCTTTTTGGCGGCTTTGGCGCGCTTGGGCTGTGCGGCGGAGGTGGCGGCGCCATCGATCAGCAGATCCGCTTCCGTCACGCCGCGACGCTTGAGCGCCTTCACGAACCAGAGCGGCTGGCGTCCGCGCCCCGACCAGGTCACGGACGGATCGGACGGATCGCGATACTTCGGCGCCACCGAGCCGGTCTTGCCCTTCTTGCCCGCGACCTTCTTGCCACGCGCGGGATAGATATCGTCCAGGCTCAGGCCGGCATGGCTCAACAGGGAATCGATCTTGTCCTTGATGGCCCGCACGTGGGCCACCCGTGCCTCCTGCATATGGGCGCTCGCGTTCGCGATCAGAGCCTGCAGTTCTTTGGGCGAAAGGTTCTTCAGATCAATAGCCATCGATATACCTGCGTAGTGGGTTCGCGCTCAGTCTAAGCCATTGCAAGCCTTAAGACCCCATCGACCTGTCTGATTCGCAGGTGCGGCAGCATCGATTGCGGACCAGGTCCATCATTAACATCAATCTGACTGTCGCCACGTTGACAAAATCTCCACGCGATTCGTCGCTGACTCTGCACCATGAAGATCAACAGCAAGCCTTTATTGCGATGTCCTGCGGCATCGACGACGGTCAGTGACAAGCCCCGCCGGCTCCCTCCGCGGCTCTCGCCATGAATCGTCGCGAGCTGCGCGTGGGTGGGATCATTCTGGCGGCCGATAGTGCCAGTCGCCTCGACGCGCTCAGGCAGGTCATCGCCATCGATGGCGAGCCCACGGTGCGGCGGGTCGCGCGGGATGCGCTGGCCGCACGTCTTCAGCCCGTGGTGGTCGTGGTCGGTGCGCAAGGGGACCGCGTCATCGATTGCCTCAACAATCTGGACATCGTCCCGGTAGAAAACCAGGCATCGTCGGAGGGTGCCGGCGGCTCGCTGGCCGAGGGAGTAAAAGCGCTCCTGGCCAGCGCAGAACCACTGCGGGCACTGATGGTGCTCTTGGCCAACCAGGCATCGATCCGCGTCGGCCATATGGAAAAAATGCTAGCGGCTCACGCGGCGAAACCCGACCGCATCCTGGCCTGCGGCCGGCAGCGCGTGCTGCGCCCGCCATGCATTTTCCCCATCGCCTATGCCCAGGAGCTTGCCACGCTACAGGCAACCACCGGCGCGGAATCCTTGCTGCAGAAATACGCCGCGCAAGTCGATGCCTTCGACCTGCCCGAGGCATTTGTCGACGCCGACAACCCTGACGATGAAAGCACTTGGCCAAGTCTGCGGGCGAAACCACCCACCGATGACGGGGCCTTTTGAACGCCAGACGGGGCACTCGATTTCAGGCTGACCGCCCCCATCTGAGGACAGTTCCCAAGCCCTTTGCCCCGCCCGCCCGTGACGCAATTTTCACTGTTTTCCCAAGGCCCGCTGATTCTGCTGGACGACGCCAGCGGACGGATCGTCTATGAAGAAAACGTCATCCCCGCCGAGCACGCGGCGCAGTGGCATGCACAGCTTCTGGATAGTCCCATCTGGCGGCAGCAGCGTCGCGTGATGTACGAGCGCGAGCTCGATGTGCCGCGCCTGACCGCGCATTTCGCTGCCGAGGAGGCGGAGTTGCCCGAACCCTTGGGCAGCGCGCTCGAGCGGGTGCGCGCCATCACCGGTGAGCAGTTCAACAGCATCGGCCTCAATCTCTACCGCGATGAGCACGACAGCGTGGCCATGCACAACGACCGACTGGGCGATCTGCAGGAGGGCCGCCCGATCGCGCTCATCTCACTTGGCGAGACGCGCCGCATGCACATCCGCAACAAGAAACACGTGCCGGCACGGCGGTTGGACCTGGATCTGGCGGCCGGCAGCCTGCTGCTGATGAGCTGGGAAACCCAGCTTCACTACGACCACGGCATTCCCAAGCAGACCCATCCGCTGGGTCCGCGCATCAGCCTGGCATTCAGGACACGCAAGCGCGACTGAGTGTTGCGGCTGAACGCGCAACGCAACACTCACGCGAGCGCGACGCTCCATTGAAGACCCAGGCGACAGCCTCGGGGCACCTCCATGCAAAGGCCGTGGCCATGAGCACCGAGAAGAAAGATCGGGAACTGCACCATCAGCCGCCGGGCACGTCAGGCTATCCCGAGCCGCAACCGACGCCATCGAAGGGCAAAGCCATGCCTGACGAACACACGCCGCACGAGCCGCAAAACAACCCGCGGCAAAAGCCCAAGTCGTCGTGAGGATCGGGCTGCGGACTTAAGCGCTGGATCGTGTCGCTCGCTTGCGGGCGGGCGCTTTCTTGGCCGTCTTCTTCGCGACTCGCTTGCGCGGCGCAGCGCCCTCTTTGACCTTGCCGCGTGAAACCGCCTTCTTGGCGGGTGTCCGTTTCTTGCTGGCCAGGCTCTTCTGCAGCAGTGACATGAAATCCACCACGTTAGTGCTGGCGTTTTCCGGCGCCGACGCCTCATCCTCAAGCGGCGTCACCACGCCCTTGGATTTCATGCGCTTCTCGATCACCTTGTGCAGGCGGTCGCGGAACTCGTCACGGTAGTCGCCCGGGTCCCACTTGCCAGACATGGAATCGACGAGTTGCCCGGCCATCTGCAATTCCTTGGCGGTGATGCGGTAGCTGGCCGTCTTGCCCGACGGCAGCGCGTAATCGTCCACATCCACCAGCTCCTGGGGATAGCGCAGCAGCACCAGCAGCAGGCTGTCGTCTTTGGGAATCACGGCGGAGAGATAGCCGCGCGTACGAATGACTACGCGCGCGATGCCGATCTTGCCGGTGCGGCGCAGCGTTTCGCGCAGCAGCACATAACCCTTCTCGGCCTTCTTGCCCGGGACCAGCACATAGGGCTTCTCGAAGTATTCCGGTCCCACTGACGCCGCATCGACAAAGGCTTCCACTTCCACTGCCTCGCGCCCTTCCGGCGAGGCGGATTTGATGTCTTCCGGCCGCAGCACGACGTAACTGCCTTTCTTGTATTCGTACGCCTTGACGATGTCCTTCCACGGCACTTCCTCGCCCGTATCGGCGTTGACGCGCTCGTAGCGGATGGGCGTATTGCTGCGGCTGTCGAGCATGCGGAAATGCAGGTCGACGCGTCGCTCCGCCGGCATCACCGATACCGGCACGTTCAATAGACCGAACGACAGCGTTCCAGTCCAGATGGGGCGGGCCATGTCAGGGCTCCTCGTAGGACGAACCCTGAGCAAAAGCCCTGGCGCGTGAGCCCGCGGTGAGCCATGCGTGAAATCCCGCGTGCGCCTCCCGCTAGGCGTGCTCGCTGGTGCCGTCCTTGATCGCCGCCAGCATCTCGCGCGCCAGTTCCACCATGGTGAACGGCTTGCTGATCAGTCGCACGCCTGCGTCCAGGATGCCGTTGTGGACGATCGCGTTGCGCGTGTAGCCGGTCATGTAGACCACGATCAGGTCGGGATAGCGCTCCTTGGCCTTGCTGGCCAGCTGGCGGCCATTGGTGCCAGGCATCACCACATCGGTAAGCAGCACGCTGACGTCGGGATGTTCGTCCAAGGCAAGCAGCGCGGCATCGGCTCCGCCGGCCTCGATCGCGATGTAACCGATTTCCCGTAGCGCGTTGACCACGAACAAGCGGACATCCTGATCGTCCTCGACCACCAGGACTTTGTGATGCGAGAGCACGGCCTCCTCACGATGAGGCGCGACGGTTTCATCCAGCGCCTCGGAGAAGTCGCGCGGCAGATAGAGCTTCACCGTCGTGCCGACGCCGATCTCGCTGTAAATCTTGATGTGGCCATGCGATTGCTTGACGAACCCGTGTACCTGGCTGAGGCCCAGGCCGGTGCCCTTGCCCAGCTCCTTGGTGCTGAAGAACGGGTCGAAGGCTTTCTGCATGACCTCCGCACTCATGCCGCCACCGGTGTCGGTCACCGCCACCATCACGTATTGGCCCGCGGTGACTTCAAGATGCTGCTTGGCGTAGGTGCGGTCGAGCACCGTGTTTGCCGTTTCGATGGTGAGCTTGCCCGAGCCGCCCATGGCGTCGCGACTGTTGACCGCCAGGTTGACGATGGCGCTTTCCAGCTGCGCACGGTCGACGAAGGCGGGCCACAAGCCGCCGGCCTGCACCGTCTCGATCTTGATGTTTTCACCCAGCGACCGGCGCAATAGCGCGGACATGTCGCGGATGCACAGGTTGATATCGGTGGGCTTGGGCTGCAGCGCTTGCTGTCGTGAGAACGCAAGCAGTTGCTTGGTGAGCTCCCCCGCCATCATCGCGCCATTGAGTGCGTTGTTGGCCGGCCCCTGCAGGCGAGCGTCCTCCGCTGGCAGCCGCCGCATCAGCAACTCGAGATTGCCGATGATAATGGCCAGCATATTGTTGAAATCGTGGGCGACGCCGCCGGTGAGCTGGCCAATCGCTTCCATCTTCTGCGCCTGGCGCAGCTGTGCCTCCACCTCTTCGCGCTGCTGGATTTCCTGCTCCAGCGCCTCCACGGAACGTCGCAGCGCATGCGCATGCTGGCGGCCTTCGCGTATCACCAGATAGGCAAGCGCGCAGGCCAAGCCTATCGCCAGCACGATGGCGATCATCAACAGCAGGCGCTGTGTATCCATGGCCGAGGTGCGCTTGCGCAATACGGTCTGCTCGCCCCGGTCCATGCCGGTGACTACGCTGCGTATCTGCACCATCAACTGGCGACCGATATCGCCCTTGACCAGCGCCCCGGCCTCATCAAGCTGGCCGTTGTCGCGCAGTTGCACGGTGCGGCCGAGCTCATCCATCTTTGCGGCAATGAGATCGAACAGCTGATTCTGCTGAGCAGCCCGTTCGGGGCTTAGCGCCACCATCCGGCGCAGCTGGTCTTCGCGCTCGGGCAGTTGGGCCTTGGCCTCGAGGAAAGGCTGCAGGTAGGAGCGATCGCCGGTGAGCAGGTAGCCGCGCTGTCCCGTCTCGGCGTCCTGCACCAGACTGAAAAGCTCCCAGGTACTCTGCTGCAGCTCCAGCGAATGCTCCACCCACCTCTCGGCGCGAAAACTCGACGCCACCGCAAACACGATCAACACGCAAGCCACGCCCAGCAGCGCGAACCCGCCGACGATGCCTCGCCTCATGCGCGAGCGTATGGCTACCGATTCCATCGAACCCCCTTGAACACCATCGCCGATTTCCCCCACTGCGCGACGAGGGCGCGCCGCCAGCGAACTGGAGGCGTCACCGTTTCATAACGCTGATCCCGCGATTTTGCCCATACGGCAGGTGCTGTCAATGCGGTCTTTATCGTGTGTAGAGAGCTGAATTGCGTTCATACGATTTCTTGATACGGTCATCACCTTCCCTGCCGCTACCATGCCTTCACGCGCCGTATGGGCGTCAGGCTGGGGGAAAGCGAATGCGCATGATGGCCACGCGGGAACGCAGTGTCACCTCGCTCGGGGAACGGGCGGCGTTTGACGAGGCGATGGCCATTTACCTCAGGAAGGTTGCCGATTGCCGGCGCAGGCGCCTGGGGGCGGATCTGCTGCTGGTGTTGGCGTGCGTGCTGCTTGCCGGAAGTGGGCTGGTATCGCCTGCGTTACGCCTGGCGCTGTTGCCTCTGGCGTTTGGCGTGGCGTGGACCGGCGTTCATCTGGGCGAGCGGGCCTCTCGCGCGCGGGCACGCCTGCGCTGGTGAGCTGGACCTAGGGTTTGGACACCCTGTCGACCGGGCGCCTCAGCGCATCGAATGATCTCTCTGTCACCGATAGCGGTGACTGCAGGCAAGCCATGAATGCATCGCCGTCGAGCTTCAGCAGCGCCATCCCAGGCTGGATCGGCGAAGCGTTCGGCCGACCTTCGGCGACGGAAGCGATGCAGTGGCTGCTCGCCACCATCGGCCAACAAGTAGGCGCGGACGTCTGCCTGGTGTTGCGTATCAACGGCGCGGGCACGCATGGCTCACTCGCGTCGTCGTATGGTCCTAGTGCTCAAGCCCTCTCGCGCGATCTCTACCCGCTGGGCGGCAGCACTATCGAACAGGTGTTCGGCGCACCGGCGCCGGTAGCGCTGGAACGGACGATGCTCAGTCGCGACCCGTGGCTGGCCCATCTGGGTGTCGCTGGAGGCGCCACGGTGGCCTTGCAACAAGGCCCCATGAAATTCGGTTCGCTCGGTGTCTACTTTACTCACGACGACGTCGACGTGACCGACACCATCGCCCTGCTCGCCGAAATCCGCATGCTGATGTGGCCGCTGCTGTGCTGGCAGATGCTGGGTGGTGACAGCGCAACGTCCAGCGCCGCGATGGGCGCCGTGCACCGCGCCAACAATATCCTCAGCAATATCGTGCTGCTGACCGATCTTGCCCTGGACACGCCCTGCGGACGCAACGACGAGCATCTGCGCGCGCTCCTGCTGCGCATGGCCAGTGAAGGTGTGCGCTGTGCCGACGTGCTCAGGGAAATCAGCCCGGGCTAAAGAGTAGCGGCGCCCTGCCGAGCGCCGCTCTCCCTGTTAGAGCGTAGTAGGACTAATTAATGGTGCTTGTCGAGGTCGCGCTGGCGATCGTGCTCTTTGCCGATTTCCTTCTGGATCTTGCCAGCATTCTTTTCGATGTTGCCCGCGGCTTCCTTGGCGGGGTTGTTGGTGACCTTGCCGACGCCTTCTTTGATGGCGCCCTTCACTTCATGCTTGGTGCCTTCAACGCGATTCTTATCCATAACATCCTCCAGAGCCGCCTTATTGCGACAGGACGTTTTTAGGAATTGCGTGGTGCCCGCCCTGTGAAAATAGAAGAAAGCACACCGATCTTCTGAACGCGTCTTCAGCTGCGTTGGCCACTTGTTAGCAGCGTGGCAAGGACACATGCGCAGCACGTGCGCATTCACGCACCAGTCGGCGCGCTCAATTGAGCATGTCGCGCACCTTGGTCAACAGCTGGTCGATCTCAAAGGGCTTGATCAGGATGTCCATGCCCTCGTCGAGCAACTCTTCTCCGGTCAATGCACGTTCGGCATATCCGGTCATGAACAGGATCGGCAAAGCCGGTCGCCATGCGCGCGCGGCCTCGGCCAACTGCCTGCCATTCATGCCTGGCAGACCGACATCGGTAAGCAGCAGGTGGATGGCCCCGTCCCCACGCAGCGCGCGCAGTGCGGCTTCCACATCCTCCGCCTCGGTGCAGTGATAACCCGCATCGGATAGAAGCTCGCGTGCCAGGGCGCGCAACGAGGTGTTGTCTTCCACGATGAGGATGCTTTCGCCTTGCCCCTGCACTGAGTCGACCGAGGCATCGACTTCTTCCTCCACCTGCAATTGCCCGCGCGGCAGGGTAAGCCGCACTTCGGTGCCCACGCCCTTCTGGCTGCAGATGGCCACGCGCCCTCCCGATTGCCGGGAGAATCCGTAGATCATCGACAGCCCCAGGCCCGTGCCCTTGCCGATCGGCTTGGTCGAGAAGAACGGCTCGAACACTCGCTCCAGCACTTCGGGCTCGATGCCGGTGCCATTGTCGATCACGGCCACCTGCACATAGTCCCCATTGGGCAATTCACTGTCGCCATCCAGGCTGACCGTGGATGTCAGCACGCGAATCTCGCCGCCATTTGGCATGGCATCACGCGCATTGATGACCAGGTTGATGATGGCGTTTTCCAGCTGGTTCGCGTCCACCTTGGCGATGCCCGTGCCGTCCATCAGGTCGAAGCGCAGTTCAATGTGCTCGCCAATGGTCCGGCGCAACAGGTCGCCCAACGAACGCACCAGGTGATTGATGTCCACCGGCTTGGGATCGAGCGGCTGCTGGCGCGCAAAGGCCAGCAGGCGATGGGTCAGCGACACGGCGCGGCGCGCCGAACCCAGCGCCATATCGGCAAAGCGCTGCACGCCTTCCACGCGCCCTTCGGCAACATGGCGACTCATCAGGTCGATGCCGGTGATGATGGTGGTGAGCAGGTTGTTGAAATCGTGTGCGATGCCGCCGGTGAGCTTGCCCAGCGCGTCCATCTTCATGGCCTGGTGCAGCTGCGACTCCGTGCGCTCGCGCTCGGCGATTTCCTGGGCCAGCTGGGTGTTGACCGAGGCCAGGGCCGCCACGTGGCGCTGCTCGCGCCGCCACTGCTCGGTGACGTCTTCGACGAAGACCAGGCCAAGATCCGGCGCACGATACGGCGCGATGCGCCACTCGATATAGCGTGCGACGCCACGAATACTCATCGAGAATGTGCCGCGCCAGCGCTTGCGCTCCGACAGATGCGTGCGCAATTGCTCCAGTGCGTCATCCTGATTGTGCTCGAAGGCGGCGGGAAGCCTGCCTTCATCCACGGCACCATCCAGCAGTCGCATGAAGGCCTCGTTCGCCTCATGCACCACCAGGCCCGAGTCCATCACCGCGATCGGCGCGATGGCGCTGGTGAAGATCTCGCGGAAACGGGCCTCGCTTTCCAGCAGCGCATCTTCGGCAATGCGTACGCGCAACAAGGTGCGCAGCGTGGCCAGCAGTACGTCCGGATCCACCGGGTGGATGAGATAGGCATCGGCGCCCGCATCCAGACCGGTGATCAAATCATTGGTTTCGATCGATGCCGCCGACACATGGATGACCGGCAGCAATCGGGTGGGAGCCTGGCTGCGCAGATGCCGGACGATATCGAAGCCGCTGATATCGGGAAGATTCACATCCAGGATCAACGCCGCGAACGCGTGCTGCGCCATCAAGGCCAGGCCCTCCGTGCCCGTGCCCGCCTCCATCACGGGATAGCCGTGGCGCTCGAGCACACGCCGCATCGAGTAGCGCGTCGCGGCATTGTCGTCGACGATCAGCAGCGGGTTATGGCGTGGCATCGGCAGCAGCCTCCGGGAGCGTGCGCGGAAGAACAACGAAAAACACCGAACCCTCGCCCGGTTTGCTTTCCATGCCGACGTGGCCGCCGAGCAATTCCGCGTAGCGCTTGCACAGCGCAAGCCCCAGGCCGGTGCCGCGCAGCCGCTTCTGCAGCGGCGATTCCAGCTGACTGAAATCCTTGAACAGATCCTGCTGCAGGTCTTGCGGAATGCCGATGCCCGTATCGCGCACGGCGAAACACACGGTGCCATCGTCCTGCAGGTGCGCCGACACTTTCACCGTGCCACGCGGCGTGAACTTCAAGGCATTGGAAATGTAGTTGCGCAGGATCTGCGCCACTTTGCGATCGTCCGTGTAGAGCTTGGGCATGCCTTCGGGATCCTCGAAAATGAGGTCGGCATCGGTCATCTCGGTGATCGGACGGAAAGTGCCGCGCAACGCGGAGAACAGATCCACCATGTCGAACCAGGCCGGCGAGATAGTGATGCGCCCTGCCTCGATCTTGGCCAGGTCCAGCAAGTCATCGACCATGTCGCTCAGTTCGCGCGCGGCGTTGGAGATGTACCTGACCTGGCGGTGCTGTTCTTCCGAGAGCTCGCCGTCCATTTCGTCGGTCATGATGCGCGCGATGCTCAGGATCGAGCCCAGCGGCGTTCGGAATTCGTGGCTCATATAGGACAGGAAGCGGCTCTTCAGCTCGGAGGCTTCGCGCAGCTGTTCGGCCTGCTTGTCCAGTTCGGCGTAGAGCGCGACCACGCCCTGGTTGGTTTCGTCCAGTTCGGCGCGCAGCGCAGCCGACTCCTCGCGCAGGCGCTCCAGCTCGCCGCGCACGGAGGCGTCGGATCCGCCGGACTTGATGGAATCAGACATGCGGCCGCTCCAGGGCAATCACCATCACGGTGGCATCGTCGCGATTCCGATTAAAGTCGCGATGCAGTACCGCAGCAATCACCGCCGGATGCCGCTGCAAGAGACCCGGGTAATCCGCCATGCGCCACCTCGATTGCAGGCCGTCGCTGTGCATGATCAGCAGCTGCCCGATGATATCGCTGAAATCGAAGGCCTGGGCGCGCCGGAACTGGGCGCCGACGATGCCAGGATGCGAGGCCAGGCCGCGCGTGGACTCCGCCGTCAGCAACGAGGCGGAGATATTGCCGATGCCGGAGAAGCGCAGCGTACCCTGCGCCGTGTCCACCCGGGCCAAGCCCACCGCACCACCGCGAGTGCCCATCATGGCCTGATGCAGATCCGCCATCAATGCGGCCGGCTCCGTCAGCGGCTGGGCGACGAAGGCTTTGACGGCAGCCTCTGCCGCCATCGCCGCAGCTTCGCCATGCCCTAGCCCGTCGACCATCAGGAACGACCAGGTGGTGTCCTTGCTCGCCAGCGCCCAGCCGTCGCCGCAAGACGTTTCACCGTGCAGCGCCGTCTGGCTCACGCCGAAGCGCAGGTCTTCGTTGGCCTGCTGGCGCGGATAGAAACGAGCGAGCACCACCGAGCCGCGGCTATCGGCGTAGACATCCATGACCTGCGACTGGCGAACGACAGCGCCAAGCCCGATGCCCTGGGTACCGCGGGTGGAAAAGCCATCCGGCAGGCAACTGGCAAGACTGAAACCGGGCCCGCGGTCCACGGCGATGATCTCGACGCCGCGCGTGCTCCGCCCAGGCACTTCCCGCAAGTAGATCGCGCCGCCAAGGCCATGCTTGATGACATTGGTGGCCAGCTCAGTGGCCACCAGCGCGACGCGCCCGCCGTCCGTATCGTCGAATCCCGCTTCGTCGGCCAGCTGCTGCGCATAGCGGCGTGCCTGGCCGACCTGGGTGATTTCATCGATCGCAATGGCGACGCCCAGCGACCCAGGCAGCGTCAGTTCCATTTGGTGATGGTGACGCGCGTCCCTTGTCCTGGCGCGCTCTGTATTTCAAATAGATCGACCAGCCGCTTGGCGCCTGCCAGGCCCAGCCCAAGGCCGTTGCCGGAAGTCCAGCCATCGGTCATGGCTTGCTTGAGATCGGCAATGCCCGGGCCGGTGTCGCGAAAAACCAAGCGCACGCCTTTGCGCGCGCCCTCTTCCACGATCTCCCAATCCATGTCGCCGCCACCGCCATAGATCACGGCGTTGCGCGCCAGCTCGCTGACCGCGGTCACCAGCTTGGTCTGGTCCACCAGACGCAGGCCGCATTCCTGTGCCAGCTTGCGCACGGCCTGCCGGCCGAGCACAACGTCCTGCTCAGAGCGAATGGCGTAGGTTCCACTGTGCGGTGTGCTCATTGATTGCGGACACGCTCGCGCAGAAGTTTCATGCCGCGCTCGACATCGAGCGCCGTGCTCACACCGGACAACGTGAGCCCCAGTTCCACCAGAGTGATCGCTACCGCCGGCTGCATGCCGACCACCACGGTTTCGGCATCCATGATGCGCGACAAGCCCGAGATCATGCCGATCATCCGGCCGATGAAGGAGTCGACCACGTCAAGCGCGGAAATATCGATCAGCACCCCCTTGGCCGAGGTTTCGCTGATCTTGGCCGACAAGTCGTCCTGCAAGGTCATGGCGAGCTGGTCATGCATGTCGACCTGGATGGTCACCAGCAGGAAGTTGCCCATGCGCAGTATGGGAATGCGGTCCATCGGCTTACTCGGCCCGCGTCACGCTCAGGCCCGAGCGCTTGAGCGCCAGCGCCAGCGCGTCGGCCAGGTTGGCCTTGGTCACGATACCGCCGAGATCCAGGCCCAGGTGCACGATGGTCTGCGCAATCTGCGGGCGAATACCGCTGATGATGCAGTCCGCGCCCATCAGGCGGATTGCCGTCACCGTCTTCAGGAGATGCTGGGCGACCAGCGTATCGACGGTGGGCACGCCGGTGATGTCGATGATGGCGATGTCCGAACCGGTTTCCACGATACGCTGCAGCAGCGACTCCATCACCACCTGCGTACGCTGCGAATCGAGCGTGCCGATCATGGGCAAGGCCAGCACGCCATCCCACAGCTTCACCACCGGCGTGGAAAGCTCGAGCAATTCCTCCTGCTGGCGGCGGATCACTTCTTCGCGCGATTTCTGGAAAGCGCGGATCGTGTGCATGCCCAAGGTGTCGAGCAGCTCGGAGATCGACCAAACCTCGGCCGACAGCGCCGCGGGATCGCTCGCATACGTCTTCTGCAGCAGGTCGAACAACGGGCGCTTCAGCGAAAATATGAAGTGCGCCGTGTGATGGGAGTCGAAGCCCTGCATCGCGCGGCTGCGCGACAGCGTTTCGAGGAACTGGCGCGATTCGGCCCATTCGCTCTTGGCCAGGTCGGCCACATCGCCAGCGGCCGAGGCGCTCACCAGCAAGGCAAGAAACTCCTTCGCCTGGCGACCCACGTCATCGCGGCTGATGCGGTTGTCCGACAGCGAACCACCCTGCTCCAAGTTCGAGATCCACCCTTCCAGCAAGGTGGGCTCGTTCTTCTTGATCGCGTCGATGGTTGCCGGCTTGAGAATCGACATTAGGCAATCTCCCCGTTGAATTCATTCATCATCCGGGATCAAGTGGAGCTTGGGAATAGGCGCGCAAGAAAACTTCGATGTGTATGGAAATTTGACACGCTGTTGACGTTCGCGCCTTTAGACAGATCGGTTACGGCCTTTGGTCCACCAGGCGACTTCATGAGTTCCGATCACGTCCTGACCATCCTGCTCGTCGAAGACGACGACGGCATCCGCGCCATTGCCAGCGTGTTATTGGAGTCGGAAGGCCATCTCGTGCATGCGATGGCCAGTGGCGAGCTCGCCAGCGAATGGCTCAAACAAAGCCAGCCCGATGTCCTGTTCACCGATATCAACCTGCCCGGCGGCATGAGCGGCGCGGAACTGGCGCGGCTCGCACGACTGGCCCAACCGGGGTTGCGCGTCCTGATGACCTCGGGCGAGGCCATACCCGATCCTGCCTGGCTGGCATCGGGCAGCCACTATCTCAACAAGCCTTATGACCGCCGATCGCTGCTTGCCGCCATCGAGGCCACGAGCAAGGTGGCGGCCTGATCGATCAAGGCCTCGCAGGTGGAGCGCCCATGCCCACCTCCGCCACCATGCGCCGAATGCGCTGCAGCACCCACTCGTGATCGTCACGCGCGGCATTGCGCAGCACCTCTTCGGCCAGGCCTGAAAACTCCTGCCAGAACAACGGTGGCTCCGGATATTTCCGGGCCAGGTTCTGCGCATAGCCTTGCAATCGATCCAGATCGCTATCGAGGTTGTCGCGATTCTTGGTCATGATGATTCAACGACTCATCGGGAGAAGGGCTTCGGCGCATCTCTCACAGGCGCTTTGAACTTGTAGCGATGCGGCGTTATGCAACGCGTCGCGAATGTGTCGGCTAAGCGTGATTCGCGCGGCCTTCGAGCCGCACATGCAACGCCAGCCAAACGCAACAGACGGATCTCAGCTCTCTTCGGATGTTTCACATTTGAGCGGCAGTGCGCTCACGAGCGGATCGCCATCGTCAGGGCACACCCCACGACGAGGTTAGCCCCATGAGTCAGCACGACCACGAAATCAAGGTACTGAACGGCCTGATCGAAACCACCATCGATAGCGTCGATGGTTACGCCGAGGCAGCCAAGGATGCGGAAAATGCCCAGTTCCGCGATCTCTTCCTCACCCGCGCCGCCGAGCGCCGCCAGGTAGCTGCGCGTCTGCGCGAAGCCGTGCGTCGCGAAGGCGGCGAGCCTGCCGACGATGGCACTGTGCTCGCATCGGCCCATCGCATGTTCACCGGCCTGCGCAGCTCCATGAGCCACGGCGACAAGGCGGTGATCGAGGAAGTGGAACGCGGCGAGGATCACATCAAGGCCAAATACGACGAAGCGCTCAAGGACGACAAGCTGTCGCTGTCTGCGCGCGAATCCATCCAGCAGGCCTATACCTCGGTGCGCCAGGGCCATGACCAGATGAGTTCGATCAAGCACGCCGTGCAGTAAGCAATCGCTTTCGCTCCATCCGATGACCAGCGAGGGACGGCATGCCGTCCCTCGCTGCTGTTTACATCTGCGGCTGCTGCTCCGGCGGCGGCACCGGGTCGCCCACTGCCGGCGGTTGCGGCTCGGGATCGGTCAATGGAGGACGCGCCGGCGTGGGCACCGGTGGTTCCGCTGGCGCGGGTGGCTCGACTGGGCTGGGCGGTGCCGGCGGCTTGACCGGATCGGGTGTAGGCGCAGGCACCTCAGCGTGCGCGACGTACGTGGCGAATTTCTCGACGATCATCGTTCGACTCCTGCATGGACGCATTCATCGTCACCATTGGCGATTGAACTGCGTGCACGCGCTGCGTGAATGCGCGTGTTCACGGCGCGCCGTATCGGAACGATTCATCACCCTGTACACACCCTCGTGATCTGTACAACCGCAGCTGACTTTCCACATTGAAATTTGACCGGCTGGTCACTTGTCGGCGCGTAATTCTCGTTGTCACGCCAACGGAGGACCGACGCATGAAGACGCGTGCCATCACTTCCCTCGCCATCGTCCTGATGACCTTAACGGGCGCGACGTTTGCGCAGACGCAAACCCGCACCGTTTGCGAAGACGTGCCGGTGAAGCAGGTCAATTCCAGCGACACCCATCGCGTCGCGGGCACGGCCATTGGCGCCGTGGCCGGCGGCGTGCTCGGCAATCAAGTGGGCGGCGGTAAGGGCAAGACGCTCGCCACGGTCGGCGGCGCCGTTGCTGGCGGCGTGGTAGGCAACCAGGTGCAGAAATCGCATCAGGACAAGAACGCCACCTACACCACCGAGCGCCGCTGCCATCAGGAGCAGTACTGATCCCTGTTGCATCACCGTCCATCCATAGCCCTTAGGAGAACCCTGCATGCAAACGTCCGTCTATTGCATGGCCCGCACCTCGGAGCAGGCTGAAGTGATCCTGCTGGAACTCAAGCAGGCCGGCTTCACCAACAACGATATTTCCGCCCTGCTGCCCGATCGTCGCGGCACCAAGGATTTCGCCCACGAACACAACACCAAGGCGCCGGAAGGCGCGACCGCGGGCGGCATCGCCGGCATGGGCGTCGGCGCCGCACTGGGCTGGCTGGCCGGCGTCGGAGCGCTGGCGATACCAGGCGTCGGGCCCTTCATCGCAGCCGGCCCGATCATGGCGGCACTCAGCGGCGCGGCGGTCGGCACCGCCACCGGCGGCGTGGTCGGCAGCCTGGTGGGACTGGGCATGCCAGAGTTCGAGGCCAAGCGCTTTGACGCGAAGATTCGCGAAGGAAACATCCTGATTTCCGTGCACACGGAAAGCGGCAAGCAAAAGGATGTGGCCAAGGACGTCTTCAAACGCAACAATGCGGACGATATCTCGACCGCTTCGGAGGCTCGCGTTCATTGAGCCCGGGCCGACTTTGACGCCAGCTGACTCGGTCCAGCGACAGCAACGAGGTTTTCACACGTGGCTCACGACCGGAACGATTTGATCCGGTCATTCACCACGTACAGCACAGTGGGGGCAAAGATATGCACGCCAAGAAACGTCGATCCGGTTTCGTGATCCTGGTGGAAGACAACCGCCAGAACGCGCAGGCCACGGGTGAATACCTGGAAAGCCAAGGCTATACCGTCGATTACGCCTACGATGGCATCACCGGCCTGCACTTGGCTTCGTCCAACGATTACGACGCCGTCGTGCTCGACGGCATGCTGCCTGGCATGGATGGCTTGGAAGTCTGCCGCCGCCTGCGCACGGAGCACAAGCTGGCCGCGCCCATCCTGATGCTTACCGGCCGCAACACGCTGGATGACAAGGTCGCCGGACTTGACACCGGTGCCGACGATTACCTGTGCAAGCCCTTCGATTTGCGCGAGCTCGAGGCACGCCTGCGTACGCTCATCCGTCGTGAGCGCCGCCAGGTGTCGCGTGAAGTCCTTACGGTCGGCGACCTCACCTTCGACACCGGCACGCTGAGCGTGACGCGTGCCGAGCAGGAACTCACCCTGTCGCCGATCGGACTGCGCCTGCTGGCCATCCTGATGCGCGAATCGCCGCGCGTGGTCAGCCGCTCCCGCCTCGAACGCGAGGTATGGGGCGAATCGCTGCCCGATTCGGATACGTTGCGCTCGCATCTCTATATCTTGCGACGCGCGATCGACAAGCCGTTTGCCAACCCGTTGATGCACACCTTGCCGACGGCCGGTTATCGCCTTGCCGACCTCTCGCCGGCCGCCAAGGGCGCAACGCCGAAGGCATCGGGCACGACTCTCGCGATGGCCTGATACAGCGTCCAGGCACCCATACGACGGCCGCCGAGCGATCGGCGGCCGTTCTTTTTTCCTGTAACCATGACGCCGAACATCGTCTCCACGCAGGCTCCACTTTCAACCACGCAAAGTTCAAGGCACGGACCAACACCGCCCCGCGCAAGCAAAACATCAAGCGCAAGCGCCGCGATACCCGCCTTGCCGATTGCATGGCATGCAGCCACGGGCTCATGCGCCTCACGACAATCGCCCGGCATACCGAATGGACGCGCCCTTCCATCGATGACGCCACGCGGCGCCGTCCGCCATCAGCGAGGTGACCGTGCGTATCGCCCAGATCTCACCGCTCTATGAATCGGTTCCGCCGAAACTCTATGGTGGCACCGAGCGCATCGTTGCGTACCTGACCGACGCGTTGGTCAGGCGCGGCCACGACGTCACCTTATTCGCCAGCGCCGACGCTCAAACGCGGGCGCGATTGTGCGCGACACGTGCGCAATCGATCCGGCTCGATCCGTCGCCGTTGAAATCCGACCTGGCAGCGCACCTGACTTTGATGCACGAAGTGCAGCGGCAGATCGATCGATTCGACGTGCTGCACTTCCATATCGATCTGCTGCACCTGCCCGCTTTCGAGGCCGTCGCCTCGCGCACAATCACTACACTGCACGGCCGACTGGATCTGTCCGACCTGGGCGACGCCTATGCGCGCTGGCCCCAGTATCCACTGGTTTCCATTTCCAGGCAGCAGCGGGCGCCCATGCCCAATGCGTCCTGGATTGCCACCGTGCCACACGGCATACCGGCCGAGCTCTATCGCGCGCATACCCAATCGGGCGAGGGCTATCTGGCCTTCCTCGGACGCATCTCGCCGGAGAAGCGCCCGGATCGTGCGATCGCCATTGCGCGCCGTGCCGGCATTCCGCTGCGCATTGCGGCCAAGGTGGATGCGGTGGATCAGGCGTACTTCCACGAACATATCGCGCCCATGCTCGACGATCCGCTGGTGCAGTACGTGGGTGAGATCAGCGACGCCGAAAAAGAGGCCTTCCTGGGCAACGCTCGTGCCCTGCTGTTTCCGATCGACTGGCCCGAGCCATTCGGGCTGGTGATGATCGAGGCGATGGCCTGCGGCACACCGGTGATCGCATGGAACTGCGGATCCGTGCCCAGCGTCGTCGACGACGGCTTGACCGGCTTCATAGTAAACAGTGAGGACGAAGCGGTCGAAGCCGTCAAACGCATCCCCAGGCTCAACCGCAAGAGTATCCGTAGCGTCTTCGAACGACGCTTCACTGCCGACGTCATGGCGGCCGCCTACGAGACGGTCTACCGCCAGGCCTTGATGGAGTCGGCCGATCTTCGCGCGGTAGGAACCTGAGCGGATGAATGAAGACGCGTTTACTCCCAACGAGATAACCGACAGCCTCAACATCGGCGAAACACGAGCGATGTTTGCGCTCAAGGCGGCGCACAGCTTTGCCGTGAGCGATGCACGCGGCGACATGCTGGGCGGCGCCGAGGGCATGTTCCGCAACGATACCCGCGTGCTTTCGCACTGGATTCTGGAACTGGGCGGCGAACGCCCTTCCCTGCTCAGCGGCGCGGTGAGCCACGACAACGTGCTGTTCACCGCCGACCTCACCAACGAGCCCTTGCCACCGACGGGTGGCAAGGCAGCGCCCGCGGGCGTGATCCATGTGCAACGCACCCGGCTCTTGTGGGACAACCGCCTGTTCGAGCAGATCCACCTGCACAACTTCGACGACAGCGACCTGACGGTATTGGTTCGGCTGCGCTTTCATGCCGATTTTCGCGACATCTTCGAAGTGCGCGGCATGGCCCGCAAACAGCGCGGCGAGTCGCTGCCCGCCAAGCTCCATGGCGATCACGTCCAGCTCGGTTATCGCGGACTCGATGAGGTGTTGCGCAGCACGGTGATTTCGTTTTCCGAAAAGCCGCATCAGCTGGCCGCGCAGCGGGCGGACTTCGAGCTGGCCATACCGCGGCTGGGCAGCACCTCGCTTTACCTCGAGGTGGGCGACGAATATCTGCGGCCCACGCGTCAGCGCTATCGCAGCGCAGCCGCCGCCGCACGCGCCACCATGCGCCGGCGCCGCCATCGTGGCGCCTGCCTCAAGAGCAATTCGCGCCTGTTCAACAACTGGCTGGATCGCTCACGTGCCGACATAGCGCTGCTGGTGGCCGACCTGCCTACCGGCCCCTACCCTTATGCAGGCATCCCCTGGTTTTCCACGCCGTTCGGACGCGATGGCCTGATTACGGCCTTGCAGACGCTATGGGTGGATCCCAGCCTGGCGCGCGGCGTGCTGGCTTATCTGTCCAGTCGACAAGCCACGGAAACCTCGGCGTTCCGCGATTCGGCGCCGGGCAAGATCATGCACGAGACGCGCTCAGGTGAAATGGCCTCGCTGGGCGAGGTGCCCTTCGGTCTCTATTACGGCGGCGTGGACAGCACGCCGCTGTTCGTGATGCTGGCCGGCGCCTATGCGCAGCGCACCGCCGACTACACCTTCATCGACCAGCTATGGCCCTCGCTCAAGGCCGCCATGGGCTGGATCGAAACCACCTGCGATGCACACGCCCACGGTTTTCTCGCCTATTCGCGCGGCGCCGAGGGCGGCCTGGTGAACCAGGGCTGGAAGGACAGCAACGATTCCGTATTCCACGCTGACGGGCGCATTCCGCAAGGGCCGATCGCCTTGATCGAAGTACAAGGCTATGTCTACGCCGCACTGCGCAGCATGGCCAAGCTGGCCGAGCACCGCGGCGAAAGCGAATGCGCCACACGCTGGCGCACCCGCGCCACCGCCATGCGGCATGCGGTGGAAGAGCTGTTCTGGGACGAGGAGATGGCCAATTACGCGATTGCCCGCGACGGCGACGATTCGCTATGCCGCGTGCGCGCATCCAACGTGGGGCATCTGCTGTACACGGGGCTGCCACGCAAGAAACGGGCGCGCCAGGTGATCCGCCAACTGAGTTCGGCGGCCTTCGATGGCGGTTGGGGCATCCGCACGCTGGCGAACGAGCAGGCACGCTATAACCCCATGTCCTATCACGACGGCTCGGTGTGGCCGCACGATGTCGCCATGGGCGCTGCAGGCATGGCGCAGTACGGCGAGCGCGCCGATGTGGTGCGCCTGGTCGGCGAGACTTTCGAGGCCGCCACGTACTTCGGCATGCGTCTGCCGGAGCTGTTCTGCGGCTTCCCGCGCCGCGCCGGCGAGCCGCCGGTGGCCTATCCGGTGGCCTGCATGCCGCAGGCCTGGGCAGCGGGCACCATGTTCATGCTGATGCAGGCCTGCCTGGGCGTGGAAATCGACGGCCGCCGTGGCATCGTGCACGTGCGCCGGCCACGCCTCCCCCAAGGCATCGACCGATTGGTCGTCAACGGCCTCGAGGTGGCCGGCGAGCAACTGGACCTGGGCTTCGAACGCATCGGCGGACGCGTGGTGACGTTCCGCGAACGCGGCGACAACGACCTGCGCATCCAGGTTGAGCAATAACGCTTAGAACATCGGATAACACCCCTGCACCCCGTGCGTGGTCAGCATGGCGCCGATGCGTGCGGTCAACCAGTCCTGATCGAGCGGATCGCTGCGCTGCATCAGCTCGTCGGCGAGCTCGGCGAAGCGCGGCCAGAATTCGGTCGCCGAGGGATGCGCCTGCAGCAACGAGGAAACCTCGATGTCCAGTTCGTCGAGGCTGCGTTCCAGACGTAGTCGATTGGGCTTCATGCGCGGAGCGTAAGCCCGGATTCATCACGGCGATGTGGGATTTTTGCGAGCGAGGCGTCTTGCTAAAACTGCCGGCGCCACGCCAGCACACGGTCCGGAAACAACCCGGCCAGTGGCACTTCGACTGCATCGCAGGCGTCCATCACGTAGGCCAACGAACGCGCCGCCTCGCCCCGTTGCAGTTCAGGTGGCATGTTGAACGCCTCGTACTCGACCGCCTCCAGCATGCGCAGCGACCACTCGTACAGACCGTCGCCTTGACTCAGGAACCACTGCTGCAGCCAGCTCTTGAGCGAATACAGCGGCAGGTCATCGCGCGCCGATATCTCCTGCAATTCGGCAGTCACCTCGGGACAGGCGCCGCGCAGCCATTCGCTGTAACCGGCAGCCGCATCGGGTATGACCAGCGGTGCGGGCGAACGCTGCCCGGCATGCCGCAACAGGATGCTGCGCTCCACCTGGCGCGCCTGCGCGAGACGCTCGGTTTCCAGCAGCAAGCCGCGATCCAGATCGAACACGTAGAAAAAACGTCGATGCAGGGTGCGCATGCGCACGAGCGGCTGCCGAGAGTAGCCGACCTTCACCAGGTCCTGCTCCCGCCACGGCAGCAGGTAGACGAAGGTACGCCCCTTGCTGAGCGTCCTGGGCATGACGAATTCATCCATGCGCACGATGGTTGCACAGGCATCGCCTGGACCGAAGCCCATGCCGCGGTCACAAAAGCCAATCAGGCGATTCACGCTGCCCGTGAAAGCCTCGCCGCATGACCGTGAACAAGCACTCAGCCACCCGCCCCGAACGCGACGCCGCGTCCGAAGGCCTGGTCTACATGCGCGGCGACGAGCCCGGCCTGCGTCGGCGTCGCCAGGGCAAGGGTTTTGTCTATCTCGACTCGCGCGGGCATCGCATCACCCAGGGGCGCGTGCTCGATCGCATCCGCCTGCTTGCCATACCGCCTGCCTACGTCGATGTCTGGATCAGCGCCAACCCGCGCGGGCACCTGCAGGCCACCGGTCGCGACGCCAGGGGACGCAAGCAGTATCGCTACCATGCACGCTGGCGCCGCGTGCGCGATGGCGGCAAGTTTTCGCATATGGCCGAATTCGGAGCGGCGCTGCCGCGCATCCGGCGGCGTGTGCGCCTCGATCTCGCCCTGCCCGGCTGGCCCAAGGACAAAGTGTTGGCACTGCTGGTGCGGCTGCTCGATGAAACCCTGATCCGGGTGGGCAACGAAGCTTATGCCGCCGATAACGGCAGTTACGGTCTCACCACGTTGCGCTCGCGCCATTTGCGCACCGAAGCAGGCAAGCTGCACCTGATTTTTCGCGCCAAGAGCGGACAGCAGAGCGACGTGACGCTCAGCAATAAACGCCTGGCCCGCCTGTTGCGACGCGTCCAGCAGTTACCAGGGCAACGCCTGTTTCAATATGTCGACGATGACGGCAAGCGCCATGCGGTCGACTCGGGCATGGTCAACGCGTATCTGCATGAGGCCAGCGGCGGCGATTTCACCGCGAAGGATTTTCGCACTTGGGCCGGTACAGTGATGGCGATCGGCCTGCTCGCCGAACAGCCCGCCCCACCCGATGCCAGCGAACGGCAGCTGCAGGAAGCGATCAACCTGGTCGTGCGCGAAGTGGCCGACGCGTTGCGCAATACACCCAAGGTCTGCCGCACGTCGTACATCCATCCGAAGGCGTTCGAGGGATGGAAGGACGGGAGCCTGCAACGCCTGGTACCTGCGGCGGTGGTGCATCAATCGAGAAAGCTTGAAAGCGCTGCCCTGCGTTTTCTGAAACATCGCCCGCGCACGCGCTGAGTGGTCACTTCTCCGTGACAACAGCCGGCCGATGCATGCGCCGATAGTCCGCGGGCGTGACGCCGAGTTGGCGCATGAAGGCACGGCGCAGGCCGTTTGCATCCGCATAGCCGCACAAACTGGCTACGCGCTTTGGCGGCTCCTGACCCAGTTCCAGCAGTCGACGCGCCGCTTCCACGCGCACCTGTTCCACGTACTCCGCCGGCGGCACGCCCACTTCCTGATGGAATACACGCGCGAAATGACGCGGACTCAGTCCCGCACGCTGAGCCAGCGCTGCCACCGAGTGATCCTCGCCGGGATGGGCGCCGATCCAGCGTTGCAACTCCTGGATGGCGGCATGTCCCGCCAGCTCCGCTTCACCGTGCCGGCTGAACTGCAATTGCCCACCGGGACGCTTGAAGAACATCACCAGCTCACTGGCTACTTGCATCGCCACCTCGCGGCCGAGATCTTCCTCGACCAGGGCCAGCGCGAGATCCATGCCCGCCGTCACGCCCGCCGCGGTGCATACCGGACCATCGCGCAGATAAAGCGCATCGGGCTCGACCTGGATCTCGGGATAGCGCTCACGCATCACGTCGACCACGCCCCAATGGGTCGTGATGCGACGCCCGCCGACCAGGCCGCTCGCCGCCAGCACCAGCGCGCCATTGCACACGGAGCCATAGCGCCGACTGCGCCTGGCCGCGCGCCGCAACCAGTCCAGGGCGCTGAGATGGACCGGCGCATTGGCCATGCCCGGTGCGCCGGCCACGAGCACGGTATCGAAGCGCGGCAGAGGATCACGAAGGGTCAGGTCCGGCATCAGCCGCACGCCCGACGAACTTTCGATCGCGCGCGTGGAGGTACCCACCACCAGCGGCTGATAAACCGGCTTGCCAACGCGTCGATTCGCTTCGGCAAACACGTCCAACGGGCCGGACACATCCAGCAGCTGCACGCCAGGAAAGGCAAGGATGGCGATGGTGCGGATCATGGGCGCCTCCAGCATGCGTCCGTCGTGGCAGCAAAATGGCATAATTTGCTACTTTGAGTCAAATCATGCCGGTCTACTTCCGCGCTCCAATGGTGTGACCAAGGCGGCATGCCTATGCCGACCACTACGGAGCATCCATCATGACCACGATTGCAGGTGTTGCCATTCCGGACAGCCAGCTCGCCAGGGAAGTCACCGACCTGGTACGCGATACCGAAACCGACCTCCTTTACCACCACTCGCGCCGCGTGTTCCTGTTCGGCTCACTCACCGGCCGCGAGAAACAGCTGAGCTTCGACCCCGAACTGCTCTATATCGGCGCGATGTTCCACGACATGGGACTGATGCCCGCCTACAGCAGCCCGGACCACCGTTTCGAAGTGGACGGCGCCAACGCAGCCGCGGACTTCCTGCGCCGCCACGGCATTCCCCAGCAGAGCATCGACTTGGTGTGGACGTCGATTGCGCTGCACACGACGCCCGGCATTCCCGAATTCATGCGCCCTGAAATCGCGCTGCTCACCGCCGGTGTGGAAATGGATGTGCTTGGACTGGGCTTCCCCAACGTCGCCGACGGCGACCGGGCCACCGTGGTGCAAGCCCATCCGCGCAGCCCGCAGTTCAAGCAGGACATCATCGAGGCGTTCTACCAGGGCATCCGCCACAAGCCGGATACGACGTTCGGCAATGTCAAAGCCGACGTGGTGGCCCTGAAGGAACCGCACTTCCACCGCGGCAACTTCTGCAGCGTCATCCTCAATTCGGCGTGGCCGGGCTGAGGCCCCCTCTTCTTGTAGGAGCGCACTTGTGCGCGACCGCAGCGCCCGGGTGTACCGCGTCGCTGGCTGGTCGCGCGCAAGTGCGCCCCTAAAAACAATGACGCGCAACTTTCCATCCCCGTCCCGCGCCGTTCAACCCTCTCGATTCAGGCGCAGATCGTTGAACTTGCGCCGCTCAATCAGCGCGGTGATCTTCCCGTGGGCGTCGCGCTGGAACACCAGCAGGTTGCGCTCATCATCCGTGCCCATGAATACGTCCTTCGCCACGGGCTGCAACGTATTGACCGGGCCGCCAGCGCGCGTGACATAACCGAGCACGCCATGATCCAACGAGACCGTCCACGCACGATTCGGCGCGAAACGATAAGTGCCTGCGTAATCGCTCAAGACGAGACCCGGCACATCGATCTTCGGCGGCGCCGTGGGAATGGTCACATCCTCGAAACCCGCCACTTTCCATTCGCCCGACTGTTTCACAAAAGTCAGTAGCGCGCGGTAGCGCACCACGAACGACTGCCCAAAATAGGTTTCGCGCTCGTACTGCTCCACGCTCAGCAACGCGCTGTCGCCATGGACCCAGGCATGCGGGTCGCGCATTTCCATGCTGCCCGTGATGCCCGCAGGAAACGGATGGAGCGATGCAATGGTTTCCGCCTTGCCCGCCACCCGACCAAACTCGTCGATCACCACAGCATCATCGGTGACGTGGCTTTCCCACACGGCTTTGTCGCCGGTGGGCAGCGCGTCCATCAGCATCCGCGTCGTCTGCACGAGCTGATCGCGCAAGGCGCTGGGCGCTTCGGCTGCTTGACTGGGCAGCATCGCTGCCAACGCCGCACTGGCGAGCATTCCAACGACGAGCGATCGCTTGAGCATGGTGATCCTCCGGCAATGGCCTATGAGCATGCGCCGGGCAAGCCGCGGCACACCCGTGCTTGAAGTCACTGGGGCTCAGCATCACCCGTGAAACTCAGGAGTCGGCGCCCGGCGAGTTCCGGCAGACACGCTGCAGCGCATCGGCATCGAGCAGGCGCACGTTGCGCCCCGTCACCTCTAACCAGCCCCTGGCCCGGAATCGACTGAACACGCGACTGACTGTCTCGGACGCGAGCCGCAGATAGTTGGCCATGTCCGTGCGCGACATGGTCAGACGCAAGGGGTGGTCTTTGCTCTGATCGCTGCCGCCGCGCCGCTGCAGATCCAGCAGAAAGGACGCCACGCGCTCCTCGGCATTGAGGTCGCCGGCCAGTTGGCTCGCCCTGCTCAATTCGCCGCTGATCACGTGCAGCAACTGCTGCTGCACCCGCGGCGCCTGCGACGACACCGACAACACATCCTCGAACGACAGTCCGCAGAACTCGCTCGACTCCAGCGCCACGACGTCGCCCGGATGGCTGCCCAGATGGATCGCGGCAAGCCCCACCAGCTCGCCCGGCAGGTGAAAGCCCAGCACCTGTTCGCGACCATCGCTGGCCAACACAAACGCCTTGACGCCGCCCGCACGGACCACATGCACCTCGCGCAGCGCATCGCCGCGCCGGATCACCACATCGCCCGCGGCGCAGGACCATGCCCGCCTCACCACGTCATGACTCGGTTCGAGGTCGGCGTGACCGAGCGCGACCAGGCACTGGCCGGCAAATTCACAACTTACACAGGGCGGCATCGGATCCGTCGCCGAAGGCCGCCGTATGCGATGGGGCCGCTCGCGACGCACGTGCCTTGACGCTGTCGCCTGCCCCGGCTCGCGACGCATCGTGGCCGAACCGTCGTCGACTTCAACGGTTTCGCCGGACGTCTTGGGATGTCCGTTATGGGAAAGCCTGCGCATGGTGGCCCCCTCGCCTCTGGGCCGACAGTAGCACAGCCTAGGCGTCCGCCTGCGGCTGCGGCAAACGGACGTCCATAACGAGGGAGCCCGCGCCTGTGCCATAGGGGCCACCGCGGTCGCTGATACAGAACTGCAACATGCCATGGGCCTGGTGAGCACGGCCAAAGCGTCACGCCCGCTACGCATGCCCTGTGGCAGTTGGTCTGGTCCACCTGCACACGGCCGGAGCCGATGGATCGCCCGCAAAGCCATCCCGCCTAAATCTGACCCAGATCAGAGCGCCTTGAGCTCACCGGTCGCGACACTAGGGCTCCAGCGCATCGCGCGAACCCTCCTCATGCCATCCACCACCCGCTCCGCTCCCTCTGACACTGTCACCCTGCCGACGCTGCTGGCCGCACCTCATCGCGCCATGTTCTTTGTCGGCGCGACCCTGCTCGCCACCGGCATGCTGTGGTGGTTATGGGTCTTGCTGGCGTCCTGGCGAGGCTGGGCGCTGCCGGCGCAACCGCTGCCGGCGGGATGGACGCACGGCGTTTTGATGCAATACGCCACCCTGGCGCCGTTCATCATGGGCTTTCTCCTCACTGTGTTTCCGCGATGGATGAACGTCGAAGTCATTGCGCACAGGGTCTACGCCATCGTGTTCGGCCTGATGCTGGGCGGGGCGGCGCTTGTCCTTGGAGCGGCCAGCGGGATGCCGCGCATGCTGCCATGGGGCCTTGGCGCCATGCTGCTGGGCTGGCTTACCGCGTTATGGACCCTGGGCGACCGGCTCCGCCGCCATGGCTATCGCGATGCATGGGCCCGATCGGCCTGGGCCGCACTGGCGCTTGGCGCCGTCGGCCTGGGCATGGTGCTTGGCGCGAGCCTGGGCGCGCCACCAGGCTGGATACCGGCAGCCAATCACATCGGCACCTTTGGATTCCTGTTGCCGATGTTCTTTACGGTGGCGCATCGCATGGTGCCGTTCTTCACCGGCAACGTGGTGACGGGCTATCGCGTGGTGCGCCCGATCTGGTCGCTGCTCGCCGCGTGGCTTTTCAGCCTTGCCCATCTCGGATTTGACCTGTTCAACGCCTCCGGCTGGCGCTGGCTGGCCGATGCGCCGATGACCGCGCTGCTGCTGTGGCAATGGCTCGCCTGGCAGCCGTGGAAGGCGACGCGCCCCGGCTTGCTGCTGGTGCTCTATATCGCGCTGGCATGGCTACCGTTGTCGTTCGCGCTCTACACGGCGGACAGCATCCACGTGCTGGCGAGCGGCGCAAACTCCCGCGCGCTGGCGCCACTGCATGCGCTCACCATCGGATTCTTCAGTTCCATGCTGGTGGCCATGGTGACGCGCGTCACCCACGGTCACTCCGGACGTCCGCTGGCCATGGGCCCCATCCCGTGGCTTGCCTTCATCGGCATGCAGCTGGTGGCCTTGATACGCGTGTTGGCCGAAGCCACCTTGCAGCCATGGCCCTGGTATATCGCCGCGGCCTCGCTCTGGTTGCTGGCGATGGCGCCCTGGGTGGCGCGTTCGCTATGGATTTATCTCACCCCACGGCGTGACGGCGCACCCGGCTGACACGCCTATCAAAGACAGCACGTTATGGCGCTTTTTCCTGCAGCAAACGAGATTGGCATTGCCACCCTGGTCGATCGCTTCTACGACAAGGTGCGCGCGGACGAGGAACTGGGGCCTGTGTTCAACGCGGCCATCCACGACTGGATCACCCATAAGCAAATCCTGCGCGACTTCTGGTCGTCGATCGTGCTGCGCTCGGGACGCTACCGCGGCAATCCGATGGGCGTGCACCGCGCCTTGCCCGCGTTTCCGCAAAGGCTGTTCCATCGCTGGCTGGCCCTTTGGCGAGAGACCGCACGCGAGGTGTTTGACGCACCGGCAGCGGAGCTCTTCATCGGCACCGCCGAACGCGTGGCGCAGGGTCTGAGCATGGGCATCGGCCAGGGTCGCCTGAATATCGATCACCCGTCGCGCGTACTCGGTCCCCTGCATATCGCATCGTGACGATGCATCAACGCTGTGTCTGTTTGCTTGAACGACGCGCGGTCGATGATGGGAGTACACTTCACAGATGAGAATCAATCGCATTTGTGAAGTGCTGCGCACGCTCCCCGCCCTGATCCTCGCGCTTGGGCTGACCTGGTCGCCCGCGCATGCGCAATCCGCGCCGGACGACCCCGCAGCAAGCGTGCCGCAGACCTGGCAGATGCTCGATTACCTCGCCGCCGACTATGCGGGCGCGGTGAAGCATGGCGAAGTGGTGAGCGCCTCCGAATACGACGAAATGCGCGAGTTTGCGCGCCATGCACGCGATCGTGTGCAGGCACTGCCGCCCTCGTCCGCCACGCCGGTATTGCGCGAACAGGCGGACAGTCTGGTGGCACTGATCGACGCGAAAGCACCGGAAGCCGAAGTCGCCCGCCAGGCGCACGCGCTGACCGATAGCCTGCTGCAGGCGTATCCGATCCCCACCGCGCCGAGCAATGCGCCAGACCTCGCCCGCGGCGCGGCCGTCTACCAGGCGCAATGCGCGCTTTGTCATGGCGCCACCGGACATGGCGACGGCCCTGCCGGATTGCAGCTGTCGCCGCGCCCGATCGATTTCACCAACGCCGCGCGTGCGGATCAGCGCAGTGCTTTGTCGCTTTACGAAGTGATCACCCAGGGCGTCGCCGGCACGCCGATGGCCAGCTATGCGCAGACGCTTTCCGGCGATGAGCGTTGGTCGCTGGCCTATTACGTGGGTACGCTGGCGTACCCCGAAGCAGGCACGCAAGGCGAACAGGCATGGCACAGCGATCAGCGCGCTCGCGGCGCCATCGCATCGCCCAATGAACTGGCCCGTGCGCGCGTTTCCGGTCTGGCCGACACCATCGGCGCCACCCAGGCCCGGCTCGTCATCGGCTACCTTCGCGCGCATCCGCAGGCAGTGCACGAAGCCCTGGCCGGCCTTCCGCTGGCGCGCACGCGCGTGGCAGATAGCGTGGACGCCTATCGCAAGGGCAAGATGGAAGAGGCCCGACAACTCGCGCTTTCTGCCTACCTTGATGGCGTTGAACCGGTGGAGGCGCAGCTCGATGCACGCGATGCCGCCCTGCGTGCGCGCATCGAAACGGCGATGGGCGCCTATCGCACGGCGCTCTCGCAGCCTGCGGCGGGCGATGCCGTCGCCAAGCAATCGCACGACGTCGATCAGTTGCTTGCCCAGGCGCAGCTGCTGCTGGCCGCAGGCGCCGCCAGTCCGACGACGACCTTCATCGGTGCACTCACCATCCTTGTGCGCGAAGGATTGGAAGCCCTGCTCGTGGTGGTCGCCTTGCTCGCCTTCCTGCGCAAGGCGGACCGCCATGACGCGACGCGCTATGTGCACGCCGGCTGGATCCTTGCGCTGCTGGCAGGCGCGGCCACGTGGGCGGTAGCGAGCTATGCGATTTCGATCAGTGGCGCCAGCCGGGAGCTGACCGAGGGACTGTCCTCGCTGTTTGCCGCCGGCGTGTTGCTGGCGGTGGGACTGTGGATGCACCAGAAGAGCATCGGCGGCCGCTGGCAGTCGTACCTGAAGGCGAAGATGGCGACCGCACTCGACCGCAAGTCGGCGTGGTTCGTGTTCGGCCTGACCTTCATCTCGGTCTATCGCGAAGTGTTCGAGACCATCCTGTTCTATACGGCGTTGTGGAACGAAGGCCAGGGACAGTGGCTGCTCGCCGGCATCGTCGTGGGCTCGATCATCCTCGGCCTGATCGCATGGATCCTGCTGCGCACCAGCCAGCGCCTGCCGCTGGGCTTGTTCTTCTCGCTGAGTTCGCTCGTGATCGCCCTGCTCGCCATCGTGCTTACGGGCAAGGGCGTGGCGGCGCTGCAGGAAGCGGGCTGGACCGCCGTCACCGTGGCGCCGGTACCCTCCATCGATGTCCTGGGTGTCTATCCCACCTGGCAGTCATTGCTGGCTCAGCTCGCCGTGGCGCTGATGCTCGCGGTCGGCTTTGCCTATAACCGCTGGCGTGCAAGCGCCAGCTGACCCAGGCGTTCAACGAATAAGCAAAGGCAGCTTGTGCGGGCGACCGTCCCAGGCTGCCGCATCGGGGATAGCGGGAATCTTTGCGTCGATCACCGGCCATTGCCTGGCCAGTTCCGCATTCAATGCCAGGAACAACTCCTGTCCCGCCGGCACGTCGTCCTCTGCGTAGATGGCGCCAACCGGGCATTCATCGACGCATAGCGTGCAGTCGATGCATTCGTCCGGGTCGATCACCAGGAAGTTCGGGCCCTCGTGGAAACAATCCACCGGGCACACCTCGACGCAGTCGGTGTGCTTGCAGTTGATGCAGTTCTCGGTGACGACGTGGGTCATGTCCGCGCTCACAAGGCGAATACATAGCTTGCCTCGGCTCCAGCGGTACCAGCACTGATGGGGGTCAAAATCGCGCGGCGGCTGACGGCACTCTTCCGACACAACTGAGGCAATACGCCGCCGCGCATGACAGCCATGTCCTACAAATTTTGACTTAGGTCATCGATATGCGACGACCTTGCGGCGCAACATCCTGCCATCGACCAAGGCGGAATTCCCATGCCGAATACCGAGTATTACGACGACAAGGTAGTGCGTCTGTTCCTGCTGGCGGCCGCCGTGTGGGGTATCATCGGCATGTCGGTGGGCGTCTACGCGGCCGCTGAGCTGATGTGGCCGGCGCTCAACTTCGACCTGCCCTGGCTCACCTTCAGCCGCATCCGGCCAGACCATACCTTCGGCGTGATCTTCGCGTTCGGCGGCTCGGCCCTGATGGGCACCTGCTACTACGTGGTCCAACGCACCGGACACACTCGCCTGGCCATGTCCAGACTGGCCGAACTCACTTTCTGGGGATGGCAGCTGGTCTGCGTGCTGGCCATGACCACCATGCCGCTGGGCCTCACCCAGAGCAAGGAATACGCCGAGCCCGAATGGTTCGTGGATATCCTGATTGCGGTGGTATGGGTGTCGTTTGGCGCGGTGTTCTTCGGCACGCTGGCGCGGCGGCGCATCCGCCATATCTACGTGGCGAACTGGTACTACGGGGCCTTCATCATCGCGGTGGGCCTGCTGCATATCGTCAACAACATCGCGTTGCCGATCAGCATGACCAAGTCTTACCCGGTGTATTCGGGCGTGGTGGATGCGATGGTGCAGTGGTGGTACGGCCACAACGCCGTGGCGTTTTTCCTGACCGCCGGCTTCCTGGGCATGATGTATTACTTCGTGCCGCGCCAGGCGCAGCAGCCGCTGTGGAGTTACCGCTTCTCCATCGTCAATTTCTGGGCGCTTATCTCGGTATACATGTGGGCGGGCTCGCACCACCTGATGTACACGGCCCTGCCCGACTGGGTGCAGTCGGTCGGCATGGCGTTTTCGCTGGTGCTGCTGATGCCCAGCTGGGGTTCCGCTGCCAACGGACTGCTCACCTTCAACGGCTCGTGGGCGCGCCTGAAAACCGATGCCGCCGCCAAGTTCATGGTGATGTCGCTGGTGTTCTACGCCGCGGCCACCTTCGAAGGCTCGATGATGGCGATCAAGACGGTCAACTCGCTGTCGCATTACACCGACTGGACCATCGCCCACGTGCATTCGGGCTCGATCGGCTGGGTGGCGATGATCACCATCGGCTCGCTATACGCCATGGCGCCGCGCGCGCTGGGCCGGCCGGCGATGTATTCGCAGAAGGCGATGGAAGTGCACTTCTGGCTGCACATCATGGGCCTGCTGATGTACATCGGCTCGATGTGGACGGCTGGCGTCACAGAAGGCGTCATGTGGCGCGCCACCAATGCGGATGGCTCGCTCACCTATTCCTTCCTCGATAGCCTGATCGCGATCAAGCCGATGTACCTGATCCGCTGGATGGGCGGCCTGCTGGTGTTGTCGGGCATGGTCGTGATGGCGTGGAACCTGTGGCATACGGCGGCCGATGCGCGCGCGCGGATCATCAAGCCGATACCCGTGCCGATTCCCGAACCCGAGCCTGACCAGGTGCCGGCGCCGCTTCCGGCGGTGGGTTGAGGAGCGCGCCATGGCCTATCGGCACTTCGAAGCCATCGAGAAGAATGCGGGACTTCTTGGCATTCTGACCGCGATCATGGTCTCCATCGGCGGTCTCGCCGAAATCACCCCGCTGTTCATGCGGGCACATGCGGTGAGCGCGCCGTCGGGAGTGAAGCCGTATGACCCGTTGCGTCTTGCCGGGCGCGATGTCTACGTGCGCGAAGGTTGCTATCTGTGCCATTCGCAGATGATCCGCGCGTTGCGTAACGAAACCCAGCGCTACGGCCACTATTCGATCGCGGAGGAATCGGTCTACGACCGCCCGTTCCAATGGGGCTCCAAGCGAACAGGACCGGATCTGGCGCGCGTGGGCGGCAAGTATTCGGACCAGTGGCATGTGCTGCACATGATGAATCCGCGCCAGGTGGTGCCGCAGTCGAACATGCCCGGCTACCCGTGGCTGGCCAAGACGACGCTCGACGCGTCGGATATCCAGGCGCGCATGCGCGGCCTGCGCAAGCTGGGCGACCCCTATAGCGATGCCGACATCGCCAGCGCGCCCGACGCCGTCAAGGACAAGACCGAACTCGACGCCCTGGTGGCGTACCTGCAAGGGCTCGGCATCCGCAACGAGCCCACCGTGGCGCCCACCAACCCCGCCACCGATGGAGGCGAGCCATGAACGAACTGTGGGGACACCTGACCGGCGTCATCATCGTCTTCATGATGGTCACCTTCATCGGCATCTGGGCCTGGGCCTGGAGCGGCCATCACCGCCGCGCGTTCTCGCGCATGGCCCAATTGCCGATGGAAGACGACGCTCCGCCGGAACATGCCGCGATCACCGCCGCCAGGGACGCCGACGCATGAGCCTGTTCTGGTCGCTATGGATCATGTTCCTGGTGGTGCTCAATCTCGGCATCACGTTCTTTCTGTACCTGTGGGCGCCGCGCGCCAAGATTCCCGTGCGCGAGGACGGCACCAGCGGACACGTCTGGGCCCATGGCGTACTGCGCGAAGGCGTCCATCGGCTACCGATGTGGTGGATCATCATGTCCGGCGCCATGTTCGCCTGGGGCTTCGCTTATCTGGCGTTGTTTCCGGGCTTCGGCCGCTTCAAGGGCATCCTTCACTGGACCTCGCACGGCGAGCTGGCCGAGCACACCGCCGCCAACAACGCCAAGCTCGACGACATGATGAAGCGCTTCTCGCTCTATCCCATCGAGCAGCTGTCAGGCGATCCCAATGCGCAGCAGCTGGGCAAGCGCCTGTTCGGGGACAACTGCGCGGCCTGCCATGGCCGCGCAGCGACGGGCAACATCTTGCTGGGCGCCCCCGACCTCACTGACAACGACTGGCTCTATGGCGGCAGCGGCAAGGACATCTATACGTCCATCCATGATGGCCGCAGCGGCGTGATGCCGCCATGGGCTAGCCTCGGCGAGGAGAACGTGAAGGACCTCACGCAGTACGTGCTTAGCCTCTCCGGCCGTCCGCATGACGAGAAGGCCGCAGCCGCAGGCAAGCCGCTGTTCGTCACCTGCGCGGCTTGCCACGGCCCCGATGGCAAGGGCAACCCCGCACTGGGTGCGCCCAACCTCACCGACCAGGTCTGGCTGCATGGCGGCTCGCTGGCGGATATCGAAAGCAGCATTCACGACGGGCGACAAGGACATATGCCAGCATGGAGTCCACGCCTCACGGATGACCAGATCCGCGTGCTTGCCTCCTACGTTTATCACGTCTCCCATCCGGATCATGCGGACTCACGATGACATCGCCGTCGATGACGGCGGACGCTGGTATCAGCAACCTGTGCTGTGGCTGGGTGCAGCCATCTTCGCGGCATCGCTGGCGGGTTGCGTGTGGATGATCGTGCTGGGCGCGCGCCACGCCGATGAACCCGTCGATGCGCCGCCGCCCGTGATGGGCGTGCCGGCCACCACCCACGACCATCGCCCGCCATCGCGATGAATACCTACGAGGTCTGGGCGCATCCCCAACTCGCCGCGCAGGTGCTGCGGTCGCGGCGCGACGGCAAGCGCGAGGCCAGCTTTCGCCTGGCGTCCTTGCAGGGCGCACGCCAAGTCATGCAACTGGACCAGTTGCTGCACGGCTTGCCGGGCGTCCAGCGTGTACGCATCGACACGGCGTCGCGTCGCGCGCACGTGATCTGGGACGACTCGCGCACCAGCCTGCCCGCGCTGCTGCGTGCCTTCGCCAGCCTGCAATGCCCCGCGCAGCCGCTCGGGCTCGACCGCGCAGACGATAGCGATCAACAGGAAGCCCGCGACCTGCTCAAGCGGTTGCTGGTCGCCGGCATGTTCACCATGCAGGTGATGACGTACGCCCTGGTGATCTACCTGGGCGTGGTGGATTTTGTGGACTTCACTACGCGGGAACTGTTCCGCTGGCTGGGCTTGCTTTCGTCCGTGCCGGTGGTGATCTATAGCGCGCGTCCATTCACCCAGGGCGCGTTGCACGAGCTGCGAACGCGAACGCTGGGCATGAACCTGCCTGTTGCGGTGGCCGTGTGGCTGGTCTTTCTGGCCAGTGCCGCCAACACCCTTCGCGGTCATGGCGAGATTTACTTTGACTCCATCACCATGTTCGTCTTTCTGCTGCTTGCGGCGCGCTACATCGAACGCCGCGCGCAGCACCGCAACACGGCGCTGGGTGACGCCGCGATCGACAGCACGCCCCTGCTTGCCCAGCGTTACCGCGCCGACGGCACGCTGGAAACGATGCCGGCGATGGAACTGCTGCGTGGCGATCGCGTGCACATCGCCGAGGGCGCCACCGTGCCTGCCGATGGCGAGCTCGAAAGCGAATCGGTCAAGTTGGACGAGTCGGCCTTGACCGGTGAATCGCGGCCGGTCACGCGTTGCCGCGGCGCGCCACTGGCGGCGGGCAGCATCGTGCTCGATGGTGTTGCCACCTTGCGCGTGCAACGCAGTGGCAAGCACACCGCCGCCGCCCGCATCGGCGCGCTGAGCGCACGCACACGGATGGCACGCGAAGCTGCCGCGCTCACCGACCACGCCGATCTGCGCCCGTTCGTGGGACGCGTGCTGCTGTTGACCCTGCTGACGGCGGCCGGATGGCTGCTGGTCGATCCGGGCAAGGCGTTTGAATCGGCCATCGCTGTACTCGTCATTGCCTGCCCCTGCGCGTTTGCGCTTACCGCACCCAGCGCGATGACCCGCGCGCTCGGCGTGCTCGCCCAACGCGGCGTGCTGGTGGTCGACAGCACGGCGCTGGAAACCATGGCCCGCGTCGACGTGGCCGTATTCGACAAAACGGGAACGCTGACCACGCCGCACATCGACCTGCCTGCATCGCACGCGACTGGCCATGGCATCGCATGGATGAGCCTCGCCGGCGCGCTCGCATCGCGCAGCTCGCATCCCATGGCCAAGGCCGTCGCGCTGGCCACGAACACGATCCGCTCGGGCGACGTGCAGCACGTGGCGATCGTGCCGGGATCGGGCATCACCGGCGAGATGGGCGGCCATCGACTGCGCCTTGGCCGCCGCCTGGATGGCAAGGACAGCGAGGACCTTTGTCTTTCCGACGAACACGGACTCATTGCCGCCCTGCGCGTGGACGAAACCGTGCGAAAGGATGCGCCGGCCACACTGCATAAGCTCCGTGCCGACGGTATCGACACCGTGATCGCCAGCGGCGATGCGCCTTCGCGGGTGGCGGTCGCCGCTGCCGCGCTAGGCGTATGCGAAAGCCATGCGCGGCAATCGCCGCTGGATAAACTCGCCTTGCTCAAACACAAAAGAAAGCAAGGCCATGTGACGCTTGCCGTCGGCGACGGCAACAACGACGCGCCCACCCTCGCGGCAGCCGACGTTTCCGCCGCGCTTACCTCGGGCACCGAGCTGTCGCAGGCCAACGCGGACCTGCTGCTGATGCACGGACAATTGCATGGCCTGGTCGAGGCACGCCGAATCGCACGAGAGGTGCGGCAGGTGGTGGCGCAAGGACGCCGCTGGTCGCTGGGCTATAACCTCTGCGCCGTGCCATTCGCCGCGCTTGGTTTAGTGCCACCGTGGCTGGCCGCTGTGGGCATGTCGGCCAGCTCGCTGCTGGTGGTGCTCAATGCCATGCGCGTGGGCCGCCGCCCGACCCGCCAAGGTGACCAGGCGTGAACATCATCCTGGTACTCATACCGGTCACCTTCCTGATCGTCATCGCAGCGGTAGGCGTGTTCTTCTGGGCCGTGCATCACCAGCAATTCGATGACCTGGACAGTCCCGGCGTGCTGCCGCTGATGGAAGAAAACGAGCTCGGCACGCCCGCGCCGCCCCACGTCGAGGCGAATACGCCTGATCGATAGACTCAGGCGGCTGCCGTCAGCTGGACCAGTCCGTAACCCAGCTCGCCAAGTGCGCCGACGTCGTGCAGCTGCACGCGCCGTCCATGGATGCTCACCCAATGCTTGTCGCGGAACCGGCTGATCACGCGACTCACGGTTTCCGGCGCCAGCCGCAGATAGCTGGCGATATCGCTGCGCGACATGGCCAGTCGGAACACGGTCGATGACTGCCCGCGCTGCGCGTATCGCTCGCCCAGATCCAGCAGGAAGGCCGCCACGCGCTCTTCGGCGGAATGCTCACCTGCCAACAGACTGGCCATGCCGAGCTCTTTGCTCAGCATGCGGAACAGATGCTGCTGCACCACGGGGAGCTCGGTCGCCAGCGACCGCATGGCAGGGAATGCCAGGTGGCAGAAGGAGGAACGTTCCAGCGCCAACGCATCGCAAGGGTAGCTCTCCGGATAGATGCCGTTGAGACCTACGACTTCGCCAGGCAGGTAGAAACCCAGCACCTGCTCGCGGCCATCGCGCGTGAAGATCGACGTCTTCACACTGCCTGAGCTCACGGCATAGAGCGCGCGAAACGGTTCGCCACGGCGAAACAGATGCTCCCCGCTGGCCACCGACGGCACCTGCTCGACCACGCACTGCAAGGCTGCCAGCTCGCGCTTGCCGTAGCCCTCGCCCTGGCAGACATGCGAGTAAGCGCAGCTATGGCAGCACGGTGCGGCATCGACTTCTGGCAGGGCGGCAACGCGGGAGGGTTCGCGAATGCTCAGCAGTTCGGTATGCATGGCGAACTCGTAGTCTGGCTCAGGGAGACGCTGCCGCTCCGGTGGACGGGCGTGGCTTTCCTCCCGTGGCGGACCGCCATAATATGCATTCCAAATACATCTTATTCCAGGCCATGCGACTAAATGTCTTCACCGACTACTGCCTACGCACCCTGATGTACGTGGGCGTCAACGAAGGAACGCTGGTCACGCGCGGCGATATCGCCGCCGCCTACGGCATTTCCGGCAATCACCTGATGAAGGTGGTGAACTGGCTGGCACGCGAGGGCTATCTCGAAACCGTACGCGGCAAGGGGGGCGGCATGCAGCTGGCGCGCGAGGCATCCGCCATCTCCATTGGTGCGATTGTTCGAGCCTGCGAAGCCTCGGACGCCCTGGTCGAGTGCTTCGACCCCGCCACGTCCCGCTGCCGCATCACGCCGGCCTGCCGCCTCAAGGGCATCCTTGGCCAGGCCATGGAAGCCATGTACCGGGAGCTCGACCAGCACACGCTGGCCGACCTGCTGGTTCGGCCACGACCCTTGGCCACCCTGCTACACCTGGTCTGAGCCCCTCAATTCTCGGCGGCACTTGAATTCTGTATCGATCGATACATATTATTGTTTCAATCGATACAAAACGAAGGTGCGTCATGGCACGGCCACGCGAATTCGATGAACAGAAGACCCTGGAAGCCGTTGCGGAGGCTTTCTGGGCGCGTGGCTACGAGGCCACCTCCACGCGCGACCTGGCACAGCGCACCGGCTTGACGGTAACCAGCCTGTACAACGCCTTTGGCGACAAGCAGTCTCTGTTCCAGTTGGCGCTCAAGCACTACCTCGATACGACCCTGAAGGAGCGTATCCATCGACTGGAAGCATCGCTCGCGCCCAGCGAAGCCATCGCCGCGTTCTTCAACGAAGTCATCGAGCGCTCGCTGTCCGATGCGCAGCAGCGCGGCTGTTTCCTGGTGAACTCGGCGCTGCAGGCGACGCCCGAAGCGCCCGAGCTGCGCGCCGCCATTGCCAGCGAAATTGACGCCATCCGCGCGTTTTTCCGTCGCTGCCTGCTGGCTGGCCGTCGCAACGGTGAAGTGCCGTCATCTGTTTCCGCCGCGGAAGCTTCCGCGCATCTATTGGCTGTCTTGCTGGGCCTGCGCGTGATGGCTCGCGTCAACCCTGACCACGCCACCATGACGGCCGCCGTGGCCACGGCGCTCAAAGCTTCCGGCATCTCGAAACACCGCTGATTTCCCACTCCCCCTCTCTCTATGGAGACCTCCATGTCACCACGCACATTCCTCATCACCGGCGCCACCAAGGGCATCGGCCGCGCCATTTCCCACCGCCTCGCCAAGGCAGGACACCGCGTCGTCGGCCTGGCGCGCAACATCGACGAGCCCGATTTCCCCGGCACGCTGGTGTCCGTCGATCTGGGCGACCGCGCGGCCACCGACAAGGCGCTGAAGGCATTGGTCGAGCAGTATTCCTTCGATGGCGTGGTCAACAACGTCGGCTATGTGCGCGTGGCGCCGATCGATGAAGTGGATCTCAACGATCTCGACGACATCCTGCGCATCAACCTTGTGCCCACCATCCAGACCGTGCAGGCGTTGCTGCCGCAGATGCGCGCCAAGGGCTGGGGTCGCGTGGTGAACATCACCAGCCTGGTCGCGCTGGGCTACGCAAATCGCACCTCCTATGCGGCCGCCAAGGCTGCAGTGAACAGTTTCACCCGCACCTGGGGCCTGGAGCTGGCGGAAAGCGGCATCACGGTGAATGCGGTGGCGCCGGGTCCGACGGAAACCGAACTGTTCCGCGCGAACACGCCCGAAGGCAGCGAGGCCGAGCAACGCTTTCTCTCGGTGGTGCCGATGAAGCGCCTGGGCAAGCCGGACGAATTGGCGGCGACGGTGGAATTCCTGCTGTCCGATGGCGCCAGCTACATCACCGGGCAGACGCTCTATGTCGACGGTGGTGCTTCGATCGGTCGCTCCGCCGCCTGATCGTGCGACGGATCAGTGGAAATCGCGCGAGCGGCTGTCGAGTGAACCCAGCAACTCGCTCAGGTCGATAAGTCGATCGGCGATGAGATGGCTCACGCCATCCGCGTGTTCCCAGCGCCCATCCACGCCCAGCAGGCGCGATTCGAGGAAGATGCGGCGCTGACGCTCGGCCACGTGACTCCACACCACCACGTTGATGGGCCCGAACTCATCTTCCATGGTGATGAAAGTGACGCCGCTGGCCGTCTGCGGACGCTGGCGCTGCGTCACCAGCCCCGCAGCGCGCACCTTGCTGGCATGCGGGCGTGTGTGCAGGCTCTTGGAATCCAGACAGCGCGCCGCGCGCAGGCGCGCTCGGATCTGCTGCAGTGGATGCGGTCCCAGGCTGAGCCCCATGCGCGCGTAATCGGCCAGCGTGCTTTCACCCTGCGAGGGCGGCGGCAGCACGACTTCCTCTTCCACCGGGCTGGTGTTGCCGAACAAGGGCAGCTGTGCCTCGATGCCGGCCATGGCCCAGCGCGCACGATGGCGATGCCCGGCCAGTCCGCGCAAGGCATCCGCTTCGGCCAAGGCATCCTGCTGATGCTTGTTGAGTCCGGCGCGCGCGCACAGGTCGGCCACGTCCTCGAACGGCCGGCGCGCACGCGCCGCCATCAGCTGCGTCATCACTTCCTCGCGGCAGCCGCGCACCTGTCGCAAGCCGAGCCGCAAGGCATAGCCGCCGCGTGAAGAGTCATCGGCTTCGAGCGTGTTGTCCCAGTCGCTGTGGCGCACGTCCACCGGACGCACCTTGATGCCATGGCGCTGGGTGTCCTGCACGATCTGGCTGGGGCCGTAGAAACCCATCGGTTGCGCATTGAGCAAGGCGCACATGAAGGCCGCGCGGTAATGGCATTTGAGCCAGCAACTGGCATATACCAGCAAGGCAAAACTCGCCGCATGGCTTTCGGGAAAACCATAGGAACCAAAACCCTTGATCTGCTCGAACAGGCGCGCGGCGAAGTCCGGCGTGAAGCCGTTTTTCAGCATGCCGGCCATCAGTTTCTGGCGATGGATTTCCATATCGCCATTGCGCCGCCATGCCGCCATCGAACGGCGCAACTGGTCGGCCTCGCCGGGCGTATATTCCGCCGCGACGATCGCCAGCTTCATCACCTGCTCCTGGAACAACGGCACGCCGAGCGTGCGTTCGAAGACATCTTTCAAGGCTTCCGACGGATAGGTGATCGGCTCCTCGCCACGCTTGCGGCGCAGATACGGATGCACCATGTCGCCCTGGATCGGACCCGGCCGCACGATCGCCACCTGGATCACCAGGTCGTAGAAATTCTCCGGCCGATGTCGCGGCAGCATCGCCATCTGCGCGCGCGATTCGATCTGGAACACGCCGATGGTGTCGGCGCGCTGGATCAGCTCATAGGTGGGCGGATCATCCGGCGGAATCGACGCCAGCGTTTCCACGCGGCCGTGATGACGCTGCAACAGGTCCAGGCATTTGCGGATGCAGGTGAGCATGCCCAGCGCCAGGCAATCGACCTTGAGCAGGCGCATGGTGTCCAGATCGTCCTTGTCCCACTGGATGATGGTGCGGTCGGGCATCGAGGCATTTTCCACCGGAACCAGATGCGACAGCGGCTGGTCGGAAATGACAAAGCCACCCACGTGCTGGGACAGATGCCGCGGAAAATCCATCAACTCCTCGGTGAGCGCCATCACCCGCCGCAGCACGGGACTATCCGGATCGAAGCCGCGTTCGCGCAGGCGGCCATCCAGCGGATCGTCGCCATCCTGCCAGGCGAAGGTGCGCGACAACAGGTCGATCTGGTCCGACGGCAGGCCGAGCACGCGCGCCACGTCGCGCACGGCGCTGCGGCCGCGATAGCAGATCACGGTGGCGGCCAGCGCGGCGCGCTCGCGACCGTATTTCTCGTAGATATGCTGGATGACTTCCTCGCGCCGCTCGTGCTCGAAGTCGATGTCGATATCCGGCGGCTCGTTGCGTTCAGCGGAGATGAAACGCTCAACCAGCAGCGTAGTCGTGGCCGGATCCACCGCCGTCACGCCGAGCGCATAGCAAACCGCTGAATTGGCCGCCGAACCGCGCCCCTGGCACAGGATGTCCTTGCTGCGCGCGAAGCTCACGATCTCCTGCACGGTCAGGAAGTACGACTCGTACTTGAGCTGCTCGACCAGCTTCAGCTCGTACTCGATCTGCTCCCTCACCTTGGGTGGCTCGCCTTGCGGCCAGCGCCAGCGCACACCCTCCTCCGTAAGTTGCCGCAGCCACGTGGTCGGCGTATGCCCTGTCGGTACCAGTTCGGCGGGATAGCGATAGCTCAGGTCGGTCATCACGAACTGGCAGCGCTCGGCGATGCGCACGCTTTCGGCCATCAGTTCGGCGGGATAGATCGCGGACAAGGCCGTGCGCGTGCGCAGGTGTCGCTCGCCATTGGGAAACAACAGATCGCCCGCATCAGCCACCGTGCGATGGTGGCGAATCGCCGTCATCACGTCCTGCAAGGCACGGCGGCGGCGTATATGCATATGCACGTCGCCCGTGGCCACCATGGGCACGCCGACGGTTTCGGCCAAGGCCTGCAGTTGCGCAAAGCGACGCGCATCGTCGGCACCGTGATGCAATTCCACCGCAAGCCAGAGCCGCAAATCGAACAACGTGCGCAACCACACGCCGTGCGCTGCATCCAGCTCGGCCTGCGGCAACCACAAGGCCAGCGTGCCGGGCAGGCCGTCGGCAAAGTCCTCGCGCGTCACCCGATACGTGCCCTTCTCCGCCACACGCCGGCCGCGCGTGATCAGTGCACACATCGAGGTATAACCCTCCAGGTTCTCGCACAACAGCACCAGCTTCGGGCCATGCTCGATCTGGAACTCGGCGCCCACGATCAGCGGCAGCCCGGTATCGCGCGAGGCTTCGTAAGCGCGCACGATGCCGGCGAGCGAACATTCGTCAGTGATCGCCAGCGCGCGATAACCGCAGGCCTTGGCCCGCTCGAACAACTCGCGCGCGCTCGACGCGCCACGCTGGAACGAGAAGTTGGACAGGCAATGCAGTTCGGCGTAGTCGTTCATGCGAACCACCCATGCAACATCCAATGACCCTGCTCGCCCGGCGCGCAATACACCCAGGCGCACTGCCCCTGCGAGGTGCGCACCACGTAGTAATCGCGCCGGATATCGCCGCCATCCCACCAGCCGGTTTCGATGCGCTCGGGGCCGGCGAGCACCTCCGGCGCCGGGCCGCGCAGCGGGCATGGCGAGGCCAGCAGCCAGGTGGGGCGCGGCAGGGTTTCGGGCGAGGTGGCCGCTTTTACATGCGCTGCATCGGACTGCGCCCGCTCGGGGCGCGGATCCACCGTGCGGTGCAGATGCTGGATGGCCTGCTCGCCCAGGCGTGCACGCAAGCGTTCGCGCAGCTGATCCAGCGGCACGGCATGCGTGGGCCGCGTATCGAACAGGTCGCGGCCGGCCGGCACGAACGGCGGCAGGTCGCGTGCCACCAGCCGCATCGCCAACACCGGCTGGTGCAATTCCAGGCGCTCGAGCCGTCCGCGCGCGCAGTCGAACAACAGCGTGGCATCGCGTGCGGCGGTGAGCATGCCCACCGTCACGCAGGTGGGCAGACCGCTGCGATGCTCCAGTTCCAGTTCGAATCGCTGCACGCCGCCATCGCGACCGGCGAGATACGCCGCCAGGTCGCCGGTGAGACGGCGCAGCGGAAACACCAGCGCTTCGACGTGCTCGATTTCGTGCGTCCACTCCATGCGCTGCTCGAACGCATCGGGCGGGCGGTAGCTGTCCATCGGCGTGGGCTCGTCGCCGGTGAGGCGATCGAGCTGCGCCACCAGCTCGGCGCCGAAGCGGCGCTGCAGGCCTGCGCGCGGCAGCTTCAAGACTTGTCCCAAGGTGCGGATGCCCATCGACGGTAAACCCTGCGCGGCATCGGCCGGCAGGCGCGCACGCGCAATGGGCACGGGCGACAGCGCCTCGCGCAGGATCTCTGGCGACATCACGGCGATCCCGTCGTGCACGCCGGCCAGCACATAGGCCGCATGCGGCGTCGGCGCGAGCGCGATGCGATGACGAAAAGCCAGTCCCAGCAGATCGTCCCGCAACAGCGATTCAAAACGCGGCCATGGCCCGAACAGGTTGAGGCTGCGGCTAACCTCCAGCACCACCGCATGCGCGTACAGGCCGACCTCGGCGCTATAGCGATACGCCCAGGCGGCGAGCAGGCGATGCCAGCGCGCCTCGTCTTCCGCGTCGTGCTCGACCATCACGAACTGCTGCAACAAGGCCTGCGCCGCGGTGAGTCGCTGTCCGCGATAGATGCCGGCCGCACGCGCGCTCGCATTGGCCGCGTGCACGATGCGCGCCTGCGCGGGACCACTCACCAGCACCAGCGGTTCGTCCGACGGCGGCCGTCGCCTGAGGACACCGTCCAGCGCCAGTTGCGGCAGCAAGATGCAAGCCCAGAGCATGACTAGAGCCTGCACCGTGTCTCCGCGTGGCCCGCGCCGGGAGCGGTTTGCACGCAGGACAAGGAAGAACGAAGGAGTGTACGTCCGTACACGACTGAGTGATGACGCCGGCATGCGGGTAAACAGCCCCGGCGCGGGCTACGCGGAGACATGGTGCAGGCTCTCCTGTCACGACCAGCCGGAGGCTAGCGGCACCGCACTTACCGGCGGATTGCCGCCACGGCATTTGCGCACGCGGATCTGCCAGCTGGGCGTGCTCTCCAGCTCCAGCCGCAGCGCCGCCGGCGACGCCTGCACGGCATGGCGGCGATCGCGGAACAAAAAAGCTAGCGCCTTGCCGGTATCGGCCGCCATCTGCAATCGACGCAAGGCACGGTCATCGGCGTGCACCGGCCACGCCAGCACGGCGGCGCAACTGGCCGAGCGCAGGCATTGCTCGGCGGCCCACAGCACATCGCGTTCGTCCGCATGCACGATGTCCACGTTCGACATCACCACGCCGCGCGCTTCCCAGCCCGCCACGTAAGGTACATACGGCGGCGAGATCACCATCACCGGACGCCCTTCGCGGGTCAGCCGCGCCAGCGTGGGCAACAACAGTTGCAGCTCACCCACGCCATCGGCGGGCAGCAGGATTTCGGTCATCGCATGCTCGGGCCAGCCGCCGCTCGGCAAGGCGGCATCGAGCGTCGGCCAGCCGGTCGGCTGGCTGCCCGATGATTGCGGCGCAGCGCGGCCCTGCCAGACCTGGCGGCTGTGCAGGAGTGTATCGAGCGCAAGGACCTGACCCACGGCACCCGTCCCTCAGCGCAGCGTGCGCAGGCAACGGGTGACGACGCCCCACACGCTGAGCGTCTCGCCTTCGCGGAACACGATGGGCTTGAAGTGCGCGTTTTCCGGCAGCAACGCGATATGCCCATCCACCTTGCCCAACCGCTTGATGGTCAGCTCGTTGTTGACCATCGCCACCACGATGTCGCCCTGGCGCGGCGCGAGCGCACGATCCACCAGCACTTCGTCGCCGTCGAAAATGCCGGCGCCGATCATCGACCAGCCCGACACGCGGATGATGAAGGTGCTCGGCTCATGACCGGGCAGCACGAGGTGCTCGTTGAGGTCGACCACTTCGTCGACATCGTCGTCCGCGATCGAAGGCAGACCAGCCGGCACGCGGCTCAGGAAAGCCGTCAGCGCGACCGTCGATGGCTCCAGCGACAACGGCCGCGGCGCCTCCAGCGTGGCCGGACTGCGGTAAGCCTCCAGATAGGCCAGCACGCCCGGTACCTGGCTGTCGGGTACGCGTATGCGCTGACTGGGTTCACCGGCGGGACGACCGGCTCCCGGGCGGCGTCCACCGTGGTCGGAAGGAGGCATGGGGCGACTTGATTAGTGGGACGGCAATCAAGATAGCACGATGGCATTCTCACCGAGCGAGATTCAGCGCCCTGCCATGCATAAATTTCAAACAACTGATTAAAAAGACAATTCAGGCGTCCGCGCGGTATACCCGCCCCTTCCACTGGGAGCGCACGCCGCGCCAATAGCGCAGCGCCGAGCCCCAGGTCATGCCGAGGTAGAGACCCGCCCCCAGCGGCAGCAGCAGGGCCCACCACAAGGGCATGCGGTAGTACCTGAGCATGGGCAGGTAGCCCAGCATCATGGCACCCAGCGCGAGCCAGCCCCATGGCCACAGCTGCGGCGCAGCCAGCAAGGTCAACGGCACGCCATAAGCCCACAGGAACAACACCGTCACCAGCAACAACACTGTCGTCGAATAGCCGAGCTGGGTGAAGGCTGAGCGCGCCACCATGCTGTGAATCGACTCGAAGCTGCCGTACGGCCGCAGGCTCACCACGTCGCGACTCAAGCCGATCCAGGTGCGACCGCCCGCGCGCTTCACCTGTCGAGCCAGTGCGCAATCGTCGATCAGTGCGTCGCGCAGGCTGCCGAAACCGCCGATGCGTTCAAGCACCTCGGTATCCAGCAGGATGCAGCCGCCCGCACCTGCCGCCACCCAGCGCGAGGGTGAATTGGAAAGCGCAAACGGATAAAGCAACTTGAAGTAGTAGACGAAGGCCGGCAGCAACAGGCGATCCCAGAAACTGGCGCGGCGCAGGTCCGCCATGATTGACACGAACTGCCGCTGCTCGCGCTGCTTGTGCAACAGCAGCGTCGCCAACATGCCGGGACGCAGTTCGATATCCGCATCCAGCAACAAGGTCAGCGTTGTGCGCACCTGTTGCCTGCCCTGCTCCAGCGCCCACAGCTTGCCCGCCCAACCTTCCGGCAGGGGCGCGCCCTGGATCACGCGAACACCGGGATAAGAGCTCGCCACGCTGGCCGTACTGTCGGCCGACTGATCGTCGACCACGATGATCTGAAGCCCGCTGCCCTGCGCCTGCAATGCGCGCAGCGTGCTGCCGATCACGTCGGCCTCGTTGCGCGCAGGCATCAACACGGTGACGTCGTCCAGGCGCATGCTGGCCGACGCATCAGCCTCGAGATGCTCGCGCGTACTCCATGGCCGCCAAGGCACCAGCAGCAGTCCCAGCCACATCACGACCGGGACGATGGCGAGCAGCCACATGGCTCAGTGCCCGGCGTCTGCCCCGGGCGACGAACCCCTGCGCTGGATCGCGCTGATCGGGATATGGATCGCCGTGGCATCGGCGCGGTCGCCGTACATCACCGGCAGGTCCGGTGCCATCGAACCATCGATGCGCGGACCAAACGTCGCCACGCGCGCCGCCTTGAGCGGATGCGCAAAGGTGTCGTCCACGGCGGTGCCTTCGAAGCCGCAGTGCGCCATGCAGTTGTCGCACTTGGGATTGATGCCGACGCCGTATTTTTCCCAGGCGGTGTCTTCCATCAGCTCCTTGTACGAGCTGGCGTAGCCTTCATCGACCAGGAGATAGCACGGGCGCTGCCAGCCGAAAATGTTGTAGGTGGGGTTGGACCACGGCGTGCACTGGTAGCTCTGGTTGCCCGCGATGAAGTCCAGGAACATCGACGACTGGTTGAACACCCACTTGCTCTTGCGTTCCTTGCCGATGCGGAAAATATCGCGGAACAGTTGCTTGCTCTCGGTGCGTCCCAGGAAAACATCCTGGCGCGGCGCATGCTGGTAGCTATACCCGGGCGATACAGTGATGCCTTCGATGCCCAGCGACATGGCGAAGTCGAAGAACTCGGCAATCTCCTCCGGCCTCTCGTTGTTGAACAGCGTGCAGTTGATGGTGACGCGGAATCCCCGCGACAACGCCAGCTTGATCGCCGCCACTGCCTTGTCGAACACGCCTTCCATGCACACCGATTGATCGTGCCGCTCCTGCAGGCCGTCCAGATGGACCGACCAGGTGAAATACGGCGAGGGCGTGTATTCGTCGATGTGTTTGGTCAGCAGCAGCGCATTGGTGCACAGGTAGATGAATTTCTCGCGCGCGATCAGTCCCTGCACGATCTGCGGCATCTCCTTGTGAATCAGCGGCTCGCCGCCGGGAATGGACACTACCGGCGCGCCGCATTCGTCCACCGCGCGCAGCGCGTCTTCCACGCTCATGCGCTTTTGCAGGATTTCCTTGGGATGATCGATCTTGCCGCAACCGGCGCAGGCGAGATTGCACTGGAACAAGGGCTCCAACATCATCGCCAGCGGATAGCGCTTCTGCCCGCTGACTTTCTTGCCGATGATGTAACGCGCGATCTTGGTTTGCTGAATAAGAGGAATGCCCAACGGAATCTCCTCATCAATGACCGATGGATGTTACTGCGCTGCATTCACTGCCAGTCGCTTTCATCACGGAATCGAGTATAGCCACGTTGCGCCATCGCAGCGTTCAGAACGCCAGGCTGGCCGGCGGCGCAAATACGTGCGCGTGCTCGCGACGCAGGCGCTCCCATTCGATCTTGAACCATGGCGTGAAGCGCTGCGGATGCGCTGCGATTTCATGATCCAGCGCATCGGGCGCGATGTATCGCAACGCGGCGATCTCAAGCATGTTGGCGACGGGAGTCACATCCGTACGACCCGCGTAGACCCAGCAAAGTTCGTGCTCCGCGCCTTCGTCATCGAATTGCGCCTGATACTGGAACTTGAACTGGAACTGGAATTCGCACTGCAAGCCGAGTTCCTCGGTGAGGCGACGATGAATGGCGGTTTCCATCGTCTCGCCGCGCCGGGGATGGCTGCAGCAGGTATTTGACCAGTAGCCCGGCCACAGGCGCTTGCCTTCGGCGCGCTGCTGCAGCAGCAGCTCGCCGTCCGTGTTGAACACGAACAGCGAAAACGCGCGATGCAGAATGCCTTGTCCGTGATGCGCGCTCGCCTTGTCGAGAAAGCCGGTTTCGCGGTCGTGTTCATCGACCAGCACCAGGGGTTCGTCCTGAAAGGACACCACACTTTTCGACCAGCTTCCTTCGTTGAAGTCCAACTCGCGGTTAGCCAAGGCTCAAACCTCTCTGTTCCGACGGACGGCGGCAGTACACGCCCGGTCATCACATCTTCGTCACATCTGGCGCGACGCACGTTCGACCGTACATCGATTGCACACTCAGGCTAGCAAGGATGAGCGAAGGCGAGTAGCCCCTCGCACGCACCGTTCATACCAAAGGATAGTTACCGCGTTGAATGGACACTGCTCGCCGGCGCCGGAAACGGCTCATGCGTGCGCGTCCACGTGGTGTTCCCACCCAGAAGCGTGATGCCGATGAAACCCCGCAGCACCAGCCGGTCCGGCGAACGCAGGTGAATTTCGCAGTGATATTCCTTGCCGTTGTCGGCGTTGTAGACGCGGCCATCCATCCAGGCGTTCGCCTCGGCGTCGTAGCGCAAACCCCAGAGCAGGCGCAGGCCTGTCAACGGACGCGAGCGCAGCGCCGGATCGGGATTGTGCCGATCGGTGACGGTTTTTCCGTTGAGTTCGGCACCGTCTTCCGGGCCGTAGGTGTCGTGCAGCTGCCACACGATGCTGCCGACAAAGGTATCGCCGTCGCGCGCGATGCGGATAATGGCGTCGCGGCTTTCCACCAGCCAGTCGCCCTCGATGGCGGTGGCCGGCGTAGCGTCCGCAGACGGCGTCTGCGCAAGCGCCACGCCCTGCAGCAGGCACAGCAACAAGGCCCATGCAGCCTGCCGAAGCAGCCGCAAAAAGTGCACTTTCACGAAGTGCATGCATTAACTTTGGAAGGAATGACGGACCGCGTGCTGACCGAGCTCATGTCCCCTCCCGTTGCCACATCGCTGCTGTCATGGAATGGCCTGGTGCTGGCCGTGTGCACCACGGCTTATGCGTGCCTGAGCCTGTGGGCCTGGTTCCGCTGCGAGCGCCGCAACCAGCATCGGCGAGCGGATGTGAACGATCAGGCAAGCCGGCCGGTGAGCGTGCTCAAGCCGCTGCATGGCGCCGAGCTCGGTCTTTACGAGAACCTGAAAGGTTTCTGCAAGCAAACCCACCCGCATTACGAAATCCTGTTCGGCGTGCGCGATCCCGAGGATCCGGCCATTGCCGTCGTGCAGCGTTTGCAGCGCGAATTTTCCGAACTCGCCATCACGCTGGTGATCGACCCCGCAGTCCACGGCGCCAATCTCAAGGTCAGCAACCTGATCAATCTGCTGGCACAAGCCCGTTACGACTGGCTGGTGCTCGCCGATGCCGACATCAGCGTGGCGCCAGATCATCTGGCGCGCGTCACGGCACCACTGAACGATCCAGGCGTGGGCATCGTGACCTGCCTGTATCACGGCGTGGCAGGCGATGGATGGACGGCGCGCCTGGGGCGCCTGTTTATCGACGACTGGTTTGCGCCCTCGGTACGGCTGGCGCACGCGTTTGGTTCCACCCGCTTCGCCTTCGGCTCCACCATTGCCGTGCGACGCGACACGCTGAACGCGATCGGTGGCCTGGCGGCGCTCAAGGACACGCTGGCCGACGATTTCTGGCTGGGCGAGCGGTCGCGCCAGCGAGGCTTGCGCACCGTGTTGAGCGACGTGGTGGTCGGCACGCAAGTGAACGAAAACCAACTCTCCAAGCTGTGGTCGCACGAAATGCGCTGGCTGCGCACCATCCGCGCCATTTCACCGGCTGGATTCACCTTCAGCTTCGTCTGCTACAGCTGGCCACTGCTGGTGCTGGCCGTGGCGCTCTCGCCCACGCTGCCTTGCCTGATCGTGGCAGCACTGGGCGCCATGGCGCGCCTGTGTCGCTACGCTGTGAGCTGGCCCAGCACCGCAAGATCCCGCTGTTGGCAGGACCTGTGGCTCACCCCTTTTCGCGACACACTGTTGCTGCTGGAATGGGCTGGTGCACTGGTCCACTGGCGAGTGGATTGGCGCGGCCAGGTATTGCATGCGCGCGACCATGCGCCATCGCGCTATCCTTGAGCATGTGGTGACTAGTGTGTTGAACAACTCATTGCGGACGCACCTGCAGGAGCTTGGCAATCCATGAAGACGCTTTTTCTGCAAGCCCCTTCGTTTGACGGTTTCGATGGTGGTGCGGGCTCGCGCTACCAGGCCAAACGCGAAATCAAGAGTTTCTGGTATCCCACCTGGCTCGCCCAGCCCGCGGCACTTGTGCCCGGTTCGCGCGTGCTGGATGCCCCGGTGGAAGAACTGTCGGTGGAAGAAACCCTCGACATCGCCGCCGAGTACGACCTGGTGATCATCCATACCAGTACGCCATCCTTCCCCACCGATGCGAAATTCGCCGAGCTGATCAAGCAACGCCGCGGCGACATTCTGATCGGCATGGTGGGCGCCAAGGTTGCGGTGGAACCGGATGCCTCCTTGCTCGCCTCGCCCGCGATCGATTTCGTGGCGCGCGAAGAGTTCGACTACACCTGCAAGGAAGTGGCCGAAGGCCGCGCCTTCAAGGACATCGCCGGCATCAGCTACAAACTGATCGACGGCAGCGTGCAGCACAACCCGTCGCGCGCCACCATCGAGCAGATGGACGACCTGCCCTTCGTCGCCCCCATCTACAAGCGCGACCTGAAGATCGACCGCTACTTCATCGGTTATCTGCTGCACCCTTACGTGTCGATCTACACGGGCCGCGGCTGTCGCTCCAAATGCACGTTCTGCCTGTGGCCGCAGACCGTGGGCGGCCATCGCTATCGCGTGCGCTCGGCTGCCAACGTGCTGGCCGAGGCAAAGTGGATCAAGGAGAACATGCCCGAAGTACGCGAGCTGATGTTCGACGACGACACCTTCACCGACAGCTCGAACATGGACCGCGTGCACGACATCGCGCGCGGCCTGCATGCGATGGGCTGGACCTGGAGCTGCAACGCCAAGGCGAACGTGCCGTATGAGTCGCTGAAGATCATGAAGGAAAACGGCCTGCGCCTGCTGCTGGTGGGTTATGAGTCGGGCGACGACCAGATCCTGCACAACATCAAGAAAGGCTTGCGCACGGATATCGCGCGCACCTTCACCGAGAACTGCCGCAAGCTCGGCATCACCGTGCACGGCACCTTCATTCTGGGGCTGCCCGGCGAAACGCAGGAAACCATCGCGCGCACCATCGCCTACGCCAAGGAAATCAATCCGCACACCATCCAGGTGTCGCTGGCGGCGCCTTATCCGGGCACGACGTTGTACAAGCAGGCCATCGAAAACGGCTGGCTGGAACACAACACGGCGGCCAATACGGTCAACGACAAGGGCGTGCAGCTGGCCATGATCAGCTACCCGCACCTGTCCAAGGAAGAAATCTTCCACGGCGTGGAAACCTTCTACCGCAGCTTCTATTTCCGCCCGTCGAAGATCTGGGAGATCGTCAAGGAGATGGCAGGCAGCTGGGAGATGACCAAGCGGCGCTTGCGCGAAGGCGTGGAATTCTTCCGGTTCCTGCGCGCGCACGAGGCATGACGGCGCGGGCTGTGCGTTACCGATGACCGAAGCACCCGCATCCGCGCGCCCACGACTGATCGTGACGGCCGATGATTTCGGCCTGCACCCGGCCGTCAATCACGCCGTGGAGCGCGGCTACCGCGAAGGCGTGCTGCGTGCCGCCAGCCTGATGGTGACAGCGCCGGCCGTTGCGGACGCCGTGGCCCGCGCCAAGCGCCTGCCCGGCCTCGCGGTGGGTTTGCATCTCGTCCTTGCCGACGGGCTGTCGGCCCTGCCACCGTCGCAAATCCCGCAACTGGTCGACGCGCGCGGACGATTCGGCGACGATATGGTCCGCGACGGTTTTCGGTTTTTCTTTCTGCCTTATGTGCGGCGGCAGCTGGAAGCGGAGATCCGCGCCCAGTTCGAGGCGTTTGCCGCGACGGGATTGCCGCTCGATCACGTCAATGCACACAAACACTTTCACCTTCATCCGACGGTACTCTCCTTGATCCTTTCCATTGGCCGCGACTACGGCTTGCGCGCCGTACGCTGGCCCGCCGAACCGGGCTCCGGTCCGTGGCTCAAACCCTGGCTCGCGCTGATGCGCCATCGTTTGCGCCGCGCCGGCATGCGAACGAACGACCACGTCTTCGGCATCCGCCACACCGGCGCCATGGACGAACAAGCCTTGCTCGATGTGTTGCAGCGGCTGCCCGGCGGGTTGAGCGAGCTGTACCTGCACCCGGCCACGCACGGACAACTGACGCCGACGATGGCGCACTATCGCCATGCCGACGAACTGGCGGCGCTGCTGTCGCCGCGCGTGCGACGGGCGGTGGCCGAACATTGCCAGCTTTGCAGCGGCTTCAGCGATCCGGCGGCGGCATGAAATATCTGGTCTATCTCGCCGGCGTGCTCGGCCTCATCGCAGCCATCATCCTGGTGACGCACCAGAACTGGTCGGCGATCGAGAATGCCTTCGACCATGCCGGCTGGGCCCTGCTATGGCTGCTGCCGTTTCATGCGTTGCCCTTGTTGCTGGACGTGTTCGGCTGGCGCGCCCTGCTGGCGCCCAGCGACCCGCACGGGCGCGCCCGCGTGCCCTTCCTGTTCTGGGCGGCCACGGTGCGCGAGGCCTGCAATCGGCTGCTGCCGGTGGCCAACGTGGGCGGCGAAATCGTCGGCATCCGGCTGGTCAAATGGCGCGGCCTGGAAGGCGCACCAGTGGCTGCCAGCGTCATCATCGAGGTGTTGCTGACCCTGGTGAGTCAATACATCTTCGTGGCACTGGGCCTGTTGCTGCTGATCGGCATGGCCGGCCATATCGGTACGCTCAATTCGGTGATCTGGGCGGTGATCGCCACGCTGCCCTTGCCGATCGGGCTGGTCTGGCTGTTCCGTCATGGGCAGGTGTTTTCCAGGCTTGAGGCCTTTGCGGAAAAGCTGCTCGGCGGCCCGTCGCGCTTCACCGAACTGCTCGACGGCGCCCGCCTGGACGACGAAGTGCGCAAGCTGTACGGCAAGCCCGCGCGCCTCACCGTGGCATGCGCGTGGCAAGTTGCGGGCTTCGTGGTGGGCAGCTTCGAAAGTTGGCTGGCGCTGTATCTGCTGGGTTATCCCATTTCGGTGTGGGACGCGATTGCCATCGAGGCGACCACCCAGGCGGTGCGCCACATCATTTTCTTCGTGCCCGCCGGCCTGGGCGTGCAGGAAGGCGGCCTGGTGCTGTTCGGCAATATCATCGGCTTGCCCGCGGACGCCGCGATCGCGTTGTCGCTGGTGAAACGCGCGCGTGAGGTAGGCTTTGGCGTGCCGGCGCTATTGTCGTGGCAATGGGCGGAAGCCCATCGCCTGCACCGCCGCTGGCTGTCGCGCCGCAAGCCTTCGATGGCCGATGCAGCGGACCGGAAGTTGTCGTAACGCAATGAGGTGATCTTGTGTCCCATGACGCCGTAGCCGCCGCCGACCACAGCATGCGCCACTGGGCTGGCAACGAGCCGGGACGCATCAAGATCGGTTCCGATGCCCACAAACGGCTGTTCTGCCGGATGATCCTGGACACGCACAACCCGTATAAGCCGGCCGTGATCGAATGGCCGGCGCTGGACGCGGACACCTTGCATCGCATCACCTCGCTGCCGATCTGGGATATCGCCGTGCAGACCGAAGGCAAGGCCAAGCTGCGCGTGGCGACCTATACCAATACCATCGCCGATCCGCTGCTGCATGAAGCGCTGACCATGGACGGCGACGAAGAAGCACGCCACAAGGTGGTGCTGAGCAAGATGGTGGCGGCCTACGGCATCACGCTGGCGCCCGAGCCCGAGTACGAAGTGCCCAAAGATCCCGAATGGGGCTGGCTGGTCACCGGCTACAGCGAATGCATCGACAGCTTCTTTGCCTTCGGCCTGTTCGAGTCGGCCAAGCGCACCGGTTATTTTCCGGCCGAACTGGTCGACACGTTCGAGCCGGTCATGCAGGAAGAAGCACGCCACATCCTTTTCTTCGCCAACTGGGTGGCGTGGTATCGCAAGCGGCTCCCGTGGTGGCGCCGACCGGCGTTCGAGCTGAAAGTGCTGCGCGTGTGGCTGTTCCTGATCTGGGAACGCATCGGCATTGCCAAAGGCCTGGACAACAACGGCGAGATGCAGGACGCCAACTTCACCATCACCGGCCATCAGCAGATTGGCCTGGACCTGAAGATCGGCGAGCTGCTGGATATCTGCCTGGCGCAGGACAGTTTCCGCATGGGCGGCTACGACGAGCGTCTGCTGCGACCCACCTTCGTGCCGCGCATGGCGCGCCTGGCCCGCCGCTTCATGCGCTGAGAAACCCTTGTAGGAGCGCACCCTGTGCGCGAACGCATCGCGCTAGCGATGCAGGCTGAACCAGGCCACCGCGTCTTCCACGGCGAGTCGCACGGGGCCGGCTGCGTAACCCAGATCACGCTCCGCCTTGGCGCTGCTGAAGTACATGCGTTTGCGCGACATGCGCACCTCTTCCACGGTGGCAATCGGCGGCTTGCCCGTCACGCGTGCCCATGCCTCGGCCACATACGCCACCGGCATCACGGCGCCATGCGGCAGGCGCCAACGCGGCGGCGTGCCGCCCACGATGTCGGCAATCTCGAACAACAGCTCGCGCAGGCTCAGGTCGGCGCCGCCCAGGATGTAGCGCTCGCCCACCACGCCGTGCTTGAACGCCAGCCAGTGCCCATCGGCGACATCGTCCACGTGCACGACGTTAAGGCCGGTATCCACGTATGCAGGCATGCGGCCGGCCATGGCGTCGCGCACCACGCGTCCCGTGGGCGTGGGTTTGATGTCGCGCGGCCCGATCGGGGTGGATGGATTGACGATGACGACCGGCAAACCTTCGTCCGCGAATCCGGCGACGACTTGCTCGGCAAGAAACTTCGAGCGTTTGTAGTGGCCGAGCATATCGGCCAGCGACACCGGCGTGGTTTCGCTGCCGGGCGTGCCATCCCTGGGAATGCCCAGCGTCGCCACGCTGCTGGTGTAGATCACACGCGGCACACCCGCCTGCCGCGCGGCCTCGAGCAAGGCGCGCGTACCTTCGACATTGGTCTGATACAGCTCCTGTGGATGCGGCGCCCACAGGCGGTAATCGGCGGCGACGTGGAACAAGGCATCGCAGTCGTCGCAAATCCTTGCCAGCGAGGTCGCGTTGGTGAGATCGCCCTCGACGATCTCCACCTCGAGGCCTTGCAGGTTGCGCCGGTCGGAACCGGCGCGCGCCAGCACGCGCACATGATGGTCCTCGCGCAGCAGCCGCCGCACCACGGCGGAGCCAACGAAGCCCGTGGCGCCGGTGACCAGCGACCTCACGGAGGCAATACCAAGGTATACGCGACCATCGCCAGCCTGGACCCTGGACACATAAGGCAGTCGTTCCCTGAACTCGGGGAGGAGTGGGAGGTCATTATGTACGAACGACGCAGACAGCGGCGCGTGCGGCCACGGTAGTCTCTACATCCCCACCGGCACCAGTGCCTGTCCCGGCGACGTCCGCTTTCCCCAGCCTTTCGAAGCGTGTGCAAGCGTCTCTACGAATCGATGACATTCGCTTTGATCAGATGGGCGGCGTCTCTCACGGACAGGGTGATACCATGCCGATGTCGCTGGTTTCTCTGTATGTGAATACTAAGAAGGCCGAGGCATGCCCATGTTCGAAGCGAAACACGCCGCTGCGATCGCCCCAAGCAACGCCGGCGCTTACCAGGAAGCCATTCTTCCCAAGGTGTCACGCACGTTTGCCCTGACGATCCCGCAATTGCCGCCGGCGTTGCGCGACGTCGTCGCCAATGCGTACCTGCTTTGTCGGATCGCCGACACCATCGAAGACGAACCCGCGTTCAGCGCGGAAGAAAAAGGTCGCTACGAAAAAGCCTTCGTCGACGCCGTGACCGGGCGCATCGACGCGCGCGAATTCGCCGCCCACATCGCGCCGCGACTTTCCGATGCCACGTCGGAAAGCGAACGCGACCTGATGTTCCGCCTGCCGCTGGTGCTGGAAATCACCGAGACGTTCAACCCCATCCAGCACGAGGCGATCGTCGAATGCCTGCGCGTGATGTCGCAGGGCATGCATGATTTCCAGCGCGTGGTGGGCCTGCAAGGCCTGGACACGCAGCGCGACATGGATCGCTACTGCTATCACGTGGCCGGCGTGGTCGGCGAGATGCTGACCAAGCTGCTGATCGATTTCGAACCGGAACTGGTGCCGCAGACGCGCTCTCTGATGCGCCTGGCCATTTCGTTTGGCCAGGGCCTGCAGATGACCAATATCCTCAAGGACCAGTGGGAAGACCGCAGTCACGGCGTGTGCTGGCTGCCGCACGATGTGTTTGCCCGCCACGGCGTGGAGCTGCAGGAGCTGAGTGCCGGCCAGCAGGATGCGCACTATGCCGATGCCATGATCGAACTGATCGGCATCGCGCACGCGCATCTGTGCCGCGCGGTGGAATACACGCTGATCGTGCCGGCGCGCCACGCCGGTTTCCGGCGCTTCTGCCTGTGGAGCATCGGCCTGGCGGTGCTCACGCTGCGAAATCTGCAGGACAGGCTCGATTTCTCTTCCGGCACCCAGGTAAAGGTGTCGCGTGCCGCCGTCGCGCAAACCATCGGCCTGACCCGCCTTAGCGACAAGTACGATCCGGCCGTGCGTTTTCTGTTCGGCGCGGCGGCGCGCAAGCTGCCGCTCACGCCCCTGGCGGCGGAATGGGAGGTGCCGCAGGCCAGCAACGCCGCGTGGCCGTGGCGGCGCACATCGCACTATAAAAACGCGCGATCGCTATGACGGATTCACCAGCCACCGTCGCCGACCCTGCCCCGCCCAACTCGCGTCAACCGACTCTCGATCCCGGCCCTGTCGATCCGGACCGCATCGATCTGGCCATCGATCGGGCGCGACTGGCCTTGATGGCGCGTCAGCGCGCGGACGGTCACTGGTGTTTCGAGTTTGAAACAGACTGCACCATCTCGTCGGAGTACATCCTGATGATGCATTTCATCGACGAGATCGATGACGTGCTGCAGGAAAAACTGGCGCGCTACATCCGCCTCAAGCAGCGCCTCGATACGCACGGCGGCTGGCCGCTGTACCACGATGGCGCACTCGACCTGTCGTGCACGGTGAAGTCGTATTACGCGTTGAAGGCCGCCGGCGATTCCCCCGATGCACCGCATATGCGCCGGGCGCGCGAAGCCATCCTTGCCAAGGGCGGCGCCGCAAAAAGCAATGTCTTCACGCGCATCCTGCTGGCCATGTTCGGCCAGGTGCCCTGGCGCGCCGCGCCGTACGTGCCGGTGGAAATCATGTTGTTCCCGCGCTGGGCGCCGTTCCATCTGGACAAGGTGTCGTACTGGGCGCGCAGCACCATGGTGCCGCTGTTCATCTTGTGCACGATGAAGGCGAAGGCCAAGAATCCGCGCCAGGTCGGCATCGCGGAACTCTTCGTGACGCCACCGGAGCAGGAACGCCACTACTTCGCCACTGGCGGCGGCTTCGTCAGCAAGCTGTTCCTGGTGCTGGACAAGCTGGGGCGCGCCTGCGATCCGTTGATCCCCAAGAGCCTTCGCCGCCGGGCGATCCAGCGGGCCGAGCAATGGTTTGTCGCGCGGCTCAATGGCGAGGATGGGCTTGGCGCCATCTTTCCGCCAATGGTCAATGCGCTCGAAGCGATGGATTTGCTGGGCTATGCGAAAGATCACCCTGCACGCGCCACGTGTTTGCGCTCGCTGCAAAAGCTGATCGTCCAACGCGAAGACGGCTCCGCCTATTGCCAGCCCTGCGTGTCGCCGGTGTGGGACACCGGCTGGTCAGCCATGGCCTTGCTGCGTGCGTCTCCCGACGACGCCACGCAGGACGCCGTCACCCGCGCGATGGAATGGTTGGCGCCGCTGCAGGAACTCGAGCTCAAGGGCGACTGGGCCGTGCAGGCGCCGGAGCTGCCGCCCGGTGGCTGGGCTTTCCAATACGCCAATCCCTACTTTCCCGACCTGGACGACACGGCCGTGATTGCCGCATTGATGCACGTGGCGGTTCGCGGCACGCCACATGAGGGCAAGTATCGCGAGCGCATCGAGCGCGCGGCGGACTGGCTGGTCGGCATGCAGTCGGACAATGGCGGCTTCGCGTCGTTCGATCGCAACAACACGCACTATCACATCAACGAGATTCCCTTCGCCGATCACGGCGCCATGCTCGATCCGCCCACCGAAGATGTATCGGGCCGCGTGCTGGCCCTGCTTGGCATCCTCAATCGCCCGCAGGACAAAGCTGCCATCGAACGCTGCATCGCCTATCTGCGTGCTGCGCGCCTGCCGGACGGCTCGTACTGGGGGCGCTGGGGCACCAATTACATCTACGGCACCTGGTCGGTGCTGGCCGGCCTCGCGCTCGCCGGCCAGGACATGCAACAGCCCTGGATACGGCAATCGGTCGCGTGGCTGCGGTCCCGGCAGCATGCCGACGGCGGCTGGGGTGAAACCAACGACAGCTACTTCGATCCCGCGCTGCGCGGCAGCAACGGCGGCGTGAGCACGGCGCACAGCACGGCCTGGGCCTTGCTCGGGCTGCTTGCAGCTGGTGAACAGACCTCAGAGGCAGCCCATCGCGGGATTCGCTGGCTGCTGGATCATCAGCAAGCGCAGGGCGAGCCCGAGGCCGATCTCTGGTATCACCCCAGCTTCAATGCACCGGGATTTCCACGCGTCTTCTTCCTCAAATACCACGGATACACCGCGTATTTTCCGCTATGGGCACTCAGCCGCTATCGCCAGCTGCTTGCGAACTCACCACCGACGCAGTGATGCCGGGTTCGGTGGGCATCGTGACAGCGCTTGCTTCGGAGGCGCGTACGCTGACGCGTCGGCGTCTGCGTGTACGCACCGCGCTGGCGCTTGAGCATGGCGGCGCCCTGTGGCTCTCCGGCATGGGCCAGGAGGCGGCCCGAGCGGGCGCGTTGGGCTTGATCGAGGCGGGCGCGACGGCCTTGGTGTCGTTCGGCGTCGCCGGCGGTCTTGCCCCCGGCTTGCGCAGCGGCACGCTGATCTGTCCATCCTGTGTGCTCGACCAGCGCAGTCACGACTACCAGCCCGATCCCGTGTGGCGTGCGTCGATCATCCGTCGCCTCGCCACCACGCAACTGCCTCGCGCTGATGAAGGCACGCTGCTGAGCCTGCCCATGCCCTTGCTCAGCGTGGCCGAAAAAGGCGCGATGCGCGAACGCCACCAGGCCTTGGCCGTCGACATGGAAAGCGCGGCGATTGCCGCCGTCGCTGGCGAGTACCGCATACCATTCGTGGTGTTGCGCGCCATCGTCGACGAGCGCGACGACAACGTGCCGGTCGAACTGCAGGCTGGTATCGACGCCTGGGGGCGGCCGCGACCGGGACGCCTGCTTGTCACCCTGCTGCGACACCCGCACCTGTTCGCCGAACTGCCTGGACTGGTCGCGCGCATGGGCAAAGCCACGCGCAGCTTGCGCATGGCAGCCAACGCGGCCGGCATCGAACTGGGACGTAACCTGCCCCAGCCCTGTTAATCTCACCCTGTACTCGGATGTCAGGCCTGGCCTCGACGTGCGGCCGGCGGCATCAAAGCCTGGAGGTCCGACGGCGTGTTCAGAGCGATCCATAAAGGCCTGGTGTGGATGGTCGACCGCAGTGGTCGGCATCACTTCATCGTGTTGCTGCTGTCGGCACTGCTGGTCGTACTAAGCCTGTGGGGCGCGTCCCGCTATCTGAGCATCGACACCGATGCGGACCATCTGTTTTCGGAGAAGCTGGCGTGGCGCCAGCAGAGCCGGGCGTTCGCACGACAGTTTCCGCAATTCAGCGATACCCTCACCGCCGTGGTGCGCGCACCCACGCCGGAAGAAGCACGCATCGTCGCGCAGGCGCTCAACCTCAAGCTGCAGGCCGACAAGCAGCACTTCCACTCCTCCTCGACGCCGGGCATCAGCCCGTTCTTCAATCGCGAAGGCCTCCTGCTGCTGCCGCAGGACGAGCTGGAAAGCACGCTGGACAGCATGCTGCAGGCGCAGCCCCTGCTCGGACCGCTGGCCAAGGACACCTCGGCGCGCGGCCTGTTCAACGGCATCGACCTGATGGTGGAGGGCGTGCGCCGAGGCCTGGCCAATGACCTCTCTTCCTACGACGCCGCGCTCGGCAATGTGGCGCAAACCATGGAGGATGCGCTGGCCGGCAAGAACGCGCCGCTCTCGTGGCAGGCGCTGCTGACGCCGGACCTGGTGAGCAGCAACGGCGGGCAGGAGTTCATCCTGATCCATCCCGTACTCGATCACACCGCGCTGGAGCCCGGCGATGCGGCCACGCAGGCGATGCTGCGCCTGGCCAGCGAGTTGCCGGAGGTGAAATCCGGTCGCGTGCACATCAACTACACCGGCTCGGTGCCTTTGGCCGATGAGGAGTTCGCCTCGCTGACGGATCGCGCCGGACCCATCGCCATCGGCAGCAGCCTGCTACTGGTGTTCTGGCTGGTGTTGGCGCTGGGCACCTGGCGTTTGATCGTGCCCGTCATCATCACCCTGATCGTGGGCCTGATCTATACACTAGGGTTTGCCGCGTTCGCGGTAGGTCGCCTCAACCTCGTATCGGTGGCGTTCGCGGTGTTGTTTGTCGGCCTCGCCGTGGATTTCGGCATCCAGTTCGGCGTGCGCCTGCATGCTCGCCAGTACAGCGATCGAACCTTCGACGACTCCCTGCACGAAACCGCCCATCGCGTGGTCAGCCAGGTGGGTCTTGCGGCGCTCGCCACGGCCTGTGGCTTTCTGGCGTTTGCGCCCACCGATTTCACTGGCGTTGCGGAGCTCGGCATCATCGCGGGCGTCGGCATGCTGCTTGCGCTGCTCTGTACGCTCACCGTGCTACCCGCCCTGCTGCGCCTGTTGTCGAAGGGTTCGCCACACGCGGAAGTGGCGCTGCCCGGCGGCGTCGCTGCCGATGGCTGGCTGCAGCGCAACCGCAAGGCGGTACTGGTGGTGTTCGGCGTGCTCGGTGCGATCGGCGTCTGGTGCGCCATCACCATACCGTTCGACGCCAACCCGCTGCACACGAAAAACGCGCGCAGCGAGGCCATGCGCACGCTCACCTCTTTGATGGAAGATCCCAACACCAACCCCTTCACCATGGACATCCTGGTCAAGGATCTGCCCACCGCCAAGGCGCTGAGCGAGCGACTTGGCAAGCTGCCTGAGGTTGCGCAAGTGGTGTCCGGTGTCGACTTCGTGCCGACGGATCAGCAGGACAAGCTCGATCAGCTGCAGCAGGCCTCCGACCTGATGTTCGCCGTGCTCAATCCCGGCGAGAAAACGGCGCCACCCAGTTACGGCGAGATGCGCCAGTCGGCCAGGGACACCAGCGATGGCATCGCCAGCATAGCCGACAAATTGCCGGCGAATTCTCCCCTGCGGCGCATCGGCAAGGCACTGGCCGGCCTGGCCAAGGGCACTGATCAGCAAATGGCAACAGCCAATCAGGCGCTGACCCAATTCCTGCCGTACACACTCAACCAGTTGGCCGACTCGCTATCGGCCACGCCCATCACCATGCAGAGCTTGCCGGAGGAACTCAAGCGCGACTGGTTCGCCCCCGACGGACGCGTGCGCGTGCAAGTGACGCCCACGGCGAAGGCACAGAGCACCCTGGGCCTGCGTCGCTTCGTGCAGGCCGTGCATCAGATCGCCCCGAACGCGGCGGGTTCCGCGGTGGATACGATCAAAGCCGCCGATACCATCCTGATTGCCTTCCGCGAAGCTGCGATTTACGCCATCCTGGCGATCGCCATCGTGCTGATCCTGGTGTTACACCGCGCGCGCGACGCGGGCATGGTGCTGGCCACCCTGCTGATGTCGGCCCTGCTCACCGCGCTGCTGGCACGGCTGTGCGGCATCTCCATCAACTTCGCGAACATCATTGCCTTGCCCTTGCTGTTGGGCGTGGGCGTGTCGTTCAACGTGTACTTCGTGATGAACTGGCGCCAGGGCATGCAGCTGTTTCTCGGCTCACCCACCGCGCGCGCGATCCTGTTCTCCGCGCTCACCACGGGCACGGCATTCGGCAGCCTCGCCATCGCGCGCCACCCCGGCACGGCCAGCATGGGCACGGTGCTGCTGCTGAGCCTGCTTGCCGTGCTGCTGTCCACCTTCGCCTTCCTGCCCGCAATGCTCTACTCCGTAGGGCAGTGCAAGCAGCCGATCAGCCAACCATCACCTTAGCTTTCCGATCGCCGGAGTCGATGCATGTTGCGTAGCCGTCGTTTTCTTATCGGTGGACTTGCCCTGCTGTTGAGCATCAACGCGAGCGCCCACGCCATCCTGATCGACAGCACGCCCAAGGCGCACGGCAACGTGCCCGCCGGCCATCTGGCGCTCACGCTTAGCTACAACAGCAAGATCGACCAGGCGCGCTCGCGACTGGTCCTGATCGGCCCCGACAAGAGCGAGACGCCGCTCGCCATCACCGCCAACGACAACAAGCCCAATGAACTGGATGCCGTGGCCGACGTGAAAGCCGGCGCTTATGTCGTGCGCTGGCAGGCACTGGCGCTGGACGGCCATATCACGCGCGGCGACCTGCCGTTTTCCGTGACGGCGACGCCCTGAGGCAGCCCGCTTTTCGCATCCAACCCGCGCTCCACCACTGACCACCGGAAATCCCGTGGCTCTCCTTGTCGACATCTTCGGCTACCTGAGCATCATCCTGCATGGACTGGTGATCGTCGCCCAGTCCATGATGCTGGGCGGCCTGCTGTTCCTCGTCTTCTTACTGCACCCGTTGGCTCCACAATTTGCCCAGGGCGAGCAACTCGAACAGCGTACTGCGCGCTTGGCTTGCTGGAGCGCATGGGCGCTGCTTCTGTGTGAGCTGGCGACAACGGCGCTACAAGTTTCCGTGCTGATGGCTACGGTCGACCTGCCCTTGGGCAATGTCATGCAGGCATCGTTTGCGGTGGCAGCCAGCATCAAGATGCTGTGCGCGCTGATCATCGCCTTGAGCCTAAGGCCATCCACGCTGGCTCAGCCATACGGGCGATGGCTGCTCATGCTGGTCGGCCTAGTCGAACTTGCCGCCGCCACCATGACTACCCATGCCTATGCGCGGCTGCACGACAACGCACTGCTGCTGGTGGTGGAGGGCCTGCATCAGTTCGGCGCGGCGATCTGGATCGGCGCCATTCCCAGCTTTGTGCTCGTGCTCAAACGGCTGGACGACGCGGAAGCACTGCGACGGATCGGCTCCGGATTCTCGCGCATGGCCATGCTGGGCGTGGCCTGCATCCTGGTGTCGGGTATCACCATGTGGCTGTATTACGTGGGCGATATGCAGGGCTTCTACGGCACGGCCTACGGCGTGATGGTAGGCGCCAAGATCGCCATGTTCATCGGTCTGCTGGGGTTGGGGCTGGGCAATTTCCTGGTTACCGAGCGCTTGCGCAAGAGGCGCGATGCGTCGGTGATCCGGCTGCGCCGCTTTGCCGAAGTGGAGATCGGCATCGGTTTTACGATCTTCTTCGCGGCGGCGTCGCTCACCTCGGTGCCGCCTGCCGTGGACCTCACCACGGATCGCGTGAGCTTGCACGAAATCGCCGAGCGCAACGCGCCGGCGTGGCCACGGCTCGACTCGCCTGATCACGACACGCTGGCGATTTCGCAATTGCAGGCGACGCTCGATCGCGACGCAAAACGCGACAACCACGAGGCGGAAGCCGCCACCCTTCCCGGCTCGGGCATCTTGCCGCCACGCAACGCCCAGGACATCGCGTGGTCCGAATACAACCATCACTGGGCCGGCATCTTCGTATGCCTGATCGGTTTGCTTGCCTTGCTCGGCAGTGCCGGCGTGCGATGGGCGCGGCATTGGCCTCTGCTGTTCCTGGCCATGGCCGGCTTTCTGCTGGTGCGCTCGGACCCGGAAGTGTGGCCGTTGGGACAAACCGGCTGGTGGGCCGCGTGGCGCGACGTCGAAGTGGCCCAGCACCGTTTCTTCGTCGTACTGATTGTGTTGTTCGGCGGGTTCGAATGGGCGGTTCGCACAGGGCGATGGAAGAGCGAGCGCGCTGCCCTGGTTTTTCCGCTGCTGGTCGCGGTGGGCGGCGCGATGCTGCTGACCCACAGCCATCAGATCTCCAACGTGAAGGACCAGCTGCTGATCGAGCTGACCCACACGCCGCTTGCGCTCGCCGGTGTGGCGGCGGGTTGGGCACGCTGGCTTGAAATACGCCTGCCTGGGCGTGGCGGACGCATCGCCGGCTACGTATGGCCGCTGTGCTTCATCCTGATCGGCGTGATCCTGCTGTGGTACCGCGAGGCCTGATCGCCTCGCGCGTCGTCAACGGATTCGGTGCACCACGGTGTCAGCCAACCCCAGCAAGTGCGCCGCGCCCTCACCCAACGGCAGCAAGGCCATGCGGGCACGCTCGCCCAGTTCCTCAGCCAGGGCGCGCGAGGCATCGAGGCCGAGCAGCGAGACATAGGTGGGCTTATGGTCTTGCGCGTCCTTGCCGGGTGTCTTGCCCAGCGTCGCCGCATCGGTGGTCACATCGAGTATGTCGTCGACCACCTGGAAGGCGAGACCCACGGCGCGCTGATACTGGTCCAACGCGGCGTGCAATTCCTGGGACATCGGCGACGGCCCGGCGTGCGCGCCCATGAAGATCGACGCACGCAGCAAGGCGCCGGTCTTGAGTCGATGCATTTGTTCCAGTTGCTCGCGCGCCAATACCTGGCCCACGCTGGCCAGATCGATCGCCTGCCCGCCGACCATGCCTTGCGAGCTGCTCGCGCTCGCCAGCTCCTTCAGCAGGGCGACCTTCTGGGCGGCCGTGGCCGGAAGCTCGCCGATCACGGCGAACGCCTGCGCCTGCAGACCATCACCCACGAGTACGGCCATCGCCTCGCCGTAGCGCACATGCACGGTGGGCAGGCCGCGGCGCAGCAAGTCGTTGTCCATCGCGGGCAGGTCGTCGTGCACCAGCGAGTAGGCGTGAATCATCTCGATCGCACTCGCCGCGCCATCGAGCGTGGCGGGGTCAGCATCCACCAGCTCACCGGCCGCATGGCATAACAGCGCGCGCAAGCGCTTGCCGCCACCGAGCGTGGCGTAACGCATGGCCTCATGCAGCGTTGCAGGCGCGATATCCGCCGCAGGTAGATACCCCTCCAACGCCTGCTCGGTGCGCTGCACGATCCGCGGCATCCACCGTTCCAACGGTTCCACGCCCGTGGGCGCATGGGACGCGGCAGGCCAAAGTTGAACGGCTTCACTCACAGGGTCGTCTCCACGTCAGATCAATGAATCGCCACGACCGCGGGCGGCGTGGCCGGCAGTTGCGTCACGAACTGTCGCGCGGTGGCGCGGGCAAGTTCGTCGCCGGCGAGAATGTCTTCCAAGGACGCGGAACTAGCCAGCGCCGGCAACCGTTCCAACGCCCGCTCGATCACACGTGCAATATCGGTGAAACGAATCTGCCCGTGCAGGAACGCATCGACAGCGATCTCGTTGGCGGCATTCAAGGTGACACTGGCCGTGCAACCGTCGCGCAGCACCTGCAGTCCAAGCCGCAGGCACGGGAATCGATCCAGATCGGGCGCGTGGAAACTCAGGTTGGCCATGCGTGTGAGCTCCAGTGCGGCCACGCCCGAATCGATGCGCTCGGGATAGGCCATCGCATGGGCAATCGGCGTACGCATATCCGGATTGCCCAGCTGCGCCAGCACCGACTGATCCGCATACGCCACCATGGAATGGATCACGCTCTGCGGATGGATCAGCACCTCGATACGCTCGGGCGGCATATCGAACAGCCAGCGGGCCTCGATCACTTCCAGGCCCTTGTTCATCATCGTGGCGGAATCGACCGAGATCTTGCGCCCCATCACCCAGTTGGGATGCTTGCACGCCTGATCGGGGGTGACGTCGTCGAGTGTGTCGAGTTCGCGCTGCAGGAACGGCCCGCCCGATGCGGTGAGGATGATGCGCTCCGCGCCGCCGCTCGCACACATGTTGGTGCTCAGGCACTGGAAGATGGCATTGTGTTCGCTGTCCAGCGGCAACAGCGTGGCGCCGTGCTGCGCGACGGTGCGCATGAACAGCGCGCCGGACATCACCAGCGCTTCCTTATTGGCCAACAGAATCTTCTTCCCGGCGCGTGCCGCAGCGAGCGATGAAGCCAGGCCGGCGCCGCCGACGATGGCTGCCACCACCGTGTCGCAAGCAGACGCGCTGGCTACGTCGACCAAGGCCTGCGGCCCATATGCCACGGTCGTGGACAACCGAGCCGCGCGCAGTTTCTGTTCGAGCTCCGCAGCGCCGTCGGCATCACCTACCACGGCCACCTCGGGGAGAAACGCCAGGCATTGCTCGAACAGGCGATCGATGCGCTGATGGGCAGTCAGTGCGTACACACGAAAGCGATCCGGATGACGCGCCGCCACGTCCAGCGTGCTGGTGCCGATAGAGCCGGTGGAACCGAGGATGGCCAGGCGCTGCCTACTCATCACCTGGTCTCCGGCACAACGCACGGCTGGGCAAGTTCAGCTTCATCAGGAACGCGCCTCTCGCGCCACGCTGCAACTGGGCTTGACCGACAACACCTTGTCGGTGAAACGCTGGATGGAGGCACGAATGCCATCCGCATCCAGGCCGTAGTGATTGAGCAGGCCCGCCGGGTCGCCGTGCTCGATGAATTCGTCGGGCAAGCCAAGGCGCAGCATCGGCACGCTGATGCCGGCATCGGACAGAACCTCCAGGCAGGCCGAACCGGCGCCGCCCAGCACGCAGCCCTCTTCCACCGTGACCAGCGCGTCGTGCGTTTGCGCCAGCTGGCGTATCAACGCTTCATCCAGCGGTTTGACGAAACGCATATTGGCGACCGTCGCATCCAGCGCTTCGGCCGCCGCGAGACTGGGCGGCAGCATGGAACCAAACGCCAGGATCGCCACGCGAGAGCCCGCCGCGCGCGCGCCATGGCGGCGCACTTCGCCCTTGCCGATCGGCAGCACGGTCATCTCGGCTTCAATGGCCACACCCGGACCGGTGCCGCGCGGATAGCGGACTGCGGCGGGGCCGCCGTGATTGACCGCCGTATGCAGCATCTGACGGCATTCGTTTTCATCGGAGGCGGCCATCACCACCATGTTCGGCACGCAACGCAGGTAGGCCAGATCGAACGCGCCCATATGTGTGGCGCCATCCGCGCCGACGATGCCCGCACGATCGATGGCAAACGTCACCGGCAGGTTCTGCAGCGCCACGTCGTGTATCAGCTGGTCGTAACCGCGCTGCAGGAAGGTGGAATAAATCGCCACCACCGGCCGCAGGCCCTCGGTGGCGAGGCCTGCCGCAAATGTCACCGCATGTTGCTCGGCGATGGCTACATCGAAATAGCGATCAGGAAAGCGCTTCTCAAATTCCACCAGGCCCGAGCCTTCGCGCATGGCCGGCGTGATGCCGACGATGCGCGGATCCTGCGCCGCCTCATCGCACAGCCATTCGGAAAACACCTGCGTGTAGCTTTTGCGCGCGGCCTTCGCCGCCGACACCAGGCCCACCTTGGGATCGAACTTGCCCGGACCGTGGTACTGGATCGGATCGGCCTCGGCCAACTTATAGCCATGGCCCTTCTGCGTGATCACGTGCAGGAACTGCGGACCACGAAGCTTCTTGAGGTTCTGCAGCGCCGGGATCAGCACATCCAGATCGTGGCCGTCGATGGGACCGGTGTAGTTGAAGCCGAATTCCTCGAACAACGGCGCCGGCACGACCATGCCCTTCATCTGCGATTCGAGGCGCGACGCCAAGTGGCTGATCGGCGGAATCGGCCGCAGCGCGTAATGCACGCCCTGCCGCGCCTGTTGATAGAAACGGCTGGAAATCAGCCGGCCGAAGCAATAGCGCAAGGCGCCGACCGGCGGCGAGATCGACATGTCGTTGTCGTTGAGCACCACCAGCAGCGGCGAGTCCTCCGACACACCCGCATTGTTCATCGCCTCGAACGCCATGCCCGCGCTGAGCGCGCCATCGCCGATCACCGCAATGCTGTGGCGCTGCTCGCCCTGGATGCGCGCCGCGTGCGCCATGCCCAAGGCAGCGGAGATGGATGTACTGGAATGCGCCGTGCCGAACGTGTCGTACTGGGACTCGGTGCGCCGCGGAAACCCGGAGATGCCGCCCCATTGCCGGATGCCGCCCATGGCTTCGCGGCGGCCGGTCAGAATCTTGTGCGGATAGGATTGATGCCCGACATCCCACACCAGACGATCGCTTGGCGTATCGAACACGTAGTGCAACGCAATGGTGAGCTCCACGCTGCCCAGGTTGGACGACAGATGTCCGCCGGTGCGGGACACGCTTTCCAGAATGAAGGCACGCAACTCGCCGGCCAGCCGGTGCAGCGCCGGCATGTCCAGCTCGCGCAGTTGCGCCGGTGAATCGATAGTGCGTAGCAAATCGTACACGACGGACTCTCCTCGGGGATGTCGGAGTCTCTATCTGGACGTTTCAGTACCTATGCCTACCGTGGCTACTTCCGACAACAACACCGCATCAACTATCCACGGAGCGATGCCGCGATTCCGAACGCCATGCGCTGGGTCGCCGACCTCGCCATCTTGCCTCCTGCCCGCCTGCATTCACCTTTCGACGAAGGCACGCTCGATCACGTAATCGCCTGGCTCACGCGTACGCGGCGAAGCCTGGAAACCGCGACCATCCAACAACGCGCTGGTGTCATCCAGCATCGCCTGACTGCCGCACAGCATCACCCGGTCGGTGACCGGATTCAGTGGCGGCAGGCCCGCAAAATCGCTCATGCGTTCATCCACGATGGCATCGGTGAGACGCCCGCGATGGCGAAACGGTTCACGCGTGACACTGGGGTAATAGACCAGCTTTTCGCGCACCAGATCGCCCAGATACGTATGCGACGGCAGCTCCTGCTCCAGATACTGGGCGAATACCAGGTCGCTGATGCGGCGCACGCCGTGCGCCAGCACGACCCGATCGAAGCGCTCATAGGTTTCCGGGTCGCGCACGATGCTGAGGAAAGGCGCCAGGCCCGTGCCTGTGCCCAGCAGGTACAGATGCTTGCCGGGCTTCAAATCGTTCAGCACCAGCGTACCGGTGGGCTTGCGGCTCACCATGATGGGATCGCCCGGCTTGAGGTGCTGGAGCCGCGAAGTGAGCGGCCCATCGGACACCTTGATGCTGACGAATTCCAGATGTTCCTCGTAGTTCGCACTGGCGATGGAATACGCCCGCAGCAACGGCTTGCCTTCCACTTCCAGGCCAAGCATCACGAAGTGACCGCTATCGAATCGAAAGCCCGGGTCTCGCGTCGTGCGAAAACTGAAAAGGCTGTCGTTCCAGTGATGAACTTCGATCACATACTCCGTCGCCAATGCCACCATCACAGCCACCGTTGCCAAGTGAATAGATGCATGCACGCGACCAGACGATTCGACACGCGAGACGGATCTGGCTGTCGAATCGCTGGACCGTCAGTGTCTTGGTACAAGTTTCTGACAGTGGAAGTCAATCCTGCTTAGTGATGCTTTTTCGTACTCGTCAATTTCATGAAAAACATCGGCACGTATCGACGAATAATCACAAGACAATCACAAGACGCCTGCTACCGGCCGCGTCGTTTTCGCGACCGCGCACGCTTGTTTGATGTGCCCGCCATGGATGCTCTTGCCGATTACGTTGTTCGCCAGGATTTGAGTTGCGCATCGTCACGGACGACGAATCGCCACGCCGGCCTTGCAACGGCCAGGCATGCCACCACCTCAGACCGGTTCGCCGGCTCGAAGGCAGGCCAGAATGAGCACCCAGGCCGCAGTCTCATAGTCAAGCTCAATGACCATGATGCCAACAATCAATTAGACCTATGGTGTCAAACCCCGTAACCTTGCAGCTCATCCCACCACAACCAACGGAAAACAACCGATGTCGTTGATCAATACCGAAATCAAGCCGTTCAAGGCACAGGCCTATAAGAATGGCCAGTTTGTCGAAGTGACCGATGCCACGCTGAAGGGCAAGTGGTCCGTGGTGGTGTTCTATCCCGCCGACTTCACCTTCGTCTGCCCGACGGAGCTGGAAGATCTGGCCGATCACAATGATCAGTTCCAGAAGCTGGGCGTCGACATCTATGCGGTTTCGACCGACACCCACTTCGCCCACAAGGCATGGCACGACACGTCCGACGCGATCAAGAAGGTGCAGTACACCATGATCGGCGATCCGACCGGCGCGATCACCCGCAACTTCGACGTGATGATCGAAGAAGAAGGCCTCGCCCTGCGCGGCACCTTCCTGATCAACCCGGAAGGCCAGATCAAGCTGTGCGAAATCCACGACAACGGCATCGGCCGCTCGGCCTCCGAGCTGCTGCGCAAGGTCAAGGCCGCGCAGTACGTCGCCGCCCATCCGGGTGAAGTGTGCCCGGCCAAGTGGCAGGAAGGCGACAAGACGCTGAAGCCGTCGCTGAGCCTGGTTGGCAAGATCTAAGTACAACGAAGTCCTATCTTGCGGCCCGCTGCATCGGGCCGCCTTGGACCCGGCACCCCGCCGGGTCCTTTTTCCCAAGTTCCAAGACGCACGCAACGCCCGGCAACGACCGCGGTGGTAGCGGCGCTCACCCCGAATAAAGGATGGAGTCACCATGTTGGATGCCGATCTGAAGTCCCAGCTGCAGGCCTACCTCGAGAACCTCGTTCATCCGATCGAGCTGGTGGCATCGCTCGACCAGGGTGAGTCCTCGCAGGAGCTCAAGGCACTGCTGGAAGACATCGCCCCGCTGTCGACCAAGATCACGCTGCGCCTCGACGGCAGCGACGCGCGCAAGCCGTCGTTCGCGATCAACCGCACCGGCACCGACGTGGGCGTGCGCTTCGCCGGCATCCCGATGGGCCACGAGTTCACCTCGCTGGTGCTCGCCCTGCTGCAGGTCGGCGGCCATCCGTCCAAGGCCTCGCAGGAAGTCATCGAACAGGTGCGCAACCTCGATGGTCAATACCGCTTCGAAACCTTCATGTCGCTCTCCTGCCACAGCTGCCCTGACACCGTGCAGGCACTGAACCTGATGAGCGTGCTCAATCCCAACATCTCCCATGTGGCGATTGACGGCGCGCTGTTCCAGGACGAAGTGAACGAGCGCCAGGTGATGGCCGTCCCCACCGTCTACCTCAACGGTGAATTCTTCGACACCGGCCGCATGGAGATCGAGCAGATCGCCGCGCGCCTGGATACCAATGCCCATGCACGCACTGCCGAACGCCTGAGCAACAAGGCGCCGTTCGACGTACTGGTGGTCGGCGGCGGTCCCGCCGGCGCTGCTGCAGCCATCTACGCGGCCCGCAAGGGCATCCGCACCGGCGTCGCCGCCGAACGCTTCGGCGGCCAGGTGCTGGACACCATGGCGATCGAGAACTTCATCTCGGTGCCGTATACCGAAGGCCCGAAGCTGGCGGCCTCGCTGGAACAGCACGTGCACGAATACGACGTGGACGTGATGAACCTGCAGCGCGCCGAGCAGCTGATCCCGGCCACCACCGAAGGCGGCTTGCATCAGGTGCGGCTTGCCAACGGCGCCTTGCTCAAGGCCAAGACAGTGATTCTTTCCACCGGCGCCCGCTGGCGCAACATGAACGTGCCGGGCGAGCAGGATTACCGCAACAAGGGCGTCACCTATTGCCCGCACTGCGATGGCCCGCTGTTCAAGGGCAAGCGCGTGGCGGTGATCGGCGGCGGCAACTCGGGCGTGGAAGCGGCGATTGACCTGGCCGGCATCGTCGGTCACGTCACCCTGCTCGAATTCGACAGCAAGCTGCGCGCGGACGAAGTGCTGCAGCGCAAGCTGCGCAGCCTGCCGAACGTCGACATCATCGTCAGCGCGCAGACCACCGAAGTGGTGGGCGACGGCCAGAAAGTGACCGGACTCAACTACACCGACCGCAACAGTGGCGAGCATCACTCGGTTGCCCTCGAAGGCGTGTTCGTACAGATCGGCCTGTTGCCCAACACCGACTGGCTCAAGGGCACCATCGCACTGTCGCCGCGCAACGAAATCGAAGTGGACGCCCGCGGCGAAACCTCGGTACCCGGCGTGTTCGCTGCCGGCGACGTCACCACGGTGCCGTACAAGCAGATCGTCATCGCCATGGGCGAAGGCTCCAAGGCCTCACTGAGCGCCTTCGACTACCTGATCCGCCTGCCGGTGGAAGAGACTGTCAAGGAAGCCGCCGTCGCTTGATGCGGTGACACATGGCAAAGCCCGCGCGTCCTCGGCGACGCGCGGGATCATGTTTGGAATCGACGAACGCCATGCGCAAAGCATGGCGTTCGCGTCGGTACTACATCTTCGCCACGATAGGATCTATCTTGAACGCGCGTCCGTGACTGATCTTGGCCTTCATCACACCCTGGCGCTCGGCAAAGTAGTTCTGCGTCGTGCAGAGATAGTCGCCAACTTGCAGATGTTGATCGATCAAACGAAGTGCGGCGGGAGTGAACTTGGGATCGCGCAGCAATTGCCCACGCTCCTGTTCCGTCACCGCATGGATATCGGCCAGCTCCGCACTGAGCGTGAGGCTGCCATTGAGACCGTAGACATCCATGCGGCCACCACGCATCCCGGCAGCGTATTCCGCCTTGGAGATGACCTCGTGGATGAAGACGTTGTTGCCGCTCAAGAAGCCATCCAGACGCATGCATCCTTGCGCATCGGTCACGCCAAGGCGAACGACCGCACCAGCGTTCCCATTCTGGGCATCGGCCGCTAGTCCCAGATACGAACTGGTGCCAAAGAACAGCGCGCCAGGCTTCGGCTTGCCGTTGCTGGTGGCCTCGATGGCCACGCACAGCGACTTGTTGATGCCCATGATGGTCATGCGGACATCGGCGTCCTTGACCTCGAAGCGAATGGCGCCATCGTCGTCGTGCGTTGTCACCCTGACGCCATCGACCTCCATGGCGAAGTCCCATCCATTGCGCCGGCCAAACTTCAGGCTGGTGCCGTCGCCATGACGCCAGATCACGAATTCAAACAATTCATACCGACCCGGCGGTAGTGCGAAGCGCGTGACCTCGCCACCGATCACCCAACGAATACCGCCGACGAGCTTGGCTTCGTCGACATAGCCATCGGGACCGGCGATCTGGGCAAACGCGGTGCCCTCCTTGACCACGCCGAAAGCATATTGCACGGTGCCATCGGGCGCCGAATAACCATTGGCATCCGATCCCGGCACGCCAGCCCAGATTTTCTTGGACAGCTCGATCTTGGGTGGCTTGCCGCCGGTATTGCTTACCTTGACCTGCAAGGTGCCATGCCGCTCAAAGAAGTAGTTCTGGTTCGAGCAGAGATAGTCGCCCACCTGCAGATTGGCCGCCATCAGCGTCCGCGCAGCATCGCTGCATCCCGGATCGCTCAAGAGGCGTTCACGCTCGTCGGCATCGACCTGGTGCACATCAGGGAATGGCGCGCTGTACCACAGGCTGCCGTCGAGGCGGTACACATCCATCTGCGTGGCGCGCACACCTGCTTCATAGTCGGCCTTTGGAATCACTTCGTGGATGAACACGTTGTTGCCGGAAACGAAGCCGTCCAGGTGGACCTCACCAAGCGCGTCGGTCAGCCCCACGCGAATAACCGCCGAATCGTTCCATGGCCGCGGAAACGGCGCCAGGCCCAAATAGGAACTGGTGCCGAAGAACAACACGCCCGGCTTCAGGCTGCCATCGGCCGTCTTTTTCAGGCGAACGGAAACGGATTTGTTGATCAGGCACAGGGCGACACGCGGGTCGGCGTCACGGACTTGGAATTCGATGCCACCGTCATCGTCGGTGGATTTGATCGGCGCGCCGTTGATCTCGGCGGTGTAATCCCAGCCGCCGCGCTTGGCGAACTTCAATTCGCCATCGACGGTGCGCACGATGGCGAATTCGTAAAGGCGATACGCTCCCGGCGGCAGTTCGAAGGCAGTGCCCTGGGCTCCGCTGACCCAGCGAACACCACCGATCAACTTCGATGCATCAACGAAGCCATCGGCCCCGGCGATATCGCCAAAGTGGACTCCGGCCGGCGCAACGCCAAAGGCATACCGAACGGTGTCGCTCAGCACGGTGTATCCATGGGCATCTGCTGCTGGCGAGTAGTCCCAGAGCTTCTTGGTGAGAATCACAGCAACTGCCTTACCACTTGCCATAACGAACTCCTCGAATCGACGACGGTGTGATGGGGCGGAACGATGACGTGCGGATCCCTGCGTCTCCGCACGCACATTCGCAAAAAACCACGCAGACGACTTCAGAGGATTCCCCGTGCGGCATGAGGCAAGTTGACTCAGTACCCGGGTGACTTGCCGAATTTCACCTTGGCGCAGCCAAGGCGTTTTTCGAGCGATCACACCGCGCAAGTCAGTCCAGGCGCGGCTTATAACCTGACGTGATGCCGACATGAGAAATGCTCATCTGTCGGAGTCTTTTAATCGTTCGAAGCTCGGGTTTTCATAGGCCCACACCCTTCTTCACTGCTGCCAGAAGGCAGCGTGGCGGCGCTGCGCCAGGCTTCGACGCGGGCCTGCGTCGGGAGGAATGCGGTCCGCAAGACCGCCTCCCCCCACCCTCATCTCTCATTCGCGAACCCGAGACACGCCGCCATGCCCAACGCTCTCCATCTCTCGAAGATCCCACTGCTTGCCGCCGCGCTATGGGTCGTCCTGCCAGCCGCCAGCCTGCACGCCGCAGAAGCCAGGACACCACTGACTATCGACCAAGCATTGAAAGCCTCGGCTGAGCAGCATCGTCCGGTGCTGGTCGATTTTCAGGCCGTGTGGTGCTACTCCTGCTACTACATGGCGAGCCACGTGTTGAGCGGCCCCGAATGGGATGCGGTACAGCGCAAGGCGATCGTGGTCGAGGCCGATGCCGATTCGCCAGACGGCCAGGCCTGGATGAAGAAACTCCACGCGTCCTTCCTGCCCAGCTACGTGGTGCTCGATGAGCATGGCAACGAACTGGGTCGCATCTCGGCGGAACAACCGCGTGCATCGTTCTATCCGAAGATCAACGCCATCCTCGCCACCGGCGATACGCTGGAAGGGCTCAAGCAAAAGGCCAGCAAGGGCGCGCCGGGCGATATCGCCAACGTGCTGGAGGCTTATCAGGCGCGCACCGAAGGCGGCGACGGATTGAACTGGTTCGCCAGCCTGCCGGCGAGCCAGCAGCAGATTGCACGCGCGAACCACGGGGTTGGCCTGGCACTCGATCAGCTCGCGCTGGCCAAGGCCTTGGCCGCTGACGACAATGCTGCCGTCATAGCCAACGCGCAGAAGGTGCTCGCTCAGGATATCGGCTGCCAGCGCCCCTACGTGCTGGAGAATCTGCTCGATGCCACCGACAAACTCCCAGCCACCGAACGCAAGTCACTGCTCGCCGCGCAGCGCAAGCCGCTCGACCAGTACGTCAATACGCAGGTACTCATTGCCAAGCCGCTGTGCGCAGACCAGCGCAGCGCTGTGCTCACCAGTGCGCAGCTCGATGAGGTACTCGGCGAGCATGACGCAGCAGCAGCCATACTCGATCGCGCCATCACCCAGACACGACAGCGCCTGGGCAACCACCTCGCCAGCGACCGCAACCTGGCCGACAACCTGCGCATCTACCTGTTGCGTGCCAAGCGCAGCGCCGAACTGGATGACTACCAGCACCAGCTGATCGCCGCCTACCCCGACGACTATGTCTATGCCTATCGCTATGGCCGCAACCTGGTGGAAACCGGCAAGCCGGCAGAGGCATTGCCGTATCTCGCGCAGGCCGCCGACAAGGCATACGGCGCCAACCGCCTCGCCGTGGCCTTGCAGCGCGTGAAGGCGTTGAAGGCACTGCATCGCGACGACGAGGCAAACAAAGTGGCCGCCGAAGTACTGGAAACCAATGGCCCCTGGTTCAAGCCGCAGGCCGACGCACTGAAGGCTGCGCTCAAAGCGTAAACGCGCAAGCACACCGCGTCCGGGCGATGGACGCGGTGTGCTGATCAGCGCGTAAGGAACGCGCTGTTACTCGCGCAGCTGTTGCAGCAAATGCTCCAGCTCAGCGCGCAGCTGACGGACCTGCGACAACGCCAGGTCACGCTCGCGTAGCACTTCGTGATGCACCACCAGCGATACGGCGTGCATCGACAGGGTTTTCTTTCTCGCTCGATAGCGACGCGCGCGCTCCGCCGCCGTCAGCGCATTGGGCTTGCGCGGACGCCCGCGTGGCCGCTTGAACGCCAAGGGCAACGCAAGCGTGCCCGGATCCCGGGGGTCAACCATGGCACCTCCTCCTTTTTTTGCGCGTATTTTACGTGACGTCACGTAAAATACAAGAAAAATCTTACGGAAAAACAGGGGGAAAGCAGCCTTTTTTCATCTGCGGTCGCTGCTTGCGGTTGTCGACGCGAGCGGCCCTCGTGCGTTCACGTGACAAGGAGATTCCTGTCGCTACCGTGCAATCGCGGGCTGCCCGAGGACGCGGCCAGGCGATGCCGGGGCGAGTGAGCCCACCGCGCAGAAGAAGAAGGAAAAGCAGAAGATGGATTCGCTCTATGAGCTGTCATCGCGGGCCATCCGCCGTCTCTATGACGCTCGCATCAACACGCCGCCCGTGCTGGATATCGATACCTACTTTCCCGATGGATATCGCTTCCGCGATGCATGGGAAGTCGTTCGTGGCGAGGCGATGGCGATACTCGACAGCGCCCAGCCCATTCCCCGCTTCCACGAGATCATGCCCACGCAGGCGGACATCTCAGCGAACGACGGGCGCGACTGGCGCATGTTTCTGCTCAAGGTGTACGGGCAGGACATCCCGTCCAATCAGGCGCACTGCCCGTTGCTGACACAGCTGCTGGCCAGTTGCCCTGATGTGTTGTCAGCCACGCTGTCCTTCCTGGCGCCGCATAAGCACATTCCGCGGCATACCGGGCCTTTCCGGGGCATCCTGCGTTATCAGCTAAACCTCGAGGCGCCGCTCGGCCTCGACGGCCGTCCCAGCGCCGTGCTGTGGCTGGCCGGGGATGAGCATCGCCTGGGCAATGGCGAGCACTTGCTGTGGGACGACACTTATCCGCACGAGGTGTGGAACCGCAGCGAGCACACGCGGGTGGCGTTGCTACTGGATGTGCGCCGGACAGACATGCCGCTGGACCTGCGCCTGCTGTCGAGCGCCGTAACCAAGAGCGTCGGCATGGTGGTGCGCTGGCGGGGCTTTTCCTGAGCTTGCATGGCAGCGCCAGGGGCTACCTTCGCCGCCTGGCCTGGCTCAGTGCACCATCCCGGCATTGTGGCTGGGCGCTTCGCCCCCATGGAAGGTTACGCCATGCGCACATGGAACAAGACCTTACCTGGGACGGTGGGCGTATGCTCGGCAAAGTGGACGAAATTCGTGAAGTCGACTTCAGCAGGATGGGCACCCTGGTCCTCGCGGGCGGTGGCAATCGATGCTGGTGGCAGTCGGGCGCGCTGCGGCATTTGATGGAGCGCGGCATGCGGCTGCCCGCGCAACTGGTCGGCACCAGTGCTGGCGCAGCCGTAGCCGCCTCGTTTCTCGCGCAAGGCGCTGACACGGCGCTGCAAACCTGCCTGAAGCTCTACGCCGGCAATCCCAGGATTTTCGACTGGTCCGCGCTGCCGAAACTCAAGCTGAAATTTGCCCACCAGCAGGTGTATCCCGCATGGGTCGATGCATTCTTGAATGAATCGACTTTCGACACGTTACGGCATTCCTCCTCACGCCTAGTCGTTGCCCTCACTCGGCCGGCGCGGTTCCTGGGAACGAGGGGATCCGTGGCCGCAGGAACACTGGCCTATCTCGTCGACAAATACCTGTGGAACAGCATCCATCCTCGACTTCCCAGAGTGCTGGGGCTTCGTCAGGACTTCATGGTGCTAAACGATTGCTCCGACATCGACACGGCGCAGGCTCTGCTTATTGCCGCTGCGTCGGCGCCACCCATCATGTCCGCGCGTGCGGTCGGGGGCGGGATGGCGATCGATGGCGGCTACACGGATAACGCCCCGATTCCACGCCAATCGGAAGCGGAGCGATCGAACACGCTGGTGATGCTCACCCGCCACTATCCGAAACTGCCGCCGATGTTCAGCTGGCAGGGGCGGACTTATTGGCAGCCCAGCCAACGCATTCCCGTCTCAACCTGGGACTGCACGCCGAAGACGACGGTGCGCGAGGCCTACGATCTGGGGACGCAGGACTCGCTGCGAGCATTGAGTACCGGCTTGCTTCGATAGCTGCGCCGCTTACGGCAGCACGCGATCACGAAGGCGTCGTCGTCAGTGGTGCTTGTGCGGACGGGCCGGGATGAACGGCGACACCGGATCGCTGGCGGGAAACGTCTCTTCCAGCGCTTCATCCTGCAGAGCCTGGCTATGCGATTCGGCATCGCTGCGCGCGAGACGCTTGGCATCGCGATCGGACCGATGGCGGCGAGGATCGCTGGCTTGATCGGTAGAACTCTTTTCTCGACGTGGCATGGTGCGTTCCTCCCCGGCACAGGCGCCGCAACGCATCGGCAACCCGACTGGCGCCGAACTGCAAAACACCGGCGCAGCCTGCCCGAGCGATGCCCGTGACCAGCGATGCCTCGCCAGCCACGGGAGTCAGATCGATCAGGCGTGGCGACTGGTTTCGAACAAGAACCACACGCGGCGCTCGGCCTCGTCGATCCAGTTTTCCAGCAGGCTGGCCGTGGCCACGTCCTTGTACTCGTCGCACAACTCATGCGTGGCGCGCATATAGCCGGCGAGGCGCTGATTGTCCTCGCGAAGCTCGGCCAGCATGTCGTCCGGCGTCACGAAGTCGGCGTCGTTGTCGGACAGGCGGGCCAGCCGCTTGGCATGGCCCAGCGAACGCAGCGTGGTGCCGCCCAGCTTGCGCACGCGCTCGGCAATGGGGTCCACGGTGGCGTAGATCTGGTCCGACTGTTCGTCCAGCAACAGGTGGTAGTCGCGGAAATACGGCCCGGACATGTGCCAGTGGAAGTTCTTGGTCTTCAGGTACAGGGCCAGGACGTCGGCCAGCAGTGCATTGAGTTCGCCGGAGATGTCGCGCGTCGCCTTCTCGCCCAGTGCCGAAGGCGTATTGAGCGCTGCCTTCTGACGGGTCTTGGCGGCCGCGGTGTCGCCCTTGGCCTTGCTAGTCTTGCTCATTGAGGTTACTCCGCTGTTGGCTCTTGGGATGCCCTGATCCATGCATACGGCATAGATCAGGGCATCTCTTAGAGTATGGACCGGCAAATGTCATTTCGATGTCGCTGCCGGCGCGGCGAAGCACCACATGCTGCCGAAGGCCGGCACCGCCATGGCACCATCCTGCTCGACTGATCGCATCAATGACTGGCAGCGTGGATCTCGGCCACGTAGCCACCCGGGAATGCCACCAAAGCCGACTCGCGGCCTTCGCTGGTGAACGGCTCGACCAGGACTTTCGCGCCGTGAGCCCTGGCCTTGGCCAGGGTGTCGGACAGCCTGCTCACTTCGTAACCGGTCGTCTCGTGCCCGTAGGGATAGGGCAAGTGACCGTCGGTGACCAACACCACCATCTTGCCGAAGGTGGATTCGATGCGGACGCGGCGGTACGTGTCGCCCGCACGGCCGATCTCCGCACCAGGCGCCCTGGCCTCATCCGAAACGACCTTGCCGTGCGAGAACGTCACGAAGCTCTTGACGAAGGCATCGACGCGATCCGGCGACACATACACGCGATTTTCCGGAACCGTCTGCAACGGCGCGTAGTTCGGCGGCGTGGTGTGCCAGTACAACTGCATGTTCACGCCGCCGGGCCACTGGATCACCGCATCGCGGCCGATGGCATCGGGAAAGACCTGCACGATCACGTCCGCGCCGGCCGCCCGTGCAGCCTTGACCGCCACGTCGATATCGGCCACCAGGTAGCCGGTGCGCTCGGCGCCGAACGGGTACGGAATCGGTGTGCGGAAGCCGAACAGCGACACCGTGCCCACCGGCGTCTGCAGCAGCTGCGTGCTGGTGCTGCTGGGTGTCGGCGTGACGGTGGCCACGCCCTGCTTGCTGCTCTTGCCACCGAACGTGGCGAGAAAACTGTCGACAAACGCGTTCACATCGGCCGGCGCCACGTAGACATGGGTGGTGTCGTATTGCGAACCCACGGCCACCATGGGCGCCGCCGCTTCTCCGGCGGCCAGGGGCTGCGAGAACGCGGCAATGAAGCCAAAAACCAGGGCAAAAATGCTTGATCCGATACGCATGGGGAGCGTCCTTGGGCATAGAGCGCTGCGAGTTGCCGGGGCCAGCATCGCCTGCTCGCCTAACTCATACCACGCGACCAGCAGAAAACCAGGGGACGGCGTTCAACACGCCAGATCGCTTCGCATCAGAGGCGCCCCAAAAGCGATAGGCGATGAAAACGAACACTACATGGACCCACCAGTCACGCCGTGTGCGCAAGGCGCTGCACGGCGTGACCAGCAAGACGCTTACTTCGACTCTTTTTCCATCAAAGTGTCCACCAGGTTGGCGGGCACTTCCTCGTAGTGGTCGAACTCCATCGTGAACGTACCGCGGCCGCGCGTAGCCGAGCGGAGGAAGTTGATGTAGCCAAACATCTCCGCCAGCGGCACAAAGCCCTGCACGAAGGCCTGCGCACCCTTCTGTCCCTGGTCGCTCACGGTGCCACGACGACGGTTGATGTCGCCGATGACATCGCCGAGATAGTCGGCCTCGGTCACCACCTCCAGCCGCATCACCGGCTCCAGCAGCTTGGGCTTGCTCAGCTTTTGCGCTTCGCGGAAGCACTGCCGCGAGGCGATTTCGAAGGCCAGCGCCGAGGAATCGACATCATGGAACTTGCCGTCGATCAGGCGCGCCTTGAAATCCACCACCTCGTAGCCGGCGATCTGTCCCTCGCGCGACTCCACTTTGATGGCGTGTTCCACCGCGGGGATGTACTCGCGCGGCACGCGGCCGCCGACGATTTCATCGGAGAACACCACGCCACTGCCCGACTCCTGCGGCTCGAAGATGATGGTGACTTCGGCGAACTGGCCTGAACCACCCGACTGCTTCTTGTGCGTATAGGTATGTTCCACCGTGCGACCAAACGCCTCGCGGAAGCTCACCTTGGGCTTGCCCATGTTGGCGTCCACGCCCAGCTCGGTACGCATGCGGTCGATGGTCACCTCCAGGTGCAGCTCGCCCATGCCCTTGAGCACGGTCTGGCCGGTCTCCTTGTCCATCTCCAGGCGGAGCGACGGGTCCGCCTTCACCATCTTGTAGAGCGCCGCGGACATCTTGTCGATGTCGTTGCGGGTCTTGGGTTCCACCGACACGCTGATCACCGGATCGGGGAAGCGCATGCGCTCCAGCAGCGCCGGATGCGCCGGATCGGACAAGGAATCGCCGGTCTCGGTTTCCTTCAATGACACGAACGCGCAGATATCGCCGGCGCGCACCTCGTCGATTTCCTTGGTCGCGTTGGCCTGCACCTCGACGATGCGACCGATGCGTTCCTTTTTGCCGCGGGTGACGTTCTGCAAAGTGTCGCCCTTCTTGATCACGCCCGAATACACGCGGCAGAACGTGAGCGTGCCGAATTGGTCGTTGATCACCTTGAAGGCGAGCGCACGCGCCGGCGCATCATCGATGACGCCCTGCTCGCCGGTGACGTGGCCGTCCTCGTCCACCAGCGCGATGCCGCCGTTCTCGCCGGGGTACGGCATATAGTCGATCACCGCATCCAACAGCTGCTGCACGCCCTTGTTGCGATACGAAGAGCCGCAGAACACCGGCACCAGCTTGCCGGACACGCAGCCCTTGCGGATGCACTGCTTCAACATCTCCGGATCGAATTCGCCGGTTTCGATCAGGCGATCGAACGCGGCGTCGTCCATCGCCAACGCGTACTCCAGCGTCTCGTGGCGCAGTTTTTCCAGGTTGTCCACCCAAGCCTGATCCGCCGCCGTGCTGAACTTCACGCGGCTGGCCACTTCGTTGAGCGGCACGGTATCCCACGGGCTGTCCTTGTCGTCGCCCTTCCACAGATACGCCACGCCAGCGACCAGGTCGGCCATGCCGACGAATTCGTCGTGACTGCCCAGCGGCACCTGGCACAGCAGCACGCTCGCACCAAGACGCTCGCGAATGCCCTTCACGCAGTGCTCGAAGCTCGCGCCGGTGCGATCCATCTTGTTGACGTAGCACAGCCGCGGCACGTTGTACTGGTCGGCCAGGCGCCAGTTGGTTTCGGTCTGCGGCTCCACGCCGGCCACGCCGTCGAACACCACCACCGCGCCGTCGAGCACGCGCAGGCTGCGGTTCACCTCGATGGTGAAATCGACGTGGCCGGGCGTATCGATCAAATTGATCTGGTGCCCCTTCCACTCGGTGGACACCGCCGCCGACTGGATGGTGATACCGCGCTTGCGTTCCTGCTCCAGATAGTCGGTGGTGGTCGAACCCTTGCCATCCTTCGTGTCGTGCACGTCGACGATCTGGTGCTTCTTGCCGGTGTAATACAGGATGCGCTCGGTCGTGGTGGTCTTGCCGGCATCGATGTGCGCGATGATGCCGATGTTGCGATACAGCTCAAGCGACTTCTTGCGTGCCATGGGGTCCTGCCTTGATGAAAAGGTGCATTCCGACCAGGCACGCCACCCGTAACGACAGGTGCCCAGCGCTCCGCCCGATATAGGGTCGTTCAGCCAAGCATCAACGTTGCGTGAAAACCCATGGAATCAGCCACTTGCGAAATCCCTCACGCAAGGCTACGTGAAAACCCGTCTTAAAGCCGCGCCAGCACCCCAGTCCGCCATGCCGTCAGGACGGCCTGGCACAGGCATGCTCATGACGCCAGTGCATAAGCAAATCAGCAAATGTCATTGGACATGTTTGGACGTCTATACCGCTGTTGACTCGCGCAAACCTTCGCCGTTAGCCTGCGATTGTTGCACCGCATCACCATGTCTTTTTCTGGGGAATTACGTCGCATGCATAAGAATTTCGCCGGCCTCAAGGCCGCGCCTAGCGTCCTCGCCGTTGCACTGCTTTCCATCCTTTCGCAGGCCTCCGCGCAGGACGCCACTCCATCGCCATCCACCGAAAGCGCGAAGAAGCTCGGTACCGTCATCGTCACTGGCACGCGCGCCGACAACCGCACCGAGAGCAGCTCGCTCACGCCCATCGACGTCGTCTCGGCGCAAACGCTCAAGCAGACCGGCACCACCGAACTGACCACCGCGCTGGCGCGTATCATTCCATCGCTGACCTTCCCGCGCCCCTCGGCTGCCGATACCGCCGACTCGCAGCGCCCGGCGCAGTTGCGCGGCCTTTCGCCGGACCAAGTGCTGGTGCTGGTGGATGGCAAGCGCTGGCATCCGGGCGCCATCCTGCTCACCAACGGGGTGCTCGGGCGCGGTTCGCAGGCGGTGGATCTCAACACCATTCCGATTGGCGCAGTGGATCACATCGAAGTGCTGCGCGACGGCGCATCCGCGCAGTACGGCTCTGATGCCATCGCAGGCGTGATCAACATCGTATTGAAGAAAGGCGCGGCAGGTGGCGAAGTGGATGTTACTGGCGGCCAGTATTCCGCCGGTGATGGCCGCCAATGGCAAGGCTCCGCCAACTTTGGCATCCCCCTCAGCGACAAGGGATGGATACGCTTCACGCTGCAGGACGGCAACCAGGATTACACCAATCGCGCCGAGCCCAACCGCACGCGCCCGGCTGAAGGCACCACGCAGCGCTACGGCGACCCGGCGGTGCAAGACCACAACCTGTTCCTGAACTCGCAGTTCGACCTCACGCCGAACGTGCAGCTGTACGCCTTTGGCCACTACAGCGAGCGCAACACCACCTCGCCCGCGTTCTTCCGCAACCTGGCCAACAGCAACTCGGTGCCGTCGCTCTATCCCAACGGCTATCTGCCGCTGGAACACGCCGATTCCACCGATCGCTCGCTGGTGATCGGCGTTCGCGGCAAGACCGAAGGCGGCTGGCGTTGGGACGTGAGCGGCAACTACGGCGGCAACCGTGTGTCGTATGCCACCGAGAACAGCGTGAACCGTGCCTTCCTGCATGACTTCGGCTATAGCCCCACCGAGTTCCACGACGGCATCCTAAACTCGTCTCAGCAGTCGTTCGACGTGGACATCGCCAAGGAATTCTCCACCAGCTGGCTGCCCAATCCGGTCACGCTGGCGTTCGGTGCGGAATACCTGCGCCAGACCTACCAGATCGATGCCGGCGACCTGACCTCTTGGTACACCGGCACGTCGGGCGTATCCGGCGGTGCGCAGGGTTTCGGCGGCTACCAACCGACCGATGCCGGCTCCTACAGCCGCCACGACGTCGCCGAGTACGTCAGCCTGGAGTCGAATCTCACCGATCGTTTCGGCGCATCGCTGTCCCTGCGCCACGAGGATTACAGCGACTTCGGCAACACCACCTCCGGTGCGCTGGCGGGACGCTTCGACTTCACCAATCGCTTCGCCTTGCGCGGCAGCGTGTCCACCGGCTTCCGCGCGCCGTCGCTGGCGCAGCAGCACTATTCGTATACCTCGTCGCTGTACTACGGCGCGGGCAACTCGCTGCAGCTGCCGCCAGGCATCTACAACACCGGCCTGGTACCCGTGAACAGCCAGGTCGGCACGCTGCTGGGCGCGCAGCCGCTGGAACCGGAGAAGTCGCACAACTACACCTTCGGCGCGGTGTGGAATCCGCTCGATGCGCTCAACCTGAGCGTGGACATCTATCAGATCAACATCGACAACCGCATCACGTTGTCCAGCAACCTCGCCACCACCTCGCCGGCGGTGCAGTCGTATCTCGCGGCCAATGGCGTCACCAACACCAACTACAGCGGCATCGCCTACTTCACCAATGCGGTGGACACCCGCACCCGCGGCGTGGACCTGGTGGCTAGCTACCTCGGCGATTTCGGTGACGCCGGTTCGCTGCAGAGCACGGTCAGCTACAACTACAACAAGAACAAGGTCACCGACATCAAGGCCAACCCGGCGATCCTCAACCAGCTCGGGGTGAACCTCAAGCGTATCGACCGGCGCGACCAGTACGGCCTGCTGGCCGATACCACGCCGCGCAGCAAGCTGATCCTCAACGAGGTCTACAACCTCAGCCGCTGGAGCTTCAACGGCACGCTGACGCGCTATGGCAGCTTCGTCTCCTACAACTCCACCACGGCCACGCTGGACCAGACGTTCGGTGCCAAGTGGATTCTCGACCTCGCCGTGAACTACAACCTCGACCGCTGGACGTTCACTGTCGGCGGCGACAACGTGCTCAACACCTACCCCGACCGGGTCATTCACGCCAACGACAACAGCGGCACCATGCCGTACTCGGTGTTTTCGCCATTTGGCTTCAATGGCGCCTATGTCTACGGCAAGGTGGCCTACCGCTGGTGACTGCTGCGCGCCGGCCCGATCCACGGGCCGGTGCCTTCACCGCGTACGAACAAAACCTGTGCGATAGCTACCGGATAATCCTCTCCGACGGAGTCGCACCCATGGCCGCCGAACAGCACCTCACCCCCGAGTTCATCGCACAGCAGCGCAAGCGCCTGGAGGCGTTGCGTAAGCAGGTGCTGGGCGGTGAATTGGACGTCAATGCACGCAAGCGCGCCTTCACTGAGGAGCACGGCGACGAGGCCGAGGAGTTCGAGGATTCCGCGCAGGACCTGGCCCAGGAAGAAGTTCGCCAGGCCACCCACGACGTGGACGAGCAACGCGTGAACAACATCGAGCGCGCCCTGCAGAAGATCGACGACGGCACCTACGGCTACTCCGACGAGAGCGGGGACCCCATCCCCAAGGCCCGGCTGGAAGCAGCCCCGGAATCCGTGCTCACCGTGCAGGAAGAGCAGGCCCGCGAGCGCCGCTGACCCCTTGAGCCCGCCGCGTTCGCCCCGATCTTCAGGGCGTTCGGGCACACGCTGCCCGTGGGTTCATCGAGGAGAACACGCTGTGAGCAGTCGCCCCACTTTCGACCTGTCCCCTCCCACTCCGCTTCAGTTCGATGCACTGGCGGCCAAGCTGACCGCGGAAGAGCGCAAGGTGCTGCTGGATCACGGCACCGAGTCGCCGTTCTGTGGCGTGCTGCTGAGTGAAAAGCGCGCGGGCGTCTACGGCTGCCGGCTGTGCGGCCTGCCGCTATTCCTGGCCGGCAACAAGTTCGACAGCCGCACCGGCTGGCCGAGCTTCACCACGCCGTTCGACGAGACGCATCTGGCCTATGTGCGCGACAGCAGCTACGGCATGGTGCGCACCGAGATCCGCTGCGCCCGCTGCGGCAGTCACCAGGGCCATGTGTTCGACGACGGTCCGCCGCCGACGCACCAGCGCTACTGCATCAATTCGGTGTCGCTGGAGTTCGTCGCCGACACCGATCCGCTGCCGGACAAGCTGGGACGCGGCGCCCCCGAAGGCGCGGTGTGGAACCTGTTCGCCAGCTGATTCCTTCATCCTTGCCCTCAGGACACGTCCATGCCTCTGAAGTCGCGTTATAGCCGACCCGTCTGGCTTGCCTCTGGTGTACGCACACCCTTCTCCAAAGTGGATGGCGCGCTGGCCTCGCACGATGCCATCGCACTGTCGGTACCGGTGGTGCAGCACATGCTGGCCAGCCTGCCCGAGGGCAAGCGGCCGGATTTCGCGGCGTGGGGCGCGGTCGTGCCCAACCTCACCTGGAGCAATATCGCGCGCGAAGTGCTGATGGACGCTGGCGCGCCCGCCACCATCCCGGCGTTCTCCACCATCATGGCGTGCTCCACCAGCATGATCGGCATGATCGAAGCGGCCGGCATGCTCGACGACGACAGTCTGCAGCTGGCCCTGGTCGGCGGCGTGGATAGTCTCAGCCGCATCCAGCTGGGTCTGCCGCAAAGCCTTTCCGATTGGATCCGCCAGTTCCAGAAGGCGCGCTCGGTCGGCGAGAAGGTCTCGCACGCGCTCACGCTGAAGCCGGGCGACGTTCGCTTGTATATCCCGGGCATCGTCAATCGCACCTCGGGCCTGAGCATGGGCGAGCACACCGAGATCACCGCCAAAGACTGGCATATGCGCCGCGAGGATGAAGATGCCTGGGCGCTCGGCAGTCACCAACGCACCGTGGCGGGCTGGAACAGCGGTTTCTTCGATGATCTGGTGATACCGGTGGGCGACTTCCGCCGCGACAGCATTCCGCGCGCGGACAGCACGCTGGAGAAGCTGGCCAAGCTCCCGCCAGCATTCGACCGCACAACCGGAGAAGGCACGTTGACCGCGGGCAATTCATCGCCACTCACAGACGGCGCTGCCGGCTTGTGGGTATCGAGCGAGAAAGGCCTCGATCGCCTACCGTCCCACGTGCCACGCGTGAAGCTGGTCGACTGGGAGATCGCCGCGGTCGACTTCCGTGTGGAAGGCCTGCTGATGGCACCGGCGTTCGCGATACCCAAGCTGCTGGCTCGCCACAACCTGCGTTATGACGATGTGGCCTTGTGGGAAATCCACGAAGCCTTTGCGGCGCAGGTGCTGTTCCACATGGCTGCCCTGGAAAGCCGCGAGTTTCTCGCGCGCAAGGCAGGCGTGGAGCGCGACTTCGGCCCGTTCCCGCGCGATCGCGTGAATCCGAACGGCGGCAGCCTGGCCATCGGTCATCCCTTTGGCGCCACGGGTGCACGCATCCTCAGCCAGGCGGTGAAGGAGCTCGCGGCGCAACCTGCGGGCACGCTGGCCATTGTCAGCATCTGCGCCGATGGTGGTCAGGGAACGGTGGCCCTGCTCGAAGCAGGCTAAGCGATCGGCGACGCCGCTTGCTACGATGCTCCCACTTTTGACAGGGGGAGCATCATGGCATTGCAGCGTTCGCTTTTCACCGCCGCCATCGCCGGCTTGCTATGCGCAGCCAGCGCATCGGCCGCCGACACCAAGCCAGCGAGCGACAAAGACTTTGTCGCCTACGATCAACCACTGATCGCCTTCACCCACGCCACGGTGATCGATGGCACCGGCGCTAAAGCCGCGCGCGACCAGACCCTGGTGATCGACCACGGCCGCATCGTGGCCCTGGGCAAGAGCAGCAAGGTGAAGCTGCCCGTGGATGCCAAGGTGATCGACGCGAAGGGCAAGACGCTGATGCCCGGCTTCGTGATGGTGCACGAGCATATGTTCTATCCGGCCGGCGGCGCCGAATACAACGAGATGAGCTACAGCTTTCCCCGCCTCTATCTCGCCGGCGGCACCACCACCATGCGCACGGCCGGCTCGATGATGCCGTATGCCGACATCAACGTGCGCGACGCCATTGCCAAGGGCACGGTGATCGGCCCCGACATGGACGTGACCGGCCCCTATCTCAACGGCCCGGGCCTGCCGATTCCCGCGGTGCATGTGCTGAGCGGTCCGGACGACGCCGAACGCACGGTCAACTACTGGTCCGACGAAGGCGTCACCTCGTACAAGGCCTATATGCAGATCAGCCGCGATGAACTGAAGCGGGTGATCGATACGGCACACGAGCGCAAGGCCAAGGTGACGGCGCATTTGTGTTCGGTGACCTACCGCGAAGCGGTGGACATGGGCATCGACAACCTGGAGCACGGCTTCTTCGTCGCCAGCGATTTCGTCAAGGACAAGCAGCCTGATCAGTGTCCGAAGAGCCCGGGCGTCAACGACTCGCTGGCCGCCGTCGATCCGAAGTCGGCCGACGTGAAGCTGCTGATGCGCGACATGATCAACCACCACGTGGCGCTTACCTCCACGCTCACGGTATTCGAAACCTTTGTACCGAACCGACCCAAGGCACCGCAGGGTGCGCTCGACTTGATGCTGCCGGAAGTGCGTGCCCAGTACGAGAAAGTCTGGAACCGGGTGCAGACCACGAAGGGGCACATGGCACCGGAGACCTACCTCAAGCTCGCCCGCATGGAAAAGCAATACGCCGACGCCGGTGGCTTGCTGCTCGCCGGCACCGACCCCACCGGCTACGGCGGCGTGGTACCGGGATATTCGGCAAAGCGCGAAGTGGAACTGCTGGTGGAAGCGGGCTTCGGTGTTGAGCAAGCGGTGAAAGTCGCCACCTCCAATGGCGCCAAATATCTGGGCCGCGATGCCGATGTCGGCACGCTCGCCGTGGGCAAGCGCGCTGATCTGGTGGTGATCGATGGCGACCCGGCCAAGCACGTGGCCGATATCGAGCACATGCCGTTGGTGTTCAAGAATGGCGTGGGGTACGACACGCAGAGGATTTTTGACGCGACGCGCGACAGCGTGGGCTTGCATTGAGATATTGAGGCCGCGCCATCGGCACCAGCGTCCCTCACCGTCATTCCCGCGAAAGCGGGAATCCAGTGCCTTCTCGCAGCGAATTAAAGGCGCTGGATTCCCGCTTTCGCGGGAATGACGGTGAGGGGAGCGATGGCAAAGAGGTCTTGAACAGCCATCAGAAATAAACCTGCGCCCGCATCTCAAAAATCCGCGGATTCACCTGCAGCCTTCCCCTGTCACTGAAGGCCCACACATAGTTAGCCTGAAACTTCAGGTGCTCGCCGACGTACCAGTTCGCGCCAGCCGTCCAGTCGTGTTCCTTGCCGCCCGTGATGGCACCGTCGTTGAGATCCAGCTCGCTGTAGCGCACCGCCAGCTCCACGGCACCCCAGGCATGTGTGGGCCGCACGGCCTGCAGGTCGCGGCCGTTGTAGCGTCGATCGGCTACGTTGCCATCGCTGTAGAAGCGTGACTCACCGGTGAGCGTCCAGGTGGTGAACACATAGAAACCGTTCACGTCGACATCGGGCTTTCCGTTGGTGCGATCCGCCTGCGCCTGCAGATACTCGCCCTGCAGCGACCACGGCCCCTGGATCCACAGTGCCTCCAAGCCCTGGCGATCGACACTTTTGCTATAGGGCAGATTCCCCGTATCGACCAACCGCACCGGCGACAGGCCATCTTCCGGCCGCGCACGCAGGCGAGCCGAAGGCGGCACCGAACCCTCCTCGGCCCAGTCGAGTTTTTCGCGTGACGCGGACACACCCAGATGCAACACATGACCCGGCTTGTTGAGCGGTATCCACGCCGCGCGCGCAGCCCAGGTGCGCCCCGGGTTGTTGCCGTCCAGATCCTTGCGCCAGAAATAATCGCCGACATTGAGGATGAAATGCGGCCTCACCCACGCCCAGTCCAGACCTGCGCGACGACCTTCCCACACGGCCTGCGTGGGCAACGCGGTTTCCACGAAGGTGGTGGCCGATGAACTGGTTACGCCCTCGAAACCCACCGGCGTTTTCGAATAACCAAAGCGGAAGTTGCCGATGTCCTCTCCGATCACGCCACCGCTGCGAAAGCGCACGAACGTATCGACCCACTGCTTGGCCTGAAAATCGTACTGCACGATAGCGTCGTACACACCCGGCTTGCGCAGATAGAAACCGAAATAGCGACGCCGATTGGTGCTGGCGTCTTCGAACTTGCCGGCATCATTGGAAAACTGGTTGACGTCGTATTGATAGAGCACGGCCAGGCCGAAGTCCGTGCCGTCCGATGCACTCTCATGCGTGGGCCAATTGCTGTACACGTCATAGTTGTCCGCCAGACAAAACACCGGCCACGCGCATGCCAGCGCCAGCGCCAGCGTCAGCGTCAGCGCGCGACGAAAAGCGACGACAGTGCGTGCAGGGTCGGTGTTATGCATGGTCTCGCCTCCCAACGAGTGCAAAGCATGCTGTCCAATCGCCGGCATGGCGAGAAATGACTTTTGTGCATATGCACATGACGTGGGCGACTCCCCATCGCCCCCTTGGCTCGTCCCAATGTATCGGCACGCTGGAGCACTCCCCTGATCCACCTGCGTGACACCGCGACAACGCAGTCACGAAAGCTCGACGTGCCTGGCCGTACATCTGATCGTCAATAGCGGACTGGCAGGAGGGATGGCCGTGTATCCGACGCTCATCGTCCATAACGCGAAGATCCACACGGGCGTCGCGCATCGGCCTGAAGTCCAGGCGCTGGCGGTGAACGGGCGGCGCATCGCTGCCGTGGGCAGCAACGGGCAGATACGCTCGCTGGCCGGCCCCGCCACCTTGGTTATCGATGCGGGAAAGCGGCGGATCATCCCGGGATTGATCGACGCGCATCAGCACCTGGTTGCCACCGGCCTGGACTACAACCAGCAATTGCGCTGGGACGGCATACCCACGCTGGACGCCGCGCTCAACCTGCTGGCCGAACAAGTCCAGCGCACGCCGTCGCCCCAATGGGTGCGCGTGGTTGGCGGTTTCTGCGAACACCAGTTCGCCGAACAACGGCTGCCGACGCTGGACGAATTGAACCGCATCGCGCCATCCACGCCCGTCTATATCCAGCACCTGGAAGATCGCGCCTTGCTCAATGCCGCGGCGATCGCCGCCTGCGGCTACGACGGCCAGACACCCGACCCGCCCGGGGGCCATATCGAATGGGATAGCGCCGGCACCCCCACCGGCCTGCTGATCGCCACGCCCGCCACCGAGGTATTTCATCAGGCGCTCGCGCATGCACCGGTGCTGCCGCACGAATACCAGATCAACAGCCTGCGGCGGACCATGCGCGAACTCAATCGCCTGGGCGTGACCAGCGTGATCGATGCCGGCGCCGCGCACCTGCACTACCCGGACGACTACCGGGCACTGGAAGAACTCGCCCACCATCATCTGCTGACCGTGCGCGTCGCCTATCACCTGGCGGCGCATGCCGCCGGCGCGGAAACCGCCGATTTCCTGCACTGGTCCACCATCAATCACTACGGCGACGGCGATGAACTGCTCCGCTTCAATGGCGCAGGCGACGTGCTTGTGCACGCCGCCATGGACGACGATAACTTCCGCCAGCCGCCACCGGAGATGACCACGCAGACCGCGGCCGAACTGGAGGACATTGTGAGCAGGCTGGTAGCGCGCGGCTGGCCGTGGCGCATGCACGCGGTGTACGACGAAACCATCGGCATGGCGCTGGATGCGTTCGAGCGCGTGGATGCGGACATGACCTTGCGCTCCCTGCCGTGGTTTTTCGATGGCGCCGAGATGATCAGCCAACGCAACATCGAACGCGTCGCACGACTGGGCGGCGGCATCACCTTGCAGCCGCGCATGGCTTACCAGGGCGAGTACTTCCTCGAACGCCACGGCGCGGACGTGGCAGCGCGCACGCCGCCGATCCGCCGCATGCTCGACGCCGGCCTGCACTTGGGGCTGGGCTCCGGCGGCGCCGCGATCGCCAGCATGGATCCCTGGGCCACCCTGCATTGGTTGACGACGGGACACACGCTCGGCGGCAACACGATCTACCCACCGGATGAACGGCTCGATCGCGCCCAAGCACTGGCGCTGCACACCCGGGCCAACACCTGGTTCTCCGGCGAGGAGGGCGGCAAGGGGCAGCTGGATATCGGTCAGTACGCCGATTTCGCCGTGCTTTCGCAGGATTACTTCAGCGTGCCCGACGAAGAAATCCGGCAGACGGTCGCGGAACTGACCGTGATGGATGGGCGCGTGGTTTATGCCGAAGGCGATTTCCGCGCGTTCGATCTCGCACCGCCGATGCCACTTCCCGAATGGTCGCCGGTGAGCCATGGCAGCGGTGTCTGGCGAAATCAAAGGGATGCTGAGGCGGGTGCCGCCCCCTCTGCTCGCGACAGCAGTCGCGCTTCCCATTGAAGGCACACCCTGCTCACCGAAGCGTGCCTCGATGCCACGAATCATCCATGCTGCCTCAATCGTGTTTTGAAGGCACGCATGCGGCATAGGCAGGACGCACAGCGGCCGCGCATAGATTCGCAGGACCCCAGAGTCGCCCGGGCAACACGTTCGATCCCATCGAACGTGTTCATCGGAAAGCTGGCACGGCACCGCCCACGTTGACGCGCAAGATCTCCCCATCGACCACACACACGCAAGGGATCACGTCATGAACCGCTTCACCAACAAGACCATCCTCGTCACCGGCGGCAATAGCGGTATCGGCCTGGCCACCGCACAGGCCTTCGCCGCCGAAGGGGCTCGCGTCATCGTCACCGGCCGCGACCAGGCCGCGCTCGAGCAGGCCGCCGCCACGCTGGGCACGCAAGCGCTCGCCATCCGCAACGATGCCAGCTCAGTGGCTGGCGCCAAAGAACTTGCCAGCGCGCTGAGCGCCCAGGGCATCCGCCTCGACGGCATCTTCCTCAACGCCGGCATCGCCAAGCTCGCGCCGTTCGAAAGTGTGGACGAGTCGCTATGGGACCAGACCTTCAACGTCAACGTGAAGGGCCCCTACTTCCAGATCCAGGCGCTGCTGCCGCTGCTCAACAAGGGCGCGTCCATCGTGATCAATGGCTCGATCAACGCACACATTGGCATGCCGACGTCTTCGGTCTATGCCGCCAGCAAAGCTGCCGTGATCTCGCTGGCCAAGACCTTGTCGGCCGAACTGCTCCCGCTGGGCGCACGCGTCAATGTGGTGAGCCCGGGCCCGGTGGAAACGCCGCTCTACGGCAAGCTGGGCATGGATAAGGCCACACTGGAAGCCACCGCGGCGCAAATCCAGTCGCAGGTGCCGCTGGGCCGCTTCGGCACGCCAGCTGAAATCGCCTCGACCGTATTGCACCTGGTTGCGCCGGAATCGGCCTTTATCGTCGGCACCGAGATCATCACCGACGGCGGCATGAGCCAGCTGTAAGCCATCTGCCCGGCCGCACCCGCGGCCGGGCCTACCGAGGAGTTCAACATGAAGACCTTGCAGTGGATGCGCCGCCTTGCGGTGGCGTTGCTGGCTTCGCTTGCCCTTCAGGCAGCGTACGCCAAGACACCCGCCATCGAGCAACATACGGCCAACGCCAACGGCGTGCAGTTACATTATCTGCAGGCCGGCGAAGGCGCGGGTACCCCCGTGATCCTGCTCCACGGCTACGCCGAAACCAGCCATATGTGGCTGCCTTTGATCGCCAAGCTCGATGATCGTCGCACGGTGATCGCGCCTGACCTTCCCGGCGCCGGTGATTCGTCGATGCCCGCGACGGGCTACGACAAAAAGACCATGGCGCAGGACATCCATGCGCTGGTTCAACAGCTGGGCTATCGCAAGGTGAAGATCGTCGGCCATGACATCGGCCTGATGGTGGCCTACGCCTATGCCGCGCAATATCCCGATGAAGTGGACAGCATCGTGTTGATGGATGCCTTTCTTCCCGGCGTGGGCGACTGGCAGAAAGTGTGGCTGCTGCGCGACAAGTGGCATTTCAACTTCTACGGCGACACGCCGCTGAAGCTGGTCGACGGACGCGAGCGCATCTACTTCGAGCATTTCTGGAACGACTTTGCCGCCGACCCCAGGCACTCCATGTCCGAAACCGATCGCCAGTACTACACCCAGCAGTACGCGCGGCCAGGCCGCATGAAGGCCGGCTTCGAATACTTCCACGCCTTCCCGCAGGACGCTGAGGATTTCGCCGGCTTCGCCAAGCAGCCGCTGAGCATGCCGATGCTGGTGCTCGCCGGTGAAAAAGCCTCGGGCGATTTCCTCATCGCCCAGGCAAAACTGGTCGACACCCACGTGCAGGGCGTGATCATCAAGGGGTCGGGCCATTGGCTGATGGAAGAAGCACCCGCGCAAACCATTCCCGCGCTGGTCGGCTTCCTCAACAGCGACGCGAACGCGCAAGCCCAGCGCTGAGCTTCCCATGGCGGATCACGCGGCCGGCACGCGCCGGCCGCGTTCATGCAGCCGCGTCTCAGCCTGGCCAGGACGCCAAGGCCGCCAGTCACCGTGTTTTCTGGGAAAATCACCCCCATATCGCAGGCACGGCCAAGTCGGCAAACGGGTGGACTAGTGATAGAGCTGGTGGGTTTCGACGGTGATGACACGCTGTGGCACAGCGAGGGTTATTACCAGTCGGCGCATGGTGAATTCGAGCGCATCGTGGGCGAGTACGTCGATCTGGTCGATGTGCGCGTGCACGAGCGTCTGCTCGCCACCGAACGCCGCAACATCAAGTTGTTCGGCTATGGCGCCAAGGGCATGACCTTGTCGATGCTGGAATCGGCTATCGACATCACGGGCCAACGCATCAGTGCCGCCGATCTGCATCGCATCATCGAGCTGGGCAAGCAGGTCTTGGCGCATCCGGTGGATTTGTTGCCTGGCATCCGCGCCGCGGTGGAAGCTGTGGCGCAACATCACCGCGTGGTGCTGATCACCAAGGGCGACCTGTTTCATCAGGAACAGAAGGTCGCCAGCAGCGGGCTGGCGGATCTATTCCATCGCATCGAGATCGTTTCGGAGAAGGACGAGCGCGCCTATCGCAGCGTGCTGGACGAATTCCAGCTGACGCCGACACGTTTCGCGATGGTCGGCAATTCGCTGCGCTCGGATATCGCACCCGTGGTGGAGCTCGGTGGCTGGGGCGTCTACATGCCCTACCACGTGACCTGGGCACACGAGACCGATACGGATTTCGTGGACCACAGCTCGCGCGTGGTGCAGGTGGAGGGTCCCACCGGCATCGCCAGCGCACTCGAGGAGTTGCAAAACCGTGCAGTCGCCTGAGATCGACCTCGACCTGTCCATCGATGCCGGTTCCGCCAGCATCGAACAGGACCGCGCGCGCCTGCGCGACTTCGTCCAGGCGCATCCACGCCTGTTCGTACTCACGGGCGCCGGCTGCAGCACGGATTCAGGCATTCCTGATTACCGCGACACCAACGGCGGCTGGAAGCGCCCGCAGCCGGTGACCTATCAGGCCTTCATGGGCGAAACCGCCACTCGCCAGCGCTACTGGGCACGCAGCCTGGTGGGTTGGCGCCGCTTTGGCAGAGCGCAACCCAATGCCACCCATCGCGCGCTGGCGCGGCTGGAACAGCAGGGTCGCGTGACCACCCTGCTCACCCAGAACGTGGACGGATTGCACCAGGCCGCTGGCCACCAAAGCGTCATCGATCTGCATGGTCGACTGGATGAAGTGCGCTGTATGAGCTGCGACCTGCGCCTGCCCCGCGACACGTTTCAGCAGTCGCTGGTGCAACACAATCCCGCCTGGGCCCTGCTTGATGCGGGCGATGCGCCGGACGGCGACGCCGATCTGGACGGCCGCGATTTCACGCAGTTCGTCGTACCTCCCTGCCCGGCCTGCGGCGGCATCCTGAAGCCGGATGTGGTCTTCTTCGGCGAAAACGTGCCGCGCCATCGCGTTGACGCCGCCGTCACATCGCTGAACGACGCAGACGCGATGCTGGTAGTGGGTTCGTCCCTGATGGTGTTTTCCGGCTACCGCTTTGCAGCCGCAGCCGCGCGCGAGGGCAAACCCATCGCCGCCGTGAACCTGGGCAAGACCCGGGCCGACCCATTGCTCAGCCTCAAGATCGAACAATCATGCGCCGAGGCGCTGGCTTTCGTGTCATAGGGACGCGGCCGGATGCCGCTCGCGCATTGTGACCATTTGATGCAGAGTAGACATCCCGGTCGTGTGGAATCACTGCATGAATGCCAGGCTGCAACATCGCGCGACGCCGTCGCGGTCTTCCTCAGCCCACGCCAAGAGTGGGCCGGGCAAGCCATCCGAGTTCGAGCGGATCTGCGAGGCGTTGGACGGCTATTTCGACAAGGCATTCGAGGCGCGCAAGCGCCTGCTTGAACAACCCTACGAGCCCAAGCTGCTGCACGCCTGGCGCGTCAACCTGCGCCGTGTGACAGCCACGCTGAAAGACCTCGCCTCGCTCTCCGACGACGATCTGCGCGATGTGCTCGCCTATCTGCGATCCTGCCGCGAAAGCACCGGACAATCGCGCGACCTGGATATCCTCGCCCAGGAAACGCTGCCCGCCTTTCTCGGCAAGGACAACGCCAAGCTGCCCGGCGTCGACGCTGCCACCAAGGCCTTGTCCGAGCGTCAGCAACTGGCGCACAAGCAGGCCGTGGTCGAACTCAAGAAGCACAACCTGGCCGCGTCGCTGCAGTCATGGCGCCACTGGGTGCAAACGGTTGAACCGCCGACCGACAACCAGGTGCGCAAGGTGGCGGCTGCCGCCCTCCAGCAACGCTGGAATACCTTGAAGAAGCGCGCCAGCAAACTCGACGGTGGCCAGAAACGCCTGCATCGCCTGCGCAGCGCCACCAAAAAAATGCGCTACAGCATCGAGCTCTACCAGCACGCCTTCCCCAAGCAGGCGACTTCGGCCTGGCTCAAGCAGCTGACTGACCTGCAAAGCGGCCTTGGCCTGGCGCACGACCGCATGACGGGACGCACGCTGATACGCGATTTCCTCGTTGCGGAAGACACCCAGACCCTGCTCAAGCCGTTCCGCCAGTGGGGCAAGCGCACCGCGTTCCACGCCTCGGAAGAGGCCATGCATTCATTGGCGAAGCTGGAAAAGCTGAACTCTTTTTGGCGCAAGGCCGCGCACTGACGCTTAGCGCCTGGCGCGGAAAAACTCGCGCAACATGCTCGACGAATCATCCGCCAACAGCCCGCCCTCAACCGCAATGCGGTGATTGTGGCGATCGGAAACCAGCGTATCGAACACGCTGCCGGCGGCGCCGGTCTTCGGATCGGTTGCCCCATACACCACGCGCCCAATGCGCGCATGTACCAGCGCCATCGAACACATCGCGCACGGCTCCAGCGTCACGTACAAGGTGGCACCGGGCATGCGGTAGTTGGACAGTTTTTCGCCCGCGGCGCGCAGAGCCATGATTTCCGCATGGGCGCTGGGATCGTTCAGCGTGATGTTGCGGTTCCAGCCCAGCCCGATGATCTCCTCGCCCTGCACCAGCACCGCACCCACCGGCACCTCGTTTTCCGCATCACGCGCGTGCGCGGCGAGCTGCAGCGCACGGCGCATGTAGCGCTCGTCTGCGTCGGAAAACGATGGGGCCAACGATGGTGTCTGATCGGTCATCAAGAAGACTGTAAAGGCGTGCGAATCAGCCATTCTACTGCCTAGACCGCCGACGTGATCCCGATGACGAAATCGAGAAACGCGCGCAGCTTGGCCGACGGATGGTGACGCGAGGGATACAGCGCATAGAGCGGGAAGCGTTCGTCGGGCCAGTCCGGAAACAGATCCACCAACTTGCCATGCGTCACCAACGGCCCGGCAGCCACCGCCATCACCTGCGCGATGCCATAGCCGGCGACGCAGGCGCTGTGCATGCTGCCGCCGTCGTTGACCACCAGCCGCCCCGAGGTCTTCACCGATAGGCGCTTGCGCTTGCGATGAAATTCCCAGGGAAACGTGTGACCGGTCGCCGGATCGCGAAATTCGATGCAGACGTGCCGGTCGCCTTCCAGCTCCTGCGGGTGCGCAGGCCGCCCGTAGCGGCGCAGATAGGCCGGCGAGGCCACCGTGAGGATGCGCGTCTCCAGCAGCTTGCGGGCCACCAGGCTGGAATCGGGCGGCTCGCCGAAACGCACGGCCAGGTCGAAACCGTCGGCCACGATATCGCCCAGTTGGTCGCGCGTTGCCAGCTCCACTTCGAGGAGGGGGTGGGCCTCCATGAACTCGCCCACGCGCGGCGCCAGCACCAGCCGCGAGAACAGCGGGTCCATATGCACGCGCAGGCGTCCGCGCACCAGCGTGGCGCCTTCAGCCGCGCTCGCCGCAGCCTCTTCCAGCCCTGCCAGCAGGGGCATCACCTGCGCGTGGAACCGACGCCCTTCATCGGTGAGACGGACGGATCGCGTGGTGCGATCGAACAGCCGAATGCCGAGCCGCGCTTCAAGCCGCGCAATGGCACGGCTGACGCCGGGCGGCGACATGTCCAGCGCCTCGCCGGCGGCCGCAAAGCTGCCGCCATCGACCACGGCGGTGAACACGCTCATGCCGTTCAAGGTGCGCTCGTCGAAGGCCATGCATTCATGCCTTTTTGTCACTTATCCATTGTTATTGATGTTATCGCGAAACCAGTGGCCGGCGCGGAAAATCCTCATCCGAACGCGGTAAGCGCCGCCCTCTTGAGGATCCGATCATGTATGCAGTCATGGGAATCACCGGCCAGGTTGGCGGCCAGGTAGCGAATGAACTGCTGGCCGCCGGCCAGCGCGTACGGGCGATCGTTCGCGACAGCGCCAAGGCCGCTCGCTGGATCGAGCGCGGCTGCGACACGGCGATCGCCACGGCCAACGATCCCGACGCGCTGGCCGCAGCATTCGCCGATACGCGCGGCGTGTTTCTGATGATCCCGCCCGACTACGACCCTGCCCCTGGTTTTCCGGCCGTCCGGGAAATCATCGCCGCCGTACAGCAGGCCGTGAAAAAGGCATGTCCCGGCAAGCTGGTATATCTCTCCACCGTCGGCGCCCAGGTCGACACGTTCTCGCTGTTGAACAACGGCCGAATGGTCGAAACGGCGCTACGCGAACTGCCGCTGCCCACTGCTTTCGTGCGGGCCGCCTGGTTTATGGAAAACGCCGCATGGGACGTCAGCGCCGCTCGCGCCGGCTTGATTCCCAGCTTTCTGCAGCCGCTGGACCACGCCATCCCGATGGTCGCCACCGCAGACATCGCCCGCACCGTGGCAAGCACCCTGCTGGACACGTGGCAGGGTCCGCGCGTGATCGAGCTCGAAGGACCGCAGCGCTACTCCGCGCTGGACATCGCCAGCGGCTTCGCCGCCGCACTGGGCCGGCCCGTGCGCACCGAACCGGTGCCTCGAGGGAGCTGGGAAAACCTGTTTCGCACGCAAGGCATGCAAAATCCTGAGGCCCGCATGCGTATGCTTGATGGCTTCAACGAAGGCTGGATCGACTTCGAACGCGGCCAGGCCGGCTCGAGCAAAGCGTCGACGACGCTGGAACATGTGCTGCGCGAACTGGTCGAACGATCACCCTGATTCACGACTGACTAGGCAACCCTCATGACCACGAACACGCAGCAAACCGCTCTCATCGTCGGCGCCTCCCGCGGCCTGGGTCTCGCCTTGGCGGCTGAATACCTCAAGCGCGGCTGGCAGGTGATAGCCACCGTGCGCGGTTCGGCCAGCACGCCACTGCACGCACTCCAGGCCGAGGCCGGCCAGCGGCTGGAGATCGAACACCTGGACATCGACGCACCCGAGCAGCTCGCCGCGCTGCGTGCACGCCTGAAAGGCCGCGCACTGGACGTGCTGTTCGTCAACGCAGGCGTCGCCATCGAGGCAGACAAGCCCATCGGCGAAGTCAGCACCGGGGGCTTCACCCGCATGATGGTGACCAATGCGCTCAGCCCGATGCGCGTGATCGAAACGCTCGACTCGCTGGTGTCGCCCGGCGGCGCCATCGTCGTCATGTCGTCTGGCCTTGGCAGCGTGGCCAACAATATCGATGGCGGCTGGGAGTCTTATCGCGCCAGCAAGGCTGCGCTCAACACGCTCATGCGCAGCTACGCCTCCCGCCAGCCCGACCCCGGCCGCACCCTGCTGCTGATCGCACCGGGCTGGGTGCGCACCGACATGGGTGGCCCCGACGCGGCGCTGGACGTCAGCGAAAGCATTCCGCTGGTGGTGGATGTCGTGACCCAGCAGACCGGTCGCAGCGGCCTGCAATTTCTCAACCGGCTGGGCGAGACCATGCCCTGGTGAGTGCACTCAGGCCTGGATGTAGACCCAGGCATGTTTGCCCGACTTCAGGCGCACGGCGACACGCCGGTAGTCGGCGACCTCGTAGCGATCGGCCGCGGCCAGCTCGGCCGCGGTGATGCGGAACACCTTGCCGGCGACTTCGTCCGACGGGTCGTCGCTGGGCGCGACGATGGGGTGGAACTGCTCGCCGCTCTGGCGAAGCACCTCGGGATCGGTGATCTCGATCAGCGTCCGGCGGTAACCCGGCATGGCGTCATCGTCGCCCTCGAGCAGGCGTCCAAAAGACGCAAGCTGCACGCGCTCGAGCTGCAAGGTGCCGTAGGAGAACAACAGCTCATTGCGGGCCTCGTCGAACATCACACCATGCCTTTGATATCAATGGATTACGGCGACTTCCTGAGAAAGTCGCCGCCGCCCCGATGACCGGAACTCACTCCCACTCAATGGTTGCGGGCGGTTTGCCACTGATGTCATAAACGACACGAGAAACACCACGCAACTCATTGATAATACGATTGGAAACCTTGCCAAGGAAGTCATACGGCAAGTGCGCCCAATGCGCTGTCATGAAGTCGATCGTCTCCACGGCACGCAGGGCAATCACCCATTCGTAGGCACGGGCATCGCCGACCACGCCCACCGACTTCACCGGCAGGAACACGGCGAAGGCCTGGCTGGTCTTGTCGTACAGATCCCAGGCCCGCAGCTCTTCGATGAAGATGGCGTCGGCGCGGGCCAGCAGCTCGGCGTATTCGGGCTTCACTTCACCCAGGATGCGCACGCCCAGGCCGGGGCCCGGGAACGGATGGCGATAGACCATGGCACGCGGCAGGCCGAGTTCCACGCCGATGCGGCGCACCTCGTCCTTGAACAGCTCGCGCAGCGGCTCGACCAGCTTGAGCTTCATGTGCTCCGGCAGGCCACCCACGTTGTGGTGGCTCTTGATCACGTGCGCCTTGCCGGTCTTGCTGCCGGCGGACTCGATCACGTCCGGATAGATGGTGCCCTGGGCCAGCCACTTCACCTGGCCGTGGCCGGCGTTGGTGACCTTGGCCGATTCCTCGTCGAAGATCTCCACGAACAGGCGGCCGATGATCTTGCGCTTGGCTTCCGGATCGGCCTCGCCTTCCAGCGCCTTGAAGTAGCGCTCGGCGGCGTTGACGCGGATCACCTTCACGCCCATGTGCTCGGCCATGGTGGCCATCACCTGGTCGCCTTCGTTCCAGCGCAGGAGGCCCGTGTCGACGAACACGCAGGTCAGCTGGTCACCGATGGCCCGATGCAGCAGCGCGGCCACCACGGACGAATCCACGCCGCCGGAGAGGCCGAGCAGCACGTGATCGTTGCCGACCTGCTCGCGCACGCGGGCGATCTGGTCTTCGATGATGTGCGCGGCGGTCCATAGCGTCTGGCAGCCGCAGATTTCCGTGACGAAACGCTTAAGCAGCGACGTGCCCTGCTTCGTATGCGTCACTTCCGGATGGAATTGCACGCCATACCAGCGCTTGTCTTCGTTCTCCATCACGGCGACCGGAATGCGGTCGGTGGTGCCGGTGATGACGAAGCCCGGCGGCGCCTTGGCCACATGGTCGCCATGGCTCATCCAGACGTCCAGACGATGCGCGCTGTCGTGGTCGCTCAGGCCGGCAAACAGGCGGCTGGTCGGCGCGATATCCACTTCGGCGTGACCGAACTCGCGTGCGTCGGCGGCCTCGGTGGCGCCACCCAGCTGCGCAGCCAGCGTCTGCATCCCGTAGCAGATGCCCAGGATCGGCAGCTTGGAATCGAATACTTCCTGCGGCGCCTTGGGCGCCCCCGGCAGCGTGGTCGATTCGGGACCGCCGGACAGGATGATGCCCTTGGCGCCGAACGCAGCGATCTCGGCCGGGTCGTGGTCCCACGCCCAGATTTCACAGTAGACGCCGATCTCGCGCACGCGGCGGGCAATCAACTGCGTGTACTGCGCACCGAAGTCGAGGATGAGGATTTTGTCGCTATGGATGTCGGTCACGATCCGGCTCCGGTGCGCTGCAGGCTTGCCCTGCCCGCGCTTGATTCAGTGAATGCGAAGGCGACGCGCGTTGGCGTCGCCTCCCGTTAAAACGAATGCGCCGGCCATCAGGCCGGCGCGTATCCCTCAGGAATTGAGCCGGTAATTCGGCGCTTCCTTGGTGATCTGGATGTCGTGCGGGTGCGCTTCGGTGACGCCGGCGCCGGTCACCTTCACGAACTGCGCGTTGTTGCGCACATCGTCGACCGTGGCGGCACCGAGGTAACCCATCGAGGCACGCAGGCCGCCGATCAGCTGGTGAATGATGTTGCGCAGCGAACCGCGGTACGGCACACGGCCTTCGATGCCTTCGGGCACCAGCTTGTCGGCGTCCGCTTCGTCCTGGAAATAGCGATCCTTGGAACCCAGCGCCATCGCGCCCAGCGAACCCATGCCGCGGTAGCTCTTGTACTGGCGACCCTGGAACAGCTCCACATCGCCCGGCGATTCTTCGGTACCGGCAAACATCGAACCAAGCATCACGGTAGATGCACCGGCGGCGAGCGCCTTGGGGATGTCGCCCGAGTAGCGGATGCCGCCATCGGCGATCAGCGGGATTTCGTCCTTCAGTGCCGTAGCCACCAGATCAATGGCCGTGATCTGAGGCACGCCGACACCAGCGACAACACGCGTGGTGCAGATCGAGCCCGGACCCACGCCCACCTTGACCGCATCGACGCCGGCATCAAGCAGCGCACGCGCCGCTTCGCCGGTGACGATATTGCCGGCGATCACCTGCACCTGCGGGTAGCGCTTCTTCACCCAGCCGGCGCGGTCGATCACGCCCTGCGAATGACCATGCGCGGTGTCGACCACCAGCACGTCCACGCCGGCATCTACCAGCGCCTCGATACGCGCCTCGGTATCGCCGCCCACGCCGACTGCCGCGCCAACCAGCAGGCGCTCGAGGCGATCCTTGGCGGCGTTCGGGTTGTCGCGGGCTTTCTGGATGTCCTTGACGGTGATCAGGCCACGCAGCTGGAAGTCGTCGTTGACGACCAGCACTTTCTCGATGCGGTGCTTGTGCAGCAGCTGCAGCACTTCGTCCTGGCTGGCGCCTTCACGCACCGTCACCAGCTTCTCCTGGCGGGTCATGATGTTGCGCACGGGATCTTCATGCTTGCGCTCGAAGCGCAGATCGCGGCTGGTGACGATGCCGACCAGCTGTTCGCCGTCCACCACCGGCACGCCGGAGATGTTGTGCGCGCGGGTCAGCTGCAGCACTTCGCGAATGGAAGTATTCGGGCCAACCGAAATGGGGCTGCGAATCACGCCGGCTTCGAACTTCTTCACCAGGCGCACTTCGGCGGCCTGCTGCTCGGCGGTCATGTTCTTGTGGATGATGCCGATGCCGCCTTGCTGGGCCATGGTGATGGCGAGGCGGGCTTCGGTGACCGTATCCATGGCGGCGGACACGATGGGGATGTTCAGGCGCAGGTTTCGGGTGAGCCGCGTGGAAGTATCTACATCACGTGGCAGAACGGCCGAATGAGCCGGAACGAGGTAAACATCGTCGTAGGTGAGAGCCTCGGCGAGGATGCGCATGCGTTTTGTCCCGCTGCAAAGAGGAGATTATACGCAGAAGGCTTTTGGCCCGCCACTCTTTGCATGAACGGAATGTCGCAGCCCCGCCCTTTGTGGGAGCGCACCCTGTGCGCGACTGCAACGTTGCGGCGTGTCGCTCCGTAGGTTTGTCGCGCACAGGGTGCGCTCCCACAAGGAAGCGGTTCAGCCTTGGCGAGCAGCGTCGCGCGCGTCCGCCGCTTCCAGCGTGTTTTCCAGCAGCGTCGCCACGGTCATGGGACCGACGCCGCCCGGCACCGGCGTGATCCAGCTCGCGCGTTCGGCGGCCGTGGCGAAGTCCACGTCGCCTACCAATCGGCCGTCTTCCAGTCGATTGATGCCCACGTCAACCACCACCGCGCCCGGCTTGATCCATTCGCCCTTGACCAGGCCCGGACGGCCGACGGCGACGATCACGATATCTGCCTGGCGCACGAAGCCTTCCAGGTCGCGGGTGAACTTGTGGCAGCAGGTGGTGGTGCAACCGGCAATCAACAATTCCAGCGCCAGCGGGCGGCCCACGTGATTGGAAACGCCGACCACCACTGCGTGCTGACCGCGCACCGGACGATCGGAATGGCCGAGCAAGGTCATCACGCCACGCGGCGTGCACGGACGCAGGCCGAAGCGACGCAAGGCCAGGCGACCGACGTTGACAGCCTGGAAGCCATCCACATCCTTGCCCGGATCAATCCGATCGACCAGCGCGTCCTCGTCGATGTGGTCGGGCAGCGGCGACTGCACCAGGATGCCGTGCACGGCCGGATCGGCATTGAGCTGGTCGATCAATGCGATCAGTTCTTCCTGGCTGGTGCGCGAGGGCAAGTCGAAATCGAACGAACGGAAGCCCACCTGATGGCAGGCTTTGCGCTTGTTGCGTACATAGACTGACGAGGCCGCGTCGTCGCCCACCAGCACCACGGCGAGGCCGGGCACGTCCAACCCCTTGGCCGAGCGCTCCGCCACCCGGCGCCCGATCCGATCCATCAGTTCCTGCGCGATGCGTTTGCCGTCGAGGATACGTGCGCTCATGATCGGGGCTGCCTGCAAAGGAACGTATTATCCCGGCTAGACCGCATGCATACAAACGAGACCGAATGGCTGACACAACGCACCTGATCGCCCCGCTCGAACTGGACGCAAACGGCATACGGTTGCGTCCATGGCAGGCCGACGACGCGCAGGCCCTGTTCGAGGCCACCCGCGAATCGATCGCCGCGGTGGGGCCATGGCTGCCCTGGTTGCATGACGGCTACACGCGGGAAGACAGCACCCAATGGATCGCCGACTGCCAGGCCGGCCGTGAGCGCGGGGAGGCCCATGCCTTCGGCATCTTCGACGCGCAAGGCCGCGCGCTGGGCGACGTGGCGCTCAATCGCATCGATCCCAAGCGTGGTAGCGCGAATCTGGGTTACTGGGTGCGCCAGTCGGCCCAGGGCCAGGGCGTCGCCACGCGTGCGGCCCGCGCCTTGGCCGAGTTCGGCTTCGACGTCTTGGGCCTGGTACGCATCGAGATCGTCATCGCCGTCGACAACGTGGCCAGCCGGCGCACCGCCGAACGCCTGGGCGCCCTTTTCGACGGCATCTCGCCCAACCGCATCATCCATCGTGGCGTGGCTGCACCCGCCGCGGTGTATTCGCTGCTGCCGCCGGAGCGCAATGAACCGTCACCGGGACCGGTGCTCGAAGACGGCGATCTGCGCCTGCGCCCATATCACCCCTCCGACCTGCATGCCCTGCACGCCGCCCTGCACGAGTCGATGGCCACCATCGGTCGCTGGCAGGACTGGTGCACGCCGGCGTACAGCCTGGACGACGCCCGCCATTGGATTGCGAAGACCCGGCTGGCCTGGCAGGGCGCCGGCGACGAATGCGCGCTGGTCATGGCCGATCGCGCCAGCGACGAGCTCATCGGCAGCATCTCGCTCAACCACTGGCAGCCCGAATACGGCATGGCCAATCTTTGCTACTGGGTGCGCCAGACGCGCCAGGAGCAAGGCGTCGCCACTCGCGCCGTGCGCCTGCTGGCACGGCACGCGCTGCAGGCCACGGATCTGCGCCGCCTGGAAATCGTGGTCGCCGCAGACAATCAGGCCAGTCGCCGTGCCGCCGAAAAGGCAGGCGCGCAGTTTGAAAGCATCGCGCGCCAACGAATCATGCTGCGCGGTGAGCCGCGCGATGCGGCCATCTATTCGCTGATCGCCAACGACTTGCGCTGATCAGCCTGCCGCGGCGCAGAGCTGCACCAGATCCTCGTAGCCGTGGAAGGTGGCGCCATCGCCGCAGCCCGGGCAACCCGGATCGCGCGGCAGCCTCGTTTCGCGGAAGCGCATGGCCAGTGCATCGAAATTCAGCAGGCGCCCGACCAGCGGTTCGCCGATATCGAGGATGAGCTTGAGCGCCTCAGTGGCCTGCAGCAAACCCACGATGCCGGGCAACACGCCAAGCACGCCGGCCTCGCTGCAGTTGGGCGCATCCGCGGCCGCAGGCGGCTCGGGGAACAGGCAGCGATAGCACGGCGAGTCCGAGCGACGCGGATCGAATACGCTCACCTGTCCGGTGAAACGCTCCACGGCACCGTAGACCATGGGTAGCCGCAAACGCCGGGAGGCTGCCGCAATCAGATAGCGTGCGGGAAAATTATCCGCGCCATCGATCACCAGGTCGTGATCCGCCAACAGGCGCTCCACGTTGTCGGCCTGCAGACGTTCATTGCGGATTTCCACACGCACGCGCGGATTGAGCGCAGCCAGCGCGATGCGCGCCGACTCGGTCTTGGCCATGCCGACGCGCGCATCGGCGTGTATGACCTGTCGGTGCAGATTGGATCGCTCAACGCGATCGTCGTCGATCAGGGTGAGCTGCCCCACGCCGGCCGCTGCAAGATAAAGCGCAGCCGGCGCACCGAGGCCGCCTGCACCGAGCAAGGCCACACGTGCCGATGCCAACTTCGCCTGCCCTGCTTCACCTACCTGGGGCAACTGAAGTTGGCGTGCATAGCGTTCGGCGGCGTCGCTATCCAGTGCACCTAGCGCTACTGGCAGACCTTCCGCCTTCCATCGCTGGAAACCGCCGGCCACTGAGAACACCTGCTGGTAACCCATGCGCTGCAGCGCTTCGGCGGCGAGCAGCGAGCGTTGGCCGCTGCCGCACAGGAGCAGCACCGGATGCTCGCGATCGGGTACCAGTTGCTCGATGCGCAGTTCAAGGAAGCCGCGCGAGACACCGACGGCGCCCACTGGCAAGCCGCTGGCACGTTCACCGTCTTCGCGCACATCGATCAGGAAACTGCCTTGCGCCTGCCGGGCCAGCGCCTCGGCGGGGGATATCTCGGCAATGCTGGCGCGCAGGGAGGCCAGCCAGCTGTCGCGGTTGAGGCTCGTCATCGCGCTAGCTTACTCCAGCCCCGCCGCCCTCTGTCTTCTGTGGGAGCGCACCCTGTGCGCGACTGTGCGGAGCGCGGCAACCAAGTGTCCTGACGCGAGTTGCACGAACCGAGGTACAACGATGCGCTGCGGTCGCGCACAGGGTGCGCTCCCACAAGGACTGAGGTACACCGATGCGCCGCGATCGCGCACAGGGTGCGCCCCTACAAGAGCGCCGCGGTCGCGCGTCAGCGACGCTTCTTCATCTCGCGCACCATGCGCTGGCGCTTGCGCTGCTGCGCTTCCGTGAGCACGTTCTTCTTGCCTGCAAACGGGTTCTCGCCATCACGGAAAAAGATGCGTACCGGCGTGCCATCCAGCTTGAAGCGCTTGCGGAAGAAGTTTTCCAGATAGCGGCGGTAGGCCGGCGCGATGTGCTTGGTGCGGCTGCCGTGGATGACGATGCTGGGCGGATTGGTGCCGCCCGGGTGCGCAAAGCGCAACTTGGGGGCATGGCCACGCACCAGTGGCGGCTGGTAGCTCTCGTAGGCGAGCTCGAGCGCCTTGGTCAGCTCGGACGAACCCAGTTCCTTGGTGGCGGCACGATGCGCATTCACGACCGCCTTCATCAGCTCGCGCAGGCCGGAACCATGCAGCGCGGAGATGAACACCGTCTTGGCCCAGTCGACGAACTGCAGGCGACGCTCCAGCGCACGCTGGCACTGTTCGCGCTGGTAGCCATCCATGCCATCCCACTTGTTGACGGCGATGACCAGCGCCCTGCCCTCATCGAGGGCGTGACCGATCAGCGTGAGATCCTGGTCGGCCAGGTTCTCGCGCGCATCGACCATCAGCACCACCACTTGCGCGGCGGCCATCGACTGCAGCGTCTTGATGACGCTGAATTTCTCCACCGCTTCTTCGACGCGCGCCTTGCGACGCACGCCGGCGGTATCGATCAGGGTGTACTTGCGGCCGTCGCGTTCCAGCGACACGCGGATGGGATCGCGGGTGGTGCCGGCCACGTCGGAAACGATCAGGCGATCCTCGCCCAACAGGCGATTGATCAGCGTGGACTTGCCCGCATTCGGACGGCCGACGATGGCGACGCGAATGCTGTCCGCCTCGACCGGATCGATCTCTTCGTGCTGGTCTTCGGGCAGCAGCGTGATCGCCGAAGCGACCAGATCCTCGGTGCCGCGATTGTGCGATGCCGCCAGCGGCAGCGTGTTGGCGATGCCGAATACGGCAAATTCCGCCATCGCATTCTGCAGATCGAGGCCGTCGGTCTTGTTGACCCCGGCGATGATCGGCTTGCCGCTGCGACGCAGCTCGTCAAGGATGGTGCGGTCCTGCGGCAGCAGACCGTCGCGGGCGTCCACCACGAAGACCAGCACGCTGGCCTCTTCGATGGCCAGACGCACCTGCTGCGCAGTCAGGCCTTCGATGCCTTCCTCTTCGCCTGACAGGCCGCCGGTATCCACCACCACGAACGGGCGTGTGCCGGTGCGGCACACGCCGTAGTGTCGATCTCGCGTAACGCCCGGCATATCAGCCACCAGGGCGTCACGACTGCGCGTCATTGCATTGAATAGGGTCGATTTACCGACATTGGGACGACCGACCAGGGCAACGACGGGCAGCATGATTCAAACAACCTTTATTACGATCAGTGGCCGCCGAGACGGTAAGCGCCGATGCGGCCCTTCACGTCTTCGACGTACACAATGTCGCCAACCACCAGGGGTTGGGCGCGAATGGCTTTCTTGGACAGGCGCTCGCGTGCGGCCAGCGCGCCGTCACCGGTCTGCAGGAAGTGCACGTAGCCCTCAAGGTCGCCGACCACGACGTAGTCACCAAGCACGGCAGGCGCAGTGAGCCAGCGGTACTTCAGTGCATCGTTCTTCCACATGTCGGCGCCGCCGCTCTTGTCGAACGCCCACACCTGCGACTCGTCGCTCACGCCATAGAGACCGTTACCGGTGACGTCCAGCGAGGTGAAGGTCGAGAACGGGCGGCCCCACAGCGGACGACCGCTGGGGCCGTCGATCGCGGCGATATTGCCGTGATAGGCGGCGCTGTACAGGGTGGTGCCTTCCAGCAGGATCGAACCGTCGGCATCGGCCAGGCGATCGATTTCGGTGCGGCCTTCGCCGCTGGCGAGGGTCTGTTCCCACAGCTTTTCGCCGTTGTCCAGACGCAGCGCGACCAGCTTGCCGGCATCGTTGCCGTAGAACACCACGCCGTTGGCGACCAGCATCGGGCCATTGCCGCGCAGGCTGAGCAGCGGCACGGAATCCTGGTCGTAGACCCAGCGGCGTTCACCGGTGGCGCTGTCGAAACCGTACAGACGGCCATCCTGCGTGCGTGCAACCACCAGGTTGCCGGAGATCACCGGCGGGGAGATCACTTCGGAGTTGACCACCGATTCCCAGCGCGGGCTGCCGTCCTTCGCATTGATGCCATAAACATGGCCATCGAGCGTGCCGACCACGAGCAGGTCGCCCGAGACCATCGGGCCACCGGCGTACAGCGCATCGGCGCGCTTCTTGTCGCCCCAGCCAAACCAGCCCTGGGTGCGCGAGCTCTTGGACCACAGCGTCTTGCCGCTGGTGGCGTCAATCGCGGCGATCTTGCCGTCGGTGCTGCAGGCGTAGAGCACGCCGTCGGCAAACGCCGGACGCAGACGCACGCCGCTGTCACCCGCACCGTCGCCCACACTGGTGGTCCACAGCTTGGTCACCTGGGTGGTGGGCTTGAAATCCTTGGCCAGCGGAGTCGGCGGCTGGACGTTTTCTTTCTTGAACGAATGGCAACCGGCAAGCACCACCAGAGAGGTCAGCGCCACCAGCCAAACGCGCTTCATCGCACCGCGCTTCTTCACTTCAGGTTTCATGCACCCTGCTTCCCGGCCACGGCCAGATCATCGATTTTCATCTGCACGCTCTGAGGCGCGTTCTCACCCAGCGCCGCCTTGGCGGCTACGTATGCCTTGCGGGCATCGTCTGGGCGCCCAAGCTTGACCAGCGCATCGCCGCGTAGTTCCTGTGATACACCTTCATACGTCTTGGCCGGCATGCGATCGAGCGCGGCAATCGCGTCGGCAGCCTTGCCCTGCGCCAGCTGCACGCGCGCGATGCGCATCTGCGACAGCGCCTTGAGGTTCGCATCGGTGGCGTGGCTCTCGGCCCAACCCAGCGACTCGATTGCCTTGTCCAACTGCTTGGCCAGGACCTGACGCTCCGCCCGATCGCTGACGGCGAACACGGCGTAGGTGGAATCGGTGTAATCCTTGAGCAATTGCTCGGTCAGCGCATCGGCGTTGTCGGACTTGCCGGCAGCCACAGCGACCTGGATCTGCTGATACAGGTTCGCGGCGTCAGCCTGATGCTCTGCCTTGTGCTTGTTCCACTGCTGCCAGCCGAAGATGCCGACCAGGCCGATCGCGATGCCGACGACGATGGACAAGCCGTTCTGGCGCAACCACTGCTGTACGCGTTCGCTCTGTTCGTAATCGTCGTACGCTTCAAATGCCATGCAATCACCCTTGGGGAACCGCACGCCAGAGGCACCTGGCGGCGCCCGTCATGCGGAAAAGAAATCAGCCCGAATGTCCGCTCGTTGCCGAACGGACAATGGGCAAGCATAACCGATTGCGCCAGGCCGCACAGGCCTGGCGTGATGACTCAGGCGCCGGCCGGGGTGGCCTTGCCGTCGCGCAATTCGATGCGGAAATGCGCGACATTGGAACGGCGATAGCTATCCAGCGGCATGGGCTGGCCATCCAGCATCACCTGGGCGCCGCCGGCGTTGCCGATGCGCACTTCCAGCGGCTGATCGCTGTGGTAGGTCTTGGAGCTGCCGGCCGGCAGCAAACCATATTCCAGACGCGCGCCGTCCTTGCTGGTGACTTCAACCCAGCTTGCGTTCTGCAGGCTCAGCACGAGGCTGTGGGCGCCGCCGCCCACCGAGCCGGCATCCGTGGTCGGCACCGGTGTCGCCGCCGGCGTTGCCGCGTGGGTATCGCCAAGGAACGGCGTCATGGAAGCCATCAACGGCTGGTCCGGCGCTGGCGTGGCGGCCGGCGCTGGCGTGGTAGCCGGCGCGGACGCAGCTTCCTGCGCATTGGGTGCCGCGCTCGCCACGGTCGACGCAGCGCTGCTCGAATTGCTGGCCGGCGCATCGATCTGGGCGACCGGCGCGGCATCGAGCGGCGCCAGATGGCTGACGTCGCGATCCAGTGTGCCGCGCACGCCCAGCCAGATGGTCGGCACCACGATCGCCGCGGTCAGCACCACATAGGTCGCGGCGCGTGCGTAGTTCTCAAGCAGATAGCGCGAGTGCGAGATGCCGCCCGTCGCCACCAGGGTGGGCTCCGGCGGCTTGATGCGATCGAGCTCGAGCCTGACCTCGGCTTCGTCGACACCGAGATAGCGCGAGTACTTGATGAGGTAGCCACCCAGGTACACATGGTCGATGCCACTGTACTCGTTGCTCTCGACCTGCCTGAGCACACGGGTCGGCAAGCGCAGCGCGTGTGCGCAAGTCTCGACGTCCAGCCCGCGTGCTTCGCGCGCAGCGCGCAAACGCCCGCCCAAGGTGCCCTTGGTCGCTTCCAGCGAATTGTGTTCGGTTTCCATGGTGACGTTGGGCGCTTGGGTGAAAGGGAATTCTCGGTTGCCGCTGTTGGCCGAATTTGACTGCTGAGTGGTCATTGGCGTGCAGTTGCGTCGAGGGCGCGGGCCTGCTCCGAATCCGGGAACTGGCTTTGCAGTCGCCTGCTGTAGGTGAGAGCAGCATCCGTGTTGCCCAACCGTGCTTCGATATCGTGTCCGAGCTTGAGCGACCCCGCCGTCGGCTGACCCAGCGCATCGAATCGCTGGATGAAGGCACGTGCGCGGAACGCATCGTTCTGAAGATAAAGCACATTGGCGAGCTGATACAACGCCCCGCCATTCTGCGCATCGATTTCGATGGCCTTGCGGAAGTCCGCCTCGGCCGCCGCCATGTTCTGCGCCTTGGCCTGGCAGATGCCGGCATTGGTCCAGGCCAGCGATGGCGTCTGGTAGAACGGATCGGCCACGGCCTTCTGGAAATACGCCTGCGACTCGGCCGCCTTGCCCTCGCGGTTGCACAGGAACCAGCCGAGGTTGTTGTTGGGATCGCCCTTCTCCGGCGCCAGCGTGACAGCCTTGCGGTAATGCAGCTCCGCATTAGGCAGGTCATTGATGCGCTCGTAGATCACCGCAGCCACGGTTTGCGCAGGCACGTAGGTCGGGTCGAACTGCATGGCCTTGTTGATCTTGACCATGGCGTCTTCCAGGTCACCGTTGGCCATGTACTGCTGGGCCAGTTCGGTGTGGATGCGCGCGCCTTCCTGCTTCTGCTCGGCCTTGGACTGGCGAGTGATCTTGCTCCCCTCGTTCGAGTTGGAACCGGATTTCGACACCGGCACGCACGCAGCCAAAAGCATGGCCACGCTCGCACTCAGCAACAATCGATCAAGCCGCATGACTCGCCCCTTCGTCCAGACGCTTGCGAAATTCGGCCTGGCGACGGGTGCGGTCCAATACCTGCCCTTTGAGCTGGCCACATGCCGCATCGATGTCGTCGCCGCGGGTACGGCGCAACATGGTCAGCACGTTGGCATTGAGCAACTGGGTCTGGAAGGCGCGGATGGTTTCGGCGTCGGAGCGCTCGAAACGCGTGCCAGGAAATGGATTGAACGGAATCAGGTTGACCTTGCACTGCGGCATGCGACGCATCAGCTTGATCAGCTGGCGGGCATGCTCGGGCTGGTCGTTGACACCCTTCATCAGGGTGTACTCGAAGGTGATCGAGGTGCGCGGCTTGCGATCCAGCCAGCGCTGGCACGAAGCCATCAGCTCGGCGATCGGGTAGCGCTTGTTGAGCGGCACGAGTTCCGTGCGCAACTCATCGTTGGCTGCATGCAGCGACACCGCCAGCGACACGTCGATGGTCTCGGACAACTTGTCGATCATCGGCACCAGGCCGGCGGTGGACAGCGTGACGCGCTTGGAGGCCAGGCCGAAGCCCAGGTCATCGCGCATCAGGCTCATCGCCTTGGTGACGTTGTCGAAGTTCAGCAACGGTTCGCCCATGCCCATCATCACCACGTTGGTGATGCGACGGTTCTGGTGCGTGATGTTGCCGAGGTATTTGGCCGCCACCCACATCTGGCCGATGACTTCGGCCGTGGACAGGTTGCGGTTGAAGCCTTGCGTGGCGGTGGAGCAGAACTGGCAGTTCAGACCACAGCCCACCTGCGAAGACACGCACAGCGTGCCGCGGGTCGGTTCGGGGATGTACACCGCCTCGATGGCATTGCCGCCATCCATGCCGAGCAGCCACTTGTGCGTGCCGTCGGTGGCGCCCTTGTCGAACAAGGTCTTCGGCGGACCGACGTAGCAGGACGCTTCGAGCTTGGCCCGAAGCGTCTTGCCGACATCCGTCATGTTTTCAAAGTTGTCTTCCAGGCGGTGGTAAATCCACTTCATCACCTGCTCGGCGCGATACGGCTTCTCGCCCAGCTGCGCAAAAAAATCACGCAGGCCCTGTCGATCGAAATCGAGCAGGTTGACCTTATCGGTGGTGGTGGAATTTGCCTGATCAGTCATCTTGAAATATTGCGGCTCAACGCCGCCCTCTTAATCCTTACGCTATCCAATGGAACGCGGTTTTCGTGAAGAGTGCGGCCATGGATGGCCGCTTCGTGATCTTCGCGCTCATGGATGAGCGCACTTACCTCGAGAACGTTTCGGTCGTTGCGAAGAAATATGCGATCTCGACAGCAGCCGTGTCGGCAGCGTCGGAACCATGCACAGCGTTCGCATCGATGGAGTCGGCGAAGTCGGCGCGGATCGTGCCCGGCGCGGCGTCCTTCGGATTGGTGGCGCCCATCAGGTCGCGATGCTTGAGGATCGCGTTGTCACCTTCGAGTGCCTGGATCATCACCGGTCCGGAGATCATGAACTCGACCAGCGCGTTGAAGAACGGACGCTCTTTGTGCACGGCGTAGAAACCCTCGGCTTCCTTGCGCGACAGATGCTTCATCTTGGCGGCAACGATCTTCAGGCCGGCCTTTTCGAAGCGAGCATAGATTTCACCGATCACGTTCTTGGCAACGGCGTCGGGCTTGATAATGGAAAGGGTGCGCTCCAGCGCCATGAGGGTCTGCTCCGGAAAAACTGGTATTTGAGTGGGCGGGCCGATCGATATCGGCGAACTTACGCCAAATCCCGACTAGATATGGGGATTTAGCTCACGAAAGTTTGACAGATTCTACCTGATACGCAAGCCGGGCGCAGGGATCCCAGGGCCCCTTGAAACGACCGTTTGACGGGCGCAAATCGACCCGCGTATCCTCAAACGATCGTTTGATTCCTGCCCGGGGTTGCGGACCATGTCAGTCTCCAGTGCTTCCATGCCGACCAAGGAGCGCATTCTCGGCGCCGCGGAGGAATTGTTCGCCCGGCACGGCTTCGAAGGGGCCTCGCTGCGCCAACTGACCGCCGCCGCCGGGGTCAACCTCGCCGCGGTGAACTACCACTTCGGCTCCAAGGACCGCCTGATCGAAGAGGTGTTCCGCCGCCGCCTGGACCAACTCAACGGCCGCCGCATGGCCGCCCTGCAGAAGATCGCCGGCGAGCCGGACACGTCCATCGAGGACGTGCTGGCTGCCTTCATCGTGCCTGCACTGGAGCTCTCCCACGATGGCAACGGCTCGCTGTTCATGCGCGTGCTGGCTCGCGCGTTCGCCGAGCACGACGACACCCTTCGCAAGTTCCTGTCGGACAACTACGGCCACGTGATGCGCCAGTTCACTGCGGAATTCGCCCGCCTGTTGCCGCAGCTGAGCAAAGAAGAGCTGTACTGGCGCGTCGACCTGGTGACCGGCGCGCTGACCCACGCCATGTCGGGCTTCGGCATGATCCAGCGCAAAAGCGACGTGCCCGAAGAGCGCCATCGCGCCCAGACCGCCGAGCACCTGATCCGCTTTGCCGCCTCCGGTCTCAAAGCCCCCTGATTCGTTCCAACCCTTCCCCTCGGCCGCTCGCGGCCGTTCGTCTCACTACCAGCGTTTCGCATTACGGAGAAGCCAATGACCGCTCCATCCACCCCTAAAGCGCTACGAATCCGCAAGGCCGCGGTACTTGGCGCCGGCGTCATGGGCGCGCAGATCGCCGCGCACCTGAGCAATGCCGGCGTCGAAACCGTGCTGTTCGACCTGCCCGCCAAGGAAGGTCCCAAGAGCGGCATCGCGCTGAAGGCCATCGCCAATCTGCAGAAGCTCTCGCCTGCCCCGCTGGCCGACAAGAACGTCGCCGCCACCCTGATCCCGGCCAACTATGACGAGCACCTCGATCATCTGAAGGACGTGGACCTGGTGATCGAAGCGATCGCCGAACGGATGGACTGGAAGCTGGATCTCTACAAAAAGATCGCTACCCATCTGTCGCCAACCGCCGTGATCGCCTCCAACACCTCGGGCCTGTCGATCAACCAGCTGGCCGAAGCGCTGCCGGAAGACATGCGTCACCGCTTCAGCGGCGTGCACTTCTTCAATCCGCCGCGCTATATGCACCTGGTCGAGCTGATCCCGACCAGGCTCACCGACAAGAACGTGCTGGAAGGTCTCGAAGCGTTCCTCACCACCGCGCTCGGCAAGGGCGTGGTGTATGCGAAGGACACGCCGAACTTCATCGGCAACCGCATCGGCGTGTTCTCGATGCTGGCCACCATGCATCACACGCAGCAGTTCGGCCTGGGCTTCGACACTGTTGACGCATTGACCGGCCCGGCCGTGGGCCGTCCCAAGAGTGCGACCTACCGCACCGCCGACGTGGTCGGCCTGGACACCATGGCGCACGTGATCAAGACCATGGCCGATACGCTGGCCGACGATCCGTGGCACGAGTACTTCAAGGCGCCGGTATGGCTGTCCGCGCTGATCGAGAAGGGCGCGCTGGGCCAGAAGACCGGCGCCGGTTTCTATCGCAAGGCCGGCAAGGACATCGTCGTGCTCGACGTGGCCAAGCAGGACTATCGCCCGTCCGAGCAGAAGGCCTCCGATGAAGTGAGCGCCATTCTGGCGATCAAGGATCCGGCCGAGAAATTCGGCAAGCTGCGCGCTTCGAACGATCCGCAGGCGCAGTTCCTCTGGGCGACGTTCCGTGACCTGTTCCACTACAGCGCCTATCACCTGGCCGATATCGCCGACACCGCGCGTGACGTCGACTTCGCCATCCGCTGGGGCTACGGCTGGAAGCTCGGTCCGTTCGAGACCTGGCAGGCTGCCGGCTGGCAGCAGGTAGCGGGCTGGATCGCCGAAGACATCGCCGCCGGCAAGGCCATGAGCAAGGCGCCGCTGCCGGCATGGGTGACCGACGGTCGCAGCGGCGTGCACGGCAAGGAAGGCTCGTGGTCGGCTTCGGCCAGCACTTATAAGCCGCGTTCGCAGCACCCGGTGTACCAGCGCCAGCTGTTCCCCGATCCGATCCTCGGCGAGAAGTTCGACCAGGGCACCACGGTGTGGGAGAACGACGGCGTGCGCCTGTGGACGCTGGGCGACGATGGCGTGGGCATCATCTCGTTCAAGACCAAGATGAACACGGTCAACGACCACGTGCTCAATGGCGTGCAGCAGGCGATCGACGTCGCCGAGCAGCAGCTCAAGGCCGTGGTGATCTGGCAGGCCGGCGAGCCGTTCTCGGCTGGCGCGGATCTGAAGGGCGCGCTGGGTCTGCTGCAGGCCGGCAAGTTCGACGACTTCGAAAAGATGGTCGCCAACTTCCAGGCCACCAGCATGCGCATCAAGCATTCGCTGGTGCCGGTGGTGTCGGCGGTGCGCGGTCTCGCCCTGGGCGGCGGCTGCGAATTCCAGATGCATTCGGCCCGCACCGTGGCGGCGCTGGAGAGCTATATCGGTCTCGTGGAAGCGGGCGTGGGCCTGCTGCCGGCCGGTGGCGGCTTGCATGAGCTGGCCATCCGCGCCGCCAAGGCCAACCCGGAAGATCCGTTCGAAGCGCTGAAGAAAGTGTTCGAGACGATCGCCATGGCGAAGGTCTCGGGCAGCGCGATGGAAGCCAAGCAGCTGGGCTTGCTGCGCGACAGCGACGTGGTCGTGTTCAATGCCTACGAGCTGCTCTATGTCGCCAAGAAGGTTGCGCTGTCGCTGGCCGAAAGCGGCTGGCGTCCGCCGATGATGGCTCGCAACATCCCGGTCGCCGGCGATGTGGGTACCGCCACATTCCAGGCGTCGCTCGCCAATCTCGCGGAAGGCTATTTCGCCTCGCCGCACGACATTGCGATTGCCACGCGCATCGCGGACACGCTGTGCGGCGGCAAGATCGAACGCGGTTCGCAGGTGGACGAGGAATGGCTGCTGCAGCTGGAGCGCAAGCACTTCGTGGAGCTGGCCAAGACCGAGAAGACCCAGGCCCGCATCGCGCACACCATGACCACCGGCAAGCCGTTGAGGAACTAATGCGCTCGTCGTCCCAGCGAAAGCTGGGACCCAGCGACTTTGCTTCACCGCCAACGACACTGGATCCCTGCTTGGCAGGGATGACGATCAAAAACCTAAGTGCATCGCCGCTATCCAGCGCGATGTAACGGAGCAAAACCATGACCAAGCAAGTGCAAGACGCCTACATCGTCGCCGCCACCCGCACGCCGGTCGGCAAAGCGCCGCGCGGCGTATTCCGTAATACCCGTCCGGACGACATGCTCGCCCATGTGATTCGCGCCGTGATGGCGCAGGCGCCGGGCATCGATCCGCACCGCATCGAAGACGTGATCGTCGGCTGCGCCATGCCCGAAGCCGAGCAAGGCATGAACGTGGCACGTATCGGCGCCCTGCTCGCCGGCCTGCCGTACACCGTGCCGGGCGTCACCATCAACCGTTTCTGCTCCTCGGGCGTGCAGGCCATCGCCATGGCCGCCGATCGCATCCAGCTCGGCGTCGCCGACCTGATGATCGCGGCCGGTACCGAGAGCATGAGCATGGTGCCGATGATGGGCAACAAGATCGCCATGAACCCGGCCATCTTCGCCAACAAGGAAGATGTCGCCATCGCCTACGGCATGGGCATCACCGCCGAGAAGGTAGCCGAGCAGTGGAAGGTCACGCGCGAGCAGCAGGATGCATTCGCGGTGGAAAGCCATCGCCGCGCGCTCGCTGCCATCGCCGCAGGCGAATTCAAGGATGAAATCACTCCGTTCCAGCTCGACGACCATTACCCCGATCTGGCCACGCGCGGCATCAAGACCGACAGCCGCCTGATCGACACCGACGAAGGCCCGCGCGCCGGCACCACGCTGGAAGTGCTGTCCAAGCTCAAGACGGTGTTCCGCAACGACAAGTTCGGCGGCTCGGTGACGGCCGGCAACTCCTCGCAGATGTCCGATGGCGCGGGTGCGTTGCTGATTGCCAGCGAGAAGGCGGTGAAGGAATTCAACCTCACGCCGATCGCGCGCTACGTCGGTTTCTCCGTGGCAGGCGTGAAACCGGAAGTGATGGGCATTGGCCCGAAGGAAGCGATTCCCAAGGCGCTCAAGCAGGTTGGCCTGACCCAGGATCAGCTGGACTGGATCGAGCTCAATGAAGCCTTCGCCGCGCAGGCACTGGCCGTGATCGGCGACCTCGGCCTCGACCCGGCCAAGGTCAACCCGCTCGGCGGCGCCATCGCACTCGGCCACCCGCTCGGCGCCACCGGTGCGATCCGTGCCGCTACGCTGATCCACGGCATGCGTCGCCGCAAGCAGAAGTACGGCATGGTGACCATGTGCATCGGCACCGGCATGGGCGCAGCGGGCGTGTTCGAAGCGCTTTGATCACTCGCGTCATGCGGTAAATGGAAAGGCGCCGTAGCGATACGGCGCCTTTTTTTGTGGCGTTACCGCACGCCCCCTCCCCTCACCGTCATTCCTGCGAAAGCAGGAATCCAGCGTCTTTGGGGGCGTGCGAGGCAAGAAGGCACTGGATTCCTGCTTTCGCAGGAATGACGGTCCCGGAGGCCGTCGCCATCATGAAAGTCTGCACTTTCCGACTCGGTGTTACCTGCGGTCGCCTCAACTCAGCGCCGCAATCTGCCTCGCCACATACAGCGTCAGGAAGATCGCCACCAGCACCAGCAACACGGCCATGCCGCGCGCTGTCCACGAGTCGCCATACATCGAGGGCTCCGCCGTCTCGATCGCCTTGCGATTTCGGTAAAAGCGCACCGTGGCACCCACGATCATCAACGCGCCCGCCAGCAGCAAGCCCAGGCCCAGCCATTGCGATGCCTGCGTATGCAGGCCCTCGGTCACCTTGGTGACGGCACGCGCAGTGAACAGCAGGAAGATATCGAAGCGTTCCAGCAGGAAGCCGAACGCCATGACCGAGATCGCGGTACGCACCCATGCCAGGTAAGTGCGCTCGTTGGCCGAATGGTCGGTGAAATGCGGGATCACGGCACATCCTTTGATGAGGAGCCCTGCCGACGACCATCATGCCATGACGCGTCTCATGGGGTCGCAGATCGTCCTGCCCCGAACCCGCGCTACAATCCGAGGTCACGTTTCCCGGACCCTCCACGCATGCGCAATCCCCTGCAGGAACAGTTGCTCAAGGCCGGTCTCGCCAAGAAGGGCAAGGTCGACCAGGTGGCACGCGAACAGGCCAAGCAGCGCCAGGGCAAGCCCGTCGCCTCCGAGGCCGCCGAGAAAATCGATACCCAGCGTCTGCAGGCGGAACGCGCCGAGCGTGATCGCGCCCTGGCCGCCGAGCGCAACGCGCAGGCCCATGCCCGCGAGATCGCGGCGCAGGTACGCCAGATCATCGAGACCAACAAGGTGAAGCGCGAGGGCGAAATCAGTTACCGCTTCAACGACGGCGAGAAGATCCACAGCGTGCTGGTGAACGAAACGCTGCGCGCACAGCTGGCCAAGGGCACGCTGGTAATTGCGCGTTCCGGCGACCACTACGAGCTGCTGCCGCGCGCCGCAGCCGACAAGCTGCGCGAACGCGACGCCAGCGTGATCGTGCTGGACCACGGCCAGACCGCGAACAGCACACCGGCCAGCGACGACGACGAGTTCTACAGCCAGTTCAAGGTGCCCGACGACCTGATCTGGTAAGTGCGCAAGAAACGGAGGGCGGCGCCTGTCGTGAGCGGCTACTTTCGGGGTCTCACCACTCGACTTGCCGACCATGCACGCACGACTTGCCGACTCGCCCAACCAGTCCATTGCCTCGCGCATCGAGGCCGTCGATTGGCCGCCCCTGCTGGCGGAGCTCGATGAACGCGGCAGCGCGGTGATTCACGGCTTGCTCGATACCGGGGCATGTCGGGACATCGCAACACATTACGCCGACGAGTCGCTGTATCGCAGTCGCGTGGTGATGGCTCGGCACAACTTTGGCCGAGGCGAATACAAATACTTTCGCTATCCCCTGCCCGAGCCCGTGCAGCAGTTGCGCGGCGCGCTGTATCCGCAGTTGGAGCCCTTGGCCAACCAGTGGAATGTCCGCATGGGCATAGCGGTGCAATATCCGCCCACACACGAGGCGTTCCTGGCCCGCTGCCATGACGCCGGCCAGACGCGCCCCACGCCGCTCCTGCTCAAGTACGGCGCCGGTGACTACAACTGCCTGCATCAGGATCTTTACGGCGAACACGTGTTTCCGCTGCAGGTGGCGGTCCTGCTGTCCGAGCCCGGTCGCGACTTCAGCGGCGGCGAATTCGTGCTCACCGAGCAGCGTCCACGGATGCAGTCGCGCGCCGAAGTGGTGCCGCTGCGCCAGGGAGATGCCGTGATCTTTGCCGTCAACCAGCGTCCGGTCGCCGGCGCGCGGGGTTCGTACCGGGTCGCCATGCGCCATGGCGTAAGCCGCGTGCGCAGCGGCCAGCGTCACACGCTGGGTGTCATATTCCACGACGCCACATAGGCGCACAGCACGGCAGGCCACGTATCCTTTAGGATGGTTGCTTTCGACCACCGAAAGGATCGTGTCGCCTATGCAGAACCACGAACCGACCGTTGCGAGCGGCCAACCCGAACATCACCTGCAGCGAAATCTGCGCAACCGCCACCTGCAGCTGATCGCCATCGGCGGCGCCATCGGCACCGGCCTGTTCATGGGCTCGGGCAAGACGATCAGCCTCGCGGGCCCGTCGGTGATTTTCGCCTACGCGATCATCGGCAGCGTGCTGTTCTTCATGATGCGCGCGATGGGCGAGCTGCTGCTGTCCAACCTGAACTACAAGTCGTTCGTCGACTTCAATTACGACTTGCTCGGCCCCTGGGCGGGTTTCTTCACCGGCTGGACCTACTGGTTCTGCTGGGTGGTCACGGGCATCGCGGACATAGCAGCCATCACCGGCTATATCCAATTCTGGGCGCCGCACGTGCCGCTGTGGCTGCCCGGATCGGCCTGCATACTCCTGCTGCTGGGCCTCAACCTGCTGACCGTCAAGCTGTTCGGCGAGATGGAATTCTGGTTTGCGCTGGTGAAGATCGTCGCCATCGTCGCGCTCATCGCCGTCGGCATCGTGTTGATCGCGATCGGCTTCACCTCGCCGACCGGTGCCAAGGCGGCCGTGTCCAATCTCTGGGCGAATGGCGGCTGGTTCCCGCACGGCGGTTCAGGATTCATGGCGGCGTTCCAGATCGCCGTGTTCGCCTTCGTCGGTATCGAGCTGGTGGGTACCGCATCAGCCGAAGCGCGCGATCCGGAGAAGACCCTGCCCAAGGCGATCAACTCCATTCCCATCCGCGTGATCATCTTCTACGTGCTCGCCCTGCTGGTGATCATGACGGTCACGCCGTGGAACGAAGTGGCGCCGGATCGCAGCCCGTTCGTGAACCTGTTCATGCTGATCGGCATTCCGATTGCTGCCAGCCTGATCAACTTCGTGGTGCTGACATCGGCGACTTCTTCGGCCAACAGCGGCATCTATTCGACGGGACGCATGCTCTATGGTCTTTCGGCGGGCAGGCTCGGCCCCAAGCCGTTCGCCAAGCTGAGCAACAACAATGTGCCGGCGAACGGCCTGGCGTACTCGTGTTTCCTGCTCTTCATCGGCGTGTTCCTGCTCTACCAGGAAGGCGACGTCATGAAGGTCTTCACCATCGTCACCACCATCTCCAGCATCTGCTTCATCTTCGTGTGGTCGCTGATCATGATCGCCTACATGCGCTACCGGAAATTGCATCCGGAGCGCCACGCGACGTCGATCTTCAAGATGCCCGGCGGCGTGGCCATGTGCTGGATCGTGCTCGCCTTCTTCGCCTTCGTGCTGTGGGTGTTCGCGCAGAAGCAGGACACCCTGCAAGGCCTGATCTACACGCCGATCTGGTTCATCTGCCTGGCCATCTGCTATCCGTTCTATCGCAGGCAAGCCATCGAGCATCGCAAGCAGACGCACTGAGTGAACACCGCCGTTGCATGGGCTCGCGAGGGCCCATGCAACGGTTGATTCTAGGGAAGATCCGGCTTCAGCAGGTCTCCGATTCGTGCAATACGCGCGCGCTGCCGCCTGATGTACCAGATGCAGAAGGCGATGATCGCGAGAATCAGCGGTCCATTTACCGCGAGCTGCAACACGAGTATCAGCTTGAGCTTTGGATCGGCCTGCCAACGAGCAGGCTCCAGCTCAGGCACGCTGACCAACACAGTCACCATGACCCACGCCACGGTGCCCCAGAGATTGACTCTGGCCAGGCGCATGCCGGCCGTGGCACGCTGAAGCGTGAGCTGAAGCAGGCTGTGTACGTCGTCGCCAGACGCTCGCCACGTGCCGCGACGCACATGCAGATACATCCATTGAAGGGCGAGCATGAACGCGAGGTTGGCGATACTCCAGACTTGCCAACGCCCCGTCGCGATGCTCATGAACCTCAGACACTGCACGCATGCAACTGCCGACATCAGCAGCTCCAACGCCACCATGACGCGCATGCGCCAGCGCTTGCGAGACGCGGCCCGGGCCAGTTGGGACACGTCCACGGCTGGCTGATCGCGCCATAGCTCACCCCATTCGGACCAGTCGTTGCCCTGCCCGCTCATGCGTCTTCTCCCAGTACGGATTTCAATGTGGCTTTTGCGCGGTTGAGACGCACGCCAACGTTGTTGGCGGTAATGCCAAGGGCATCGGCGATCTCTGGGTGGCTGAATCCCTCGAGGGCCAGAGTCACGGCCTGCCGCTGAGACAGCGGCAGGCGCCTCACTGCGTCCTGCAGGCGCGTGCGTCGCTCTTCGAGTTCTGCGTGGCCATCAGGGCCGTGCCGCGGCTCTATCCACTCCTCGCTCAATGCACCGCCCAGGGGTCGGCGCATCTGGCCGACCACATGCGTCGCGCCGCGGTTGTGCGCCACGCGTGCAACGAAGGCACGCAACGGCGCATCCCCTCGCCAATTCGGCAAGGCTCGCCATAAAGCGAGCGCCATGTCTTGCAGCAGATCGTCACGCAACGCCGGATCGCATTCGTAACTGGCGGCGATGCGCGACAACAATCCAGCGTGTTGGCGCAGGACATCGTCAAAGCCTGTGTCTTGCCCGTCACCGCGAGTCATCGGATCACGACTTGTCCACGGACCGGTCCAGGTCCGTCCATATCACGTACCAAGATGCCGTCATCCACGGCAGCAATGGCAGCAACAACAGGAGTCCAAACGGCACCAGCAGCATGCAGGCGGTGAGCAACAGCTGGATCCCGGCATACGCAGAAAACGCGCTAGGCGATCGAAGCACCGTTGTGATGCTTCTCTGCACGGCCTGCCAGACGGTGGCGTTGCGGAACATCACGAACATGGACGCCAGACCCAGCCCTATGGCAACGGGCACGCCCGGCAAGATGAGTAGGCAGGTAAATGTGCGATTCGCGAACTCGGGATGCGCCGATATATGGCCGAGCAACACGGCGTCCACCGCCGGCCAGCCGTAGATGGCTGCAACCTCCAGTTGCTGCAAACCAAAGACCAGGGGGCCGCACAGCAACGCAAGACCTAACGCGCGCCAACGATAGCTGTGCTGCCAGATACAAAACGGGCTGCTCCAACGCAGGTTGCCGGTCGAAGCTGCGTCCACCAGTCCCTGGAAAACGCCGAAACTCAGCAAGAGAGGAAAGACCTTGGACAAGGCCACTCCTGCGAGCGGGATAAGCTGAAGCAACGCTTCCAACACCATTGGCGCAAGACTGAGCAAAAACAAGCGCAGCGGATAGCGGCGCCAGAGTCGCAACCCTTCCAGACACCAATAGGCGGCCCTGTGTACTGGGACGCTGGGGGCGGGACATTCAAGCACGGCTGCCATGGGACGAACTCCTTTCGTGAGCAGGTTCGTCAAGAGAGTCCCTCGGCACGTCGAAAACCTTACATGGCTCGCGTGCCTCTCCGTGCGGCAATAAAAAAGCGACCACTAGGGTCGCTTTTTTTGTGGATTGCGATGCTTCAATCCACCGAATCTGGAGCGGGAAACGAGACTCGAACTCGCGACCCCGACCTTGGCAAGGTCGTGCTCTACCAACTGAGCTATTCCCGCATCGGAGTCGCGCATTGTAATGGCTAATCCGCGGCCGTCAAGCACCTGTCATGAATCTCGGGATTTCCCTTATTCAGTCGTCGTTGCGGGGCAGCGGATGACCTGAGCCGTCGCCCTTCAGGCTGGGCCACGCGGCGCGCAGGTAGTACAGGCCCGACCAGATGGTGAGGATGCCGGCGATCACCAGCAGCCCCTCGCCGATGTGATACAGGCGCAAGGCCTCGGCGTCCTTCTCGTGCTGAACGATCAGCACGATGAGCGCCACCATCTGCATGGCGGTCTTGAGCTTGCCGATGAAAGCCACCTTGATGGTGGCGCGCATGCCGATCTCGGCCATCCATTCGCGCAACGCGGAGACGCTGATCTCGCGCCCCACGATAATGGCTGCGGTGATCGCCATCAGGATGCCCGGCCAGCCGCCGCGATGCGTTTCCACCAGCAGGAACAGCGTCACCGCGACCATCAGCTTGTCGGCCACCGGATCGAGGAAGGCGCCAAAGGCCGAGGTGAGATTCATGCGCCGGGCGAGATAGCCGTCCAGCCAATCGGTAATGGCGGCCAGCGCGAACACGATGGCGGCCGTGATGTTGTGCCCCGGAAACTGCCAATAGAACACCACCACCATCACCGGCAACAGCAGGACGCGAAACAGGGTCAGCCAGGTGGGCAGGTTGATGTGCATAAATCCTTTCCGGTTTGCAGCAGTCAGCAGGGAAGCTTGTGGATCAGCACCATCATCAACCGTCCACGCCCTCGATCATGCGGGATTTCGATGTACGCCGGCATGACGGTCCGCACCCATTCGCGCAGATCAGCCATGGAGTGCAGCATAAATGCGTTCGGCCAGTCCACGATCAATTCCTTTCACGCGGGTGAGCTCCTCCACGCCGGCCGCTTCCACGCCGGCGAGACCGCCAAACGCCTTGAGCAGGGCCGAGCGGCGGCGCGCGCCAACACCCGCAACATCCTCAAGCACGCTGCGCTCGCGCGCTTTCTCGCGGCGCTTGCGATGGCCGGTGATGGCGAATCGGTGCGCCTCGTCGCGCACGGCCGCCACCAGGTGCAGCGCCGGCGATGATGGACCCGGATGCAGGTTGCGGCCCGAATCGGCCAACACCAGCGTCTCCTCGCCGGCTCGGCGACCAGGCCCCTTGGCCACGCCCACCACATGGATGCCGGTCACGCCAAGCTCGCGCAGCACATCCAGGGCCTGCGCCACCTGCCCGCTGCCGCCATCGATCAGCAGCACGTCGGGCCGCGCACCCTCGCCTTCGGCCAGCCGGCGGAAGCGGCGCACCAGCGCCTGATGCATGGCCGCATAGTCGTCGCCGCCGGTGATGCCGCTGATGTTGAAGCGGCGGTAATGCGATTTCTCCGGGCCTTCCGGACCAAATACCACGCAGGACGCCACGGTGAGCTCGCCCTGGGTATGGCTGATATCGAAACACTCGATGCGGCGCGGGGGCTCGTCCATCTCGAGCAACTTCTGCAGATCGTCGAAACGCGCGCCCAGGGTCTGCCGGCTGGCGAGCCTGGCCGTCAGCGATGCCTGGGCGTTGCGTTCGGCCATTTGCAGGAACCGCGCACGTTCGCCGCGCACGCTGGATTTGAGCTCCACCGCATAGCCCGATTGCTGCGCCAGCACCTCGCCGAGGATCTGCTGGGTTGGCAGCGTTTCGCCCAGGATCAGCTCGCGCGGGACCGGACGGTCCAGGTAGTACTGCGCGATGAACTGCTCCAGCACGTCGGACGGCTCGGCATCCAACGGCAGGCGCGGGAAGAAATCGCGCGTACCCAGGCTGATCCCATTGCGGAAGAACAGCACGCTGACGCAGGCCATGCCAGCCTCGATGCGGCAGGCCAGCACGTCCATGTCCGCACTCGCGCCCTGTACATGGTGCTCGGCCTGCAGCTTGCGCAAGGCCCCGACCTGGTCGCGGAACGACGCCGCGCGCTCGAATTCCAGCGCCTTGCTGGCCTGTTCCATCTGTCCGGCCAGTTCGTCGATGACGGCGCTGCTGCGGCCTTCGAGGAACATCTCCGCGTGGCGCACGTCGTTGCGATAGTCGTCCACCGTAACCAGCTGCACGCACGGCGCCGTGCAGCGGCCGATCTGGTGCTGCAGGCAGGGCCGCGAGCGGTTCTTGAAATAGCTGTCCTCGCACTGGCGCACCTTGAACAGCTTCTGCATCAGGTTGAGGCTTTCGCGCACGGCGAAGGTGCTCGGGTACGGCCCGAAGTAGCGGCCCGGCAGGTTGCGCGCACCGCGATGAAAGGCCAGCCGCGGATAGTCCTCGCCGCCCGACAGATAGATGTACGGATAGCTTTTGTCGTCGCGCAGCAGAATGTTGTAGCGCGGCTTGAGCGACTTGATCAGCTGCGATTCGAGCAGCAGCGCTTCGCCTTCGGTGCGCGTGATGGTGATCTCGGTGCGCGCAATTTGCGACACCATGGCCGCGATGCGAGGCTCCATCCGCGGCTTGAGGAAATAGCTGCCGACGCGCTTCTTGAGATTGCCGGCCTTGCCGACGTACAGCAGCTCGCCGTCCTCGTCGAAATAACGATAGACGCCGGGCGACGTGCTCAGATTTTTGACGAAAGCCTTGCCGTCGAAGGCTTGCGGCGGCGGTGTGGACTGCATCGTGTGATTCTATCCGTTCACTGCTGCCGCAGGCGGGCAATCAGGCCGTCCACGCCTTGCTCCGCCAGCGCCACGGCGCGGCGAAAGCCCTCCGTATCGCCGTAGTACGGGTCGGGAAATTCTTCCGGCACGGCCACACCGGCCCATGGCAGGAACAAGGCCGGCGCCACGCCATCACGCGGACGCAGCCCTTCGAGGGTCTCCAGGTTGTCCTGGTCCATCGCCAGCACCCAGTCGAACGCCTGGAAATCGGCCGCCCTTACCTGTCGCGCGCGATGCGGCGACAAGTCATAGCCGGCATCCGCCGCCGCACTCAGCATGCGCGGATCGGCGCCTTTGCCGATATGCCAATGGCCGGTGCCGCAGGAAGCCAGCGACAACGAAAGGCCAGCCTGTGCCGCGCGCTGGCGAGCCACGGCTTCCACCAGTGGCGAACGGCAGATATTGCCCAAGCACACAAACAAAATGGACGGGGCCGGCGTGCTTTTCATCAGATGGAAATGTCCTCGTCGCGTCGCCCTGATACAGGCATCGCATGAAAACTCGAAATGGCTGCGGAAAGTGCCGCAATCAAGCCCTTCGGTAGTGACTAAAGTCACGATTGTTGTGACACGCGAAGTCTGCCTATGCTTGCCCGATCCACAGGGAGGAAGAAAGTGAATCGCAAGCTCTTTACGATAGCGGTCGCCGCCATGCTTCTGGGCCAGGCAGCCATCGCGGGACCCGCCGGGCAAGACGCGCCGGCTCCATCCGCCGCCCCGGCCACGGCAGGCGCCAGCAACAACACCGCGGGCGATCATCCGGCGAGCATCGACGAGGATCGCCCCCAGCCGGCCCCGCGCTTTTCCGGCGCCATGAAGAACAACGCCGGCACGGGCACCGTGGTGGTGATGGTCCAGGTCGGCCCCGATGACAAGGCCAAGTCCTTCCACGTGATGATGTCCTCGGGCTCCAAGGCCCTCGACGACGAGGCTATCCGTACGGCGAAGGGCTGGTCGTACAAGTCGGCGGTCAAGAACGGCGTGCCTGCCGATGGCTATGTGCAGGTGCCGATCAGTTTCAACAAATAGTCTGAGTCGACGAAGGGCTGATCCGAGGAGCGCCCGTGGGCTGCCTGCCCCTACCCATCCTGTTCGTGCTCGGCTTTTTGATCGGCCGCGCCGTTGCCGGCACCAACGGCGCCCTGTGGGGCGCCGGCATCGGGCTGGTGGCGGGTCTGGTCCTGGGCGGCCTGTTCGTGATGTTGCTGCGTCGCCGACGCTGAGGCTCAGCGCTGGGCAAGCCAGCGCTCCGCACGCTCAAGGTCGGCCTCGGTATCGATGCCCGGCGGGAAAGGCTCAGGTGTCAACCGCGCGGCGATCGCGAAGCCGTGTTCGAGCACGCGCAGCTGCTCCAGCGATTCGGCTTGTTCCAGCTGGGTGCGCGCCAGTGTGGTGTAACGCTTGAGGAAGCCCGCGCGATACGCATAGATGCCGATATGGCGCAGGAACGGCACGTTCGTGGGCAATACATCGCGATCGACCGCAAACGCATCGCGCGCCCATGGCAGCGGCGCACGACTGAAGTACAGCGCACGTCCGCTGGCCGAACGCACCAGCTTGACGACGTTGGGATCGAACAGCTCATGCGCGTCCAGAATCGGCGTGGCAAGCGTGGCCATCGGCGCATCGTCTTCGGCCAGAGCGCGCGCCACTTCGCGGATACCCGCCGCCGGAGCGAACGGCTCATCGCCTTGCAGGTTCACCACGATGGCGTCATCGGGCCACGCGTAGTACTCGGCACACTCGGCCAGGCGATCGCTGCCTGAGGCGTGGTCGCTGCGCGTCATGCATACGTCCACGCCATGGCCGTGCAAGGCATCGGCGATGCGCTGATCGTCCACCGCCACCACCACCTGCGTGGCGCCCGCCTCAAGCGCACGCTGCGCCACGCGCACCACCATCGGCACTGCGGCAATCTCCCGTAACGGCTTGGCCGGCAGGCGAGTGGAGCCATAACGGGCGGGAATGGCGACGATGAAGGATGGCGTGGCAGTGGGCATGGCGATCTCTGGGTGAGGCCACAAGGGTAGCTTCACCCGCTCCCACGAGCGAGACCTTGTGGGAGCGCACCCTGTGCGCGACGGGCATGCCGGACGGTCTCGGTTCCCGCCAGTCGCGCACAGGGTGCGCTCCCACAGAAAGCCGAATTGCTGGAATCAGGCGGTTTCCAGCTTGAACCCGCAGCGGTTGGCCAGCTCGATGAACCCAGGGAACGAGGTCGCCACATTGGCGCAATCGTTGATGCGCACCGACCCGCTGGCGATCAGGCCGGCTACTGCGAAACTCATGGCGATACGGTGATCGCCATGGCTCTCGATGGCACCGCCGTGCAGCGAGCCGCCGTGGATGGTGGCGCCATCAGGAGTCTCGTCGACAACAGCACCAAGCGCACGCAACCCCGTGGCCATCGCCGCCAGGCGATCCGACTCCTTCACGCGCAGCTCCGCCGCACCGCGCACCACGGTGTTGCCCGTCGCCGCCATGGCGGCGACGAACAGCGCCGGAAACTCGTCGATCATGTCCGGCACCAGCACCTCGGGCAGTTCGATGCCGTGCAGCGGCGCATGACGCACTACGAGATCGCCGACCGGCTCACCGCCGCTCTCACGCTCGTTTTCGACGCGAATATCCGCCCCCATCAGGCGCAGCGCCTGCAGCAAGCCGGTGCGGCGTGGATTGAGGCCTACCGACTGCAAGCGCAGCTCGGCGCCCGGCACGATGCTGCCAGCGACGAGGAAGAACGCCGCGGATGAGAAGTCCGCCGGCACATCAACCTCCGTGGCGCGCAGCGTGTGCCCGCCGCTGAGTCGCGCGCGGCCCGGTGCGAAATCGATGGGCCAGCCAAAGGCCGCCAGCATGCGCTCGGTGTAGTCGCGCGTCGGATGGGGCTCGATGACTTCCGTTTCGCCTTGCGCATACAGGCCCGCGAGCAACAGCGCCGACTTCACCTGGGCACTCGCCACGGGCAGCGTATAAGCAATTCCCTTCAGCGCCTGGCCGCCGCGCACTTGCAGCGGCGGAAGACCGTCCTGGGTGTCGATCTTCGCGCCCATGCGGGCAAGCGGATCGGTTACGCGGCGCATCGGACGCTTGGACAGCGATTCGTCGCCGACCAGCGTGCTGTCGAAGGCCTGTCCTGCCAGTAATCCGGCCAGCAGGCGCATGCCGGTGCCGGCATTGCCGCAGTCCAGCAACTGCGTGGTTCCCTTCAGGCCGTGCAGGCCTACGCCATACACCAGGCGTTCGCCATCGGCCGGCGTTTCAATGCGCACGCCCAGTTGCTGCAGCACGGCGGCGGTGGCGCGCGTGTCTTCGCCTTCAAGGAAGCCACGGATATGGGATGTACCTTCCGCCAACGCACCGAGCATCAACGCACGGTGCGAAACGGATTTATCGCCAGGCACGCGCACGCTGCCCTTGAGCGCGCGCGCGGGGTGACTGGTCCAGTCGAGTCGGGTCACGAAGCATTCTCCAACGGCTGCACAGCGGCGGCCTTAGTTCTATCAGGGCAGCGCCACCGGGTACGAACCGAGCACGCGCACTTGCGCGGCGGCTTCGCCCATTTCCTTCATCGCGGCCTGCAACGGCGCGTCGTTGATGTGGCCGGAGACATCGATGAAGAACGCGTACTGCCACTTGCCCGAATGCGCCGGGCGCGATTCGATACGGTTGAGGCTGATGTCGTGCTCGGCGAACGGCTTGAGCACGTGATACAGCGCGCCGGGCTTGTCGTTCACGGTGATCAGCAGAGAGGTGCGATCATTGCCTGACGGCGGAAACAGCGAGCGGCCAATGACCAGGAAGCGCGTGGTGTTGTCCGCGCGATCCTCGATGCCTTGAGCGACCGTCTTCAAACCGTACACGCGGCCCGCCGTTTCGCCGGCAATGGCGGCCACGTCATCGGCGTGACGCGCCATGCGGGCTGCCTCGGCGTTGCTACTCACCGCCACGCACTCGACCCCAGGCAAGTTGATGCGCAGCCACGTCTTGCACTGCTGCAGCGACTGCGCATGCGCGTAGACGCGCTTGATGCCTTCCAGCTTGCCCTGCATCGAGTGCAGGCACTGATGCACGCGCAATTCCACTTCGCCGCAAATGGTGGCTTCGGAGGTGAGGAACATGTCCAGCGTGACCTGGATCATGCCCTGGCCGGAATTCTCCACCGGCACGACGCCGAAATCGGCGTGGCCTGCCGCCACTTCCTGGAACACTTCCTCGATGCTGCCCAACGGCAGGCCATAAGCGGCGTGGCCGAAATGCTTGCGCACGGCCTGTTCGCTGAAGGTGCCCTCGGGGCCGAGAAAGCCGACCTTGAGTGGATCTTCCTGGGCCAGGCAAGAGGACATGATTTCGCGGAACAGCCGCACCATCTCCACGTCGGTCAGCGGACCGTCGTTGCGGTCGACCACCATGCGCAGCACGTGGGCCTCGCGTTCCGGACGGTAATAGTCGATCGCCGAAAGCCCCTCGCCCTTGACGCGGGCCACTTCCTGCGCCCATCCGGCGCGCTCGGAGATCAGCTGCTGGATCTGCTGATCGATGCTGTCGATGCGCTCGCGCACATCGGAAAGCGAGGATTTCTTATCGGTCATGTCGTGGGCTGCGGAAGCAACGGAAGTCCAAATGGGGATCAGGGATATTCCTTGATGTGTAACTACGCGTGCAACGGTTTCATCCGTGACGATGCGCGAAATCGCGCATGAAGCCCACCAGGGACTGCACGGCTTCGAGCGGCACGGCGTTGTAGAGCGAGGCACGCATGCCGCCCACCGCCTTGTGTCCCTTGAGCGCGAGCAGGCCGGCGGCTTCCGATTCCTTGAGGAAATCCGCATCCAGCGCGTTGTCGTGCAGGGTGAACGGCACATTCATGCGCGAACGCGAACCGAGCGCCACCGGATTGCGATAGAAACCGTTGGAGTGGTCGATGGCGTCATACAGCAGCGCGGCCTTCGCCGCATTGCGCTCGCCGACTGCCGCGAGACCGCCCTGCTCCTTCAACCACTGGAACGTGAGGCCCGCCAGGTACCAGCCCCAGGTATTGGGCGTGTTGAGCATGGAATCGTTGGCCGCGTGATCGGCGTAGCGGAAGATCCGCGCCATCGGCCGCGTGGCGCGCTCCAGCAGGTCGCGGCGCACGATCATCACCACCAGGCCCGAGGGGCCGATGTTCTTCTGTGCACCGGCGTAAATCAGCCCGAATCTGCTGACATCGATGGGGCCGGAGAGGATGTCCGACGACATGTCCGCCACCAGTGGCACGTCGCCCACGTCCGGAATGTCGTGGAATTCCACGCCATGAATGGTTTCGTTTGGCGTGTAGTGCACGTAAGCGGCGCGCTCATCGAGCTGCCACGTCTCGCGCGGCGGCAGGCGCATGTAATGCTCGCCCTTGCTGCTGGCGGCGACGTTCACCTTGACGTACGGCGCAGCCTCGCTGGCTGCCTTCTCGCCCCAATGGCCGGTCACGATGTAATCGGCACTGGCGCCTTCAGCGGCCAGATTCATCGGGATTTGCGCGAAATGCTGGGTGGCGCCGCCCTGCAGGAACAACACCGCGTAGTTCGAGGGAACCGCCAGCAGTTCGCGCAGGTCAGCCTCGGCTTGCTGCGCCAGCCCCATGAAGGCCTTGCCGCGATGAGACAGCTCCATCACCGAGGCGCCGCAACCTTGCCAGTCCAGCAATTCGCGCTGGGCGCGCTCGAGCACCGGTTGCGGCAACGCGGCCGGGCCAGCGCTGAAATTCCAGAGTCTGCTCACTGACGACGCCTATGGAAGGAACATCGCCGCATTATGCCGCGTCGCAGCAACCGCGAGTCAACCAAGGCGACGATGCCTCGGCATCGCCCGATCTGCGCCTTAGAAACGCACCAGCAAGGCCACCGCAATGCCCAGGGCGAGCACGGCAGCGGTGGCGATCAGCCACCACACCTCGCCGCGTGGGCCGGCGTCCTCTTCGGGGAGATGCGGGCGCTCCGGCTCCGGCTGGATGATCTCCGGCTCCGGCTCCAGTCCGGGGGCGTCGACCACGAAGCGATGCATGCCCAGACCCACTTGGTCGCCCGGCCTAAGCGCGGCCTGGGTCACCGGCACGCCATTGACGCGCAGGGGATAGCGTTCGGACTGCTGTCCGGCCTCCAGCATCAGCTGGCCGTCGCGCCAGAACACGGCAAGCGAAGCCGTCTCACCCTGCGGAAGCTCCAGCGGGATGCGCCCATGCGGGCCCAGTTCCAACTTGTCCTGCAGCGACAGCACCCGACCGGACAACGGCCCCGCCACCGCACGCAGCGCCACCGTGCAACGCCCTTCGGCAGGCACGGTCACGGGCAGATTGTGGGCGGGCTCTTCGTCGGCACGCAGCAGCATGCGGCAATCACCGACGCTCAGGATGTCGCCGGCACGCAGCAAGGCCTTTTCACGCACGGGGCGTGCATTCACGTAGATGCGGTTGCCCTGCGGCAAGACCTGCAGTACCCAGCCGCGGCGATCCAGCTGGATGCGCAGGTGATAGGTGCCGGCCTGATGCGCGGCCAGGATCAGGTCATTGTCCGGCGCACTGCCGATGCGCAGCGCCGGCCCGTCCCAGTGGAAATCCTCGCGGGGCGAATTGGGAAACTCGATGCGCATCTGTGAACCAGTCGATGGACGGGCGGGACTCTAGCAGATGCCTACGTGCTTAAGGATGCTCTGATCGCGCGCATGGGCGTCATCAACAGCGCTTATTGCACTGTCCAGCGGCAGTTCCGGGTGGCCTGGCTTACCATGTGCCTTTGTCTACCAGGAACACCCATGCCCAAGATCGACATCCGCCGCCCCCATCAGCTCTCCGTGACCGAGGCCCGCGCGGTGGTCGACAAGGTGGCGGCCCGCATGCAAGAAAAGTTCGGCATGGAGGGCCAGTGGCAGGGCGACATCCTGCGTTTTTCCCGTCCGGGCGTGAACGGCAGCATTGCCGTGGCGGGCGACGTCATCCACGTGACGGCCGAGCTGGGAATGATGCTGGCGCCGCTCAAGGGCATGGTGGAGCAGGAGATCCGTCGCAAGCTCGATGAGCATTTTGGCTGATGATTCTTTAACCATTGGAACTTCCGTGGCATAATCGACGGATTAAGCAGCCACGACGGCTGCCCTGCCCCCACGGAACGCATGGCCAAAGACGACGTCATCGAAATGGAAGGTACGGTCCAGGAGACCCTGCCCAACACCATGTTCCGCGTGCAGCTGGAAAACGGCCACGTCATCACGGCCCATATTTCCGGCCGCATGCGCAAGCATTACATCCGCATTCTTACCGGCGACAAGGTGAAGGTGGAGATGACCCCCTACGACCTGACCAAGGGTCGCATCACCTACCGCATGAAATAATCCCCGCTCGTCTGTGGGAGCGCACCCTGTGCGCGACAATCCTACGGAGCGGTGAAGCCGTAACGCTGCGGTCGCACACAAGGTGCGCTCCTACAAGGTTACGGATACAAAAAGGCCGCGCAGTGCGCGGCCTTTTTGTCGTTCCCATAAAGCCAGATCAGCTCACGGTGGCCGGCAGGTTCTCCGCCGCTTCCGTGGTCACCACCAGCTCGCCATCGTTGACGCTCAGGCGCACCTTGCCGCCATCGGCCAGCTTGCCGAACAGCAGCTCGTCGGCCAGCGCGCGCTTCACCTTCTCCTGGATCACGCGGGCCATCGGACGCGCGCCCATCTGCGGATCGAAGCCATGCTCGGCCAGCCAGCGGCGGGCATCGGCATCCACGTCCAGGCTCACGTGCTTCTCGGTGAGCTGGGACTCCAGTTCGATCAGGAACTTGTCCACCACGCGCAGGATGTGATCGAAGTCCAAGGCATTGAACTGAATGATCGCGTCCAGACGGTTGCGGAATTCCGGCGTAAAGCTGCGGCGGATCACTTCCATCGCGTCCATCGAGTGGTTCTGCTTGACGAAGCCGATGCCGCGACGCGACGCCTGCTGCGCACCCGCGTTGGTGGTCATCACCACCACCACGTTCTTGAAGTTCGCTTCGCGACCGTTGGTATCGGTGAGCACGCCGCGATCCATCACCTGCAGCAGGATGTTGAACACATCCGGATGCGCCTTCTCGATTTCGTCCAGCAGCAACACTGCGTGCGGATGCTTGGTCACCGCTTCGGTAAGCAGGCCGCCCTGGTCGAAGCCGACGTAACCCGGAGGTGCACCGACCAGGCGGGAGACCGAATGCGCTTCCATGTACTCGGACATGTCGAAGCGGATCATCTCGATGCCCAGCTGCATCGCCAGCTGCTTGGTCACTTCGGTCTTGCCCACGCCGGTGGGGCCGGCCAGCAGGAAGCAGCCGATCGGCTTGGACGGATCGGCCAGACCCGAACGAGCCATCTTGATCGACGCAGCCAGCGCTTCGATCGCGGGATCCTGGCCGAACACCACCATTTTCAGGTTGCGCTCGAGGTTCTTCAGCACGTCGCGATCCGAGGCCGATACCTGCTTGGCCGGGATACGCGCCATCTTGGCCACGATGTATTCGACTTCGGGCACATCCACCCTGCCCGTGCGCTGGTCGGCAGGCAGCAGACGCTGACGCGCACCAGCCTCGTCGATCACGTCGATGGCCTTGTCCGGCAACAGACGATCGGGAATGTGCTTCACCGACAGATCCACCGCCGCCTTCAGCGCCTCGCTGGTGTAGGTGACGTTGTGGTGTTCCTCAAAGCGGGAACGCAGACCCTTGAGGATTTCCAGGCTATCGGCCACGGTCGGCTCGACCACGTCGATCTTCTGGAAGCGACGGGCCAGCGCGCGATCCTTCTCGAAGATGCCGCGGAATTCCTGAAACGTGGTGGAACCGATGCAGCGCAGCTCGCCGGAGGCCAGCATGGGCTTGATCAGGTTGCTCGCGTCCATGGTGCCGCCCGACGCCGAACCCGCACCGATGATGGTGTGGATCTCGTCGATGAACAGGATCGCGCCAGTCTGCTTCTTCAACTGGTTGATCACGGCCTTCAGGCGCTTTTCGAAATCACCGCGATACTTGGTGCCGGCCACCAGCGCGCCGAGGTCCAGCGACCAGATGGTGGCGTTCTCCAGCACTTCGGGCACTTCACCGTCGACGATGCGCTTGGCCAGGCCTTCGGCCAGCGCCGTCTTGCCCACGCCAGCCTCGCCGACATAGAGCGGATTGTTCTTGCGGCGGCGGCACAGCACCTGGATGGTGCGTTCGATTTCATCCTGGCGGCCGATCAGCGGGTCGATCTTGCCTTCCAGTGCCAGCTCGTTGAGGTTGCTGGCGTATTCGCTGAGCGGGTTGCCCTTGGGCTCGCCGTCTTCACTCTCACGCTCGGCGCCCGGCATGCTGGACGACGGCTCGTCGCCGATCTTGGCGATGCCGTGCGAAATGTAGTTGACCACGTCCAGGCGGGTGATCTCCTGCTGGTGCAGGAAATACACGGCGTGCGAATCCTTTTCGCCGAAAATCGCCACCAGCACGTTCGCGCCGGTGACTTCCTTACGGCCCGAAGACTGTACGTGATAAACCGCGCGCTGCAGTACGCGCTGGAAACCGAGGGTGGGCTGGGTATCGCGCTCGTCCCCGTGCGGCAATACCGGTACGGTTTCGGCAATGATCTTTTCCAGCTCGCGCGACAGGCGCGGCAGGTCGACGCCGCAGGCGCGCAGGGCGCCGAGGGCCGACTGGTTTTCGGTGAGAGCGAGCAGCAGGTGCTCTACCGTCATGAATTCATGACGTTGCTCGCGGGCCTGCTTGTAGCACTGGCCGATGGTGACTTCGAGATCCTTGCTGAACATCCGGACCTACTCCGCTGTGTGGCTGGGCGTCACGCGCCCCGATAGCTACGAAATGGGGGTGCTGGAAGGCTCTTCAATATCCGTGCCAGGGACGGGGTGCGAGTTGGGTAGCGTGGACGCCAAAGCCGACCATTGAGTGAGTGACCAGAAGGCCGCGACCCGTTGCCGCGTCGCTCGCCGCAGGTTGGCCTCAAGTCATCGGTTTTAGCGCTTGCACCACTTACCTCTCATTACCGCTTTTCAGAGCTTTTCCATAGTGCACAACAAAGGGTGCTGATGAGCACGTGAATATTCGTTCACCTGGGTCACCTTGGTTTCCGCGACTTCCCGGGTAAACACCCCGCACACGCCTTTTCCGCGCGTATGCACGTGAAGCATGACTTGCACCGCACGTTCCTGGTCCAGACTGAAGAAACTTCTCAGCACTTCGACCACAAAATCCATCGGTGTGAAATCGTCGTTCAGCAGTACCACCTGGAAGAGCGGCGGGCGAGCCACCTCCGGACGGGAGGTTTCCAGCGCCAGGCCGTGACCGCTGCCTTGTTCGTGTTCGGGTTCGTGAGCCATGGGTCTACGTGAAATTTCCTTGGGGAAAGTATAGCGCCGGGCACCCGGGATGCTCCCAAGGGGCACCGCCGAAGGCAGATCGCCTTCAGGTGATGGCACAATGACCGCTTTTCCAGTGCCGATTGCGTCGCCATATAACCCCGATGGCCGATTCCTCACCCATTCCCCTGCAAGTCTGGTGCCCACACGTGACCGTGGCCTGCGTGGTTGCCGATGGCGACCGCTTCCTCATGGTCGAAGAGGAGGTCAACGGCCGCCTCGCCTATAACCAGCCGGCGGGCCATCTGGATGACAAAGAGAGCCTGCTGACCGCCGCCGTGCGCGAAACGCTGGAGGAAACGGGCTGGACGGTGGTCCCCGAGCACCTGATCGGCGTCCACCAGTGGCGTAGCACCGAGCATGGTGACGGCGTGGTGCGCTTCAGTTTCGCGGCGCGGGCGGTGAGTCACGATGCCGAACGCCCGCTCGATGAGGGCATTCGCAGGGCCCTGTGGCTCACCCGTGACGAAATTGCGGCACTGGGTGACCAATTGCGCAGTCCGCTGGTGTTGATGAGCATCGACGCCTGGCTGAGCGGCCAGCGCCACCCGCTGAGCCTGCTGCACAGCCTGCTCGCCGAGGATCGTTACCCATGAAAGTGATGCTCGGTGTCTCCGGCGGCGTCGACTCCTCGGTGGCGGCCCTGCTGCTGCAGCAGGGTGGCTACGAGGTCGAAGGCCTGTTCATGCAGAACTGGGAAGAAGACGACCGCGACGGTCCCTGCACCACCGATATCGATCGCAAGGATGCCGTAGCCGTGTGCGGGCGGCTGGGCATTCCGTTCCATGCACGCAACTTCGCCGCCGCGTACTGGGCCGGCGTATTCGAGCACTTTCTTGCCGAATATCGCGCCGGCCGCACGCCCAATCCGGACGTGCTGTGCAATCGCGAGATCAAGTTCAAGACCTTCCTGGATGAAGCCCGCGGGCTGGGCGCCGACAAGATCGCCACCGGCCATTACGCGCGCGTGGACTTCCATGACGGCAAATATCGCCTGCTGCGTGCGGTGGATGTTGCCAAGGACCAGACGTACTTTCTGCACGCGCTCGGCCAGCAGCAACTCAGCGCCACGCTGTTTCCGGTCGGCGAGATCGAGAAGCCGCTGGTGCGCCAGATGGCCCAGGAGGCCGCGCTGCCGACACACGCCAAGAAGGACTCCACCGGCATCTGCTTTATCGGCGAGCGCGACTTCCGCAGCTTTCTTGCCCAGTACCTGCCCGCCCAGCCCGGCCCCATGCGCACGCCCGACGGCCAGACCGTGGGCGAGCACCAGGGCGCGATGTATTACACCCTAGGCCAGCGCAATGGCCTGGGCATAGGCGGGCGCCATGGCGCCAGCGGTGAGGCGTGGTACGTAGTCGGCAAGGATGTGCCCGCCAACGTGCTGTATGTTGCGCAAGGCGGCGAGAACCATTGGCTCTATTCGCAGCGCCTGCACGCCGAGCCGCCGACCTGGGTGGCCGGCGAGCCGCCGGCAAAGCAGTTCCGTTGCACTGCCAAGACCCGCTATCGCCAGGCCGACCAGGCCTGCGAGGTGTTTGTACGGGACGACGGGCTGGAGGTGGTGTTTGACCAGCCGCAGCGGGCCGTCACGCCCGGCCAGTCGGTGGTTTTCTACGACGGCGAGGCCTGTCTCGGCGGTGCCGTGATCGACCGCACCGACGCTCCCTTTGGCGGCTGGAATGATGCCGCTACTTCCTCCGCCCTCTCCGAGGCTCTGACCGGTGTTTGAAATTTTCGCGATGAACGAAGAGCGCGTGCTGGCCCTGGCGGGTTTGTTCCAGGCCACCACGCTCGCCCAGCAGCTGGCCAACGATGGCCGCTGCGACGACATCGCCATGGCATCGAGCATGGCCAGCGTGTTCCGTATCGATGCGCCGTCCGTGGTCGGCGTGTACGGCGATGTTGGCGCCGTACGGTTGGGGCTGCGCCAGCTGATTACCTTGCTCGACGAGAACAACCGCGACGTGGCCATCACCCGCATGGCCTTCACCGTGATGCGCCTGGAGCGCAGCCTGTCGCGCCGCAGCGATCTGCTGGACCGCCTGCAGCAGGGCATCGCCGCCGCACAGCGACAGGTGGAGCATTTCGGTGCGGATTCGCCACAGGTAGTGAAGCGTCTTGCCGAGCTGTATGCCGGCACGCTTTCCACGCTCAAGCCGCGCGTGATGGTCACCGGCAATCCACAGCAGCTGCAGCAGCCGGCCGTGGTGGAAAAGGTACGTACCAACCTGCTCGCCGCCGTGCGTTCGGCGGTGTTGTGGCGGCAGCTGGGCGGGCGCCAGTGGCAGATGCTGCTCTATCGCAAGCAGTGCAGCATGCTGGCGCGTGGGCTGTTGACGGGATCGACCATCAACAACCCTTGAGATCTGTTTCAAGCATCTCTCATCGCGACCGATCCCTCACCGTCATTCCGGCGCAGGCCGGAATCCAGTAGCGACTAGGCTGAGTTGCCGCGAAAGGCGGCCATGCTCTGGACGCCTCGCAAAAACCTGGCACCGAGGCCACTGGATTCCGGCCTGCGCCGGAATGACGGTGAGGAAGATGCGCATTTGGACAAGAGATTGGACAGGCGCCAAGCGCCTACGCTCAACTCATCAACTCAGCTCTGCCACGGCCTTTGACCAGCAACCAAACCGCCGCCGCGACACCGACGATCACCGTGATCGTCACATAGTGCGCCGCGGCCATGCGTCCGGCCGTCCCGGCGAGGTAACCGATAAACGTGGCCGTACAGGCGCCGAACACGGCATAAGCCACGTTGTAGGCGAAGGAAATGCCGGAGAAACGGATCGGCGCCGGAAACGCCGCCACCATGATCGTAGGCACTACCGCGACGGTACCGACCAGAAAACCGGTAAGCCCATACAGCGGCAGAAAGTGCGCGCCGCCTGCCGCCAGATCACCGAACATCAGATAAGTGACCGTGACCAGTGCCACCGAGCCGGCGATCAGTGTCCAGGCGGCGCCGATGCGATCGACCAGCCAGCCGAATGCCACGCAGCCCACGCATAGGCAAAAAGCGGCGATGCTATTGCCCAGGAAGGCCACGTCCGCAGGCATGCCGAACGACTTCTGCACCAGGCTGGGCAGCCCCAGGATCAGCACCAGGATGGCCGCGGTGAGGGTCCAGGTGACCGCCATGGAAACGGCCACGCTGGCGCCATGACCCGCCAGCACGGTGCGCAGCGGCAAGCCCTCGCTCAATGCCTTGCGCGCATGCAACTCGGCAAACACCGGGGTTTCGCTCAACCAGCGACGCAGCCACACGGCCACCAGGCCGAACACGCCGCCCAGCACGAACGGCAAGCGCCACCATCCGTGCAGCACCTCAGCGGGCGAAAAGTGATGATTCATCCACGCCGCCGTCAGCGAGCCGATCAGAATGCCCGCCGTCAGGCCCGAGGTGAGGCACGCACAGGCAAAACCGACCCGCCCGCGCGGCGCGTGCTCGGCCACGAACACCCAGGCGCCCGGCACTTCGCCACCGATCGCCACGCCCTGCATCACGCGCAGGCACAGCAACAGCAGCGGCGCCAGCAGCCCCACCGAGGCATAGACCGGCAGCGCGCCAATGGCCAGCGTGGGCAGCGCCATCAGGAAAACGCTCAGGGTGAACATGCGCTTGCGGCCCTGGCGGTCGCCGAAGTGCGCCATCACGATGCCGCCCAGCGGTCGGGCCAGATAGCCCGCGGCGAAGATCGCGTAGGTCTGCAACTGGGCCAGCCACTGCGGCATGTCAGGCGGAAAAAACAGATGACTCAGCGGCAGCGCAAAAAACACGAACACCACGAAATCGTAGAACTCCAGCGCGCCGCCCAGCGAGGCGAGCAGCAGGGTCTGGATGTCACGCGCGCCCATGCGGCGGTCAGGAATAGCCAGTGTCGGCGTGGTCGGAAATGCTTGCGTCATCGAAGGATCCTGCAGTACCAGGCGAGAGCGACAGAGCAGCATACACAAAGGAAAAGCCTCTTCGGTATGTCAGCTTTCACCGTTCAGGCCCTGGATGACGACTACTCCTACGGCCGATTTTGTTAGCCTAGGCGTACTCGAGCCATGCACTAAGAGCCTGTTTCAAATCGGGATCGTTGTGGAAGTCACGCATGGATGCGCTCGAGCCATTCCCTGAAAATCTGGCAAGGAGAGTCCCCGTGAATATGGGCAAGCGTTTGGGAGCAGAGTTTTTCGGCACGTTCTGGCTGGTGTTTGGCGGCTGCGGCAGCGCAGTCTTCGCGGCAACCTTCCCTGAGTTGGGCATTGGATTTGCAGGCGTTGCCCTCGCCTTCGGCCTCACCGTGGTGACGATGGCGTACGCCGTGGGTCATATTTCCGGTGCGCACTTCAATCCCGCCGTGACCGCAGGCATGTGGGCCAGCGGCCGTTTTCCGGCCAAGGACGTGATCCCTTACTGGATCGCGCAAGTGGTGGGCGGTGTCGCCGCCGGCGCCACCATTTACCTGATCGCCAGTGGCAGGCCGGTGTTCGATCCCGTTGCGGGCGGCTTTGCCTCCAACGGTTACGGCGAGCATTCGCCGGGGCAGTATTCGCTGGTGGCCTGCATGGTTGCCGAGTTCGTACTGACCGCGTTCTTCCTGATCGTGATCAATGGCACCACCCATAAACTGGCGCCGACCGGTTTTGCACCGCTGGCCATCGGCCTCGCGCTCACGCTGATCCACCTGATATCCATCCCGATCACCAACACCTCGGTCAATCCGGCGCGCAGCACCGCGGTTGCCGTGTTCCAGGGCAGCTGGGCGATGGGGCAGCTGTGGATGTTCTGGGTGGTTCCGCTGATCGGCGGCATCGTGGGCGGTCTGATCTATCGCCACCTGCTGGACTGGCACGACTAAGCACCCGACCGACGTTCCACGTCGACATCCAGCGGCTCATCGAGCCGCTGGATTTTTTTTGCACGGACGAGTCAGGCCTCGTACAACTCGATCGGCAGGCCGTCCGGATCGGCAAAGAAAGTGAAGCGTCGATCGGTGAATTCATCCACGCGCACGGGTTCGCAGGTCACGCCGCGCTGCTGCAGCGTGGCGATCACGGCATCCACATCCGGTACTGCAAAAGCGAGATGCCGCAAACCCTGCGCCTCCGGTCGGGACGGCCGTGGCGGTGGTGAAGGAAACGAAAACAGTTCAAGGCTGACGCCCGGCGAGACCTCGAGATCGAGCTTCCACGAGTCGCGCTCAGCGCGGTACGCCTCGCGAATGATGCGAAAGCCCAGCGTCTCGGTATAGAAGGCCTTCGACCGAGCGTAGTCCGAACAAATCAGCGCCACGTGATGGATGGCGGGCAACAGGCTCGACGCCATGCCTTCAGGCCTCTGCGAAGGGAAAGGTGAGCACGTCGGCGATCGCGTCCGTGCCTACCAGGCACATCAAAAGCCGCTCGATGCCTAAGGCTACGCCCGCGCAATCGGGCATGGCGTCCAGCGTCTCCAGCAGGTTCTCGTCCATCGGGATCATCGGTTGTCCGCGCGATTGACGTACCGCGTTGTCACGCTTGAAACGTCGCCGCTGTTCGGCTGCATCGTTGAGTTCGTGGTAGCCATTGGCCAGCTCATAGCGCCCCAGAAAAAGCTCGAAGCGCTCAGCCAGCGGCGGATCGCCGGGCCGCACTTTCGCCAGCGCGCATTGCGAGGCTGGATAGTCGTGGATCACCGTAATGCGGTTTTGCGGAAAGGATGGCTGCAATCGATGGGTAATCAGCAGATCCAGCCAGTCGTCGCGCGTGAGCCCGTCCGGATGGATGTTGAATTCCTCCAGCGCCAGCTGCAGCTGTTCGATCGGCGCATGCGCCGGATCGATGCCAAGCTCGTCGATGAAGAGCTGGCGGTAGCCTTCGATGCATATTTCCGCTCGCGCCCCCATCGTCGCGAGCGCCGCTTCAACGAGCGCGATGGTTTCTTCCATCAGCTGCCGATGATCCCAGCCCACGCGATACCACTCGAGCATGGTGAACTCGGGGTTGTGGCGACCGCCTGCCTCACCGTTGCGAAACACCCGGCCCATCTCATAGCAGTCGCCAACACCGGCCGCCAGCAAGCGCTTCAACGGATATTCCGGCGAGGTGCGCATCCAGCGCTCGCGCGCACCGGCGTCCACATGACCTGTGAAACGAGCGCTGAAACTCTCGATGTTCGGATCGGTGTTGCCCGCCGCCGACAGGATCGGCGTTTCCACCTCCAGCACGTTGCGCTCCGCGAAGAACGCCCGGATCAGCGCGTATAGCCGTGCGCGCAGATGCAGGCGTCCGGCCATGTGAAGATTCATGCGCCGCCCTCGTGGGTGGCGAGCAGCTCGAGCAGACGCGCTTCGTCCCACACTTCCACGCCCAATTCCTGCGCCTTGTCGAGCTTGGACCCAGCCGCCTCGCCCGCCACTACGAAGCTGGTCTTCTTGGACACCGAGCCGGCCACCTTGGCGCCTAGCGCCTCCAGCCGCTCCTTGGCGTCGTCGCGGCTCAGCGACGACAGTGTGCCAGTGAGCACGATGGTCTGGCCCTCCAGCGGCGCGGCGGCGGCCCTGGTCGTCGTGGGGATGGCGTTGAGCAAGTCCCACATCGCAGCATCCGCTTCGCGCAACTGCTGCAGCTTCGCCTTGTCGGCAAGAAAGGCTTCGAGATTGGTCGATGCCGCCGAAGGCAAGCCGGCCGTGACCCAATGCGCCGGCCCGGCCGCCACCAGTTTGTCGAGCGACGTAAACCGCTCGGCCAGCAGCTTGGTGCTCTTGGGACCGAGCTTGCTCACGCCCGCCATATCCAGCAGCAGCGCCAGATCCAGGCGCTGATGCAGCTTGGGCGAAGGATGGGTTTCGTCGGAAAACACGATGCCCGAAGCGAGCAATGCGTCGACCACTTTCTGATTGCCGTCCTGCGCGAAGAACGCGGCGATGGAACGCGCGACTTCATCGCCGATATCCGGCAACACGCGCAGCACCGCCGCCGGCATACGACGAATCACCGCCAGGCTACCGAGCCACGCCGCCAGCGTCTTCGCCGTGCTTTCGCCGATATGCATGATGCCCAGCCCAAACAGGAAGCGCGGCAGGCTGGTGTGCTTGCTTGCCTCGATCGCCTCGATCAGGTTCTCGGCCCACTTGGTGGCGACCTTGCCCTGCTTGACCGTTTCCGGCGTGCTGTCGTCGCGCTCGTCCGCGCGGCGTTTCATCTCCAGGAAATCATCCAGGGTCAGCGAGTAGAGATCGGCCGGCGTATGCACGTAGCCGAAATCCACCAGCGCCTCCACGAAGCGCTCGCCCAGGCCATCGATGTCCATGGCACGGCGCGCGGCGAAGTGAATCAGCGCTTCCTTGCGTTGCGCCGCGCAGATCAGGCCGCCCGAACAACGCCACGCGGCTTCGCCTTCTTCGCGCACCAAGGCCGAGTTGCACACCGGGCAATGCGTGGGCATATGCCAGGGATGCGTATGCGGCGGCCGCAGCTCCGGCATCACGCGCACGACCTCGGGAATGACGTCGCCGGCGCGACGCACGATCACCGTATCGCCTACCCGCACATCCAGACGCGCCACCTGATCGGCGTTGTGCAAGGTGGCATTGCTGACGGTGACGCCGCCTACCTGCACCGGTTTAAGGCGCGCCAGCGGCGTGGCCGCACCGGTGCGTCCGATATTGATCTCGATCGCCTCGACCGTGGTGGTCTGTTCCTGCGCCGGGAACTTGTGCGCCACCGCCCAGCGCGGCGCGCGCGACACGAAGCCCATCTCGCGCTGGCCGGCGTAGTCATCCAGCTTGTAGACCACGCCGTCGATGTCGTAGGGGAGCTTGTCGCGCTTGGCGCCGATGCGCCGGTAGTAGGCAATCAGGCCCTCGAAACCCTTGGCGCTGCCCACTTCGGGCGACACGGGAAAACCCCAGTCGCGCAGCTTGGCCAACGTCTTCGAATGCGTAGCGGGCAGCTCGCCGCCCTGCACGTCGCCCACCGCATAAGCAAAGAAGCTCAGCTTGCGGCGCGCCGTGATGGCCGGATCGAGCTGGCGCAGCGAGCCTGCCGCGCCATTGCGCGGATTGGCCAGGGTCTTCTCGCCATGCTCGCGGGCACGTGCATTGAACGCTTCGAAATCCTTGTGCAGCATGATCACTTCGCCGCGCACTTCCAGCACGCGCGGCCAGCCTTCCCCGCGCAGGCGCAACGGAATGGCGCGCACCGTGCGCAGGTTGGCGGTGACATCCTCACCGGTCTCGCCGTCGCCTCGCGTCGCGCCCTGCACGAACACGCCGTTTTCGTAGCGCAGGCTGATCGCCAGGCCGTCCAGCTTGGGCTCGACCGAAAACTCCGGATTGCGGCGGTCCAGGGTCTGCTCGATGCGGCGTTCGAACTCGGCGATCTCGCGGAAGCGTTCGCGATCGCCCTCGCCGTCCTGTTCGAAGGCGTTGTTCAGCGACAACATCGGAATCACGTGACGCACTTCGGCGAAGCCGCCCTGCGCACGCGCACCGACCCGCCGCGTCGGCGAGTCGGACGTGGCCAGCTCCGGATGCGCCAGTTCCAGCGCTTCGAGCGCGCGCATCGCGCGGTCGTACTCGGCGTCCGTGATCTCGGGATCGTCGAGTACGTGGTAGCGATAGTTCGCGCGTTCGATCTTGTCGCGCAGTTCGGCGGCCTGGGCGCGCCAATCGGTGGCCTGACTCTGGCTCATGCGGGTGTCCTCATGAGCGGAAGTTTACCTAAGCGCGACTCGCTTCGGCCCGGTTGCGCGCAAATCGCGTGGCGATCGTGAAGAAGGTGTGCATAAACCGGCAACCCCGATCAGCGGTGCAGGTCGCCCGACGCTTCCGGTTGATATTCGATGTCCAGCACGCGCAGCTCGCGGCGGTGGCCGTCCGGCGTGGGCCATTCGATGTGCTGGCCCACTTTCAGGCCGAGCAGCGCGCTGCCCACGGGCGCCAGGATCGACACCGTGCCCGGCACGCCGGCGCCGGCGGGATACACCAGGGTGACGGTCAACTCGTCGCCGCCATCGTCGTCCTTGAAAGTGACCACGGAATTCATGGTGACCACGTCCGCCGGTATCGCCGAGGGCTCCACCACGTCGGCACGATCGAGCTCGCCGCGCAGCGCCTGGTATTGCCCGGCCTGCACCGGCGGCATGCGCTCGAGCATGGCTTCAAGGCGATCCAGGTCGCGTGTGGAAATGACAATCGGTGGCTTGCTGCTCATAGGGACTCCTGTCGTGCGGATGCATCTGCGACGATCCGCCAGCTATCGCAAAAAGAGACGCGCCGGGACGCTGCCGCCCCGGCGCGATCGATTCATCGTGGTTATCCGTTCACCGTTGCTCGTCGGGTTGCTTCGCTGTTGCGAGTTGACGCGGTGCGCACACGCGCACCCCAAAGATGAAACGCAGCCGACTTTGGACGCAGCGACCGGCAAAAGCAAGCTGCCATAGCAGCTATCATAATGAGACATGTCCGAGAATTTGGCCGCCACCCAAACCAACCTTCCCGTGCCGCCGCCAGGCGAGGAAGCACCGGCTCCTGCTCCGCCACCGGAGTCCTCGCGCGATCGCTATCGCGGACTGATCTGGCTGGTGGCTGCCGCGTTCTTCATGCAGGCGCTGGACTCCACCATCGTCAACACGGCGGTGCCTGCCATGGCCGAGGCGCTGAACGTCACGCCGCTGGGCATGCGCACCGCGCTCACCAGTTACGTGCTGACGCTGGCGATCTTCATTCCCGCCAGCCCATGGTTGTGCGACCGCTTCGGCACGCGGCGCATCTTTGCCCTGGCCATCGCCACCTTTACCGTCGGCTCGCTGTTGTGCGGCATCGCGCAGAGTTTGCCGCAGCTGGTCGCTGCGCGCGTGCTGCAGGGCCTGGGCGGCGCGGCGCTGATGCCGGTGGGCCGCTACGTGCTCGTACGCAGCGTCGACAAGCGCGATTTCGTGCGAGCCATGAGCACGGTCGCCACCGTGGGCCTGCTCGGCTCGGTGCTCGGCCCGCTGCTGGGCGGCGCACTGGCGCAATACACCTCGTGGCGACTGATCTTCCTGATCAATGTCCCGGTGGGCATGATCGGCATGTGGATGAATCGCCGCGACATGCCCGATTACCGGCTGGACGATGTGCATCCCTTCGATCTGCTGGGCTTTCTGCTGTTCGCCGCCGCGTCCGCCATGTTGCTGACCGCGTCCGAAGTTGCCAGCGGTGGCGGCGGACAAGGGTTGCGCATCGCCATCTATGGCGTGCTTGCGGTCGTCTTCGGCGTTGCCTACGTGTGGCACAGCCGCCGCAACGATCATCCCGTGGCGGACCTGAGCCTGCTGCGTGTGCGCAGCGTGTGGGTGTCGTTGGCCGGCAACCTGTTCACGCGCCTGGGCGTGTCGGGCATGTTCCTGCTGCTGGTGTTGTTCCTGCAGGTGGGCTGCGGCTGGTCGCCCCTGATGGCCGGCCTGATGATGGTGCCGCAGGCGCTGGGCTCGATCACCGCCAAGTGGGGCATCAACCGGCTGCTGCAACGCTTTGGCTATCAAAAGCTGCTGTTCGCCAACACGCTCATCGTGGCAGTGATGCTGGCGTCGTTCGCACTGCTCGGCAAGAGCTCGCCGATGTGGGTGATCGCGCTGATGGTGTATGTCTACGGCGGCTTCATGGGCCTGCAGTACACCGCCATGAATACGCTTATCTACAACGACATGGACGTGAAGTTCGCCGCGCAGGCGTCGTCGATGGCCTCGACCGCGCAGTATCTGTCGATGAGCTTCGGCATCGCGCTGGCCTCGCTGCTGATGGAAGCCCTGCTGCAAGGCCATGCCCACGAGGATTACATCCCCGCGTTTCGCTGGACCGTCCTCTTGCTCGCCATCGTGACCGCCACGGCCAGCTGGGTGTTCAGCCGACTCAAGAGCGACGCGTCACCGCGCTCGACGCACGCGCCCGACTGAGAGCACGTCCGGTCACCAGCATGTAGCATGCGTGGCATTCGACGGCCGCCGGTTTCTTCGCATGCACCACGCCAGCGACATCCTGCTCACCCTCTTCATCGTCTTCATCGCCGCCCAGCTTGGCGGCGAAATTGCCCAGCGCCTGAAGCTGCCAGGCGTGGTGGGCGAGATTGCCGCGGGCTGCATCATCGGTCCGTCCCTGCTCGGTTGGATCACGCCTGAGCAAGTCGTACCCGGTACGCCGCTGGACGTACTGGCAGAGATTGGCGTAGTCCTGCTGCTGTTTTCGGTGGGACTGGAAACACGGCTGGAGGATCTGAAGAAAGTCGGCAAGGTCGCCTTCATCGTTGGCGTGCTCGGCGTGCTGGTGCCCTTTGGCATGGGTGGCGCGTGGGCACACGGCAATGGCTTCGACTGGAGTCGCTCGCTGTTTATCGCGGCGGCTTTCGTCGCCACCTCGGCCGGCATCACGGCGCGCGTGTTGCAAGAGCTCGGTGCACTCCAGCGCATCGAGAGCAAGGTGATTCTTGGCGCGGCAGTGATCGATGACATCCTTGCCATGCTGTTGCTGGGCGTGGTGGTTTCGCTGCAAGGCGGCGAAGGCGTTGACGTCGTGCACCTGCTCGCCGTGCTGGCCGGCGCGATCGGCTTTATCGCCATCATCGGTATCGGCGGTGCTCGCGTGATGCGCTGGAATTCCAGCTGGCTGGACAAGCCGCAGAGCCCTCACTCGGCGCTAGCCATTGTACTGGCGCTTTGTCTTGGCCTTGCCTACGTGTCGACGCTGTTTGGCCTGGCCGCCATCATCGGCGCCTTCCTGGCCGGCATGATCGCCTCGGAGACGCGCCAGCAGCACACGCTGGAGAAACAGACGCAGCCCTTGCTCGCCTTGCTCACACCGTTCTTCTTCGTCATCACCGGCAGCAAGATTGACCTGCACCAGCTGATGAACCTTGAGGCGGCGACCATGTTGCTGGTGGTGACCCTGATTGCCATTGCATCGAAGTTGATTGGCGGCTTTCTTGGCTCGCTGTCGCTGGGTGCGCGCAGCGCCACCGTCGTCGGATTGGGCATGGTGCCGCGAGGTGAAGTGGGCGTGGTGATCGCCAGCCTTGGGTTGGCCGCCGGGGTTTTCAGCGATCGCATTTACGCGATCATCGTGGCGATGTCGTTGTTGACGGCGATGGTGACGCCGCCGGTGCTGGCGTGGATGTTGCGCAAATGGAGTGCACCCACATCCGTTCAACCGACCTCTGTGGGAGCGCACTCTGTGCGCGACGACCCGACGGAGCGGTGAAGTGGAGGCCTGTCGCGCACAGGGTGCGCTCCCACAGGTGGTCGGTGCAGCGGATCCTCAGCTCGCGCGCATGGTGCGATAAGCCATCAAGGCAGCTTCGCGGCTCTCGCCCAGGTCCACCATAGGCGCGGGATAGCCAGTGCGCTTGAGCAGCGCGGGACCCGTCCACGGTTCGTGCAACTGCTTCAGCGGCACCTCCGCCAACTCAGGCAACCAGCGCCGCAGGTAGTGCCCCTCCGGGTCGAACTTCTGCGCCTGCGTCACCGGATTGAATACGCGGAAATATGGGGCCGCATCAGCGCCGCTGCCGGCCACCCACTGCCAACCCAACGTGTTGTTGGCCAGGTCCGCATCCACCAGCGTGTCCCAGAACCAGCGCGCACCGTGATGCCAGTGCTGCCTGAGGTTTTTGCACAGGAAGCTGGCCACGATCATGCGCACGCGGTTGTGCATCCAGCCGGTATGCCAGAGCTCGCGCATGCCCGCGTCCACCAGGGGAATGCCGGTAAGTCCGCGCTGCCATCGCTCAATCGCTGCAGCATTTTCGCCCGCCCAGGGAAACCGGTCGAACTGCTCGTTGAAGTTGGCCGTGGGCGTCTTCGGAAAGTGATACAGCAGGTGATGGGCAAACTCGCGCCAGCCCAGCTCCCGCAGGTAGGGCTCGATGTCCGGGCGTCGGCGCGCATCGGTGGCGGCCGCGCGATTGGCGAGCGCGCGATGGATCTGCCGCGGCGATATCTCGCCGAAGTGCAGATGCGGCGAGAGCCGGGAGGTGCCGTGTCGGGCCGGCAGGTCGCGGGCTCGCTGGTAATCGTTCACGGCGTCGTCCATGAAGATATCCAGCCACTCCTGCGCGCCCTGCTCACCCGGCTGCCAGGTTTCTTTCAGGCCGCCATCCCACGCGATGCGCGGCAACAGCGCGAGTGCATCCAGGGGCACGCCGCCGTCGACATCGACCGCACGGAGCAAACCCGGTACGGCCAAGGGCTGCGCTACGTCGAGTTGCGGACGCATGCTCCGCCAGAACGGCGTGAACACGCGATACGGCCCCTGCTGTTTCGTCTCGATCCGCCAGGGTTCGCACCACAACGAAGCATTGAAGCTATGTACTTCGACACCCTGCTCGCGCAAGGCTGCCTTGAGCGCGCTGTCACGCGCGATGGCTGCGGGTTCGTAGACGCGGTTCCAATACACCGCCGTGGCGCCCGTGCGCTCGATCAGGTCGCGCAGCACCTTGAGGCTGTCGCCCTGGACAAGATGCAACGCATTGCCATGCTCGCGCAGCTGGCCATCGAGCCGCGACAGCGAGTGATGCAGCCACCAGCGGCTCGCGGCGCCGGGAGCCCACGCGCCGTCTTCATGCGGCGCATGAATATAAAGCGGAAGAATATGTTCGTGCGCCTGGGCGGCGGCACTGAGTGCGGGATGATCGGCGAGGCGAAGGTCGCGGCGAAACCAGACAATGGCGGTGCTCATGCCAGCAGCTTAGTGAGCCCCTGCAGCGTTGTATGCCTCGTCTTTGGACGGTACCGGATGCCGCCGTGGCGACGGCATCCGGTGGGATCGATCAGAGCTCGACCACGTCGAAGCGGCGATCCGGGTTCACGTCTTCTTCGTAATGGACGTCGGTGCGGCCAAAGCCGAACAGGCGCAGGAAGTCGCTCTTGTAGCCGGCGTAGTCGGTGAGCGTGTTGAGGTTCTCGGTATTGACCGTCGACCACAGCGCCTTGCAGGCCTGCTGCACATCGTCGCGCAGCTCCCAGTCGTCAAGACGCAGGCGGCCATCGCTGTCGGTTTCTGTCGCCGCATGATCCTTGCGGTACAGGCGATCGCGGAACATGCGGTTGATCTGTTCGATGGTGCCTTCGTGGATGCCCAGCTCCTTCATGACGCGGAAGGAGATGGCGATATACAGCGGCAGCACCGGAATCGCCGCGCTCGCCTGGGTCACCACCGACTTCATCACGCCCACGTATGCGTCGAGATGCTCGGCCTTGTGCTCGGCGACGAGCTGCTTGGCGGTGTTGTCCAGGTGCTGCTTGGCCTGGCCCAGCGTGCCGTGCCAGTACATCGGCCAGGTGATCTCGGTGCCGATATAGCTATAGGCCACGGTCTTGGCATGATCGGCGAGCACGCCAGCCTTGCTCAGCGCATCGATCCACAGCTTCCAGTCTTCGCCGCCCATCACGGTGACGGTGTCCTTGATTTCCTGCTCGGTCGCCGGCTCCACCGACGCCTGCACCACGGTGTCGCGGTTGGTGTCGATCGAGTTGGCGGTGAAGGTCTCGCCGATGGTCTTGAGCGAGGAACGCACCACTTCGCCCGTGTCCGGCAACTTGCGCACCGGCGAGGCCAGCGAATAGACGACGAGGTCGATCTTGCCGCCCATCTCGTTCTTGATGATCTCGATGGCGCGCTCGCGCGTCTCGTTGGCGAATGCATCGCCGTTGATCGAGCGGCTGAACAGGCCCGCTTCCTTGGCGAGCTTGTCGAACGCCGCGGAGTTGTACCAGCCCGCGGTGCCCGTCTTGGTCTCGCTGCTGGGCTTCTCGAAGAACACCCCGAGCGTGGCCGCGCCGTAACCAAAGGCAGCGGTGATGCGCGAGGCCAGGCCGTAGCCGGTGGACGCACCGATCACCAGCACGCGCTTGGGACCCTCGCCCAGGTCGCCTTGCGACTTGGTGATGTTGATCTGATCGAGCACGTTGCGCTCGCAGCCGACCGGATGGGCCGTCACGCAGATAAAACCACGCACCTTGGGGTTGATGATCACTCGAGGACTCCTGGGAGGCGTTGCAAACCGCCATATTAACCCGCGCGACAGGCCATGCGCCTCCGTAGGGAAGTCCGGCCGCTCCACGGAAGGATCGCGGACACTCGTTCCAAGCAGCTCCCACAGACCAAAGCTTCACCATCGCGGCACTATGAATAGCCCGGGCCAGGGCAAGGATGGCGGGCTGCCACAGGTCATCAGCGGCAAGGGACGAGGGGTGAGCGGGCATGGCGGATATCGCGCGCAAGACGCTGGCTGGCCATGTCCCGACATGGTTGAGCCTTGGTCTTGCGTGCGCGACGGCCTCCGGTTGTGTCCATCAGCCGTCCAAACCATCGGCTGCGGCGGCCGGATCAACCGAAGAAGCCGCCCTTGCAGCCCCTGTCTCCACGACGTCCACGGCCAGCAACGACAGCGCTGCACTGGAGCACCTGCGCGAGTTGTCGCTGATGCGCCCCTTCGAAGGCGGCATCGACACGCCGGTGATCCACAACCAGATCCACGGCTACGTGATGGTCGATGCCGCCGACTACAACCATCAAGGCCTGGGCAATACGCAATTTTCGATACGACGCGCCGACATTAGCCTCACTCGCAACCTGCGCTTCGACTGGCTGTTCTACGCCGACGCGCAGATCGTGGACGGCCATCTCGAATTCAAGGATGTCTACTTGCGCAAGCAGACCCAATATTTCGGCGTGGTCACCATCGGCAATCAGCAGGAACCCTTCGGCCTCGAGCAGTTCGGCAGCTTTCGCAACACCACGTTTCTCGAACGCGCCACCACCAATGCACTGGCGCCGAGCCGCAGCGTGGGCATCACCTCCAGCGATTTCCACGGCCCGTGGATATGGAGTTATGGCTTCTACACCGCCGGCGCCAAGGATGAAGGCCGTACCCAGCGCGGCGTCGCGCTGACCGGTCGCCTTGCCTATCTGCTGAAAACCGACAGCGGCTCGACTCACCTGGCCATCGATTATTCGACGCGTCGCGCCGGCCCCGACAACGACCAGCAGTTCAAATCGGCCTCGGAGGTGTCCCTGTCCTCGGACGGCTATTTCCTCAACACCGGCGAGATCACCGGCTCGAACAAGGTGCAGCGCTACGGATTCGAAGCCGCCCACGTCAACGGCCCGTTCTCCTGGCAGGCCGAATATATGGAAGCGCATCTGCAACGCAGTGACGGCCTGCCTGCCCTGCGCTTTCGCGGCTGGTACGCCTATGCCAGCTGGATGATCACCGGAGAGAGCCGCGACTACCGCGAAGGCAACGCAACGTTTGGTCCGGTCGTGCCACATGCCTCCTGGAACGGGCATGGCGGCGGCGCGTTGGAAGTCGGCGCGCGACTGAGCATGACCGACCTCAATGATCGCGATGTCGTCGGCGGCAAAGAGACCAACCTCACCCTGGGCGTGAACTGGTATCTGGACAAGTCCGTTCGCCTCTCCGCCAACCTTGTCCACGCGCTGGACCTGAACAAGCCCGGCAACGAGAACAGCGGCAAGCATCCGTCAGCCATCGTGGGGCGCTTCCAGTACCAGTTTTAAGCAGCGCCGCGAGTGCGGCAGAACGGCACGGCGCCGCCGTCCGGCGGCCCGCGCGGTTGACAGCGCAGTCACCAAATGAGAATAATTCTCAATATTCAAGCTAGTGCATAGCGGTTTCAAGGCGCCGACGTGATCACCTTTTGTGCCCTGTTGTTGACCCTGTCGGGCGCCGTGCTGGTCTATCTGGCCAGCGCGCAGCAGCGGCTGCGTGCCTCGTCCCTGCCCGCTTCCGCGCGCGGCCTGGGCTGGCTGTTGGCGCTGCTGGGTACCGCTTGCTGGTGGCATGCGGCCGGCGTCGGCCCGGGCATCACCGCGGCACTGACCATGCTGATGCTCACCTGGGTGCTGCTGCCGTATCTGGCATGGTGGCGCACCGAGACCGCGGAAGTCGGCGAATCATGATCGCCCGCTGTCTGGCCGGCACCGTGCTCGGCTTTCCGCTCGCCGCCCTGCTGCTTGCGCTGTTGCTGCATGTGCTGCCCGAGCATGGCCAGGCCTTGCTGATACCGGCGCTGATCCTGTTCTTTCCGCTGTGGACGGCCTTCATGGCCATCGCCTATATGTTCCGCAGCGGCCCGCGCGCCTGGCTCGTGATGGGTAGCGCGAACATCGTCGTTTTTGCTGCGCTGTGGCTGCTGCGCCTGCCCGGCTGATACAGGGAAGTTGTGATGAAAGCCGCCACCCTCCGCACCTTCCAGACCGTACACACCTGGACCGGCCTGCTCGCCGGTTTCGCGCTGTTCGTAGCCTTTTATGCCGGCGCGCTGACGGTCTTCCACGACGACATCGCCGCGTGGCAGAACCCGCCGTGGCGCGCGATGGCCGATGCGAACGTGCCGATGGATACCTTGATCGAACGCGTGCTCGCCCACCATCCCGAAGCGCGCGAGGACTTCGGCATCGTGCTTGCGCGCGACAGTTCGCACGCCGCGTATGCCTATTGGGAACAGAAGGACGGCAGCCGCTTCGCCACCGCGAGCCAGGTCCAGGCACCCCGCACCGAAGCGTCGGAGGACGAACTCGCCGACTTCGTCTACGCCTTGCACGACTCGCTGGGACTGCCGGTGATCGGCCTGTATCTGATGGGCATCGTGAGCGTGATCTACGGGCTCGCCTTGCTGTCGGGCATCCTGATCCACCTGCCGCAACTGGTGAAGGATCTGTTCGCCATGCGCGTGGGGCGCAACCTCAAGCGACTCTGGCAGGACGCGCATAACGCGATCGGCGTGATCAGCCTGCCGTTCCATGTGATCTTTGCGGTAACCGGCGCGCTGTTCTGCCTGTTCGGCATCACGCTGGCCGCGCTCAACACGGTGGCATTCGACGGCAAGCTGTTCGACGCCTTCGCCAAGGCCACCAACACCACGCCGGCGGTCACCGTCAGCGGCACCAACGCCAGCATGCTGTCCACCGATGCCCTGATCGAACGCGCCCGCGCCGAAGCGCTGAAGAGCGGCGTCACCACGTTCGAGCCCGACTACATGCATTTCGTGCACTACGGCGACCGCAATGCCGTGGCGGAAGTGCGCGGCCTCTCGCAGCACACACTGGGTTCATTTGGCAGCGTCGCGATGTCGGCGCATGACGGTACGGTGCTTGCCACCTACGTGGGCGATCGCTACAGCCTCAACGGGATCAGCTACGCCTCGCTGTTCGGCCTGCACTTCGGCAGTTTCGGTGGACGCACGGTGCAATGGCTTTATTTCATCCTTGGGCTGGCCGGCGCGTTCCTGTTCTATTCCGGCAACCTGCTATGGATCGAATCGCGCCGCAAACGTCGACATGCCGAACAACCGCGCAAGACGCTGGTGATGGCGCGCGCCACGGTCGGCGTGTGCATCGGTAGCTGCCTGGCGATTTCCGGTGCGTTCGTGGCGACCTGGATCGCCGTGCGACTGGGCGTGGATGCCGGCCTGCCACAGCGCGTGGCCTGCTACGGACTGTTCCTGGCGGCGTGTGCATACGCCTGCCTGCGGCCGGTGGCCAAGGCGATGATCGAATTGCTGTGGGCCACGGCGGCACTCACCACGGCGATGGCCATCGTCGACCTGGCGAGCAATGCCTCGGCCATGGCGCAGGATGGGTCGCCACTCGCCTGGCGCGCTATCGGCGTCGATCTCACCGGCATCGCACTAGGTGTGGTCTTTGCACTGCTCGCGCGCGCCGCGACACGACGGGCGCACAGCGGCAACGCCAATAGCGTGTGGGCGATCAAGGCGCCGAGCACCGTCGCGGTCGGTACGGAACGCCCTCAGTAAGCCATCCGCACGGCGTTGATGCGAGCCGACACCGGCGCATCGCTCAACAGGGCGATCTCGTCCCAGACGGTGTCTGCCTCGCCATCGGCGAGCAGCTCGTAGGCGGTCCGTCCATCGAACGCATTCTGATGACGGCACATCCAGCGCACCGCGCGCTGGCGATCACCGAGGCTTTGCACCAGCATCGCGGCCAGCGTGTCGTGGCGCTGCTCGAGCATGCTGAAGGCGCGCTCCATCACGTCGTCACGCAACGTGTTGATCTGGGCTAACTCAGTGGCGACGTCCTGAAACCTGATCGTTATCTTGCGCATGCCCATACTCCCTCCCCCGCGCCGTCCGGTGATGTCGCCCTGGGTCGCCCTGCCTGCCTGGCGGGAAAGACGCCTGGACTCCTATCGCCCTTCCGTGAGCCCTGCCGTTCTCGCTGCATGGCGACCGTGCCGCCCCTGCTCACCATGCGACCCGATCATGCTGAAGCAAATGCTGAATTCGCGTGAATTCGCAGGGCCCATCGACTAATACTTTTGGGTAGAACCGAAAGGCCAGCGACGCGCCTTAAGCACTAGCCAATAAGGCAGCCAGTTGCTGCATGGAGGCGTGAATGTCCTGCACCGGCGTGTCGCCATAGCCGAACAGCAGCCCTTGTTGCGAGCGCCGTCCCGCGTAGAAGCGACTGATGCCGTAGAGCGCGATGGAGGCGGTGCGGGCGCGGGAAATCACCGCTTCCTCACTCATGCCTTGACGCAGCCGGGCGACCAAGTGGATACCGGCCGCCGGCACGATCGGCTCCAACCATGCGGCCAAGGGACCGCGCAGGTGTTCCAGCAGCGCGGCCCGGCGTTCGGCGTAGTGCTTCTGCACCCGACGTACATGGCGGCCGAACTCGCCGTCGAGCATGTAACGGCCCAGCGCGGCCTGGGTCAGGGTGCAGCCGTGCCAGTCGTTGATCTGTCGGGCCTTGAGGAAATCGGCGGCGAGCGACGGCGGCGGCACCACATAGCCGGTGCGCAGTTCCGGAAAGATCGTCTTGGAGAACGTCCCGACATAGGCCACTACGCCGCTGCGATCGAGGCCCTTGAGCGATTCCAGCGGACGTCCTTCGAAGCGGAATTCGCCGTCGTAGTCGTCTTCCACGATCAGTGCGCCGCGGCGCGACGCCCACTCCAGCAAGGCCACGCGCCGATCCAGACTCATCGGCATGCCCAGCGGAAACTGGTGCGAAGGGGTGACGTAGACCAATCGCGCGTCGTCGGGAAGCTCGTCGACGCACAAGCCCTCCGCATCCACGCGTACCGGTTTGACCCGCGCGCCCAACGCCAGCAGGCAGGCGCGTGCCGGCGGATAGCCGGGCTCCTCCACCGCGACCACATCGCCACGCTCGACCATCACGCGCGCGGCCAGGTCGATGGCCTGTTGCGCGCCCTGGGTCACCAGCACGTCCTGCCAGTTGCACGCCACCGCGCGGCTGAAACCGAGATAGCGCGCGATAGCGAGCCGCAGCTCCTGCTCGCCGGCCGGATCGCGATACATGCCTCGCCCGCGCGCCTGCGTACGCAAGGCGTGCGCCACACAGGCGCGCCAGGCATCGGCGTGAAACAGCGTCTTGTCAGTGACTCCGCCCAGATAGTCATAGCGCAGCCGTTCGCCTGGCTTGGGCATCGACAAGGCCTCGGGAACGCGCTGCCACACTTTCGCGGCCCTGGGCGACGATGCGCCACGGGTGCGCGCCGGCGGAGGTGTGGCGAGGCCTTCGGCGACAAAGGTGCCGTCGCCTTGCCTGGCGACCAGGAAACCCTCGGCGGTGAGTCGCTCGAAGACTTCGAGCGTGGTCTTGCGCGACACCCCCAACTGGCCGGCTAGGTCCCGCGTGGACGGCAGCCGCGAACCTGCCGCCAGTCGCCCATCGACGATGGCCCCACGCAGTTGCTGGTAGAGCTGTCCGGCCAGGTCCCGGCGACCGGCGATGGTAAGCAGGATGTCCATCAGTGGTTACCTCAAATATCTCAAAAATGGACATTCAAGAAGGCCAGTGAGAAGTCTAACCTGATTCCACTTTCCCACCGAATCCCCACTGAGGATCCCGTCATGAACCAGCGTCTCGACTTCTACAAAGCCAGCCCCGAAGCGATCAAGGCCATGGTCGGCCTGGAGCAGCGCATCGCCAAAAGCGGCCTGGAAAAATCCCTGATCGAACTTGTCCGCCTGCGCGCATCGCAGATCAACGGCTGCGCCTATTGCGTGGACATGCATTCGGCCGACGCCCGCAAGGCCGGCGAGAACGAGCGCCGCCTGGCCACTCTAAGCGTGTGGCGAGAAACGCCGTTCTTCACCGACCGCGAACGCGCGGCGCTGGAGTGGACCGAGTCGCTCACCCTGATCGCCAGCAACCATGTGCCCGACAGCGTGTGGCAGGCCGTGCAGCCGCACTTCTCCGAAGAAGAACTGACCGAGCTCACCCTGCTGATCGTTGCCATCAACGGTTGGAATCGCTTTGCGATCGCCTTCCGTAAGCTGCCGGCCTGAGTGGGGTGATGTCATGAAAATGTCGTTCGCTCCCCTGGTCCTGTCGCTGGTCATGGCATTAGGCGCCGTCGCGGCGCACGCCCACGACGGTGGCGAAGAAACCGTCCAGCCTTTGATGAAACAAGCGCTGCCCGACGTGCCCGGCAAGAACGCGATGATGGCTACCGTCACCCTCGCCCCCGGCCAAAGCGCCGCGCCGCATCTGCACCCGGGCTCGATCTTCGCGTACGTGCTCGAAGGTCAGGTGGTGTCGCAACTGGAAGGTCAGGAACCGAAAACCTATAGCGCCGGCCAGAGCTGGTACGAGCCACCGCGTGCGCATCATCTGGTCACGCGCAATCCGAGCAGCACGCAACCGGCGAAGCTGCTGGTGTGGGCCATCGTGGCGCCGCAGGATCCGATCAAAGTACCGCTGCCGCAAGTCTCGTCCGTGCAGAACCCGTTGCCTACACTGGCCTCTCACTGATTACGGAACTGAGGGTTGGCGAAGAATCTCCAGAATCTTCGCCAGCACTTCATCGTTGAGATAGAGCTGGTGGCCGTCCTTCACGACGGTGGTGGAGACGGCACCGGGAATGGTTGCGCTCTTGAGCGGAACAAAGCCGTCGCCCGGCGGATTCGTACCGGGCAGGTTGCCGGCAAACGTGTAATAGCGCACGCCCTTCGCCGGCATCAGCGATTGCGCCGCATGACTCACGGGCTGCGCGTCGCGTAGTGTGCTGATGCTGCTGAGGCCATACCGCTCGTAATCCTCGGCCAGCAGGGGATTCTCGTGGGCACGATTTTCCGCCGCCACGCGGACCAAGGCATCGAGCTCTGGGGCATGCGCGTGCACGACGCGCAACGCCACCTGTCCGATCAGGCTGTCGACATAGGGCGAGCCCAGGTGCGGCGCTGCCAGGAAGATCGTCCGCGTCACACCGGGATAAGGGTGGAAGCGAAATATCGAATCCACGATCGTGAGGTCCGCGGGCGTGCCGCGCAACTGATCCGGTGGAATATCGAACGCAGCCTTCCAGATCACATCACCGCTATCGGACACGATCAGCCGGGAAATGACGCCGCCCATGCTGTGCCCGATCAGCGTCACATTCTGATGTGCAGGCGCGGTGTCATCGGGGTCGAGGATATGCCACGCCTGATCCAGCGAGCGCTGCACGATCAGCCGATTGAGCAACTGCGGCGTGTTGGTCGGGTAGATCACGTGCCAGATCTGGTAGCGCGCCCGCAACTCGGGGTCGCCATCGATAAGATTGGTCAGCTTCGCCCATACCATCGGGCTGCGGCCGAGGCCGTGCACCATGATGACGGGCGTCTTGTCCGGATCGTAATCCTCCAGCAGATACAGCCCTTCGCGCAGCGCGAACTGCCGCCCGCCGATGAGGTTCCAAAGGGCCAGGCGGTTGATGTGCGAACGATCGTACAGCGCAGCCAAGGTCGCGGAAGGATCCGAAGCCAGGGGAACGCTGCGCTTGCCGATGGTGATGTCCGGGTGCTGGTGCATGCCGGAGACGACCAACTGGGCGACGCCGTCATCGCCGGGTTCCACCCATGCGGTAAGCGTCCTGGTCATGCCTTCGGGCGGATAGAGCATGCAGATCGGCTTGTCCTTGCATCGCTGCTGCCATCCCACCATCGGCACGCCATAGCCAGGGGATGCGTAGCGCGCCCCCATCACCGGGGGAATGGTCACCTCATCGGCGCGTGCCAAGGCCACCGGGCCATCGTCCAGGCTATCGGGCAGATCACGGAATTCCACGCGCAGGGGCACGTCCAGCACACGCAGGGACTGCGAACGCCACGGGTCCGGCTTGACGTCCAGCAGATAACCCAGCAACTCATGCGTGCAGTTGTTGGCGAGGGTCTGGGCTTCCGCTTGCTGGGCCGCGCTCCCGGTTTCTGAGGCCTGGTAGGCCACCACGGCGCAACGTAGCCAGTTGCGGGCGGCGAGGTCCTGGCGATGGATGGCCGCCGTGTCGCGCCAGAGATGACGCGCTTCGTTCAGGGCATCGTTCTTTGGCTGCCTCGAAAGGCTGCTGCACGCCGCCAGCAGGACGAAGCACGCCATCCAGATCAGGCGGTGGCCACGATACGAGCGCGGATTGCAGGGAATACCTGGGCGCATGCGGGCACTCGTCGCCAGAGAGGTCGCAGACAATGCGGGCCGAAACACAAGCGCCCGCCACCGGTTGAACGCCGCGACACGCTACGCCATTCGTCCGGTCCGCGCACTAACACTTTGGGTCCGCCGCCCGGGTCAGGCCCGCTTGGCAGCGGAATAGATGTCCGGACACTCCAGCACTGCGCTGGGCCCGCCCTCCCTGGCCACCGCGAGCATGGCCTGGCCGATCGTGACCGTGCTCAGGATGTGCCGGGGAAACAGTGCTCGCAGCACGGGCACCAGCGGCCGCGTCACGGCGTACACGACTCGGGACATGGTGGTCTTGGAACGCTCGCCATGTACCGCCTCGATGAAGCCCGGGCGGAACAGGTAAACGGCGCGGAAGGGCAAGCGCAGCAGTGCGTTTTCAGCGCGCCCTTTAACCCGCGCCCACATGCTGCGCCCCTGCTCCGTGCTGTCGGTGCCGGCGCCCGACACATAGACGAACACCATCGCCGGATTGAGCCGCGCCAGCGTGCTTGCCGCTGCCAGTGTCAGCTCATGGGTGAGGCGGGTATAAGCCGCCTCATCCATGCCTGCCGCACTCACGCCAAGGCAAAAAAAGCAGGCGTCGTAACCATGCAGCTGCGGTTCGATCGACGCATAGTCGAAGAAATCCTGGTGCACGAGCTCGCGCAGCTTGGGGTGATGCACCCCTAGCGCAGCCCGCCCCAGCACCAGGACCTCGTCCACATCCTGTGCAGCCAGGCATTCACGCAGCACGCCCTGGCCGACCATGCCGGACGCGCCAAACAGTATGATTTTCACGTCCTGATCTCCTATGCCGCTCGCGACACCGTTGCTGTTAGTACGCAGGGAACGCTGGGATGCTTTCCACGTCATAGCCGGTGGAAAGGCTCACCTCGCGCCACCGCTCAGCCGCACTGATGCGCTGGGCGTCGATCTGCCCGAAGTACTGCAACGCATCGCTGCCCAGCAGCAGATGGCGAGGCGGCTGCTCGTGATAACCCATCTTCAACACCACTTGCGCCACCCGCGCCGGATCGCCCGCCTGTTTGCCCAGCGCGTCCTTGAGGCGCTCGCGGAACACACCTACCGAAGCCTGATAGTCGGGCAGCAGATCGCCCAAAGTGCTATTGGCCTCGGCGGCCCAGTCCGTGCGCATGCCACCCGGTTCCAGCGAGCACAGCTTGATGCCCAGGTGTTCGACTTCGGCGGCCACCACTTCGGTGAAGCCACCCACGGCCCATTTCGCCGACTGGTACGCGGACAGCCCAGGCGTACCAATGCGCCCACCCACCGAGGAAATCTGCAGGATGTGGCCCGACTTTTGAGCACGCATCACCGGTAGCGCAGCTCGCGTCATATTCACCACGCCGTAGAAGTTCGTCTCGATCTGCGCGCGGAAGTCGTCCTCGTCGCTCTGCTCGAACGGTCGCGCGTGGCCGTAGCCGGCGTTGTTGACCAGGACGTCCAGACGGCCAAACGCCTTGAGCGCCTCATCCACCGCGGCACGGCCCGCCGCCGGGTCGGCCACATCCAAGGCCACCGCCCGCACCTGCTCGCCGTAACGCTCGGCCAGATCGGCCAGCTGCTCCGGCCGACGAGCAGTGGCCACCAGGCGATCACCATGGGCCAGCACTGCTTCGGCGATATCCCGGCCTAGGCCGCGCGCACTACCTGTTACCAACCATACCTTTGACATGACCATCCTCTCTATTGAGTGATTACACACTCATTTAATGGTGAAAATAAATCAGGCTTTGCCGATGGCGTTCCAGAATGCCTCGAAGCCTGCCGATCGATACTGCTCTGCCCGCTCCGGTTCGCGGGCGATGAAATCCATGGTGGTTTCCGCCAGCGACGTGAGCAGCGCGCCCACGAAGGCGGGATCGAGCTCCTTCAACACGCCCTTGGCCATGGCCTCTTTCAACATGCCCTGCACATCACCAAAGGGCGCCGAGCCGGTCGCCTTGGTTTCTGGAGCGATGCACTGGGACACGCTCAGCTGGGCCATCACCTTGCGGGCCTGCGGATGCGCCACGCCCCAATCGATATAGGTGCGCCACACATGGGCCGCCCGCTCGCGGATGCTGGCGCGCCGCGGATAGCCGGTGAGCATCGCCTCGCGCATGTCCACCTTCAGCTCCAGGTACAGCTGGTTGAGCAGCGTGTCCTTGCTGTCGAAATAGGTGAACAGCGTCCCCTCGGCCACGCCCGCGGTGCGGGCGATCCGTGCGGTGGGCGCATTGATCCCCTGCTCCGCGAACACCTGGGTCGCGGCATCAAGGATGGCGTTGCGCTTGTCTTCGCTGCGGGGGCGGGCCATGGGGATCAATAATTGAGTGACCACTCAATCATAAGGCCGCCCGCTCCGGACTTCAAGGGCTGGCTCAGAGCAGGCTTTCGATCGGCAGCATGCCGCCGGCATTGACCTTGAAGCGCCGCCACCAGCTGGTTTCCGGCGCGTGGTCGTAGCGCACCTCCGGCTGGCCCGGCTCCTTGCCCTCCCAGTACACGCTGCCCTTGTCGTCCAGCAGGACCTGATAGCTGTGGACCGGTTTGGTGGCGTCGGCAAAGATCGCCAGCAGCGCCTTGGCGAGCGCCGGCGAGTCCACGATCACGCCGTCTTCGGTATTGATGTGCACCGAGCGCGGGTCGAGATTCATCGAACCGACGAAGGCATGCTGCTCGTCGACCACCATGGCCTTGGCGTGCAAGCTGTTGCTGCCGGAGGACGAGCCGAAGAAGCTGCTGCCGCCACGACCGCGTCGGGCATCCGGCTTCAATTCGTACAAATGCACGCCGGCCTTCAACAAACCCACGTGATAGGACGCATAGGCCACATAGACATTGCCGGCGTCCGTGGACGCCAGCGAGTTGGTGAGGATGGATACCTCGACGCCGCGGTCGCACATACTCTTGAAGTAAGCCACGCCCTTGTCGCCCGGCACGAAGTACGGCGAGATCAGGGTGAGCCGTTGCTGCGCGCCATCCATCCATGCGCGGATCTGCGGCGCCATGTGCAGGTCTTTGCTGTCAGCCGCGGGATTGCCCTTGTCTGGATCGTCCGCCAGATACGTGGCTGTGCCCCAGGCCCAGGCGGTGGCCGGCGCCTCGTTCGCCAGGTCCCCGACGCGGGCAACGAGGCTCTGCGCATAGCCGCTCTCGCTGAACTGGCGCGCGCTCGCCGCCATGCTCTTGCGCAGCTGTGCCAATTTCTCGGGGCTGGGCGTCTTGCGATGGAACGCCCCGATGGGAAACGACTGTTCGCTGTTCCAGTACCGATCGAACATCTGCCCCACTTCAGCCACCACCGGGCCGACGGCCAGCACGTCCAGATCGCGGAAATTGACGCTGTCGTTCGCATCGAAATATTCGTCGCCGATATTGCGGCCGCCGACGATGGCCATGGCGCCGTCGGCGATCATCGCCTTGTTGTGCATGCGGCGGTTGAGCCGGGAGAAATCGCCGGCAAACTGCATGCCCATGCTCAAGGTCGACGTACTGCGATCCAGAAAGGGATTGAACAGCCGGATCTGGATGTTTGGATGGCCATCCAGGATGCGCAGCACATCGTCGTTGCCGGCCACGTGCAAATCATCGAGCAGCAGGCGCACGCGCACGCCGCGATCGGCCGCTGCCAACAGACGCTGCGCCAGCAAGCCGCCGGTCGCATCGGAATGGAACATGTAGTACTGCAGATCGAGCGAGTGCACGGCGCGATTGGCCAGCGCAATGCGCGCCAGCAAGGCGTCGTTGGAATCGCTGATCAGGCGCAGGCCGCTGTCGCTGCCATGTTGCACGCTGATGCGCTTGGCGTACGCCTCCAGCGGCGCATCCGGCTGGACCGGCAGCACCGTGCTGGGAACGCGGGGGTAATCGGGACGAAGATCCGAATGGGTGCAGGCAGCCAGCGCCAACAGCCCCAGACAGGCAAGGCGACGCAACAAGGTGCAGGCCATGTTCCCTCCTTGGTGCTGACTGTGTCTGACGCGGCGGTTGGACGCAAGGCTGTTGCTGAACCGACGCCCCGACAGGTGACCGAACCCTTGTGGGAGCGCACCCTGTGCGCGACTGGGCATCGCTACGTAGCCGCGCCTAGTCGCGCACAGGGTGCGCTCCCACAGGGAAGAAGGAGAGGTGGTCTAGCCGGCTCTTACCGGTTCAACGCCCGAAGGTGATTTCCCGGCCTTCGTGATCGCGGTCCCAGCCGCGCAGTTCGTCGCGGATATGCGCCACGCGCTGGCGGCCGAGGGCGTTGCGCTCCTCGTCCAGCACCTGGCCATCCAGCAGCTCGGCCAGACGCTGCGCGGTCGGCAGCATGGCATCCCATGCGTCCAGCGCAGGAATCGGTGCCGGCAGCGTCATGAAGAAGCTCAGGCCCGGGGTGCGCATGGCATCGACGCGGCTCAGGTCGAAATTGCCCGGCTTGACCATGTTGGCCACGCTGAAGATCGGGCCGAGCTCGCGCTTGCCATCCACCAGGCGGTGATAGATGCCCATGTCGCCGAACTCAAGACCGGTCTTCTCAGCGGCCACGATCAGGTCGGCGCCGTTGAACACATTGCCTTCGCGCGCCACCACGAACAGCGTGACGATGCGTTCGACCGGCAGGCGTTCCGGACGGCGACCCACGTCGGAACGCTGCGGTACACGGGGCGCCTCCGGTGCCGGTGCGGGAGCCGGTGCGGCAACGGCCACCGGCTCAGGCTCGTGCACGCGCGGTGCGGCCACCTGATCGGCGCCGGTGGCCTGCGCCAGGCTCTGCTCGAACTGCTCCGGCGGAGCGCGCAACGCATCGACAATCGATGCCGCCGCGCCAAGCGAGCGACCGACCGGTGCCGGCTCTACCCTATCCTTGCCGCCCGCGAGCGTTGCGCCAAGGCGTTCCAGTTCCTCACGCAGACCGACGTCCAGCTCACCCTGATGGGGCTGCTGGCGAGCGTCGAGCTCGTCCATGCGGAAATCGTCGCGCGCGCTGAAGGACGGCTCGGTGGAGACATCGCCTTCGGTACCAAAGGTCGGCTCGCGGCGTTCGCCCGTCGCCGTCACGATCACCCGTCGCTTGCCCTGCTCTTTCCTGGGCTGGCCAAACAGCCACAGTCCCGCCAGAACGATCAGGCCGACGATGAGCATGGGAACGCCTACGGCGGCATTCCAGGCAAAAGCGAGTACGGGTTGCACGGTCATATCAAATCCTCAAGCTGCGCCCGCAAGTTTAGCTGCTTCAGCCAGATCCACCTGCACGAGGCGCGATACGCCTGCTTCGCGCATGGTCACGCCGCACAGCTGGGAGGCTGCTTCCATGGTGGCCTTATTGTGGCTGACGAAGATGAACTGAACTTTCTCGCTCATCTCCTTCACCATGTTGGAGAAGCGTCCCACGTTGGCTTCGTCCAGCGGCGCGTCCACCTCGTCCAGCAGGCAGAACGGCGCGGGATTGAGGCCGAAGATGGCGAACACCAGCGACACCGCGGTCAGCGCCTTCTCGCCACCCGACAACAGGGTGATGTTGGACACGCGCTTGCCCGGCGGACGCGCCATGATCGCCACGCCGGTGTTGAGCAGGTCGTCGCCGGTGAGTTCCAGATACGCGTGGCCGCCGCCGAACAGGCGCGGGAACAGTTCCTGCACGCCGGCGTTGACGCGGTCGAAGGTTTCCTTGAAGCGCTGGCGCGTTTCGCGATCGATCTTCTTGATCGCCGCCTCCAGCGTTTCCATGGCGCTGACCAGGTCGGTCAGCTGATTATCGAGATACGTCTTGCGCTCGCTCTGCTCGGCGTGTTCCTGGATCGCGGCGAGATTGACCGGCTCCAGTCGCACGATCTTCTGGCCGATCTCGACCAGCTGCGTGCGCCACTGGCTGGCGTCGGCATCTTCGGCAAGCTCGGCGAGCAGCGGTTCCAGCTCCAGGCCCGACGCGGTGATCGCCTCGGCCAACTGCTCCGCGCGCAACTGCAGCGCCTGCGCAGCGAGGCGCTTTTGCGACAGCCCTTCGCGCAGACCCTGCAGCAACTGCTCGATGCGCTGACGCTCCTGTTCGAGCCGGCGGAATTCGAGATCGCAATCTTCCAGGCCGCGACGCGCCTCCACCAGTTGCTTGTCGACCAGCAGGCGCTGATCGAGATAGGTCTGGCGCTCGGCTTCCAGTTCGGCGATGGGATCGGAACCGGCCGCCAGCTGGTCGGCGATTTCGGTACGGCGCGCTTCGATCTGGCGCAGCTGCGTGTCCATGCGCGCCAGCGACTGTTCCAGCGAGGTCAGCGACGAACGCTTCGATTCCATCGACAGCGCCAGGGCGTGCGCCTGGTCGGCCGCCTCGCGCGCATTCATGCGCGCTTCTTCGCGTGCTTCGAGCAAGGCGCGACGTTCGTTTTCCAGCTCGCGGCGCTGGTCTTCCAGGTCGCCCATATGGCCGACGGATTCATCCAGGCGCGCTCGCGCATCGCGCGTCTGCGTCTGCAACTCGTCGAGCTGGGTGATCAAGTCATTGAGTTCGCCAGTCACCTTTTCCGCGCGGGCGCGGGCGGTTTCCATCTTGCCGCGATGGCTTTGCACCTGGCCGGCCAGTTCGGACTGGCGACGGTGTGCGTTGTAGAGCTCGCGCTGCGCATCGTCACGCGCGCGCTCGGCTTCGAACTTGCTCGTGCGTAGATCATCGAGCGTGTTGGTGGCTTCTTCGATGCGCTCTTCCAGCGCCTGGATCTGTTCGGCCAGCGTGCGCAGGTCTCGCTCGCGTGCCAGCACACCGACCTGGTTGCCCTGCGCGCGACGCACGCGCGCCCAACCCGGACCCAGCCATTCGCCACTGGCCGTCATCACCGATTGGTACGGCGCAAGCGCCGAGAGACCGGCCACGATCCGGTGCGCGTGCTCGATGGAGTCGGCCGTGAGCACGTGATTGAGAATGGTCAGCGCCGCCGCCGGACCGCGCACATGCGCCGCCAGCGTGCCCGCCGTGTTCACGCCGCCATCGGCGCCGTTGACCAGGGCCACGTCCGCATTGTCCAGCGCGCCGAATTCGGTCGCGAGCGTGTGCGATTCGTCGACCAGCACCGCGTCGAGAAAGCCGGCCAGCGCCGTTTCGACGGCCGTTTCCCAGCCCGCTTCCACCTGCAGCGATTCGCCCAGGCGGCGTGACTTGTCCAGGCCCAGGCGCGCGAGCCAGCCGCTGGCAGCACTTTCTTCCTGACCCAGTGCCGCATGCTGCAGCGCTTCCAGTGAGGCATGGCGGCCGCGCGCGGTCTGCAGCTGCTGGCGTGCCTCGTTGAGCGAGGACTGCACCTGGCGCTCTTCGTCCAGCACCTTTTCGTGCGCAGACTTGTGCTGATCGAGCAGGCTGCCCAGCGATTCGACGCGTTCGCGCTGCGTGTCGTGTTCGACCAGCAGCTGTTCGGACGCGGCGTCGAGCGCGGCGATGTCGGTCGCTTTCTGTTCGGTCTCCAGCGCTTCGCGGCGACGCGACAGATCGATCGACTGGCGATCGAGGTAATTGAGCTTGGTGCGCTCCACTTCCGCAGCGCGGCTGGACTCGCCCGCCGTGCGCGTATGCGAATCCCAGCGCTGCTGCCAGTCGGCCAGCTTGGTTTCGGTATCGCGCAGCGATTCGGTGGTGTCGTCCTGCATCTGCTGCAAGGCTTCGAGCTTGGGCTCGCCCTCGGCCAGCGCCATGCGCAGCGTTTCCACCTGCGTGCGGTCGTTGGCGATGTGCTCGGCGAGCTCGGCGTGTTCGCGCTCGGTCTCGCCCTGCGCGCGCTGCAGGCGATCGGCGGTTTCGCGGTTGAAGCGGACCTGCTGTTCGACGCGGGCGATCTCGGCGCCGACCTTGTAGACCTCGGCCTGCACCTTGTTCAGATGGTCGGTAGCGTCGGTGTGACGCTCGCGCACCGTCTCCATCTGCGCCTCAAAGTGGCGCTGGGTGGCGACGTGCTTTTCGATCTCGATCTCGGCGGCGGACAGGCCCGAGCCTTCGTTGTCGTGCTGGCTCTTGAGGCCGCGGTATTCCAGCGCGCGCAGCTCGGCTTCCTTGCGCGTCTGATCTTCCTTCAGCGCCTTCCAGCGTTCGGCGGCGCGGGCCTGGCGGTTCAGGTGTTCGAGCTGCTTGTCCACTTCGTCGCGCACGTCGCGCACGCGGTCGAGGTTTTCGCGGGTGGACTTGATGCGGCTCTCGGTTTCCTTGCGGCGCTCCTTGTACTTGGAGATGCCGGCGGCTTCTTCCAGGTGTGTGCGCAACTCGTCGGGCGCGGCCTCGACGATCTGGCTGATCATGCCCTGCTCGATGATCGAGTAGCTGCGCGGACCCAGGCCCGTGCCCAGGAACAGATCGGTGATGTCGCGGCGGCGGCAGCGCGCGCCGTTGAGGTAGTACGCCGACTGGCCGTCGCGCGTCACCTGGCGCTTCACCGAAATCTCGGCGTACTGGCCGTATTCGCCCTGGATGGTGCCGTCGGCGTTATCGAAGATCAGCTCGACGGTGGCCTGGCCCACCGGCTTGCGCGCGTTGGAGCCGGAGAAGATCACGTCGGTGAGCGAGTCGCCGCGCAATCGGCTGGCCGCGCTCTCGCCCATCACCCAGCGGATGGCGTCGATGATGTTGGACTTGCCGCAGCCGTTGGGACCTACGACGCCGGTCATATTGGTCGGCAAATGGAGCGTCGTCGGGTCCACGAAGGACTTGAAGCCGGCGAGTTTGATCGTAGTCAGGCGCATGCGGGCATCGGCGGCAAAAGTGGATAAGCCCGGGGGCGCCCGGGCGATGGGTCACTGTGCCAAACGCCGGCCCCTGCCGCAATGCGTTTCGGCTACAAGTTTCACTTTAACACTGACGCATAAGCCAATGTTATGAAAGAGTTTATTATTCACCCCGGATCGTCATTCCAGCGAAAGCTGGAATCCAGCGCCTTCTGGCGGCGCGTCTCAAGGCAAAGTCGCTGGGTCCCAGCCTTCGCTGGGACGACGGTAAGGGAACCGGTTGCCCTTACTCGCCGGGCGCCTTCGCGTCGATCGACAGCGCATGGATGCCGTTGTCCATCAGCCCATGCAGGGCCGCATAGACCAGGCGATGGCGCTTGATCGACATCTGGCCGGCAAAGGCGGCGCTGACGATGCGTACGTGGAAGTGCCCCTTGCCCTCGTTGGCATGGCCGGCGTGCTTGTAGCCCTCGTCCAGCACCTCGAGGGCCGACGGCTCCAGCGCCTGCTGCAGGCGCTCGCGGATCTGCTCGACCATGGTCGCGCTCATGCCTGCGGCAGCGCCTTGATGAACGGCTTGACGCTGACGCTGGCGTAGACGCCGGCATCCACATAGGGATCAACCTTGGCCCAGGCCTCCGCGTCCGCCTGCGAGGCGAACTCGGCCAGGATCAGGCTGCCGGTGAAGCCCGCCGGGCCCGGATCGGGCGAGTCGATCGCCGGGAACGGGCCGGCCACCAGCAGGCGGCCTTCATCCAGCAACTTCTTCAGGCGCTCCACATGCGCCGGGCGCGCGGCCAAACGCTTCGCCAGGGAATCGGGCACATCCGTACCAACAATCGCGAACCACATGGATCAGGCCTCCGGGCGCATATAGGGGAACAGCAGCACGTCGCGGATCGACGCCGAGCCAGTGAGCAGCATCACCAGGCGATCGATGCCGATGCCCAGGCCGCCGGTCGGCGGCAGGCCCACTTCCAGCGCGCGGATGTAGTCGGCGTCGAAATGCATGGCTTCGTCGTCGCCGCCAACCTTGGCTTCCACCTGCTTCTGGAAGCGGGCGGCCTGGTCTTCCGGGTCGTTCAACTCGGAGAAGCCGTTGGCCAGCTCCTTGGCATTGATGAACAACTCAAAGCGGTCGGTGATGCCGGGATTGGTGTCGCTCTCGCGTGCCAGCGGCGACACTTCCACCGGATGATCGGTGATGAAGGTCGGCTGGATCAGCGTGTGCTCCACCGTCTTCTCGAAGATTTCCAGCAACAGGCGGCCCCAGCCGAAGCCGTCCTTGACCTGGCAGCCCAGGCGCTTGGCGTGCGCGGCCATGGCGTCGCGATTGCGCAGGTCATCGCGCTTGATCTCCGGGTTCAGCTCGAGCACGGCGTCTTCCATGCTCCAGCGACGGAACGCCGGACCCACGTCGATCTCGTTGCCTTCCCACACCAGCGTGGTGGTGCCAATGACGTTCTTTGCCGTCTCGCGGATCACTTCCTCAGTGATGTCCATGATCTCGGTGTACGTGGCGTACGCCTGGTACAGCTCGAGCATGGTGAACTCGGGATTGTGTCGCGTGGACACACCCTCGTTGCGGAAGTTGCGGTTGATCTCGTACACGCGGTCGAAGCCGCCGACGACCAGGCGCTTCAGATAGAGCTCCGGCGCCACGCGCAAATACAGATCCATATCGAGCGCGTTGTGATGCGTCACGAACGGGCGCGCCGTGGCGCCACCCGGGATCACGTGCATCATCGGCGTTTCCACTTCCATGAAGCGGCGCGGCTCGGCTTCCAGCCACTTGCGGATAAAGCCGATGATCTGGGAACGCTGCGCAAATGTGCGGCGCGCCTCCTCGGTGACGATCAGGTCGACATAGCGCTGGCGATAGCGCTGCTCCACGTCGGCCATGCCGTGATGCTTGTCCGGCAACGGACGCAGGCTCTTGGTGAGCAGGCGCAGCGCATCCACCTTCACCGACAGCTCGCCGGTGCGCGTGCGCATCAGCGTGCCTTCGGCACCGACGATGTCGCCCATGTCCCAGGTCTTGAACGCCTTGTAGGTGTCCTCGCCCACCGTGCCCTGGTGGATGAACAGCTGGATGCGGCCGTTGAAATCCTGCATTTGCACGAAGGCGACCTTGCCCTGGTCGCGCTTGAGGATGACGCGGCCGGCGACCTTCACGCGGCGTGCGAGGCCTTCGATGGCTTCGGCCGTCCATTTCTCGACATCGGCAAACTCGGCCTGCAGATCACCCGCGAACGCGTCGATCTTGAAATCGTTCGGAAACGCCACGCCCTGCCCACGCAACGCCTTGAGTTTCTCGCGGCGCTCGGCGATCAGCTTGTTCTCGTCGATGGGCTGGATATCGGTCGGTTCAGTCATGAGGTTTCCGTCGCTGCCAGCGCCCGCGCCATGTGGCGGACGCATCTTTGTTTGTCATCAGATCGTCAGGGCGAGGGGTTTCCCGCGCCACCGATGGTCAATCGTCCTTACCGAACGCGTGCTTCACGGCGTGCCTGGTGGCATTCCATCCATCACGCGCGCCGTGCCCAACGGTCAGAGCGGCATCCCTCGTGCCGTGACCCACCGCCACGCCCATATCCTTCGCGCCGTGCCCGACGGACACGGCCGCGTCCTTCGTGGCATGGCCCACGTCACGGCCAGCGTCGCCGACCTTCTTGCCGGCCGTGCGCGCATCCTCCTTGACGCCCTGGCCGGCAGCATTGTCCTGCGCGCTGACCATGCCCTGGCATGCCATCAAGGCGACACATGCCATCAGCGTCCGAAAAGTCTTCCTGCGATTCATGCGGGCATTACCTCCGGCGTGGCCAGATTGCATAGGTGTCGATCAGGCATCCACACGCTTGGCGCCGGCATCCAGGCCGGACTTCAGACTCGCCTCGACAAATTCGTCGAGATCGCCGTCCAGCACCTTCTGCGTATCCGAACGCTCGATGCCGGTACGCAGATCCTTGATACGGCTCTGGTCCAGCACGTAGTTACGGATCTGGCTGCCCCAGCCGATATCGGACTTGCTCGCTTCCAGCGCATCCTTTTCGGCGTTGCGCTTCTGCAACTCCAGCTCGTACAGCTTCGCCGCCAACATTTTCATGGCGTGATCGCGGTTGGCGTGCTGGCTGCGCTGGGTCTGGCAGGCCACCACCGTTCCGGTCGGGATATGCGTGATACGCACCGCCGATTCGGTCTTGTTGACGTGCTGACCACCGGCGCCCGAGGAACGGTACACGTCGGTTTTCAGATCGGCCGGGTTGATGTCGATATCGATGTCGTCGTCGACTTCCGGCGACACGAACACCGAGGTGAAGCTGGTGTGGCGGCGGTTGTCGGAATCGAACGGGCTCTTGCGCACCAGGCGGTGCACGCCGATCTCGGTCTTCAGCCAGCCATAGGCGTACTCGCCTTCCACGCGGAACGTAGCGGACTTGATGCCGGCCACTTCGCCGCCGGAGACTTCCATCAGCTCGGTCTTCCAGCCGCGCGTCTCGCACCAGCGCAAGTACATGCGCAGCAGGATCTCGGCCCAGTCCTGCGCCTCGGTGCCGCCGGCGCCGGCCTGGATGTCCACGAACGCGTTGTTGGCGTCCATCTTGCCGGAGAACATGCGCTGGAATTCCAGCTTGCTCACCTTGGCCTCGATGCCGGCCAGGTCGGCGACCACTGAGTTGGCAGTCTCTTCGTCGTTGTCAGCGGCGGCCATTTCCAGCAGCTCGCCGGCATCGACGAGACCTGCCGTCAGGGTGTCGATGCCGTTGACGATGGTTTCCAGGCGGGCGCGCTCGCGGCCCAGCTCCTGTGCGCGCGGCGGATCGTCCCACACGGTGGGGCTTTCCAGTTCGCGGCTTACTTCTTCGAGACGCTCACGCTTGGTGGCGTAGTCAAAGATACCCCCTAAGCGACTCGACGCGGCCCTTGAGGTCCGCGATCTGCGCAAGGATCGGATTGGTCTCGATCATGTGATTTGAAATTCCGGATATTCAGCCTTCTAGGATAACAGAGGTGCCTCAGGGGCCGGAATGCGCCCGCTGTAAACGGTCACCATGAACGTGCGTTCATCTGCGACGGATGGCGCGTATCTCGACGAGCCACGGGAACCGCGTCATCACAAGGAACGGATCATGGGGAATACGCGCAATGGTGGGTGGGCGGCAGCTCTGGCGGGCATGCTGGCCCTGGCGAGTACAGGTGTGGCCGCCGGGGGAACCAGCCTTCCCCATCCCGCGCTGGCTGGCGCGGAAAGCATCGATCAGGAAAACACTGATCTGCAGGCGATCTGGAAGGCGATGCGCTCCGCCGACGCGGACGCGCTGGTCAAGCTGTACCAGGACAACCACGACCCGGTGATCCACGTCTGGTCGGCCATGGCGCTGGAGCGCGTGCATTTCAACCTGGACGCCGCCACCGCCGACGCCAGCGCCTGCGAAAGCGCGCTGCTCGATGTGCGGCCGCTCATTGCCCTGTCGTGCGGCCAGTTTCGCATCGGCAACCTGCAACTGGCGGGACGCTGGGCCGATTCCCGTCAGGCGGAACGCGAGCTCGTCACGCGCTTTCGCGGTCACGGCATCGACCCTGAGCTCGACAAAATGCAGGCCTGGCTGGACAGCCATGCCGACGAGCCGGTGCTCTCCTACGACATCCCCGCCGGCGACGTGACGTTGCCGCTGAAGCAGCGAGAGCGACAAATACGTCCGGACGACCAGACCCTTCCCCGCTTCACGGTCTCGGCCAACGGCCACGAGCTAGATGCCGTCCTCGACACCGGGGCCAGCGACCTGGTGATGGGCCAGGACGATGCCGACCGCCTTGGCATCAAGCTGCTCGACCGAGCGGGCCAGATCAACGGCCGGCTCGCCAAGAATGTCCCCACTCAGTCCGGGATTCTCGAAACGCTGGCGATGGGCGGCATCACCCTGCACAACGTGCCGGTGACCGTGGTGCCGCGGCATACCGTCTTGATCGGCGGCAACCTGGTGGCGCCGCTGGGCACGCTGGAGATCACCCGCAGCGACATCCACGTCTTCGGCAAGGGTTCTCCCGTGCCTGCCTGCGACACGGCCATGCGCGTCAGCAGCGCGGCCTGGGGCAGCAATATTCGTCTGTATCCGCAGCTATTGGTCAACGACACGCCGCAATCGGTGATGCTCGATACGGGAGCGCACCGCTACCTGGTCGGCACGCGCGCCGCGCTGGACGAGGTCACGGCGCTCCATCGCACGAAAACCATGATGGGCGACATCGGCGGCAAGCACGCATTCGTCAATGCCGACACGGCCAAGGTCAAGCTCACCATCGCTGGCCAGCCGTTCGACATGACTTTCGAGGTCTACACCGACGCCGACAACGTCAAGCATCCCATCACGCTGGGCGCGGGCGCATTGCGCGATATGGATTTCCTACTGGACTTCCGTCACCAGCATCAGTGCTTCCTGCTTCACTCCAATCTGCGCTGATCGCGACGACGGCCGTGCAAGCGCGCGGCCGTCGCCACAGACATCAGGTCAACGCCTGCTGATGCACGTCGCGCACCGCGCGGCCGGAGGGATCGGCCGCCGCCGCAAACGCCGGGTCCCAGGCGAGCGCCGCCGGCGAGGAACACGCAATCGACTTCCCACCGGGCACCGTTTCCGCACATGCCTGCCCCGGGTAGAACCGCTCGAAGATGCGCCGATACAAATAGGCCTCCTTGGTGGCCGGCGGGTTGTGCGTAAAACGCGTGGCCGCCGCAGCGAACTCGCGATCGCTTACCGCCTGCTCGGCGTGCGCCTTGAGTCCATCGATCCAGCCGTAGCCCACGCCGTCGCTGAACTGCTCCTTCTGCCGCCACAGAATCTCGTCGGGCAAGGCGCCCTGGAAGGCCTCACGCAGCACGGCTTTTTCGATCCGTCCCTGCCCCGCCATCTTGTGACGCGCATCCATGCCCATCGCCACATCGAGAAATTTCAGATCGAGGAACGGCACGCGCGCTTCCACGCCCCAGGCCATCATCGATTTGTTGGCGCGCAGGCAATCGTAGCTGTGCAGTGCATCGAGCTTGCGCACGGTTTCTTCGTGGAATGCTTCGGCGGAAGGTGCCTTGTGGAAATACAGGTAGCCGCCAAAGATCTCGTCCGAGCCTTCGCCCGACAGCACCATCTTCACACCCATTGCCTTGATGCGACGCGCCAGCAGATACATCGGCGTGGAAGCACGAATCGTGGTGACGTCATAAGTCTCGACGTGCCGTATCACCTCCGGCAACGCGTCGAGACCTTCCCAGAAGGTGTACACGAAGCCGTGGTGCACCGTGCCCAAGGCATCGGCTGCGACTTGTGCGGCGGCGAGATCGGGCGAATCTTCCAGCCCGATGGCGAAAGAATGCAGCCGCGGCCACCAGGCTTCGCCGCGATCGTCATCTTCCACACGATGACGCGCAAAGCGTGCGGCACAGGCGGCCACCAGCGAGGAATCCAGGCCGCCAGACAACAGCACGCCGTATGGCACGTCCGTCATCAGCTGACGATGCACGGCTTGTTCAAAGGCGTGGCGCAGTTCCGGTAGCGGCACCTGATGCCCCTGCGTCTGCGCATAGTCACGCCAAGGCTTGTGATAGTAGCGACGCAACTCGCCATCCACGCTGTCGTAGACATGCCCCGGCGGAAACGGCGCCACGTCTGCGCATAAACCCACCAGCGATTTCATTTCCGAGGCAACGCACAGACGCCCTTCCCTGTCGTGCCCCCAATACAACGGACAAACCCCGATGGGATCACGCGCAATCACATAGCGCGACTCGACGCTGTCCCACAGCGCAAAGGCGAAAATGCCGTTGAGCTGCGTCACCCACGTTGCCGGCGATTCGCCCTGCCGATACAAGGCATTGATCACCTCACAATCAGAGCCCGTGGTGAAGTCGTAGTCGCTGGCCGCACGCAGCTCGCGATGGTTGTAGATCTCGCCATTCACCGCCAGCGCCAGCGCGCCATCGCGCGAATGCAGGGGCTGCGCGCCGCTGGCCGGGTCGACGATGGCCAGGCGTTCGTGCACGAGGATCACCCCCGCATCCACGAACACGCCGCTCCAGTCCGGACCGCGGTGACGCTGGCGTTGCGAAAGCTCGAGCGCCTGCTGGCGCAACGCGGCCAGATCATCGCCGGGCTGCAGATCGAACATGCCGAAGATCGAACACATGAGCTGGATTCCTGGTTTGCCTTTCACGTGACGGAAAAACAAAAAGGCCCGCAGTGAGCGGGCCTTTTTGCGTGTGTAATGTGTTGCTGCTGCTTACACGCCGGCCCACCCGTGGTTGCGGGTATTGTTATTGGCGTTGTTATTGTTCAGCCCGCGCACGCACTCGCTGGCCGACGCCGAAGCGGCGGTCATGGCAACGAGTTGGGCGTGAAGGCTGATCATGTCGCCGACTTCACCACATGTCTCGCCAGCTGACAAGCGCCGATTAGTTTCATTTGTTCCCATCCTCGTCGACGGACCGCGGCTCGCTGATCCATGCCACCGCTTCATCGAATTGCATGTCGTGGAAGAGCCTGAACTCCGCCGGCACGGCGAAGCCCATGGCGCTTGCTGTCACGCGCAGCCAGTGCACGTCCGTCACCAGGGCAACGCGATCCCAGCCACTGAAGTGACGGAATCCGAGCTGCGCGTCTTCCCACATGGCGCCCGCGTCAAAACCGGTGAAGTCGGGGCTGATGTGATAGAGCAAGCGCAGCTTTCGGTTGATCGCAAACGCCGCTTCGATATCGGGTACGAGGATTTGCGAGTAATCCGTGGCGGTGACCTGCCCGCTTGCACGAAAGCCCAGTGCACCCGCCGGCAAATCTGGAATCTGCTCGATCATGATTGACGTCCTCACCGTGATGGACGTCTGTATCTCAAATGGATGGTTACGGAGACGTCATCGCCGCAACAAGGATGCTTGAGCGTTACGGCTGCTGCGCCTTCGCATGCGCCTCAAGCCACGGTGCCAGCGGTATCTGCCAGATGTTGTATTTGCCGTTGTCCCAGTCCGCACGCACGGTGCCGGGTGCGATATCCACCAGGCGATCGCTGGCGAAGTAAAGCGTCCGATGGTCGGGACTCAAGCGCGCTTCCGCGTCGGAGACGGCGCTGTTCACGCCATTGCCCAGATGGATCGGCGTGCCCCATGTGCCGTTGTCGCGAAACACGATAAAGAGATCGATCTGGCGCGCCGGCGAACGGCTGGAACCGAACACCACAAAGGATTCATCCGGCGCCACCGCAGGATCGACATCGGTGACATGGCCATCGCTGAAAGGCAGCGGCTGCGGGTCGTCGTAAGCGCCACGATGCCAGGCCGCGCGATACAACTGGAAGTGTTTGGGATTGGCCGCCGGATGCATGAAATACAGGCTGCCATCAGCCGCCACGCTGGGTGCGAAAGTGGAATCGCTGTGGTTGACGTTATCCGGCAGGCGCACCGGCGCGCTCCACTTGCCGTTCTGCCACATCACCTTCCACAGGTTGCCGCCGCGCTCGGGAAAGCTGCGCCCCATGAAGAAACCATCGAGCGGTTTGCCGCCGGACGTCTTCGGGCGATTGGAAACGAAAACGAGAAAGCGCCCATCCGGCGACATCGCCGGCTCCATATCGCTCCACTGTCCGGAGAACGGCGCCATCACCGGTGTGGACCAATGCCCATGGTCGAGATGGCTCACCAGGATGCCGGAGTAGGTGCCGTCGCTGCGCGTGAAATACACGGTGTTGCCATCGGGCGTGAAGGCCGGCGCACTGTCGTGCAGCGGCCCGGAGATCACGCCGGGCGCGAACACCGTCGGCGTGACGTCCTGTGCGAGGGCATCGGCACACATGAAGGCGAACACAGCAACGACGGCGTAGCGCAACATTCCGGCACCTCATAGGGGAAACGCCGGATGCTAGCGCCCCTGCGATCAAGGACAAAGTGGACTTAGTCCTGCTCGGGCGCCTTTCGGCTGACGCGACGCTTGCGCTGCGGGGCTTCCGAGGCGGCAATCAAGGCTTGCAGATACGCGATGCCTTCTTCTTCGGGAAAAAACGCCACCACGTCGGCCACGCTCAATTGATAGCGCTCACGCAACGCGAGGAACTCGCGGCGGGCGCGCTCCATCGGTTTTTCCTTGGCATCGCTACGACGCGTCTGCTGCTCCTTGTCGAGTGCGGCCAGTTCTTCCTGGAACTGCCGGAATGCGTCTTTTTGGATAGCCATCGCAAGGGCGTCGTCGTGGCGATGCGGGGCGGCCATTGTGACACGCCAGCTCGAAGTGGCGGAAATGGCAAGTGATGCCGCGAAAGATTCATATACCGGTGCCCCGCGGAGCACTCCGTCATGAGAATGTCAAAGCCTGCGATTCCTAGGAATTTGATAAGAATTCCGTTTGCCAAAATTGGCGCCTGCTTTAACCGGTCACCAACGAGCCGCTGGCTAGTCTGAACTTCCCAGGCGACCACCAGCAGGAGTGCATATGGATCCGATGACCCTTGATGCGCCATTTGCCGGCGAAGAACTCCACGCCAGGCGCGTGTCGCCCGAGCCCGCCGAGGGCTATGTGCTGGACCCATGGTCCGGGCTCTACACGGAAACGGAAGCGGCTTATCAAAACCGGCTGCAATCCTCTCCGACACTCATTGCATGACACGAAAAACCCCGCCACGGCGGGGTTCTTTCAATCCGGAAAAGCCTCGTATTGCGGCAGATCGTCGGTGATCTCGAACCACGGCGCCTTCGAGCCGACAAAGATGTGTTTACTTGGGCGAATGGAAGGCGCATCGACCAGCGTCCCCATCGCCACATGCACAAACGCACCATCGCGCACCACCGAATAAAGCAGCGAGCCGCAACGGCCGCAATGCGCATCGTGGCCCGTGGGCTCGCCCACGATCAGCAGTGCATCCTCACCCTGGATTAACGCCAGTTGCTCCCGCCCGATGCCCGCGAACGGCTTGAACGCCGATCCGGTCGTGCGACGGCACTGCGAGCAATGACAGTTGGCGGCATAGAGAAAAGCATCCTGCACCTGATAGCGGACCGCGCCGCAATAACACTGCCCTGCCAACTTCTTGCCCGCTTGCTGGGTCGCCATGGCCTGTTCCCATCCGTCTGCTCCGGCGGATGTTAGCCCAGCCATACCCCGCCGTACTGGCGGGCGGATGCGCAAGGTCAGTTACTGCCCCTCACGGTCAGCATGTGCGCGAATCCCACGCAACATGATTTCCGCCTGGATCTGCCCCGCAATCGCCGAATCATCGGCCGCGTGCCCATCCATTGTCTCCTGCAACGTGGCAAACCCATACAACCAGGCCCGCCAATACACCGCCTCGCCCCGCTCAAAGACCTCGCAAAAGACCTCGATGGGCTCGCCCAGCTCGTCAATCAGCGTGAAATTCATTTCCATGGCAGCAACCACTTGTTGGAAGCACAGCCGCACCCAGCCGCCTGAAAAGGCGGTGCTCAGCGCGTACGGATGCCGTGCCGGGGACGGAGTTGGTGTTACTGATCAGGGGTGTATCAAGGAGCGTGCCAGCCTGGGCTTTTCGGAGCGCGCGCGATGGGGGCGTCGATGCCGTGGGGTAACGACGCGCGAAACGGGACGGAGGCGAATAGGCTGCTCAGCCAAAGAGAACGGAGGGATGATTTGGCTGCCTCCGTCTCGCCAGCGGGTAGTTATGCGGCGCTGCCAGAGATGACGGAGAAACGAATTAACTACCGCCGTCCCGTTTCCGGGACTGGGAGACGGTTGTTGCAAAGCCCCTGCGCCTTCCTATCTGGGCGAGCACCGGATTTAGACGTCTAAATAGACAACGAGAATTGTTACAAACCAATGAACGCACCACAGCCAAAGTTTCTCGTCTAAAAGCGTGTAGACGTCACATTTTCAGTTGGGTCGAGTTGTTCATCGTTCTGGCGATGGCTATCGTCTTCGCCGCGCGTGGTACTTGGCATCAACGGGATCTCGAGCTCACGCGCCTTGGCGGCGGATTGCTCCGTGCAAAGGACGATCGACACGCATTCAAGGTCTTTGCTCCATGGCCGATAGCAGGTAGCCGTCAATCTTTCCCTCGCACAGAGAATGGTGACTCTGCGTCAGCTTCGGTATCAAGTTGATCGCATTTGCAACGAACAACTCGGATCACTCTTCTCATCCAAATTCTTGAGTGCTAGGGGGCATATGAGAATTTATAGGAACACTCGTCGGCAGGCGGGCTTTACGTTGATCGAATTGATGATCGTCGTAGCCATCATCGCGATCTTGGCAGCCATTGCGATACCTGCGTACAAGAATTACGTGATTCGTGCTCAGGTGATGGAAGGCTTTTCATTGGCCGAAGGTCTGGAGCCCGCAATCACCGAGTACTACTACAGCACAGGCGAATTTCCCACCCAGGAAGGTCAGGCGGGCCTGATGAGCTCCAACGCTTATGCCGGCAAGTACGTTGGCCATGTAGATGCACTTTCGCGGCCCGGTAACATTCTGGTGCACTTCGACGACACCGATGGGCAACATGCCAACACCGTCATCGCCGGCTCTCAGCTGGGATTTGCCGCGGTAGTCACCAATGGCTCGATCCAATGGGTTTGTACTGACCGCAACATCAATGGCATCCCACTTCAATATCTGCCTCAGACCTGTCGCTGATGTAAAGGCTGAGGTCGGAATGAACTTTCTGCCGCCGAATCAGACATGCGCTGCACTGCCGATTCCGTCTGAAGAAAGAAAGTGCACTCTGACCCCAGTTTCGGTTTTGTCCTCAGCTCGAAATCAGTGTCGCGAGGCAGGAACCGTCGCTCTGAAGCGCGTACGAAATGCGTACAGCCCTTCCTGTGGATTCCGCGTTGAGAGCAATGGCAAGCATTGACTTCGCATAGACCGTACTAGGGTCGCGAGGTATGCGACGCCAGGCGCGAGAGGGTCTTCCCTATTGGAAGGAGAAAATCCTAAGGTTGTGGGGATGGAGTGCTCTTGCTTTCGGCCAAAACCGGCAAAACCAAAACCGGGGTCAGAGTGCACTTTTTTGGACCAACCATCGCGTGTGAGCAACACGGGGCTCAGGTCATATTCCCATACCAGCCATCGATCAGAGAGCAAAACCTGACCGGACCATTTGACTCCGGTATTCAATTAGCTCTGCGTCAGCCTATACGACGGATGGTTCAACCCGGTCGGCGGGTAAAGTTCATCATGCGTGTAGTTGAAGCCAAGCTTCAGCAGGAATTTTCGCGACATCTCGTTCTTTGGATGATGTCCTGCAAACAGTGCCGAAGCGCCGAGTGAGTTAAAGGCGTAGGCAATCACCGCCTCGCCCGCCTCCACGGCCAAGCCCTGCCCCCAGAACTCCTGGCGCAGGTGAACTCCCAACTCATAGACGCCCTGATCGACATCGTAGGGACGTAGCCCTGCGCACCCGGCGTGCTCTCCCCTTTCTCGGAGGAAGATCGGCCAATACTGCACACAGTGTTCTTGCATGCAGGACATCTCGGTAGACAAGCGCTTTGCCACCGCCTCTGCGTTGAACGGTCCGCCGATCAACGCGGTCACCTGAGGACCTCCCCATAACGACCATGCCAGTGCCAGGTCGTCCGAAGTCCAGCAACGAAATTCCAGTCGATTGGTCGGCGAGGGATGGCTCACGGGGCGACTCTTAGAGGGTGGCAAAAGCGGGAAAGATTATTTAGCTATACCGGCCGAAATATTGGCACAACCCGTTGGCACCTCAGCGATCAAACGCATCTCTACCATGACGAGTGCTCCTTTGGCCCGATGCCCGAAACGCACGCACAAAAAAACCGCCGGTTGGCGGTTTTTTGCTTTCGATAACAATGCGTCTGCATCGCCATCTTCGATTGGTGCCCAAGGGGGGACTCGAACCCCCACGCCTTACGGCGCTACCACCTCAAGGTAGTGCGTCTACCAATTCCGCCACCTGGGCAGGTGTCTTGCTTAGTTTTTCTTTGCCGGTTCCGTCGCGGCTGGCACGTCGCCCGTAGACTTGGCCGGAGCCGTTGCAGCGGGGACATCGCCCTGTGCCGGCTTGGTGGCCTGCGGGATTTCCGCGTTGGCCGGAGCGGCGGGCTGCGCATTTTGCGTTGCAGCCGGCTTGTTGGCAAGACCGGACATCACACCCAGATCGTTGCCGTTATCGGTCTGTGCCTTGCCGTTGTGGCCGAGGTAGATGCCCATACCCAGGCTCAACGCGAAGAACAGAGCTGCCAGCACCGCGGTTGAGCGGGTGAGGAAGCTTGCCGAGCCGCGTGCGCCGAAAACGGTTGCGGACGCGCCGCCACCGAAGCCCGAGCCTGCGTCGGCGCCAGCGCCGCGCTGCATCAGGATCAGCACGATCATCGCCGCGGCGATCAGAATGTAGAAAACGCTGAAGATGACGAACATGGTTCTGTTTAAGAGTCCGTAGCGCTTAATGCGCCGCAGCGCAGATTCCCAGGAAATCGGCCGATGCCAGTGAGGCGCCTCCGATCAGTCCACCATCCACGTCTGCTTGCGCGAACAATTCCGCAGCATTCGCCGCTTTGACGCTGCCGCCATAAAGCAGCCGAGTCAGACGGGCAATCATAGCATCTTCTTTTTCCAGTTGGCTACGGATGAACGCATGTACATGCTGTGCCTGCTCCGGCGTGGCGGAATGGCCCGTGCCAATGGCCCAGAGGGGTTCGTAGGCAATCACGGCGGTGTCGAAACTGCCGATGCCGTTGAGCTCGAGCACGGCTTTGAGCTGGCGCGCCACGACTTCTTCCGTCTCACCGGCCTGGCGCTGGGCCAGCGTTTCACCCACACACAGGATAGGGGTGAGGCCGCCGGCGCGGGCGGCGGCGAATTTGCGGGCCACCTGGGCGCAGGTTTCGCCGTGGTACTGGCGGCGCTCGGAATGGCCGACGATGGTCCATTGAGCGCCGATGTCGGCGAGCATGGCGGCGGACACTTCACCGGTATACGCGCCCTGCCCCTCGTGCTCGCTCACGTCCTGACCGCCAAAACCCAGGCCGGAACCGGCATGCTGGCTCGCCAGTTCGCCCAGGTACGGGAACGGCGGCATCACCACCACATCGATGGCGGTCGGCAAGGCGGCGACGATGTCGCTGACCAGGGCTGTCGCCATGCTGCGGCTACCATGCATCTTCCAGTTGCCGGCGACGAGTTTCTTGCGCATGCGCGTGTTCCATTGCGTATAAACGACAAAGCTTACCGATCGACCATGCCACTGGCAACGAAGACCCGACAAACCCTTGCCGTTATGGAAAAAATCGGATGGACCACAAGGAGACCACTTCTATGCCACCTGCCCGCCCATTGACCCTGGTCACCGGCGCCTCCGCCGGCATCGGCGCGGCCTTTGCGCGTGATCTTGCGGCGCGCGGCCACGATCTGGTGCTGACCGCCCGACGCGTCGAGCGGCTTGAAGCTCTGGCGCAGGAGCTACGCGACCAGCACAAGGCCAGTGTGACAGTACTCGCGGCCGATCTGGCTGACCCTGCCGCCGTCCGCCAGCTGTGCGATGCGTTGGACGCGCGTGGACTTAGGGTGGACTGGCTGATCAATAACGCGGGTTACGGCGTGCCGGGCACCTTTGAAGCGGTGGCCTGGCCGGTGCATGAGGCGTTTATCCGGGTGTTGATGACTGCGCCGGCTGAGCTGGCATGGCGGTTGTTGCCGGGGATGCGTGAGCGTGGGTATGGGCGGATCGTCAATGTCGCCTCGTTGGCCGGGCATGTGCCGGGGTCGGCGGGTCATACGCTTTATGCGGCGAGCAAGGCGTATCTGATCAAGTTCTCGCAGTCATTGGCGCTGGAGAATCGGCATCTTGGAGTGAATGTTTGTGCGCTGTGCCCGGGGTTTACGTGGTCGGAGTTTCATGACGTCACGGGCACGCGGCAGCTGATGAATAAGTTGCCTGGGTTTATGTGGCAGACGGCGGAAGCTGTGGTGCGTGAGGGGTATGAGGCTGTCGAACGCGGCGATGTGGTGCGTGTGACGGGTGGGGTGAATCGCTTTATCAAGGCGATGATGAAGTTGCTGCCGGATCGGTTGACGTTGTGGTTGTCGGCACGGGAGTCGAAGCGGTATCGGGATTTGGGGGAGGCGACTTAGGCGGAAGCCTGGTCGCAACGCCCTCTTGTAGGAGCGCACCCTGCGCGCGACAAACCTACGGAGCGGTACATCCCAGCGCTACGGTCGCGCACAAGGTGCGTTCCTACAAGGGAGGGGCCGCGCTGGGCTGCGGAGGGGGATCAAAATTGCCGGGTGGCTATTTGTGGGAGCGCACCCTGTGCGCGACAAACCTACGGAGCGGTACACCCGGGCGTGGCTGTCGCGCACAGGGTGCGCTCCCACAGACAAGCGGGCACGCAGGCCGGTCAATGTCGGTGATGGTGGGCTGGATGGCACTGCATGCCGACCATGGCGCACCATCGAATCGGCCATCGATATACTAGGTTTGTCCCACTCGCGCAGGGCACGCCGATGAGCTTCAAGGATCATTTCTCCGGGCACGCGTCGATCTATCGCGAGGCTCGCCCTTCTTATCCGGATGCGTTGTTTGACTGGCTCGCGCAGATCTCTCCTGCGACCGAACTCGCTTGGGATTGCGGCTGTGGAAATGGGCAAGCCAGTGTCTCGCTTGCTGCGCGTTTTGCCCGTGTGTACGCCAGCGATCCAAGTGCCAGTCAAATCGCCAATGCGCAGCCGCGAGCGAATATCGACTACCGCGCCGAACCGTCCGAACATTGTTCGCTGCCCGACGCCAGCGTCGACCTGGTGACCATTGCGCAAGCGCTGCACTGGTTCGATTTCGATGCGTTCTATGCGGAAGTCAATCGCGTGCTCAAACCCGGTGGCGTGATCGCGGCTTGGTCATACGCGGACTGTCATGTCACGCCGGCCATCGATGCGCTGAAGAATCGCGTGTATGTGGATCTTGTCGGCCCCTATTGGCCGCCGGAACGCGATCTGGTCGATTCAGGCTATCGCACCATTCCCTTTCCGTTCGTGGAAATCGAGGCGCCGCCGTTCGAGATGTCGGTGCACTGGAGTGTCGAACACTTCCTCGCCTATTTGCGCTCGTGGTCGGCGACGCAGCGGTATGTGAAGGACAAAGGGGAAGATCCGGTGGCGATGGTGGAGGCTGAGCTTCGTGCGGTGTGGGGACAGGATGTGCGCGAGGTGCAGTGGGATTTTTATGTGCGATGTGGGCGCGTTTAAGGCGAGGTAGAGAGGCTCCCGCGAGCACCCGCCCCTCACCCCGACCCTCTCCCCGGAGGGGAGAGGGAGTAAGGCGCGGCGCTAGATCAACTTGATCTCACGCAGACGCTCCAGCAAATACTCATGCGACGTAATGCTGGTGTCGTAACGGCTCGGGTTGTCCGGCGTGATCGTCTGCGGCAACGGATCGAGCACCACATCCGGATTCGGATGCAGAAAATACGGCACCGAGTAGCGCGGCTTGCGGGCGTTGTCGTTCTGCGGGTTCACCACGCGGTGCGAGGTGGACGGGTACACGTGGTTGGTCAGGCGCTGCAGCATGTCGCCGATGTTGACCACGATGGCGTCGCCTTCGGTGGTGATCGGCAGCCACTCGCCTTCGCGGGTGAGCACTTCCAGGCCTTCGGCGCTGGCGCCGACCAGCAGGGTGATGAAGTTGATGTCTTCGTGGGCGCCGGCGCGCACGTTCGGGATGTTTTCGTCGGTGATCGGCGGGTAGTGGATCGGGCGTAGGATGGAATTGCCCTGGTCGATCTTGTCGTCGAAGAAGTGCTCGGGCAGATCGATGTGCAGGGCCAGTGCGCGCAGCACGCGCGAGCCAAGCTGATCCAAGGCCTCGAACAAGCCGTAGCCGTTCTGCTTGAAGTCGGCGATTTCGGCCGGCCAGATGTTCGGCGGCATGACGTCGGCGAATTTCGAATCGCGCGGGATTTCGCGGCCGACGTGCCAGAACTCCTTGAGGTCGGCGAACTTGCTGTCCTTGGCGGTTTCCACCTTGTACGGCGTATAGCCGCGCGCGCCGCCGCTGCCGGCGATGTGGTACTTCATCTTGGTGTCGTTCGGTAGCGCGAAGAAGCGCTGGAACGAGTCGTAGGCGCCGTCGATCAGCTCGCGCGGGATGCCGTGGCCGCTGATGCAGCAGAAGCCGTATTCACGGTAGGCGTTGCCCAGCTCGGCCACGAAAGCGGCGCGATCGGTGTCGTAACGACGGATGTCGAGAGTCGGAACTTTCTTCATGATCTGTCCACAGGTTGTGCGTGCGGTCCACTTATCTGTCCGCCACCGCAGGGGCGGGGCACGTCGGGCCAATCCTTGGCGACCTGGGTAACAAAAACGCTTTACAGGCTCACGAACGTTCTGCTGCCGATTTTACGACACCCGCGAGCTGTTCGGCCAACTGGCGGACTTCGGCCTCGTCGGCGGCCTCGATCGTCACGCGGACCAGCGGCTCGGTTCCCGAGGCGCGCAGCACCACGCGGCCGCGGCCGGCGAGGGTCTGCTCGGTCTGGGCGAGCGCGGCGAGCACCGCCTCGCTGCCCAGGGCTTCGCGGGCGCCGTCAGCACGCACGTTGATCATGATCTGGGGCATCTTGTGCAGGCCCTGGCGGGCCACCGCCAGATCGGCGCCAGCCAGCGCTTCGAGCACCGCCAGCGCGGACACGATGCCGTCGCCGGTGGTGGCGCGATCCAGGCACAGGATATGGCCGGAGGTCTCGCCACCCAGGTTGCCGCCGTGCTCCTTGAGCTGCTGCAGCACGTAGCGGTCGCCCACGTTGGCGCGGATCAGCTTCACGTCGAGCTTGGCCAGCGCCAGCTGCAGGCCATAGTTGCTCATCAGCGTGCCGACCACGGGGCCGAGCAGCAGGCCCTGCGCGTGCCAGGCATTGGCCAGCACATAGAGAATGTCGTCGCCGTCGGCGGTCTTGCCGTGGCGGTCGACCAGTTGCAGGCGGTCGCCGTCGCCATCGAAGGCAATGCCAATGTCCGCGCCCTGCTCCACGACTGCACGCTGCAAGGCCTGCGGATGGGTGGAACCGACGTCGCGATTGATGTTGAAGCCGTCGGGCTTGTCGCCCAGCGTGGTGACCACGGCGCCCAGCTCAGAGAATACCTTCGGCGCCACCTGGTAGGTCGCGCCGTTGGCGCAGTCGAGCACGATCTTGATGCCGCGCAGGTTGAAGTCTTCCGACACGGTGGACTTGCAGAACTCCGCGTAGCGCGTGACCGCATCGGCAATGCGGATCGCCTTGCCCAACTGCTCGGAAGGCACGGTGGCGAAGTCCAGCTCGAGCTCTTGCTCGATCGCCAGTTCCACTTCGTCGGAAAGTTTTTCGCCGTTGGCGGAGAAGAACTTGATGCCGTTGTCGTGATGCGGGTTGTGCGAGGCACTGATCACAATGCCTGCATCGGCGCGCAAGGAACGCGTGAGGAAGGCCACGCCCGGCGTGGGCATCGGGCCGAGCAGCGACACATCGGCGCCCGCCGCAACCAGGCCGGCCTCGAGGGCGGACTCGAACATATAGCCGGACACGCGCGTGTCCTTGCCGATCACCACTTTCGGTCGCGGCCGGCCATGGCGCGCAAGCACCACGCCCACGGCGCGACCCAGCCGCAGCATGAAATCGGCGCTGATCGGCCACTGCCCCACGAGACCGCGAATACCGTCGGTGCCGAAATACTTCCGTTGCGTCATGGTCCTGCTCCTACCGGGTCGGCGCTACACAGGCGCCAGACGTCCTGGTTTGTCTGGTTATTCGTCGTCCGGCCAACGCGGCGCGGAAGGTTTGTCGTCGCGGCGCGGCGGGGTGTCGCCGGCCTGCACAGCGTTCCATACCGCCAATGCATCTACCGTGGCCGCCACGTCGTGCACGCGCACCATGCGCGCGCCACGCTGCACGGCGATGACCGCCGCCGCGAGCGAACCGGCCATGCGTTCGGCGGGCACCTGGCGGCCGGTCAGCGTGCCGATTATCGATTTGCGCGACATGCCCGCGTAGACACCGCTGCCGAGGCTGGCGAATCGCTCCAGCGCACGCAGCAGCGCGAGATTGTGTTCCAGGTTCTTGCCGAAGCCAAAGCCCGGGTCGACCATCACCTTGCGGCGATCGATGCCCGCCAGCTCGCAGGCGAACAGGCGATCGGTGAGGAAGCGATGCACTTCACCCACCACGTCGTCGTACTGCGGATCGTCCTGCATGCTGCGCGGCTCGCCCAGCATATGCATCAGGCACACCGGCACGCCCAGCTCGGCCACGGCATCCATGGCGCCCTCGCGCCGCAATGCGTAGACGTCGTTGACCATGCCGGCGCCCGCGGCTACGGCCGCGCGCATCACCTCGGGCTTGGAGGTATCGATGGCCAGCGGCACGCCGGTGCGCGCCACCAGTTGTTGCAGCACAGGCAGCACACGGCGCAGTTCTTCGTCCACCGGCACGTCGTCGGAACCGGGACGGGTCGATTCGCCGCCGATATCCAGCATGTCCGCGCCTTCTTCCACCATGCGCAGGCCATGCGCGACGGCGTCATCCACTGACGCGTACTGACCACCGTCGGAGAACGAATCGGGCGTGACGTTGAGGATGCCCACCACGCGCGGACGGTCGAGCTTCAACGACCGGCCGTTGCAATCGAGCACGGGAGCGAACAGATCGAAGGACATGATGACTCCCGTGGGATGACTTCAGGACGCGCCGCCCAGCGGTCCCATGAACTGGCGGTAATAGCGCAGCTCGTCGATCGAATCGCGGATATCGGACAGCGCCGTATGCGCCGATTCCTTGGCAAAGCCCTTGCCGATGGCCGGCGACCAGCGGCGTGCCAGCTCCTTGAGCGTCGACACGTCCAGATTGCGGTAATGGAAGAAGCGCTCCAGGCGCGGCATCTGCCGATGCAGGAAACGGCGGTCCTGGCAGATGGAATTGCCACACATCGGCGACTTGCCGGGGGGCACCCATTCCTTGAGGAAGCTAAGCGTGGCCTGCTCGGCGGCCAGATGGTCGTCGGCCGAGGCCACCACCTGCTCCCACAGACCGGAGCGGCGATGCTGGTTGCGATTCCATGCATCCATGCCTTCCAGCCGCTCCAGGGCGTGCCGGATCGCGAAGACCGGGCCTTCGGCCAGTACGCGAAGATCCTTGTCGGTGACGATCGTGGCGATCTCGAGGATGGAGTCGTTGTCCGTATCGAGGCCGGTCATTTCCAGATCGATCCAGATCAGATTGTCTTCGTTCGCTTGGCTCATGCGCCCTCCTGGACGCGGAGTCTAACAGCAGGTTGCGGGCCGCCACCCTGATTTTCGGCATAGCTCTCACGCCGAACCCTCACTGGGGGAGCGTGGAGCACGCATGAAGGCCATGCGATGATCGCTGCATGCAGACCTTTTTCTGGCACGACTACGAGACCTTTGGCGCCGACCCCTGGCGCGATCGCCCCGTTCAGTTCGCGGGCATCCGCACGACGATGGAGCTGGAAGTGGTGGGCGAGCCGGTGATGTTCTTCGGCAAGCCGCCCCGTGAAATGCCGCCCCATCCGGATGCCTGCCTGATCACCGGCATCACCCCGCAGCAGGCCGAGCGCGAAGGCTGTCTCGAGGCGGATTTCGCCGCCCGGGTGCACGAACAGCTGGCCCAGCCGGGCACCTGCGGCGTGGGCTACAACTCCCTGCGCTTCGACGACGAGATCGGGCGCCAGATGTTCTACCGCAATATGTTCGAGCCTTATGGCCGCGAATGGGAGAACGGCAACTCGCGCTGGGACCTGATCGACCTGGTGCGCATGTGCCAGGCGCTACGCCCCGAAGGCATCGAATGGCCCAGGCGCGAGGATGGCTCGCCCAGCTTCAAGCTCGAGCACCTGGCTACCGCCAATCACCTGCGTCAGGAGCGCGCGCATGACGCCCTGTCGGACGTCTACGCGCTGATCGATCTTGCGCGCCTGATCCGCGTGCGCCAGCCGCGTCTGTGGGACTGGTACTTCAACCTGCGCCGCAAGCAGCGCGTGTTCGAGTTGCTCGATGTGGTGGCGATGACGCCTGTCGTGCATGTGTCGTCGCGTTATCCCTCGAGCAGGCACTGCCTCGCTGTGGTCGCGCCGCTGGCTGCCCATCCGAGTCGACCGGGGGAAATCATCGTGTACGACCTGGGCACCGACCCGTCCGAATTGCTTGCGCTGGACGAGGGTGAAATCGCGGACCGGGTCTTCACCTCGCGCGCCGACCTGCCCGAAGGCGTGGAGCGGATCCCGTTGCGCACCGTACGTGCGAACCGTGCGCCGGCGCTCGCACCGCTGTCCACGCTCAAAGGCATGGACCTGGAGCGACTGCAGATCGACCTGGAAAAGATCCAGTCGCACCGGGACATGCTGGCCTCGGCCGATGGCCTGGCGGCCAAACTGCGCCGCGTATTCCAGCGCGCGGCCGATATGCCGCCGCCGGCTGATCCCGAACTCGCCTTGTATGGCGGCTTCCTACCCGATGCCGACAAGCGCCTGCTCACCGAGATCCGCGGCACGCCGCCGGAGCAGCTGGGGCAGCGCGAGTTCCCGTTCCGCGATCCGCGCTATGCGGAGCTGTTGTTCCGCTATCGCGCCCGCAACTGGCCGCACACGCTGAGCCTGGACGAACAGGCGCGCTGGCAGTTGTTCTGCCGCGACCGCCTGACGAAGCCCACGCCACTGACCAACCTCACGCTGGACGATTACTTCGCTCGCATTGCTGCCTTGCGCGGCGATCCCTTGGGCGACGATAAGCTTGCCATCCTCGACCAACTGCAAGCCTGGGGCGAGCAGCTCGCCGCCGAGATTGCACCCATCAGCGCCTGACCACAGACACCATGGCCAACACCTATTTTTCGACTGCCACGTTTCGCTTTCTTCGATCGCTCGAAAAGAACAACAACCGCGAGTGGTTCCACGCGCACAAAGACGATTACGAAACGCATGTACGCGAGCCGTTTCTTGCGCTGATCGGCGACTTGCAAGCGCCGTTGAACAAGATCAGCAAGCATTACCGCGCCGATACGCGCAAGAACGGCGGTTCGCTGTTCCGCATTTTTCGTGACACGCGGTTCTCTAACAACAAGCTGCCTTACAAATCATGGCAGGGTGCGCGGTTCTTCCATGAGCGGCGCCACGAGATCCCGGCGCCGTCGTTCTATGTGCAGATCCAGCCGGGCGACTGTTTTGCCGGCGGCGGCATGTGGCATCCGGAACCGGAGGCGCTCAAGCACATCCGCGGGTTTCTCGCCGACAACCCGGAGGCCTGGAAGAAGGCCACGCGCAGCAAGACGTTTCGCGATCACTTCGAATTCTGGGGTGAATCGCTGAGCCGGCCGCCACGTGGATTTGATCCGGCGCATGAGTTGATCGATGACATCAAGCGCAAGGATTTCGCTTGTGGCGAGGGGTTTGACGAGAAGCTGGCGTGTTCGGCGGAGTTGTTGCCGTGGCTGGTGGATACGTATAAGCGGGTGGCGCCGATGGTTGATTATTTGTGTGCGGCGCAGGAGTTGGAGTTTTGATGGCTGCGCTTGTGGGCGCTTGTTTGCAGGACTAAGCGTGCCTTCTGGAACCCTGAAGGGTAACGCGCATTTCTCCCTCTCCCCTGCGGGGAGAGGGTTGGGGTGAGGGGCGGGTGCTCGCGGGGGCGTTTCCTCTTTGCCGTCATCCCGGCGCAGGCCGGGATCGCTCTTCTACTGTCGCGCGGCTGATCATCCAAAGCCCCGGCTTCTGATTGTCACCTCGAGGCCAGCGTGCCGCCTACGCGGCGGGCGTTTCGATCGCCTGCCGCCGCTCGAGTCACTTTTCTCTTGCTGGCCCACGCATGCGCAGGAGCGCATGCGAACGGCGAAGCCGGCCCGAAGGGCGGAGGGCAGGATGCCCGGAGTAAGAGAAAAGTAACCCAAAGAGAATGGCCTGTAGATCAGGAGCTCATAGCATCGTGTTGAATACGATCTCATGTCGCTCGAAGGGCTCGGAAGCGTGGCGATCGTCCGACACGCATCGCCGCTACACCGCAACGCGCCACAGCGAAGAGGGCTTAAAGCGGAGCCTCGCTGCGCATCGGCTTTAGCCTGCCTTCTAACATGCCGGTCTGTCTGTGGGAGCGCACCCTGTGCGCGACAGCCACGCTGGGGTGTATCGCTCCGTAGGTTAGTCGCGCACAGGGTGCGCTCCCACAAAGAGCCGACCGGCAACATCGATCCGCCATCCACAGGCCAGCGCGCTCCCTTGTAGGAGCGCACCTTGTACGCGACCGCAGTGCTTGGATGTACCGCTCAGCAGAATGGTCGCACAGGGTGCACTCCTGCATGGCGTTGTCGCCCGGATGGACTGGGGCTCGCTTCGCTTTTCTTTGACTTACTCGGTTTCGCTCAGCAACTTGAGGCCTGGTCGCTGCTTCGCCAATTTGCGCAGTAGCGCGGCGAAGTTCTGCAGGTCTTCGTGCCATGGCGTGGCTTCGCGCCAGTACAGCGCAATCTCGCGACCCGGCGCCTGCCCCTTGAGCTTGGCCAGCACCACGTTTGGATTCGAGGCCAGGCGCTCGTGCGCCAGGGCCGGCACCAATGCATAGCCGCCACGCAGTTCCACCAGCGCGGCGAGGCTTTCCAGGCTCACGTCCTGCACGTGGCCGCCGCCCAGGACATCTTCGCAATGGCTTTCGGTCATCAGCGTGGCGTCGGTGGCGTCCAGTTGCTCCAGACCTACGCTGCGCTTGCCAGCCATCGCGTGGTCGGCGCGGAACATCACTTCCCAGGGTTCGAAGAACAACGGGCGCATCGCCACGCCGCTGACCGGCGGCACGAGAGGCGCGAGCACGGCATCGAGCTCGCCTTCGTTCAAGCGACGCAGCAGGCCGCGTGGCTTGCCTTCGGAGAGGCTGAGGCGCGTGCCCGGAAAATGCTGGGGAAACGGGCCGATCAGATGTGGCAGCAGATAAGGGCCGAGTGACGCGGGAACACCGAGTCGCAGCTCGCCGCCAAAGGCCACCTCACCGGCGCGCGCGACCTGCTGCAGGTGTTCCGCCGCGGCAAGCACCGCATCAATCTGCTCCAGCAAGCGCTGGCCGCCCGCCGTGGGCACGATGCGGCGACCGCCGCGCTCGAACAGCGGCGCACCCAGCGCCTGCTCCACTTTCTGTACCTGATGCGAGAGGCCCGATGGGCTGATATGCATCGCACGCGCCGCGCTATTGAAGCTGCCATGGCGACGCACCGCCTGCACCAGCATCAGGTCACGAAGCGAGACTACCGATAGGTGGGAAGAAATCATCCGTGGGGTGCATTGCCTGGCCTGTGACGGGTGAAGCATAAACGACCGGCACGACGGCCGTGAGATTGGGCGACAAAAAGCCTCCTGTGGGAGCGCACCCTGTGCGCGACAAACCAACGGAGCGTCAATCCCGATGTGCCCCTGTCGGCCACAGGGTGGCCTCCCACAATGAAGCAACCAGCGGCCAAAACATCAGGCAAAAAGAAAGGGCGGCTTGCGCCGCCCTTCCCTTGCCACCCGAAGGTGACTCACCGCTCTCAGGCAGTAACCGTATCGGCCACGTCCTGGTAATCGGCGATCTGATTGAAGTTCATGTACTTGTAGATTTTCTCGCCGTTGGCATCGAGCACGCCCACGTCCGTCATGTACTCGGCCTTGGTCGGGATGCGGCCCAGACGCGAGCAGATCGCGGCCAGTTCGGCCGAACCCAGGTACACGTTGGAGTTCTTGCCCAGACGGTTGGGGAAGTTGCGGGTGGAGGTGGAGAACACCGTGGCGCCCTCGCGCACCTGCGCCTGGTTGCCCATGCACAGCGAGCAACCCGGCATTTCCATGCGGGCGCCGGCGGTGCCGAGCACGCCGTAGTGGCCTTCCTCGGTCAGCTGCTGCTGGTCCATCTTGGTCGGCGGAGCGACCCACAGCTTGGTCGGGATATCGCGCTTGCCTTCCAGCAGCTTCGACGCTGCACGGAAGTGACCGATGTTGGTCATGCACGAACCGATGAACACTTCGTCGATGGTGGCACCAGCCACGTCACTCAGCGTCTTCACATCGTCCGGGTCGTTCGGGCAGGCCACGATGGGCTCGTGCACGTCGGCCAGGTCGATCTCGATCACGGCGGCGTATTCGGCGTCGGCATCGCGCTCCAGCAGCTGCGGGTTGGCGAGCCAGGCTTCCATCGCCTTGATGCGGCGCTGCAGGCTGCGCGGATCCTTGTAACCCTGGGCGATCATGACCTTCAGCAGCGTGATGTTGCTGTTGATGTATTCGATGATCGGCGCCTTGTCCAAGTGCACCGTGCAACCGGCGGCGGAGCGCTCGGCCGAGGCATCGGACAGCTCGAACGCCTGCTCCACTTTCAGATTCGGCAGACCTTCGATTTCCAGGATGCGGCCGGAGAAGATGTTCTTCTTGCCCTGCTTGGCAACGGTGAGCAGACCGCTCTTGATCGCGTACAGCGGAATCGCGTTGACCAGGTCACGCAGGGTGACGCCCGGCTGCAGTTCGCCCTTGAAGCGCACGAGCACGGACTCAGGCATATCCAGCGGCATCACGCCGGTGGCGGCGGCGAACGCGACCAGGCCCGAACCCGCCGGGAACGAAATGCCGATCGGGAAACGCGTGTGGCTGTCGCCGCCGGTGCCGACGGTGTCGGGCAGCAGCATGCGGTTGAGCCACGAATGGATCACGCCGTCGCCCGGACGCAGGCTGATGCCGCCGCGCGTGCTGATGAATTCCGGCAGGGTGTGGTGGGTCTTCACATCCACCGGCTTCGGATAAGCGGCGGTGTGGCAGAACGACTGCATCACCAGGTCGGCAGAGAAGCCCAGGCAGGCCAGATCCTTCAGCTCGTCGCGGGTCATGGGACCCGTGGTGTCCTGCGAACCCACCGAGGTCATCTTCGGCTCGCAATAGGTACCCGGACGCACGCCCTGGCCTTCCGGCAGACCGACGGCGCGGCCGACCATCTTCTGCGCCAGCGTAAAGCCCTTGCCCGTATCGGCCGGCTGCTGCGGCAGGCGGAACAGGGTGGACGCCGGCAGGCCCAGCGCTTCGCGTGCCTTGGCGGTAAGGCCACGACCGACGATAAGCGGGATGCGGCCGCCGGCGCGCACTTCGTCGAACAGCACGTCGGACTTGACCTGGAACTCGGCGATCACGGCGCCGTTCTTGAGCGCCTTGCCTTCATACGGACGCAGCTCGACCACGTCGCCCATGTTCATGTCGGACACGTCGAGCTCGATCGGCAGCGCGCCGGCGTCTTCCATGGTGTTGTAGAAGATCGGAGCGATCTTGCTGCCCAGGCACACGCCGCCGAAGCGCTTGTTCGGGATGAAGGGGATGTCTTCGCCGGTGAACCACAACACCGAATTGGTGGCGGACTTGCGGCTGGAACCGGTGCCGACCACGTCACCGACGTAGGCAACCAGGTGGCCCTTTTCCTTCAGCGATTCGATGAAGGCGATCGGGCCGCGCTTGCCGTCTTCTTCCGGCTGGAACGGCGCGCCGTCGCGCTGGTTCTTCAGCATGGCGAGCGCGTGCAGCGGGATGTCCGGGCGCGTGGTGGCATCGGGCGCCGGCGACAAGTCATCGGTATTGGTTTCGCCCGGCACCTTGAACACGGTGATGGTCAGGCTTTCCGGCACTTCCGGCTTGCTGGTGAACCATTCGGCGTCGGCCCAGCTCTGCAGCACGGCCTTGGCGTTGGCGTTGCCCTTGTCGGCCTTGTCCTTGACGTCGTGGAAAGCGTCGAACATCAGCAGCGTGTGCTTGAGCGCGTTGGCAGCGACGGTGCCGATCTGCGCGTCGTCGAGCAGCTCGATCAGCGGATGGATGTTGTAGCCGCCCAACATGGTGCCCAGCAGTTCGGTGGCCTTCTCGCGCGAAATCAGCGCGCACTGCTCGGTGCCGAACGCCACGGCCGCCAGGTACGAGGCCTTGACCTTGGCCGCATCGTCCACGCCGGCCGGCACGCGATAAGCGATCAGCTCGACCAGGAAGGCTTCCTCGCCAGCCGGCGGGTTCTTCAGGAGCTCGATCAGCTCAGCGGTCTGCTGGGCCGACAGCGGCAGCGGCGGAATACCCAGCGCGGCGCGCTCGGCAACATGTTGGCGGTAGGCGTTAAGCATGGGGTCTCGTCCGGTGTCTGAGGCGGCATTTCAGCCCGCTATTTTGCCAGCCGGGGGCCAAGCGCCGCAACGCAAGACAACGCTTCCGCCTGCGTTCGAAATCTTGCAAGGGGAATATGCGGCAATCGCCGATGGGGTCTCTTGCGCGTTTGGGCTTTTGTCCCAAACTGAATGGGAGTGCATGTGACGGAGCGGTCTGCAATGCGGCGCTACGCCCTTGTTCGTCATTCCAGTGAAAACTGGAATCCAGCGCCTCCAGGCGTGCCAAGTCACTGGATTCCAGCTTTCGCTGGAATGACGAGCTCAGGGGGCTTTGCAATTCCCCTCACGTCCCGTGCCCTAGGATCCCCAAGCTACGCGTTCGCGCGTTCGCCAGACTCACGCAACAGGAGTTAGCCCATGCTGGATTCATTCGCCACCCGCGACACCCTCACTGTCAACGGCAGCCAGTACAACTTCGCTAGCCTAGCCAAGCTCGGCCAGCGCTTTGACCTCAAGACCCTGCCCTATTCGCTCAAGATCCTCCTGGAAAATCTGTTGCGCCACGAGGACGGCGTCAATGTGACCTCGAAGGAAATCGAGGCCATCGCCAACTGGGATGCCAAGGCCGAACCCGATACCGAGATCGCCTTCATGCCCGCCCGCGTGGTGCTGCAGGACTTTACCGGCGTGCCCTGCGTGGTCGACCTGGCCGCGATGCGCGACGCCGTGGTGAAGCTGGGCGGCGACGCCAAGCAGATCAACCCGCTGGCGCCGGCCGAACTGGTGATCGACCACTCCGTGCAGGTCGACGTCTACGGTTCGGAATCCGCGCTGGAGAAGAACGTCGAGATCGAATTCCAGCGCAACCAGGAACGCTATGCCTTCCTGCGCTGGGGCCAGAAGGCGTTCGACAACTTCAAGGTGGTGCCGCCGCGCACCGGCATCGTGCATCAGGTGAATCTGGAGCACCTCGCCCGCGTGGTGTTTACGGCCGACAAGGATGGCAAGGCCTGGGCTTATCCGGACACCGTGTTCGGCACCGACTCGCATACCACCATGATCAACGGCATCGGCGTGCTCGGCTGGGGCGTGGGCGGCATCGAGGCCGAGGCGGCGATGCTGGGCCAGCCCTCATCGATGCTGATTCCCCAGGTGGTCGGCTTCAAGCTCACCGGCAAGCTGTCTGAGGGTGTGACCGCGACCGACCTGGTGCTCACCGTCACGCAGATGCTGCGCAAGCTCGGCGTGGTGGGCAAGTTCGTGGAGTTCTTCGGCAGCGGCCTCAAGCATCTTGCGCTGGCCGACCGCGCGACCATCGGCAATATGGCGCCGGAATACGGCGCCACCTGCGGCATCTTCCCGATCGATCAGGAAGCGCTCAATTACCTGCGTCTGTCCGGTCGCAGCGAGGATCAGATCCGCCTGGTGGAGGCCTACGCCAAGGCGCAGGGCATGTGGCATGACGAGAACGCCATCGAGCCGCGCTTCACCACCACGCTGGAACTCAACCTCGCCGAGGTGAAGCCCTCGCTCGCCGGTCCCAAGCGTCCGCAGGATCGCGTGCTGCTGGAAGGCGTGCAGAAGAGTTTCCAGGACGCCGTGGGTCCGCTCACTGCCAGCCGCAAGCCGCGCAACGAAGCTACGTCGGCCTTCATTGCCGAAGGCGGCTCGGCGGCCATCGGCAATCCGGCCAACGACATCACCGATAGCGGCGTGCGCGTCGACAAGGACGGCGAGTCGTTCAAGCTGGGCGATGGCGCGGTCGTGATCGCCGCGATCACCTCGTGCACCAATACCTCCAACCCGAGCGTGATGCTTGGCGCCGGCCTGGTCGCGAAGAAGGCCGCCGCCAAGGGTCTCAAGGCGCAGCCGTGGGTGAAGACGTCGATCGGCCCGGGTTCCAAGGTGGTTACCGATTACCTGGAAAAGACCGGCCTGCTGAAGGAGCTGGAAAAAGTCGGCTTCTACATCGTGGGTTACGGCTGCACGACTTGTATCGGCAACTCCGGTCCGCTGCCGGTGGAAATCAGCAAGGGCATCGCCGAGGGCGATCTGGCGGTGGCGTCGGTGCTGTCGGGCAACCGCAACTTCGAAGGTCGCGTGCATCCGGAAGTGAAGATGAACTACCTGGCCTCGCCGCCGCTGGTGGTCGCCTACGCACTGGCCGGCACGCTCGACATCGACCTGACCAAGGAGCCGCTGGGCACGGGCAGCGACGGCAAGCCGGTGTACCTGAAGGACATCTGGCCGACCAACCAGGAAATCTCCGACATCGTCGGCAGCGCCCTTAATCCAGAGATGTTCGAGAAGAGCTACGCCGACGTGTTCAAGGGCGACACGCGCTGGAACCACATCGCGTCGCCCGATGGCGACGTATACAAGTGGGACGACTCGACCTACATCAAGAACCCGCCGTACTTCGAAGGCATGAGCAAGGAGCCGGGCTCGATCGAAGACGTGCACGGCGCACGCGTGCTCGGCCTGTTTGGCGATTCCATCACCACCGACCACATCTCCCCGGCCGGCTCGATCAAGAAGGACAGCCCGGCGGGCCGCTTCCTGATCTCCAAGGGCGTGGAGCCGAAGGACTTCAACTCCTACGGTTCGCGTCGCGGCAATGACGACGTGATGGTGCGCGGCACCTTCGCCAATATTCGCATCAAGAACCTGATGCTCGACGGTGTGGAAGGCGGCTACACGCTCTACGTGCCGAGCGGCGAGCAGTTGGCGATCTACGATGCGGCGATGAAGTACAAGGCGGACAAGACGCCCCTGGTGGTGCTTGCCGGCAAGGAATATGGCACGGGTTCGTCGCGTGACTGGGCTGCCAAGGGCACCCTTCTGCTGGGGGTGAAGGCCGTGATCGCCGAGAGCTTCGAACGCATCCATCGCTCCAACCTGGTGGGCATGGGTGTGCTGCCGCTGCAGTTCGAAGACGGCCAGAACGCGCACTCGCTGGGCCTGACCGGCAAGGAGACGTTCGACATCACCGGCCTCAACGGCGGCGAATCGAAGACCGCCAAGGTCACCGCCACGGGCCAGGACGGCAAGAAGAAGGAGTTCACCGTAAAGGTGTTGCTGCTCACGCCGAAGGAGCGCGAGTTCTTCCGTCATGGCGGCATCCTGCAGTATGTGCTGCGTCAGCTGGCTGGTAAAAAGGCTGCCTGACCTTAAGGAAAACGCCGCCCAAGAGGCGGCGTTTTCTTCCTGTGGGAGCGCACCCTGTGCGCGACAAACCTACGGAGCGATACATCCCAGCGTGGCCGTCGCGCACAGGGTGCGCTCCCACCGGTGTCCGCTGCGATATCAGCCGCTGCTTGTCCACGTAGCCGAATAGCAACGCCACTCGCCTCCGTCCTTCCGCCACGCCGTCTCCACCTGGTACACACCCATCTGCGCCGGCAGCAACTTGCCGCCGCTGGTCAGGGTGACGGTGAAGCGTGCGATATAGCGGTCTCCGCGAAGCTCCACCTCAATCGGTCCGGTCAACGCATGGATCGTCTCACCGCGAAACTTGGCGGCACGCAGCAGCCCCAGGATTTGCCGGCGCTCCATCTCCCCGTTGTTGCCGCTGAAGTCCTCGCTCAACAACGCGTCCAGCGACGAGGCATCGGCCTGTTCGGCTGCTCGTTCGGCGGTTTCGATGCCCTGCCGCACCCGACTTTCGTCGGGCGTGCGATGGCAGGCCGCCAGGCCGATCGCGAGGAACGCGCAAAACACCGGATTTACAAGTAGTTTTTGTATCGAAGGCATGCCCGATTCTCGCTGCGGCGCGGCTTGCCGCTATACGCAAGCGTATGCTCCAATGCCGCGTCATCATCTTGCCCTACGTCACTGCCGGGCCGATACATACAGGAGCGTTGGATCCAACATGAGCATTGAGCGTCCGTGGCTGGCCCATTACCCGGAAGGCGTTCCCGCGCAGATCGACATCAACCAGTACGCGTCGCTCGCCGCGGTGGTGGAAGAAGCCTTTGAACGCTTCCGTCATCGCCCTGCTTTCTCCAGTTTCGGCAAGGCGCTGAGCTACGGTCAGATCGATGAGATGAGCCGCCAGTTCGCCGGCTACCTCACCGGGGAGCTCAAGCTCAGCAAGGGCGATCGCATCGCCATCATGATGCCCAACGTGTTGCAGTACCCCATCGCCCTGTTCGGCGCGCTGCGCGCGGGCCTGGTGGTGGTCAACACCAACCCGATGTACACCGCGCGCGAACTCAAGCATCAGCTGGAAGACGCCGGCGCCAAGGCCATCGTGGTGCTCGACAACTTTGCCGCGACGCTGCAGCAGGTCGTGGGCGAAACCCACGTCGAGCACATCATCACCACCGGCATCGGCGACCTGCTGGGTGCCAAGGGCGCGCTGATCAACTTCGTGCTCAAGCACGTCAAGAAGATGGTGCCGCCGTTCCAGTTGCCGCATGCCGTGCGCTTCACCGACGCCTTGTCCAAGGGCGCGCCGCATCCGCTGCCCAAGGTGCAGCTGGATCACGAAGACATCGCCTTCCTGCAGTACACCGGCGGCACCACCGGGGTGGCCAAGGGCGCGATGCTCAGCCACGGCAACATGGTCGCGAACATGCTGCAGGCCGGTGCGTGGATCGGCAACAACGCCAAGCAGGGCGAGGAAGTGATCATCACGGCGCTGCCGCTGTATCACATCTTTTCGCTGACGGCGAACGGCCTGGTGTTCATGCGCCTGGGCGGTCTGAACTGGTTGATCACCAACCCGCGCGACATGCCGGGTTTCGTCAAGGAACTGAAGAAGTCCAAGTTCACCGCGCTCACCGGCGTCAACACCTTGTTCAACGGCCTGCTCAACACGCCGGGTTTTGCCGACCTGGATTTCTCGCGCCTGCACCTGTCGCTGGGCGGCGGCATGGCCGTGCAGCGCGCGGTCGCCGAGCGCTGGAAGAAAGTCACCGGCTGCACGCTGGCCGAAGCATACGGCCTGACCGAAACCTCGCCCGCCGCCTGCATCAACCCGTTGGACCTCAAGGATTACAACGGCTCGATCGGCCTGCCGATCCCCTCCACCGACGTGGCGATCTGGTCCGAAGACAACCAGCCGCTGGCGATCGGTGAAGTGGGCGAACTGATGGTGCGCGGCCCGCAGGTGATGAAGGGCTACTGGCAGCGCCCCGACGAAACGGCCAAGGTGCTAGGCTCCGATGGCTGGTTGCATACCGGCGACATCGCGCGCATGGACGCCACCGGTTACGTCTACATCGTGGACCGCAAGAAGGACATGATCCTGGTGTCCGGCTTCAACGTGTATCCCAACGAAGTCGAAGACGTGGTAATGCAGCATCCGGGCGTGGCCGAAGTGGCTGCGGTCGGCGTGCCGGACGAACATTCGGGTGAGGTGGTGAAACTGTTCGTGGTGCGCAAGGACCCGAACCTCACCGTCGAAGAACTGAAGAAGTTCTGCCACGACAACCTCACCGGCTACAAACGCCCGAAGCTGATCGAGTTCCGCGATTCGTTGCCCAAGAGCAATGTGGGCAAGATTCTGCGGCGCGAGTTGCGGGATGAGAAGAAGTCGGCGGCCTGATGGTCCGATTCGGTTGATATGAAAAAGCCCGCGAAAGCGGGCTTTTTTTTGTGGAAACCGAGGCGATAAGCGTGTACTGAGTCTCTGGGTCCCGGCCTGCGCCGGGACGACGAGCTCTAGCTCGTCATTCCGGCGCAGGCCGGAAGCGCTCCACAACAGCGAAGCTGGTAATCCAGTAGATGCGAGGCTCGGTCTTCGCCTCAACATCCACCTCAGCCCTCAGTCCTTCCACAACTCCAGAATATCCGCATACCCACCCAGCAGATTCCACAGCGGCACCTGCTTGTCTTCCGGGATACGGGTATAGGCAAAACCCAGGTGGCGATCGGAAATACGGGCCACTTGCGCTTCCAGATGGATGTGCAGGTCGTGGCCAAAGATCATGTCGAGGATCCAGCTCTGGCCGTGCTCGCCCTGCCAGCCCAGGGGGCGGCGCAGCAGCACGCCGGTCGCGGAAATGTCCACCAGTTCGGTCGAGTGCGATTCGTCGGCCCGGCTCATCAGCACCGTGGTCTCGATCCGCATGCGCGCCGGACGCAGCTGCTCCGGATCGGAGCCGTTCCTGACATTGTCTTCCGCTTTGCTCATGTTGCCCTTGCTCCCCCGTCAGACGCGCCAGCGTCGACTGCTTCATCCTGAAGAAACACTCCCTCATCGGTCGATGTGGAGCGTCTCCGTTCAACTTCAATCCTGCTCTTGCGTTCTCAGTACGCCTGCGCGGACCAGGCTTCCCGACCCAAACCGCGCATTGATCCTGTCCTGCACCTGGTCGGTGACGCGCCGCTCGGGTGCGCTGTCGAACATGTCCTGCTGCCGTTCCGTCGCAAAACCCGACAGGCTCACGCCCAACAGGCGAAGGCGCGGCCTTGATTGCGCCTTCCACCAGGCGTTAAGCAAGCCTCGTGCCAGCTCATAGAGCTCACTCGCCGAAGCACTGGGCACGCGCAGCTGCGCCTGTCGGCTATGCGTGACAAACGGCGGCTCGCGCAGTTTCACGGTGACGGTACGCCCTTCCAGCCCGCGCTGGCGCGCTCGGGCGGCGATGCGCTCGCAATGGCGCAGTAGCCAGGCCTCGGCCATTGCCAGCTCGGCCAGGTCGACATCAAAGGTGTGTTCCGAGCCGATCGACTGCTCGGCCTGCGCTGCCTCCACCTCGCGGTCGTCCTCGCCGCGGGCCAGTGCCTGCAACGCATCCACCTGACGCCCTAGCGCACTCGCCAGACGCGCCGTGTCACTTGCTGCCAATTCGCCTATGGTCCGGATCCCCAGGCGGTGCAACGCCTGCTCGGTCACCTTGCCCACCGTCCATAGGCGGCCTACCGGCAGCGGCGCCAAATCCCGGGCGGCGTGCTCAGCGGTGATGCGACGGAAGCCATCGGGCTTGGACATTTCGCTGGCCAGCTTCGCCAGCAGCTTATTGGGCCCCATGCCGACCGACGCATTCAGCTGGGTGCGCTCGCGGATGGCGAGCTTGATGCGCCGAGCGATGGTCTCGACCGAGCCGAGCAGGCGCAGGCTGGCGGTGACGTCCAGAAACGCCTCATCCAGCGAGAGACCCTCCACCAGCGGCGTGGCTTCGTGGAACACCTTGAAGACCTGCTCGGAGGCTTCTTCATAGCGCGCGAAATCGGGCGGCAGGTAAACCGCATCGGGGCAAAGCCGCCGCGCCTGCGCCATCGGCATGGCCGAACGCACACCGAAGGGGCGTGCTTCATAACTGCAGGTGGAGACCACCCCGCGCGGCCCCAGGCCGCCGACGATCACCGGGTGCCCACGCAGCTGCGGACGGTCGCGCTGCTCCACGGACGCGTAGAAAGCGTCCATGTCGACATGAATGATGGAGCGTTCTTCGGGCAGCATGTCCCTGTATTCTGCCGATACGGCAGCATCGCGTGTACTGGACTTGCCCGTCGCCAGCGGCTAATCTTGGTCTCGCTTGGGTCAGTGGGTGCGCGCACGATCGGTGAGATCGACCGCTACGGCACCCGTCCCGATGCACTCAGCCGACCGATTGAGAAGCCAGTGACGCAGGTTTCGTCACGTTGTGGCTCGCGTTTTTTGTCGTGACCCAAACACGCTTAAAAACGCTCAAGGGTCGCTCACGGCCAGCCTGATCGAAACGCCAGACGCGCGCTTTCGTCATGCATGACCGCGACGGTGACGCCATGCGCACCGGCTAGGCATCGCGCAAGTTAGCTTCAACGGATCGCGCCTGCGGGCCACGTCCGGGCGGGACATTCGTCAGGCGAATGCCGGTGGGATAAACGTTTCCTCACGTGATTGAACGCAGAGCAAGCCGTCTTGAACGGCCCAACGACATGCATTGATGAGCACTGAGCCAGTCGAGCCTCAGGCGGTCGCCGCACCGCAGGACGCGTTTGCGTCGGTACCTCAACAGCAGGAAATGCCGCTGGCCATCGTGCGCGGCGAACCGCTGTTGCAGATGCCGCAGGACCTGTACATCCCGCCGGATGCGCTCGAGGTGATCCTCGAATCGTTCGAAGGGCCGCTCGACCTTTTGCTGTACCTGATTCGTCGCCAGAATCTGGACATCCTCGACATCCCGGTCGCCGAGATCACCCGGCAGTACATGGATTACATCGAGATGATGCGCGATGTGATGCGCCTGGAGCTGGCCGCCGAATACTTGTTGATGGCAGCCATCCTGGGCGAGATCAAATCGCGCCTGCTGCTGCCGCGGCCGCCGGCCGAAGAAGGCGTGGAAGAAGATCCCCGCGCCGAATTGATCCGGCGTCTGCAGGAGTACGAACGCTTCAAAAGGGCGGCGGCGGATATCGACGCCCTGCCCCGCATGGAGCGGGACATGGCGCCGGCCCACGCGGACGTGGGCGAGCGCAATGTGGTCAAGCTGCCGCCGCCGCTCGACCTCAAGGAGATGCTGCTGGCGCTGAAGGACGTGATGCGTCGTGCCGAATTGTTCGGCCACCACGCCATCCGGCGCGAAGCGCTCAGCGTGCGACAGCGCATGGGTGAGCTGCTCGGCCGCTTGACCGACCAGACCTTCCAGCGCTTCGAGACGCTGTTCGATGTCACCGAGGGCCGCCTGGGCGTGGTCGTCACCTTCCTGGCCATGCTGGAGCTGGCCAAGGAGATGCTGGTGGAGATCGTGCAGGAAGAACCGCTGGCACCGATTTACGTAAGGGCAAGAGCAGGCAGCGCGGAAGAAACCGCCGCCGAACGCTATGCCGATGACGAGCCGGCCACCGCGGCCGAATAAGCCGCGCAGCCCGCCCCATTCACCGCAGCATCCGCATCCGATCCGAGGCCATGCAGATCGAGCAACTCAAACCCATCATCGAGGCGGCCCTGCTGGCATCCACCCAGCCGATGACCGTGCCTCAACTGCTGGAACTGTTCGGCGAAGAGGACGAAGTCGGCCGCGAAGAGATCGCCAAGACCCTCGAAGCGCTGGCGGACGATTGCGCCAACCGCGGCGTCGAGCTGCAAGAGGTCGCCTCGGGCTTCCGCTACCAGGTGAAGCAGTCGGTGCATCCGTGGATCTCGCGACTATGGACCGAGCGCCCCAGCCGCTACTCCCGCGCCCTGCTGGAAACCCTGGCGCTGATCGCCTATCGCCAGCCGATCACCCGTCCGGAGATCGAACAGATCCGCGGCGTGGTGGTGTCGTCCAACATCATCAAGACGATGGAAGAACGCGAATGGATCCGCGTGGTGGGCTACCGCGACGTGCCCGGCAAGCCGGCGCTGTTCGGCACCACGCGCGCCTTCCTCGACTACTTCAACTTGAAGTCGCTGGATGAGCTGCCGCCGCTGTCGGAAATCCGCGACATGGAAGACCCGCAGATGAGCATCGCGCCGGAGCCCCTGCCGGTCCGCGTGATGCGCGACCTGCCGATCGACCCGGACGAAGAAAACGAAACCCTGGTGGTGGCCGGCGAAGAAGATCTCGACGTTTCCATCACCGAACCCGCCGGGCACGACGCCCCGGCCACTGCAGACGAAGAAAGCCAGGCCGCCGACGCTGTCGACGAACCCGGCCACGAAATGCCCGAGGCGATGCATGTCGCCTCCTCCGAACCCGGCGCTGCACCCCACGCCGAGACTCATGTTGACACTGCCGACGAGGCAGCGACCCACGCGGACGCCGAGCAAGGCGACGCCACGCAAGATACCGAGGAGTACCGCGCATGACTGCGCCACAGAAATCCGTTTTGACCCTTAAGCGCACGCCGCGCGACGAAGCCGCACCCGCCATCGAGGAGCGCCTGCACAAGGTGCTCGCCAACGCCGGTCTCGGCTCGCGCCGCATGCTTGAGCAGCGTATCCAGGCCGGTGAAGTCGAACTCAACGGCACCCCCGCCACCATCGGCGCCAGCGTCCATGCCGGCGATCGCGTCGTGCTCGACGGCAAGCAGTTCGTCGTTGCCACCGACAACCGCGACGAAACCGAGGTGCTGGTCTATCACAAGCCCGAGGGCGTGGTGACCACCCGCGAAGATCCCGAGGGCCGTCCCACCGTGTTCGAACAGCTGCCGCGCCTGAAGGGTGCGCGCTGGGTCGCCGTGGGTCGCCTGGACATCAACACCACCGGCCTGCTGCTGCTCACCACCGATGGCGAACTGGCCAACGCGCTGATGCATCCCAAGAGCGGCCTCGAGCGCGAATACCTGTGCCGCGTGCACGGCGAAGTGCCCGACGAGATGATCGAAAAGCTCAAGGCCGGCGTGGAGCTGGAAGACGGCCCGGCCCGCTTCGACGAAATCGCCGTGATCAGCCGCGGCGGCAGCCACAGCTGGTTCCGCGTGGTAATCCGCGAAGGCCGCAACCGCGAAGTGCGCCGCCTGTGGGATTCCCAGGGCTTCCTGGTCAGCCGCCTCAAGCGCATCCGCTACGGCAGCGTGGAACTGCCGCGCACCCTGCGTCGTGGCGACTGCGAATCGCTGGGCGAAGAAGCCGTCAAGGATCTGCGCAAGACCACCGGTCTGGGCTCGCCGCAGCCGGTGCTCACGCTGAGCCCGGTGCTGCATCAGCGCCGCGCGCCGCGCAACGTCACCGAGTACGTTCCCAAGGGCGCAAGCGGCTCGTACAGCGCGGGCTACCAGGACGAAGCACGCGAACTGCGTGCCTACGACCGCATTCGCGAAGAACCCACCCGCGGCAAGCCGCGTGGCCGTCCGGGCCGCGAAGTGAACGGCAACGTCGCCCGTCCGGAACGCTCGGGCGGCGGTGGTGGCGGCATGCGCAAGGGCAAGCGCGGCGTCGCCCCCGGCCAGGAGCTGCCGTCGGTGCGCACCTGGTTTGCCGGCGAGTCGCGTGAAGGTGGTGCTGCTGGCGGCGCTCGTGGCGGTGCCGCAGGCAATCGTCGTCCAGGTGGCGGCAAGCCGTCGTTCGGCAATCGCGCCGGTGGCGCGGAAGGCCGTAGCGGCAGCCCGTACAGCGGCTTCGGCGGCGGCGCAGGTGCCGGTGGCAATCGCGGCGGCAAGCCGAGTGGTCGTCCGGGCGGTCGTCCCGGCGGTCACGGTGGCCAGGGCGGTCAAGGCGGCGCGGCTGGCCAAGGTGGCCAGGGCGGCCGTCCGCAGGGCCGTAGCGGCAACCGTCCGCAGGGTGGCGCCGGTCGTCCGCAAGGCGGCGGTCGTCCGCAGGGCGGTGGCAATCGTCCGCACGGCGGCGGCGGTGGTGGCGGTGGCGGCGGTGGTCGCGGCGGCAACCGTCACGGCAATCGCTGAGCGAAGTGTCCGTCATGCACGCGCGCATCTATCACAACAACCGCTGCTCAAAGTCGCGTGCCACGCTGGCCTTGCTTGAGCAGCGCGGTGTGGTGTGCGACGTGGTGAACTACCTGGACACGCCGCCAAGCAGCACCGAGCTGATGCAATTGCTCGACATGCTCGGCATGACGCCGCGCGAACTGATGCGCACCAACGAGGCCGAGTACAGCGAACTCGGCCTCGACGATCCCTCGCTCGACGACACCGCGCTGATCGCGGCAATGGTGAGTCATCCGCGGCTGATCGAACGCCCCATCGTGGTGTCCAACGGCAAGGCCGCGCTGGGACGTCCGCCGGAAGCGGTGCTGTCCATTCTTTGAGTGCACGCATCCCCGCCTTGCGCGGGATGCGTCGCCCTACTCTTCTTCGTCAGGCACGTAGGCCAGCAAGTCGCCCGGCTGACATTCGAGGAATTCGCAGATCTTGCTCAGCGTTTCGAAACGCACGCCGCGCACATGGCCGGACTTGAGCAAAGACAGATTGGATTCGGTAATACCGACGAACTCGGCGAGTTCGCGCGAGCGCACCTTGCGCATCGCCAGCATGACATCGAGTCGGACCACGATCGCCATCAGGACCTCACACGATCGAACGCTGGTCGTCTTCGAGTCGCGCCGCCTCATCGAACAGGCGCGCCACGAAGAAGAATACGGCCACGGGCAACAGCGACAGCAGGTCGTCGCCGCTGAAGGTCAGGCGGGCCGCGCCAGCGCCGGAGTGCCAGGCCAACCACAACGTGGCGGATGCGGGCAGCAACACGCGTAGTGCCGCAGCCACCATCAACAGGCAAGCGAAACGACGGAAATGTTTCGTCGCCGCGCTGGAAAACAGCGCGTCCGGCACCACACGACCGAGCATAAGGGCCAACTCCACCAGCGCCCCGCAACTCACCAGCGCCAGCACGGCGGCAATGCACGCCGCCCATGCGCGCGGAAGCTCATCCGTCGACAAGCTGGCGGCGACCGTCGCGCCCGGCGCGCTGCCATCGGCCCAGATGCCAAGTCCCGTGACCAGCAAACAGGCCAACGCGCTCAGCCAGGCGACGATCGCCAGCGCACGCGCGCCCCGAACGATGCGTCGTGCTGTTGGATAATCATTTCTTTCTGTATTACGATAATTTTTATTCGTCATACGGGCACCATATCATGAAAGCTCTGCCGCTGGTCTGGCTCCATCCCTATGTCTTGTTGGCCGCAATCGCCTTCCCGGCCCTGGCCGACAGCGTGGCGCTGTCCAGCCCACAGGCCGAAAGCGCCCTGGTGGATGCCGCCGATGGCGAGGTCTTTCATCTGGCGAACGTGCTTCCCCGCATCGAGGATCCGGGGCTGGCGGCCCTCGCCAGGGCGCGACTGGCCGCAGCGCGACTGGATGCCGCCGAGGCGGACCAGTTGGTCAAGCGCTATCTCGCCGACGGCCATCGCACGCCAGCGCAACGCGCGCTGGCCTGGCCCATCGCCGCCGATGTCAGCTTTGCCGACGGCGACTACCGCAAGGCGGCCGAGGCGGCGCACGCGTGGGAGCAGGCGCTTGCCGCACAAGGCGCCACTGCCGAGGACCGCGCCGCCGCGCTGCAAATGGCGGTGCTGGCCGACCAACTTGCCCAGGCCACGGCGCAGCGTGTGGACGTTTATGCGCCCAAACCCGAAACGGTGAAACGCGACAAGGTCGGCCTGCCCCGCTCGCAGGCTTCGATCAACGGCAAGCCCCAGGAAGTGGTGCTGGATACGGGTGCCAATCTCTCCGTCGTATCGCTATCCACCGCACACAAACTTGGCTTGCGCCTGCTCGATGGCGCCGCGAGCGTGGGCAGCGCCAGTCGCCAGGCAGTGGCGACCCGCGTGGGCATCGCCGATCACCTGCAATTTGCCGGGATCTCCTTGAGCCATGTGGCGTTTCTGGTGCTCGACGACGATCAGCTGAAGATGCCGGTGCCTGGCGGCTATCAGATCGACGCGATCCTCGGTTTCCCCGTGCTGCGCCAGTTGCAGCGACTGGAGTTCACCGCCGACGGCAAGCTATTGCCTTCGCGCAGCGACGCTGCCAAACCCGGCGAAAGCAACTTGCGCATGGCCGGCAGCGATCTTTATGTCGAAGTAATGCTCAACGATCTACCGGTAGCGATGCACCTGGACAGCGGCGGCGCGTTTTCTTCGCTCTCGTCGCACTTCGCCGCGGAACACCCAGGCATAGTGAAAGGATTGAAGTCGAAACAGGAGCACGTCGCGGGCGCAGGCGGTGCACGCGTTCGCCAGTCGGCGAGGTGGCCGCAGGTTCGCGTGCGCATTGGCGATCAGCAGAGCATCCTTGCAGCGATGACGATCTCGCTTAGCGACGCCGGCAACGTCAAGGAGCCGAACGTGCTGGGTGGCGACATCCTGCAGTCGTTCGATCACTGGACGATCGATTTTCAACGCATGCAATTCGAGGTGGGCAAGCCCTTGCCTCAGGCGACCGCCAAGGTGCGCGCGAAATAATCGCGCGCACGTCGATCAACCCGGATTGAGCGTAAAGTTATCGGCATCCATCCACGCCGGAAAGCGCTCGCGATGCGCGAGCAGCGGGGCGGGATCGATGGTTACCGTCACGACCTGCTCCTGCGGGCCGAGTTCGATCAGTGGCTCGCCGATGGGATCAAGCACGGCACTATCGCCGGCATACGGATGATCGTTGCCGTCGACGCCCACGCGGTTGAGACCGATCACATAGCTCAGGTTTTCGATGGCGCGCGCGCGCAGCAGCGTGCGCCAGGGCTGGCGACGCGGCGCCGGCCAGTTGGCCACGAAGATCGCAAGGTCGTAATCCATGCCGCCGGTGGCTTCCTCGCGGCGGCCATTGCGCAGCCATACCGGGAAGCGCAAGTCGTAGCAAACCTGCGGAAGAATGCGCCAGCCCTTCAGCTCGACGATGAGTCGCTCGGTGCCGCCGCCGTAGCGCGTGTGCTCGCCCGCCATGCGGAACAGATGGCGCTTGTCGTATTGCTCGAAGCTGCCGTCCGGGCGCGCCCAGATCAGGCGGTTGTAGACCGTGTCGTTCTCGCGAATGGCCAGGCTGCCGCACAGCACCGCGCCCACTTCCTGCGCAAGCGCACGCATCCACGCCACACCTTCGCCGTCCATGGTATCGGCGCTGGCACGCGTGTCGTTGCTGAAGCCGGAAAGAAAGGTCTCCGGCAACACCACCAGGTCGGTCTGCCCGGCGACGCGGCGCACCAGCTCGCCGTAGTACTCGCGGTTGGCTGGTGCGTCGTGCCAGCGCGTGGCGCCCTGGATCAGGCTGACCTTCAGAGTTTGCATAGACGCTCCGCCGCGGCTTCCATGGTGGCATCGCTCTTGGCGAAGCACAGGCGCAGGTAGTGCGTGCCCGGTGCCTTGTCGTAGAACGGCGTGAGCGGAATCGCTGCCACGCCGCCTTCTTTCACCATCCACTCGCAGAACGAGACATCGTCCTTGTTGCTGATGGCGGAATAGTCGACCAACAGGAAATAACCGCCGGGCACGTCGAGCAGCTTGAAGCGCGAGGGCTTGATCAGCTCGCGGAAGCGATCGCGCTTGACCTGGTAGAACGCGGGCAACTCGAGGTAGTGCTCGGGCGTGCTCGCCATGAACTCGGCAAACGCAACCTGCGCCGGATGAAACGTGCAGAACGTGAGGTACTGATGCACCTTGCGGAATTCCGCCGAGAGCGCCCTGGGCGCAACCGCGTAGCCGAGCTTCCAGCCGGTGCAATGGTAGGTCTTGCCGAACGAGGACACCACGAAGCTGCGCGCGGCAAGCTCGGGATGACGCAGCACACTCTCGTGCTGGGCGCCGTCATAGACGATGTGCTCGTACACCTCATCGGACAACACCACGATCTCGGTGTCGCGCACGATCGCGGCCAACTCGTCCAGATCGGCCGAGGACAGCACCGCGCCGGTTGGGTTGTGCGGGCTGTTGATCAGGATCATGCGCGTCTTGGGCGTGATCGCATCACGCACGCGCTGCCAGTCGATGCTGAAGCTCGGCGCCTGCAGCGGGATGTGTACGGCGCGGGCGCCCTGCAGTTCGATGGCCGGCTCGTAACTGTCGTAGGCCGGATCGAACACGATCACTTCGTCGCCCGCACGCACCACAGCAGCGATGGCGGCAAACAGCGCTTCGGTCGCACCCGAGGTCACCGTGATCTCGGTATTGGGATCGAGCTTGTGACCGTACAGGCGCTCTGTCTTCAGCGCGATCTGCTCGCGCAACGGCTGCAGGCCGATGCCCGGCGCATATTGGTTGCGGCCTTCGGCCATCGCGCGCGTGATCGCATCGCGCAGCGGCTGCGGCGGCTCGAAGTCCGGAAAGCCCTGCCCCAGGTTCACGGCCTTGTGCTCGACAGCCAGCTGGCTCATGACGGTGAAGATGGTGGTGCCAACTTTGGGAAGCTTGGTTTCGATCTGCATGATCCGGATGTCTGGAAGGCTAAATGGTGATGCTAACACGAGGCTTGTTTCGTACCCGCGTCAGACGTATTTCCTGCACTGGGCGTGGTTTTCGCGTACGGAATCGGGCAGTCGTTCCGCAAGAAAATCCACGAACGCGCGCACGCCTGGCAACAGGCCGCGCCGGCTCGGATAGACGAAGTGCATGGTGCCTTGCGGCACGCTCCATTCGGGTAGCACTACTTCCAGTTCGCCGCGCTCAATGGCCGGGCCGCACACGAACTCAGGCAGCAGCGTCACGCCGACACCGCTCTTGCAGCTCTGCAGCAAGGCGTTGAAGTCGCCGCAAATCAGCCGGGGCTGGATGTCGACCACGATCTTCTCGCCCTCTGCGTCGAGCAACTCCCAGCCCTGCGCGCCTTCATGCTCCTGGTTGCTGAGTGCCGGCAGCTGCGATATATCGGCGGGTTCCTTGGGGCGGCCATAACGGTTGAGCATGTCCGGACTGGCCACCAGCAGCACCTTGGACTGGCCGAACGTGCGCACCACCAGGGTCGCATCCGTGTCGAGCTTGCTGCGCACGCGGATGGCGATGTCAAAGCCCTCGCCAATCACGTCGACGCGCCGATCGGTGGCATGCAGGCGCACCTGCATCTTGGGATGCTGGGCGAGAAACTCCGGCAGCATGTGGCCCACCACGGTCTGCACCAGCGAAACCGGGCAACTGACGCGCACTACGCCACGCGGCTCGGAGCGCACCTCTTCCACGGCCTCCTGCGCGGCTCTCGCCTCTTCAAGCACGGCGCGACAGTGACCGTAGAAGCGCTCACCGACTTCCGTCACCACGAAGCGACGGGTGGTTCGCTGCAGCAGGCGCACGCCCAGGCGCTCTTCCAGTTGGGCAATTCGCTTGCTCAGGCGGGACTTGGGGATGCCCAGGGCACGCCCGGCCGAGGAAAAGCCGCCGTGTTCGACCACGGCAGCAAAGAAATACAGATCGTTGAGATCTTGAAGGGCGCCATCCAGGACCGTCATCGCTGTTTCCTTATTAGAACAATACGTTCAAGTTTAGCGGACTTATCACTTGATTGTCCGAAGAATACCTTAGTTCTGTCGCCGGCGGACCCGGCCCGTCAACTGAGGAAATACCATGAAACTGCTGCATCTCGACGCAAGTGCCCTGGGTAGCCACTCCGTTTCGCGCGGTCTGACCGCCGCCATTGTGGCCGAACTGACCGCTAACAACCCCGCATCTGAAGTTATCTACCACGATCTTGTCGCCAACCCGCTGGCTCACTGGACCGCAGTCGCCGACGCCAGCGATCCGGTGGTGGTCCAGGGCAGCCAGATGATCGAAGAGTTTCTGGCGGCCGACGTGGTCGTCATCGGTGCGCCGATGTACAACTTCACGATCCCCAGCCAGCTCAAGGCCTGGATTGACCGCATCGCCGTGGCCGGCAAGTCGTTCCGTTATACCGCCAATGGTCCGGAAGGCCTGGCCGGCGGCAAGCGCGTGATCATCGCCTCCTCGCGTGGCGGCATCTATAGCGAAGGCAGCGCCGCCCAGCCGATGGACTTCCAGGAAACTTATCTGCGCGCCCTGTTCGGCTTCCTCGGCGTCACCGACCTGGAGTTCGTCCGCGCCGAAGGCGTCAACTTCAGCGAAGACCACAAGGTCGAAGCCCTGAAGACCGCTCACGCTTCCATCAGCGTGGCGACCCGCAAGGCCGCTTAAAGCAACACCGGCACCACCGTCCCCAGCAGACGCCGCGCCCTCAGGGTGCGGCGTTTGTCTTTTCAGCGCGGTAAACCGCCTTGCCGTCCACCCAGGTGCTGAGCGGCTTCAAGTCGGCGATCTGGCGCGGCGACACGGTGAGCAGGTCGCCGCTGAGCACCACGAAGTCGGCACGCATGCCTGGCTTCAAGGCCCCAACCTGGTCCTCCATGAAGGACGCATACGCCGCGCCGCGCGTGAAACCCGCCAGCGCCTGGATGCGGCTCACCCGCTGATCCGGCAACCAGCCGCCCGGCGGCTGTCCATTGAGATCTTGCCGCGTTACGGCGGCATATAGGCCTAGCATCGGATTGACCTGCTCCACCGGGAAATCCGAACCGAACGCCAGCGGCACTTTTTCCTGGATGAAGCGCTGCCACGCGTAGGCGCCCTTCAGGCGCTCGGGACCGAGACGCTGTTCGGCCCAGGGCATGTCGGAAGTGGCGTGGGTGGGCTGCATCGAGGCGATCAGATGCAAGCTCGCGAAGCGCGGGATGTCGTCGAGCGCGACGATCTGCGCGTGCTCCACGCGCCAGCGATGATCGCTGTCGGCGTGCTCGCCCAGCACGGCCTGATAGGTATCGAGTACGTTGCGGTTGCCGCGATCGCCGATGGCATGCGTGGCGACCTGCACGTGGCAGCGATACGCCTTTTCCACCGCGCTGCGATAGGCCTCGGGCGAGGTGACGAAGATGCCCTTGTTGCCATGGTCGTCGTTGTAGTCGGCCAGCAGTGCCGCGCCGCGACTGCCCAGCGCGCCATCCATGTAGAGCTTGACGGTGCGCATCTGCAGGCGACCGTTCGCGTCCGCCCAACGTCCGCCCTGGCCGCACAGCCAATCGAGCGCCTGGTGATTGCCGTCGGCCATTTCGTAAAGGCGCAGCGGTATCTCGCCAGCTGCCGCCATCTCCTGCAGGACCTTGAAATCCTCCAGGCTCACGCCCGGATCGTGCACGCCGGTCAGACCGGCCGCGACCGCATCCGCAAATGCGGCCTTGTAGGCATCGCGCGTCTGCTCGTGGGTCGGCGGCGGAACGGCCTGGCCAACCAAGGCCTGGGCGCCGTCCACCAGCACGCCGGTTGCCTTTTTGCCGACTCGCTCGATGCGTCCTCCCTCAGGCTGCCAGTCGCCATCCAGCGATTTGGTCGCGTGCTTCATCGCAGCCGTGTTGGCCCAGGACGCATGACCATCCACGCGCTCGAGGTATACCGGGCGATCGGGGAACGCTGCGTCCAGATCCGCAGCGTTGGGAAAATGTTTGTCCGCCCAGCGGTTCTGGTCCCAGCCGCGACCGATCAGCCACGTGCCCGGCGGCAGTTTGGCGGCGGCCGCCTTGAGCCGCGAAACCACTTCCGCGCGCGAGGTGCTGCCGACCAGATCCACTTGGATATGGGTCATGCCCAGGCCGAGCATGTGGCCATGGGCGTCGATCAAACCGGGGATGACAGTGGCGCCTTTGGCGTCCTCGATCTTGCCGTCAGGGTACTGTTTCTTGACGTCAGCGGTATCGCCGACAGCAAGCAGGCGCCCATCGTCGCCCCAGGCCAGCGCTGTGGCTTCCGGTCGTGAGGGATCCATCGTATGGATGTGGGCATTGACCAGCAGCGTGGTCGCCTGAAGAGGCAGCGCGGCGAGCGCCAGTACAGCGATCGAGCCATAACGAAGCGACAAGCGCATGGAGTCGTCCCGGGTGGAAGAATGCCGCGACTTTGCCCAGCCCGGCCCCGCCACACAAGCGGCCATGCAACATGAGCATACCCAGGGCGCCCCCTACGCCCCGGATACAGAGGACTTACGCGGCCTGTTCCAGCACCGCCGCCACGCTGGCGTACTGAGCCAGGCGGATCGAGGCGTCGGTGCCCGGCATTTCCACGCAGACCGAACGACCCGAACGCAGATGTTCATCGCGGGCGACTTCCCGGGCGAGTTTGATGGCACTGCCAAGCCGCAGATCACTGAACAGCGAAAAACCAAGACGGCACACACACCACGAACCGTCCGGGGACTGCTTGAGCGAATAGGTGACCATGATGCAACCCTGTGGGGGAAAGGAGATGCTTGCCACAACTAATCGTGTACGCATTGTGCGCGACGATTTGTCCGTTCCGGACTAAAAGAGCATGCCTTTGTTACACCGGTCGTCCTATCAGCACGACACCTGATGTTTCGTAGGAATGCGACTACGACGATTGGGATAGGGGCGCAGGCATGCAGTGTTTCACCACAGATACACATGCGCTTGCCATCCGTGAACGCCACACCATCTGCAACCTCACCGATGGCGGAAATCACATCGATCTATCACCCGTCGTTAACTGCCTGATCGTCAGTTTCTAAGGCCCGATCACGGAGTCTTGCTGATGACGGATGGCATACCCACGATCCAACTGACGCTGCATCGAGCTTTTGACGAACTGTTGCAGCTCTACCGCATGCTCGAGCTGGAAAACGAACTCTTGCGCGGACAGCTGCGCAGGCATCCGGTGGGCGAGCTGCAGATCCGCGAGACCGAACGCAAGATGATGGAACTGCGCGGCGGCCTGCCGCCTGTCACACCCGATCAGCTGACGGCCATGTTGGCCGCACGGCCGGAATAAAGCGCGGTTCGCGCAGGTCGCTTATGGCAACGAACGAATTGAATGGCGTCGTGGTCACCCATCCCAAGCGTGTGGTGTTTCCCGACGACGACATCACCAAGCAGGACATCGCCGATTACTACCACGCAGTGATGCCATGGTTTCTACCCGGCGTGACTGGCCGACCGACTTCCGTATTCCGATTTCCCGAAGGCCTGGCGGAGCCGGGCTTTTTCCAGAAGCACCCGATGCGGGGGCTTCGCCGGGTGGAAAGCGTACGGCTGCGCGAGGAAAGCGGCGCACTCGACGATTATCTTTGCCCCAGCGACGCCAGTTCGGTGATCGAACTGGTGCAATACGGTGCCATCGAATTCCACCCTTGGGCGGCGCGAGCCGATGCGCTGGAGGAACCGGACTATCTCGTGTTCGACCTCGATCCCGGCAGCGGTGTGAGCTGGCGTGATGTGATCGAAGCCGCGCGATGGCTGCGGGACCGGCTGGCCAAGGTGTCGCTGAAGAGTTTTGTACGAACCACGGGAGGCAAAGGTTTGCACGTGCTGGTGCCATTGCATGCGTTGTGTCGCTGGGAAGACGCCAGCAAGTTCAGCAGTGCGTTTGCCCATCGGCTCGCCGACGAGCGTCCTGGCGCATTCACCGCGACATCGGTCAAGAGCGAACGCAAGGGACGCATCTTCATCGACTATCTGCGCAATACCCGCGGCGCCACCAGCGTGGCTTCGTTGTCGCTGCGCGCGCGCCCCGGTGCGCCCGTCGCGATGCCGCTACGCTGGCAAGACCTGGGGCGCTGCACCAGCGGAAGCGCGTTCGATATCCGCTCTGCCAGGCAGCGCCTGGCGCGCCTTCGCGGTGATCCATGGGAAGGCTTCGCTACGCTGCGGCAGGATATCGGCACGGGCATGCGCGCCTACGCGGCTGACGATGGCTAATGCTTTTTTCCGAAGGCCGCGGGCAGCTCCATCAAGACTTCAAACCGGCCCAATGCCGGTGAAAGGAAGTGGCCGCCCTTGAGCACCTGGTTGAGCGCTTCGATCAGCTCTTCTCCCGCCGACGCCTTCAGCACGTAACCCTTGCCCAGCGACAACGCGGCACGCGCGAGCGTAGCGTCGTCGTGCACCGTGATGAAAATGATCGGCAAGTCGGGACGGTCGACGAGCAGTTCGCGAGCCGCCTGCATCCCGTCCATGCCGGGCATGCTGATATCGGTCACTACCACGTCCGGCTGCAGGCGCCTGACAGCCTTCACCAGCGCCTCGCCATGCGCAACCACGGCGAGCACGTCAAACTCCTCACTCAAGAGTTCGCGCAGCTGCTCAGCGATGGGCAAGTGATCCTCGGCCAGCACCAGGCTGGATCGCCCTTTGTCGCTGCTTTCAGTCGGAGCGCGCATCTCATCTTGAGCATCGTCCAATGCACCAACCTGCGCCACCGAAATCGAACCGATCAATGCTAAGTAAATCTACCGAAGCCATGCCAATAGCCTAACGTCCGTTTAGAACAGCAGCCCGAGATCCTGCGCGCGACGCACCAGTTCCAGCGTGGAATGCACGCCGAGCACCTGCATCATGGTGTATTTGTGCGCCTCGACGGTGCGCACCGACAGCCCAAGCTGCAGCGCGATCTGCTTGGAGCGCAAGCCTTCGCCCACCAGTCGAAGCACCTGCAATTGCTTGGAGGTGAGATTGCGCATATCGGTCATCTGGCCGCTGATATAACGCGCGCCCAACGCCGGCGTCACATAGGTACCGCCGGCCATCACCTGCTGTGCCGCATTGCGCAGATCTTCGCCCGCTGAGTTCTTCAGGATGTAGCCCCGCGCACCCGCGCGCAGCGCAGCGACGGCCAGCGCCGGCTCCATATGCATGGTGAGGAAGACGAAGCGCGTGTCGAAGCCAGCCTGGCGGAGCCGTTTCAGCGCGTCCATGCCGTTGCAGCGCGGCATGTTGATGTCGGCGACGACCAGGTCCGGCTTTATCCGCTGCACGGCGTCGATCAGGGCCTCGCCATCAGCCACGATGTCCTGCAGATCAAAATCCTCGTCGAGGATGTGCTGCACGCCCTCGGCCACCATGCGGTGGTCGTCGGCAATGATCAGGGTTGGCCTCACGCCGACCCTTGGGTTCCTAGCGGAATTCGTATGCATAACTCAGTCCCTTTGCCCAGAGTTGATTGCAATCGGCAGCTGCCGCCCAGCAGCTTCGTGCGTTCGTCGATGCTCAGCAGCCCGAGCCCTCGACGCCCCTCCCCTTCGGTGACAAATCCCTTGCCGTTGTCGACGATGGTGAGATCCACCTGGTGATGCTCGATCTGCAGCGCCACTTCAACGCGCTGCGCGTCTGCGTAGCGCAATGCGTTGCCGAGTCCTTCCTGGGTAACGCGATAGAGACAGAGCGCGACATCCTCGGGAAGATCCTTCGCATACGGCGATACCCGCAGCTCGATCGCGGGACCGTTGCGGTGACGCACGTTCTGGCACAGGCCCGCCAGCGCAGCAGTGAGCCCGGTCTGCGAGAGCATGCTTGGATGCAGGTCGTGCGACAGATGGCGCACATCCTCTGACAGCGCAATCAGGTCGCTCTGAAGTCGGCTCACGTCCTGCTTGTTGCTCTCATCCACCTTGCGACGTAGAGCGCTCAGCCGGATCGACGCCACCGCCAGACGCTGGTTGATATCGTCGTGCAGGTCGCGCGCAATGCGCGCACGCTCCTGTTCCTGCGCCACGATCAGGCGTCCGGCCAGCTCGCGCACTTCGGTGTTGGTAACGCTTAGATCGCGCTGTGTCGCCCGTCGCTGTTCGACCAGGGCGGCGAGGTAGAGCGAAGCCACCGATACGCCAAGCATCCACAGCTGTACGCTGATGGTGGTGAGTTCCGCTTGCGGCTGCACGAACGGGCCTTCATGTTCCAGACTCAACTGGATGGCGAGCAGGCCGACCAGAAGATTGACCACGCAGGTGCCCACCACTTGCGCCCGCAAGGCCACAAAGATCGCCAATGGCACGGGCGCCAACAGCAGCAGTGGTCTCGTTGTCGGGTAGTCGCCCAGTTCGCGCCATGCCAGCCAGAGCACAACGAGCGCCGCGGCTGTGATCAACGGCATATTCCAGCCCGGCAGCCTATCGCGTCGCAACGACGAGCCGGGATTGACCAGGCTAAGGATGGCCGGCGTCAGCAGCACATAGCCGAGCGCATTGGCCAGCGCCACATGCCACCACTGCCTTGATAGCCAGAACGGCAAGTCGACCTGCGTGGACAACCACGACACCGCCGCGCCCGTTGCAGCGGGCAGCGCAATGACGGCAACCAGCACAAACACCAGCAGCTGCTGAAAATTGCCGATGGGCTGCTCTTCACGCAGCTGGCCAACCCCCCAGGCGGCGACGGTGACCAGCAAGATCACGCCCACGTGGGCGACGGCCAGGCCCTGCACCGGCAGGTTCGCCATCAAAGACATCAGCGTCATGCCGATAAACCAGCCCGCGTTGTTGGCGAGCCAGTAGCGATAGGGTGCGCACAGCAACAGCGCAAGCAGCAACGGACCGGGCAGCCAGATGATCTGGAAATCGCGCGTGTGATCCCACAACACCAGCGACATCCATTGCGCCAGCACCGCGGCCAGGCCCGCGCCCAGACCACGTATCAGTTGCTGGGACAATGCACCGATCGGTGCTTTCCCGCTCATGATCCCCTCTGCCCCGAGCATCCCTTCGTCCTGCTGCCAGTGGCAGCTGTCGCCGCTGCGAGTATTGAGCGTCGGTCCACCGAATTCCTTCCGCATTTCCCCACGACGACCGTCGTCGCACCGTGATGATTTACGTAGTTCTACGAAGCTCGCGCGGCATCAGCGATCGGGGCGCCGGCTTAGTCTCATGAAATCAGCGAATTCGCGGCGGCGCAGGGCCGGTCCTCCTGACGCTGTCCACGCGCAAAAATCCACGATTTCACGCGGTCTTGAGTAAATTTACTGACCCCCTTTGAGTGAAAGTTCGCTTACCAAGCGGGCATCGACGGGCCAAGCTGGGCTGGAACGAGTTGCGGCCCAACGGGGATCCGATCGATCATGAAATCTACGTGCCCTCCTCCTTGTCCGGGCACCCTTGCTGCGCCCTGTGGCGCTGCGAGGCTCGCCGCGACATCCGTTTGGCTCGCTGACAACGACTGGCCGGCGACCGCATGAAAGCGACGGTGCGCATGGCTTCCAGGAGTACTCGCAAGCTGCGGGTACTGCTTGCCGACGAGCATCGCTGCGTCGCCGAGGGCCTGGCCGGCCTGCTGGCCAAGCGCACCAGTTCCGTCCTCCTTGTGCACGACGGCGAAGCCTTGATGGAGGCCGTGCTGGCAGGACAAATCGACCTGGTCATCACGGATATCGCCATGCCTCCCTTCAGCGCCTTGCAGGCTTTGCAGCGCTTGCGACGCCTGGGCAGCGATATTCCGGTGGTGGTTCTGTCCACCCACAGTGAACCCTTGATCGTGCGCGAAGCCATGCAGGCGGGCGCGAACGGTTATGTGCTGAAGCAGTCGCCGAGCAGCGAGCTGTTCAACGCGATGGCCGAAGTCTGTGCGGGCAACCAGTTCGTCAGCCCGCAGTTGATGGCAACCCTGCTTGAAGCACCCGAATCGCTGCGACGGCTGACCCGTCGGCAGCGCGAAGTCATCGAGTCGATGGCCAAAGGCAAGCGCACCAGCGAGATCGCCGCCGAGCTGGGCATTTCGGTGCGCACGGTGGAAAGCCACCGCCAGTCGCTGCTCGATCTGCTGGGCGTACACAGCGGCGTGGCGCTCATCCGTGAGGCGGAGCGCCTCGGGCTCATTCCGGTGGCGCCAGGCGACATGGACATGGCGGCGGACGAATCCTTTTTTTAGCGCAGACCTTTCCTTCTCACGCTCAGGCCGAGCTGATGGCGCTCAGCCTCTTCAAGACGCTGCAAGGAGTAGCACCATGACAAACCAAAGCCTTCGCATCATCGGCCTCTCGCTCGCCCTGGTCACCGGCGCCGCATCCGCTCAGCAACTGCCGCCGACTTACCCGGCCAAAGGACAGAATGCCAACCAGCAGGAGGCCGACAAGAGCGCCTGCATGTCCTGGGCCCAGACCAACGCACCCCAGCAGGCGGTTCCTCCGCCACAGACCGGGCCGGCCGTGGGTGGTGGTCAGCGTGTTGCCGGCGCAGCGCGTGGCGCCGCTGCCGGTGCCGTAATTGGTGGTGTCGCCAACGGCGATGCCGGACATGGTGCTGGCGTGGGCGCTACCGCCGGTGTCGTGGCTGGCGGTGTGCGTGCACGGCAACAGAAGCGCGAACAAAACGCAGCCTCGGCGGCCACGCAGAACCAGAACTCCGCCAACCTTGGCCAGGCGTATAGCGCGTGCATGAAGGGTAAGGGTTACACCACCGGTTGAACCGGCTCGCGCCATCGCGTTGTCCGCTCGTGCCAGGGCGGACGACGCTATCGCCATGCGCTTCCCACCTGGATGTAATACGCGTGGTCGCCTTCGCTCCACGCCCAATCCAGGCCGACGTGGAGGCCCAAGGCCCGCGCGACCAGATAGCGGACGCCAACACCCTCGGCCGTGTGTGTGCTCGCATCGCCGAAATCCAACGTGCGTCCCCACGCCTTGCCCGCGCCGCCAAACCCAAGTAACGCCCATCGAGGCGTGAAGTTCCAGCGCAGCTCCGCCTCGAGCATGCCAACGTTCTGATCCTGGTAGCGGCCATAGGCAATGCCGCGCAGATCGATCGACGGCTGTTGATAGAACGGCACATCGCCACGCACAGAGCGATAGTCCACACGCGTGCCAAGCACCCAATCCTGGCCCAGTTTGAAATATCCGTAGGCGCGGCCGCGATAGCTCTGGAAGCTGGTGTCGCTGCCGAAGGCTGGTGCGTAATCGGTCGCCTCCAGTCGCCAAAACCATCCGCTTGACGGTGTGAGCGTGTTGTCGCGGGAGTCGTAGCCCAGGCCCAGCCCGAGTCCCGACGACTTGCTGGCGAACTCTTTGGGCTTGAAGTACTGATCGTCGCTGGGAATATTGAGTCGATTATCCAGATCGATGTATAGCCATCGCGCCGAGAGAAACAAATCACTCGTGCCGAGCCGGCGCGAGACCTGCTGGTAGGAAAAGATGCCGTCGAGGTTGTAGCCGATCTTGTGCGGGCCCAGCAGCAAGCCCTGCGTGTAGTAGTCCAGGTTGACGTTGATCTTGGCGACCAGGCCCGCATAGCGCCAGGTGTCGTCCTTGAAATGAAACGTACCGCCCAGGCCGTAACCCCAGGTGCCGTTTTCGGTCTTGAAGGCGGCGGCACCGTAGATGTCTGGCGGAATGCGCAAGCCGCTTTGCTTGGATGCCTCCGATTGTTTAGGGGTATGGAAGAACACCGCGGCCAGTCCGCCGCCGTCGCCCACGGCAGGCTCGGTGATGATGATGGGAACCAGCAGCGCGCCCTTGTGCTGCAGCAGCCAGCGCGACATGTCGACGGAGCTGTCTTGGGGGTCGCGAAAACGGCTCCACCATGAAGCTTGGGTGTCCTCGGCCTGCGTCACAGGAGCCGTCGGCGACAACGGTTGGCTCTTATCGGCGGTCGCTGCAACCGCGGGTGCGTCCTGCGCATGCAGCGCAGCGCCTACCTGCAGGCATGCGCCCAGCAGGCAAGCTGCTAGCGCTGGGCGCGACCTCATGACTTCTCCATCGATGCACCATCCGCCATGGGCGATGGAAAGACTCTGCCGGAGCCGGCGTTTTGCGGACAGCGAAAATTCTCGGCATTACGCTCAGTAAAAGCACGTAGCGAGCTCGCCGGCCATCCACGCCGACGGGCGCTCACCGCGCTGGCGCGTGCATCAATTGGCAGCAGGCACGTCGACTTCCTTCCAGCTGCTGTCCGGGTCGAAGCTCTTCATGGACTGCGCGATGTTGCCGCCGTTCTTGCCCAGATCCTTCTCAAACACCTGGCCGTCGTGGCTGACCATGAAACTCATCACGCCGGTCTCGCCGTATTGCGCTGGCCACGCAATCAACGCGAAGCCGTTGGTCATGCGACTGCCGACCAGGTAGTTGTAGGCGCCGCCGGGAGCGGAACCGCCCTGCGCGGTCAGGATCCGGTAGTGGTAGCCGTAATAGCCCTGCCCCGGCACCACGTTGGCAAATTTCGGGCCTAGCGGACTCGGCGGCTCGTTGTCGTTGACGGGCCAGTACAAGCCGTCGTGCTTGCCCGGCGTGCTGAGCAGGTGCTGCGCGTACTGCAGTACTTTGTCGCCGTCCCGGTCTTGCGAGGCGTAGTCGCGCTGCGCGTCGTAGTAGGCCAGCATGGCCTGCTCGACGGCGAGTTCGTTCTGCCCGATGTGGCGCGTGCGTATCTCCTGCTGCGCTGCCGCCAGATCGAAATGCCAGCCGTCCTTCCCCTTGACCAGCGGCATGGGCAGCACCCACTTCTCCGTGCCCACATCCAGATGAGACTTGCCGTCGACCGTTTCGATGCGATGGCTTTCGTCGTAGCGCTTGAGGAACAGATCGACATCGTCCTGATCGATTCCTTCGGTCGGGATGTAATCCTTCCAGTTATTGCCCAGCACCTTGGCGAGTGCCGCCTGGTCGTGATTGCGCACGGCCTGCACGAAGGCGCCAGCGGCGTCATCCGCCGTTGGGTAACTCGCCTGTTGTGCCAACGCGGCGCCGCAAAGGACACAGCCAGCCCAGAACATCGTGCTCAAGGCCAGGCGACGGATCATGGGAGTGCGATTCATGGTCATGCTCCTCAACGACGACGGCCGCCGCCACCTGCCCGTGCCGGGGCAGGTCGGGACATCTGCCTGCCAGCACCAGCGCCGGCGCCACGGGACTGCGACATCGAACGCTGACTGGATTGCCCGCGATTCATCTGCGTATGCGCCGAACCTGGCGATTGCCCGCCACTGAACGCGTTGTTGCGGGGCCCCTGCGATGCACGATCACCACCGAAGTTGCCGTGTTGCTGCCCACCGGCGTTGCCGCGTTCGCGCGTCTGTCCGCCCAGATCGCCACGCCCCTGACCGCCGAGGTTCCCTCGATCCGCGCCGCCGAGGTTGCCGCGATCCGCGCCGCCGGCGGCGCCCTGGCCACCACCAGGTCGATTGCCACCCGATGGCCGATTGAGTGCCGCGCCCGTCTCACCGGCACCACGCCGCGCTGCCATCGATGAGCCGTTGCCGGTGGAGCGATCGAAGCTCTGCAGTGCGCGCTGGCGATTCGCGTCGTTGCCGCGGAAAGCCTCGCGCTGATTGGCGCCACCGACGCCCTGCCCATAGCGCTCACGGCTGCCCTGGTCGCGATAAGGCGTGCCGCGCCGATTGGACGGGTTGTGGTTCCACGTCTGCCTGTTGTTGCCGTTGCCGCTGATGCGGTTGTTGACGTTGTTGATGTTGTTGTAGCGGTTGACGTTGATGTCGACGTCGCCATGACCCCAGTTGAAACCGCCCCACAGCGAGTTGACGGCGGCAACGCCCACGCCGAAGGCAATGCCCGCCGCCAATCCGGTGGCGACCGGATAGTAGTAGCCCGGCGGTGGCGGCCAATAAGGGGGCGGATAGCTGGGATAGGCCCAGGTACCGTAGACCACGGTCGGGTTATACGACGGTACGTACACCACTTCCGGATTGGTCGGCTCGATCTGGATCACCGTGGTGCTCGGCGCCGCAGCCGTGGGCGGCGCTTGCTGCACCACCACTTTTTGCTGCTCGGTCGTCTTGAGATTGCCAGCCTTCTGGGCCTGCGCGCGCAGACGCTGCACCGAGGCCATCACGTCATCGGGCTGCGCAAGAAAGGCGTCGCCCACGTTCTGCACCCATTCGGGTTGCTGCTTCATTTGCGCCAGCACCTGCGGGAAAGCCACCAGCGATTGCACGCTGGGATCCCAGGCCGTGTTGGCGACCTGTTTCACCGCGTCGTCGCCCTGCGTCTTGGGATGCGCCGCCGACCACGCGGCAGCGTCAGCCACATTGCCAGGGTAGGTACAGGCCATCAGGATCTGCGAGAGCAACGCATCCGGATACAAGGCCACGGGGGCGAGCATCTGATCAAGTTGCTGGGTGGAGAAACTCTTCTGCGTACCGCTTTGGGCGGCAGGGGCGCCTTGCGTACTCTGTGCGGCCACGGGACCCGCGATCATCAGCGGCAGGCATACGAGACATAGCAAGAAGACCCGCCAGAATCCGTGCTTCCCAGTCGTGTTCATGGTGCCGCTCCGGTGCCGCTCACGCGCTTGCACCAGCTTGATACGTCGCACGACGCATTGACCACTGCATTTATGCGCAAACGACTCCAGTAAAACTACTTAAAAGAACGGCGAGCCCTGCCTGAGGGTCGCGGTATCCGTAGATTTACCGTCCGCAGGTAAGTAGTAGTTCGCTGGGAGTCTGTGGAACAGAGCACGACCATAGCGTCGATTGCCGACCTTTAAGGATGACCTCCATGCGCCGCCTCCGGAATTCGCGACTCAGCTTTTCCCGCGCCCTCTTGGCAGCGGCCTGCGTCATGGGCTTTGCGGTGTCATCGGCGAAGGCGGACACGCCCGACTACTGGGATGGCGATTGGCATGGCAGCATCCAGCCCTACGGCTGGCTGCCGGGCATCAGCGCCAAGACGCGCTATCAGCTGCCCAACAATGGCGGCACGGTCGAACAGAAAACCAATAACGACATCTTCGATTATCTCAGCGGCGCCTTCATGATCGATGGCACCGTGCGCAAGGGTGATTGGGGCTTCTATGGCGACTTCGACTGGGTGAAGTTTTCCGACGAAAAGGGACGCTTCACCCGGATCGGCGGCGACCGCATCGGCGGCGATGCGAATCTCGATACGCGCTGGGGCATCAAGGGCGGCATGGTGACTTTGGCCGGCCTTTACACCATGGCCCATGGGCAGCAGGGCTATATCGACCTTGTGTTCGGCATGCGCTACTTGTGGATCAAAGGCAATCTGGATTGGAACTTCAACCTGACCGGTAATGGTGGCCGGCTGGATATCGAAAACAGCGGTCATCTCAATAACCAGACGCATGTCACCGATGGCATCATCGGCATTCGCGGCCGCTGGTCGCCGTTCGCCGATAGCCACTGGTTCTTCCCTTACTACGTCGATGTTGGCGCGGGCAGCTCGGACAACACCTATCAGGCCATGATCGGCGTGGCCTACGCGTTTCACTGGGGCGATATCGCGCTCAATTACCGCGATGTCGAATACAAGCAAGGCAGCGGCGACAAATTCCTCAAGCAAGTGGAACTGAGCGGCCCTGCGCTAAGCGTGGCCTGGCACTTCTAGCATCAACGTGCTGCAGGAGCTGCCGGCGTGAGCGATCCCCATTCGAGCATTTTCGAAGAGCCCAAGCATGTCGCCGTCTTGCGGCGACTACGCCTGATCAAGCCAGCGCATCGCACCCAGGCATTGCGTCGCGTGCTTATCGCGGTGGGGTTGGCATGGATTCCGCTCGGCCTGCTCTGCGCCGCACAGGCCTTGCTGACGGGTCACGACGAGTTGCTGCACGCCTTTTTTACCGATATCGCCGTGCATGCGCGCTTTGTTTTAGCGGTTCCGATCCTGATCCTTTGCGAATACATCATCCTGCCGCGGCTGGACCTGACGGCGCAGCACTTCCTCACCTCCAATATCATCGACGCATCCGATCAGACGCGCTTCGATGAAGCTGTTGCCTCGACCCGCCGCCTGAGTCTTGGCGTATGGCCGTCTACAGCCATGACGTTCATCGTCTATGCGTTTGTCATCACTATCGCGATCACCGTACGTCAGAACGTGCTGCCGATCTGGCACTACGCACCCAATTCGCCGCATCTGTCGCTCGCCGGCTGGTGGCATATGTTGATCAGCCTGCCGCTGCTGCTGGGTTTGCTGCTGAGCTGGGTGTGGCGCGTGTTCGTATGGATGCGCTTTCTGCGTCAGGTCTCGCACATGGGGCTGCACCTGGTGGCCTCGCACCCCGACAAGGCTGGCGGACTGCTGTTTGTCGCCTTCTCGCCGCGCATGTTCGCGCCGCTGGCGCTGGCCATCGGCATCATCATCGCAGGCACCTTCGCCAACGAGGTCTTTCATCTGGGACTCAATCCCCTTGACCACCCGGCAACTCCACTGGCAGCGGCGGCGGTGGTCGTGGTTATTTTTCTCATGCCGCCGCTGGTCTTTGGACGCATGCTGCTGATGGCCTGGCGACGCGGCATCTTCGAGTACGGCGCACTGGCCAGCCGCCTGGGTACGCAATTTGAAAACAAATGGCTGAGGTCTGGCAGCGTGGTCGATACGGAATCACTGGAGAAACCTGATTTCTCTTCCACTACCGATCTGTATAGCGTCACAGCCAATGTCTACGCCATGCGCCCCGTGCTGTTCGATGCGCGTGCGGCGCTGGCGCTCGCTCTCGCCACCCTCCTCCCGTTCGCGCCCATCTTTCTGACGGTGATTCCTGCCAAGGTCATTCTTACGCAGTTGTTGAAACTCGTGGTCTGACCGCGCGCCGCAACGACGCCGTGCCTTCTGAAAAGGAACGTGCACACCAGCAAATAACTCGACATGCGCATGCGCAGAATGCCTGCCAAGCCCACGGAGATCGAACCCGTCGGCTTGAACGCAAAGGAGATTCTGTCCATGAACCACGCATGCGTCGATGACGTGCTGTGCACCCGCTGCGGCAGGCTGTACGAAGCAAGCAAGGGTTGCCCGTCTTCCGGCATTGCCCCGCAGACCGCCTGGGAGGCCGTGCCCAGGAGCTGGCGCTGCCCGGATTGCGGCGCCAACAAGTCGGCGTTCGAATCGGTGGAGATGATCTATCAGCGGGCCTATTGCGCCCTCACCGTCTATTGATTGGTTTGGCGCGGCCGCGCCACTCGATCACAATGACTCCCATCTGGCGATCGGAGTCGATCTCTCCATGCAGGCCCAGTGGCCCCGCGAACACCTGCGACTGGTTTCCAAAGGCATCGCCGATGAGCTTCGGCTGGTGCGCGTGCGCGGCAAGCGCGCCGCGGTATGCGGGCAGACCGTGCTCTCCGTCGTGCTGGCGGTCGGCTTGGCCGACCTGTTCCATTTGAACGATCGTTGGTGGGTTGCGCTCAGTGCCTACGTGGTGTTTCGGGCCGAGCTCCGGGTAATTCTGGTCCGTTGCGCCGAACGCATGGCGGGCACGCTGGCAGGTGCAGCGCTTGCCTTTTTGCTGGCCCCGCGGCTGTTGGGTCATGCGACGCTGACAGTGCTGGCCCTGGCCATCGTGGCAGGCGTTGGCATCTACAACATGATCGGATCGCCACGGGCCTATAGCTGGATCCTCGGTACGGTGACCGCGCTCATGGTGTTGAGCGCGGCGAACCAGGTTTCCTCGCTTTCGCGGCTTGCACTCGATCGAGTGATCGATGTTGCCATCGGCGTCGGCTCCACCCTGCTGGTGGCGCTGGCAGCGCACGGCCTTGCCTGGCTCCGACGCAGATCGGCTGAGCCTCCCGGGCCAGCCAAGGCCACGGCAACAGGTGAAGCGAAACTGGTATTCCCGCCTGCGCGCGGATCGCGCCGCCTGAGGGCCTGGCAGGCGTTTCAGGGAGCGGCCTGCGTGGCGCTGTTGGCAGGCATCAACCAGTTGCACGCCCTGCCCAGCCTGCCGCAGGCCCTGGTTTCCGTCGTCGCCGTGTTGCTGGTGCCGCTACCGGCACTCACGCAAGGGACAGCGACGCACGAAGTGCACCTGCGCATGTTCAACCGCGTGCTTGGCTGCCTGTTCGCCGCATTGATCGCCGCACCGCTGCTTCCGTTGATTGGACATGCTCCCGTGCTGTGCATGCTGGTGCTGGCAGCCGGCGTATGGCTGGCCGCGCATATCCAGTCGGGCTCAGCCCAGGTCAGCTACATCGGCACGCAATTTGGCGTCGGCTTCATCATGGTGTTTGTGCAGGATCACGGCTGGTCGCCCGATGCCACCGCGGCATTGGGCCGACTGCTGGGCATCGTGATCGCCCTGGTCAGCCTTTCGGCGGTGATCGCGATGCTGTCCTGGGCGAGAGAGCATCTTCGCTTCACCGGCGTCCCCGCCGAATAGCTTGCGCTGATGCGCACTGCCGGCTTACTCCGCCGGCGCCCATCCATCGTGCACGTCATAGGCCTTGATGGTGGAGGCGACCTGGCTGGTCTGGGCGCCAAGATCCTTTTCATACAGCACGCCATCGCGATCGATCAGGAAGCTCATGATGCCGGTGCCGCCGTACTTCACGGGTGTGGCCAACACGGCGAATCCAGCCGTCATCTTGCCGTCGACCACGTAGCTCTTGGTGCTCTTGCCGGCCTGCTTTGCATCGAGCACGCGGAACACGTAGCCGTCGAACAGCTGGCTGCCGTCGGCACACGATGCACACGCCTGTACGTCGCGCAGATTGCCGAGCGGGCTCGGCGGTTCGTCCTTCGTTGCCGCCCAGTACAAGCCATCGTGCGCGCCGGGCTTGCTCATGATGCGGGTCGTGTACTGGTGCTCACGCTCCTTGTAACTTTCTTCGGCGATCGCAATGGCATTGGCGGCATCCATGGCAAGCAGCTCGTGGCTGCCGATGCGCCGGGCCTGCATCTCGTCGGTGCCGGCGAGGCCATCGAAGCGCCAGCCTGCACCAGCTTGCTGCTTCAGCGGAAACGGATAGGCGTAGTTGTCCGCGCCCACGTAGAGAATCTCGCTGCCGTCGGCCAGCTTGGTCCAGCGATGCATCACGTCGTATTTGCGCACAAAGGCTTTCTGCGCGCTGGCGTCCTCGTCCGCGTCGCCGCTCGACAGCGCCGACGCGGCATCGGGTCCGAGGATCGACTGCAGCGACGGATCGTCGCCTGCGCGCACCGCATCCACCAGCGCCTGCCCGGCTTGTTCCGGCGTGGCGAAGTATTGCGCCATGTCTTGGGCAATGGCCGGGCTCGATGGCAGCAGGCCGAGCGCCGCAGCCGTAGCCATGGCGAGACCGCAAAGCGCGCGCGGAGCGATCGACCGCACGCCAGACAGCGAAAGATGAGAGTTCATGGTTTGCCTGCTTGGAAGGTGGGTGATGGCCGGATGGTTGTCGCCTCAACGGCGACGGCCACCGAAGCCATGGAACGAGGGCGCGCGCATATGCGCCATGCTGTTGTGACCGCGGAAGCTTTCGGCGCGACTGGAGGCGCCGTTGCCGCTCCAACCCGAATGCGCGCGGTTGCCGGCGAAGGAGTTGAAGCGCTCGTCGTTGCCGCGATCCGGCTCGTGCATGCCGATGCCGTCGGCGTCGTGGCGGTAGCCCTCGCCGTTCGGGCCGAAGCCTTCGCGCGCCGCGCCCATCGGGCCGTAGCCGCCATGTTTCCAGGTGTCGCCGCCGTCGGCCGGATAGCGATTGGCCATCTGGTTGTCGTAGTGGTTCATGGCCGGGCTGCCCGGCGCCCATGGGCCGGAACCGCGCGGACCGTAGCCGTCATGGCGCCAGGTGTCGCCGCCGTCGGCGGTATAGCGATGCGCCAGCGCGTTGTCGTACTGCCGCATGCCGGCGCTGCCGGGAACCGGCGGGCCGTAGGGATGCGGGCCATAAGGCCACGGACCATGCGGGCCCGGACCCCACGGACGATAGCCGTTATACGTGTAGTGGTTGCCGTGCCAGATGTTGTTGTTGATATAAGTCGTGTGGTTGTAGATGACTGTGCCGCCACCACCGCCACCGCCCCAGTTCACGTTCCACGCATTGAAGCCCCAGTGGAAACCGCCACCGCCGCCGACGATCCCGACGCCTGCGCTGAACCCTGCACCGATGAATACGCCGCCACCAAAGGTGATGATGGGCGACGGCGCCACGAACACTGGTCGGTAGAACGGCACCACATAGGGCACGCCGTACACTACGGCCGGGTTGTACTGCGGCACATACACCACCTGCGGATTGGCCGGCTGGATCACGATGGTCTGCGGCGACTGCTGCACCACATTGATCTGCGGCGTCGACTTCAGCGTGCCGGCCGCCTGCGCCTTCGCGCGCATGGCCTGCACGGCCACCATCACGTCGGTAGGCTGGTTGTGATACGCCTGCCCGAGGCTGGAGGTCCAGGAGAGATTCTGTGCCAGGTTCGACAGCACACTGGGAAACTGGGTGAGCGCCTTGACGCTGGGATCCCAGGTCTGCGCATTCACCGCCGAGGCCAAGTCGGCGCCGGTGAGGTCGCTGTGGCCGCTCAGCCAATCCTGGGCGATCGACACCTGATCGGGAAACGTCGCCGCATTTAGGCATTGCGCGACCAGCGCATCGGGATACAGCGCAATCGGCGCGACCAGCGAATCGAGCTGATTGGACGGCAGCAGCGCAGCTGCGGGAACCGTCGAGGGTGTGGCCTGGGCGGTCGCGTTGCCGGCGTCATCCGCCGACACCTGCGTGGCGGCCACGGCCAGCCCGACCGCACAGGCCAGTGCGGTGAGTGCATGGGTGGTGCTCTTGGTGATCATGTCGATTTCCAGAGGGTGGATCGGTTCCGCTGGCCGTGCGCGTCAATCAACCTAAAACGATGACGGCGCCAGTTCGGATGGCGCGCAGTGTTCCACCGGCGCGCGCCATGGGTTTTCCGGAACGCATCGACTTTTGTGGCTACGCAGGATTCGTTTCGAAATCGCACGGCGACGTGGCCGGCGGAGGCGTCAAAGACGGCTGGAACTATCCCGGGCGGCCGCTGCCCGCCCCACCGGGCTCCCGCGCGTGCGAGGGGTTAGGCCAGCTTCATACATACAATTTTCAAAGCTTTGCCCAGACATACTGACAAGTATGTAATCGCGATAATCCGGCCATTTAATGGCTTCAAACGAGCGTTTCAGGCCGACGTGCGCGACCCGGCATAGGCCGAATTTCTAGTTGACTCGGCAAAATTGTATGCATACGATTCGCGCTTTCCTGCAACATTGATCCAATCAATGGCGTGGGACAGGCAGGGGGTTCCGATGGTTGTCCGCCTTTGGGAGGAAAGGACAGATGCATCAGCTCTACGCACACAAGGCGCCGCTCACGTCAGGCCGGCACCGTACCCACCGTCATGCGGCCACGTCCGCGAGCCGTCACGCTGTCGCCGTTCACGGCGAACGCGCCTGGCGGCAGCCCGACATCGATGTGGAGCAGACCGCCCATCCGGTGGTCGCCTCGCACTGGTCGGATCATCGCTCGACGTCGCGCGAGCACGCCGCACAGAGTCCGCACGGCTACTACGTGGCGAGCATCTTCATGCGCTCGACCCAGCTGGCGCTGACTGCCGATACGCACGACGTGCATCACGGCGAATGGCGCTCGGGCAGCTTTCATATGAGTGCACCCGGCCAGCAGCTGCAGGCGCGTTTCGATGCGCCGTGCGAAGTCCTGCACCTGCATCTTTCCGAAGCCTTCGTGCGCCGCATGGCGGTGGCTGCGGATTCGCTGCACCTGATGGCGGCGCCCTCGCCTATCCATCTCCTGCAAGACACCGTGATCGAGCAGCTGGGACGCGCACTGCTTGCCGCCGACGACAAGATGTGTGGCTGGCAATACGCCGAGCGCGTGGCGGCGCCCATCGTGACCCGTTATTTCCATCTGTTGGCGCAAGCGCATCTGCACAGCAGCGAGCCACGGCGCATTGCCCTGCCGCGTTGGCGGCTGCACCGTGTGCACGACTACGTCCAGGCAAATCTGGGAAACCCTGTCACGTTGTCGGACATGGCGTCGGCCGCCGGCCTGTCACCCATGCATTTTGCGGCGCAGTTTCGTGTGGCTACGGGACAGCGTCCGCACGACTATTTGCTCCAGTGCCGCATCGATCGCGCCAAGACCTTGCTGGCATCCACGCACCGATCGCTGATCGACGTCACGCTTGAAGTGGGTTTCTGCACGCAGGCGCATTTCACCACGGTGTTCAAGCGTTTCACCGGCACCACGCCGCACCTGTGGCGCCGCGACAACTACTTTCCGCAAGTCGCGGTGGACAACGGCGTACCGGCGTCATTCAACGGGGCGGCCGTGATCCCGCTGCATCGCTCGACGATCTGAACCGACGATCGACCGTCACACGACGGTCGAGGACATCATCGGCAATTGGGTCAGCAGATCGGCGACCATGCCCAGTCCATTCTTCAGCTGCTCGCGCGTCGCCGATGCGCCCAGCGCAAGGCGCACGGCCTCTGGCGAGCGTCCCACGCCGAATGCTTCATGGCCCACGATGCCTAGGCCGGCATGACGAAGGCCACCCACGAATTCACCGCTGGTCCACGGCTCGGGCAGGCGCAGCCATAGATGAAAGCCTTCGGCAGGTACCACCACCTGTGATGGCGGCAACATGCGTGCAGCGATCGCCAGCCGTTGGTTCGCTTCGGCGCGTATCGCCTTGACCACCTGTTCGGCCGTGCCGTCTTCGATCCAGCGTGAAGTGACCGCGGCGCTCAACGACGACACCGTACCCGAGGTGGCGCGCATCACCGAAGTGAGACGTGCCGCAGACCAGGCTTCCGGTGCTGCCACATAGGCCACCACCAACGAGGGCGACAGGCATTTGGAGAGACCGGCGATGTGATACGTGAGGCCCGGTGCCAGGGTCGCCAGCGGCGGCGGCGCCTGGGTGGTCAATGAACCGTAGTCGTCGTCTTCGATGATCGGCAGGTTGTGGCGTTTCATCACCGCCGCCACCGCTTCGCGCCGCGCGAGCGGCATCGTCACTGTGGTGGGATTGTGCAGCGTTGGCATGCAGTAGAAGGCCTTGGGGCCTTCCGACTCGCACACCGCATCCAGCGCTGCCGGGTCCACGCCATGCTCGTCCGTCGGCACCGGCACCAGGCGGATGCGCAGCAAGGCTGCCAGCGCTCGCACGCCGGGATAGGTGAGCGATTCCACCGCCAGCGTATCGCCCGGCGACAGCAACATGCTCAGGACCGAATGCAGACCGCCTTGCAGGCCGGCGCAGACCAGCACGCGTTCGGCCTCGATGCCGGGTATGCGCGCGCCCAGCCAGCGCGCACCCACCTCACGGTCGTACGGGCTGCCGCCTGGCGGCTGGTAACGCATCAGCAGGTCCGGCCCACGCTCCTGCACGCTGCGCATGCCTTGCCACATGCGCGCGAGCAAGGCCGGGTCGTTGAACTCCGGCGGGTGATTCATGCTCATTTCGACCGCGCCGACCGTCACGGTGCGCGGCGGGGGCAAGGCACGCTTGCGTACAAAGGTGCCGCGACCAACCTCCGCATCCACCAGTTCGCGCCGGGCCGCCTCGGTATAGGCGCGCGTGACCGTGGTGAAGTCGATACCCAGCCAGTCCGCCAGCGCGCGCATGGGTGGCAGGCGGTCGCCGGGCGATAGCCGGCCGGCCTGGATGTCTTCGCCGATGGCGTCGGCGATGGCCAGGTACATCGGCCCTCGGTTAGCCGCCAAACGAGGCTTCCAACTCAGCGGGCGGGGCTTGGCCATCGAGCATGTCCAGTGTATGGATTCATTGTTGCATTGTATGCATGCGGGCGATCAAGTCCACCCCGACCGACACGCCGCGCCCCCATCGTTCGATTTGACAAAGGCCCCTGCAAACCCGAAACGCCCGCAAGCGTCCGATCGCCACAATTCGATGCCATCACCCCTGGCATCGCCCATGAACACCTTCCGACGCATGCTGCCTTCCACCATCACCGCAAGCGAGCAACGCGACGCCCAACGGCGCGCGCTCGACGACGACATCTGCGTCCATATCTTCACGTCGTCCTCGACCATGGTGGGCGTCTGCCTGACTGTGGTCGGCATTCTCCGCGTGGTGGTGACACTGCGCAGCAAGGACGTGTTGGGCGACGACCTGCTGGCCATCAACGCCATGATGTATCTCGCCTCGGCATTGCTTGCCTACTGGGGGCTGCGCACCCGCAACCACAAGCGCAACCATCGATTGGAGTACACGGCCGACGGCATCTTTATCGCCGGCATGGTGTTCACCGTGATCAACACGGGCTTCATCACCTGGGCGATGACGGTCGGATGAGCGCGATGAACATGCAGCGAGGAAAGATCGCGACCGCCGTAGCCTTGTCCATCCTGGGACTGGCCGGCCTGTCGATGTGGAGCGGCGCAGGCATGCCTCAGGCGCACGCTGATGGCGCGTTCTACAACATCGAATCCACCCAGGTGACGGGCGCGCCGGGTTCCATTCTCCGAATCGAAGCGATGGATGGTGCGCCGCTGGGCGCCAGCGCTTATCGCGTGCTTTATCGCTCCACCGGCGTGCATGGCGAGCCGATCGCGGTATCGGGCGTCATCGTGATCCCAGCCGACCCCGCACCCGCAAGCGGTCGCCCGGTGGTTGCCTGGGCACACCCGACCACCGGCGTGGTGCCGCGCTGCGCGCCTTCCGAAGCGCGCTTTGTATTCCAGACCATGATGGGTCTGCGCGACATGGTGCGGCATGGTTATATCGTGGCCGCGACCGACTATCCGGGACTGGGCACCGAAGGCCCGCATCCCTATCTGGTGGGCGACAGCGAAGCGCGCGCGGTGATTGATATCGTGCGCGCCGCCCATCAGGTGCCCAACGCACAGGCCAGCGAACGCTATGCCGTATGGGGTCACTCACAAGGCGGCCAGGCGGCGCTGTTCACCGGCCGGCTGAGTGCAAGCTATGCGCCCGAACTTCAGTTGGTCGGCGTCGCTGCTGCGGCGCCCGCCACGGATCTGAAGACACTGCTACGCGACGATGCGGATACCGATGGCGGTCGCAACGTCACCGCGATGACCTTGTGGTCATGGCAGCGTGTCTACGGCGCGCCCATCGATCAAGTGGTCGAACCTGCTGCGATGCCCGCCGTGGATGCACTGTCGAACGAATGCATCGAATCGCCGCTGGACATGCTGGAACGGCGCTACTCGCAACGCCCGCTCGAACAGCAGTTCCTCTCAGTGAAGGACGTCACCGCGATCGAACCGTGGAAGTCGCTGCTCGACGCCAATGAAGCCAAACCGCTGCCGCCGCAGATCCCCGTCTTCATCGCGCAGGGAGCAGCCGATCGCCTGGTGCTGCCAGCCATCACGCAGGCGTATGTGCAACAGCTCTGCGAAGCCGGCAGCCGCGTTCAATACCTGGAATTGCCGGGTGTCCACCATGGCTTCATCGGCAGCGACAGCGCGCTGCAGGCGGTGGCCTGGATGACGGATCGCTTTGAAGGCAAGCCGGCGCCGAGTACTTGCGCCGCCACAGTTCGCTAAACGAAGGGACGCTCGCAACGACCGTCCCTTCCTCGATCACCGTGACGACGTGCAGCCGCGCACAGTCGGTCGATCCGGATCGACGCGGGCATCGTAAAGATCCGCGCCCCTGCCCTTGCTCCACCAGGTGAAGAAGCCCGCCTGATAACGCACGCCGTCGGCCGACATGGTGCTTACCAGCAGGGTCGGCCTCCCCTGCAACGGGATCAGCGCAAAGCTCTGGCCATTGTTCGAGTTCAAATACGTCACTTTGAAACTGCGCCCACCGGGACAGCGGTAGACGGCGTCGATCGCTTGTCGATCTGGATTTGCGGTATCACCAGCGGACCTGCCAGCGCCTGCACGCTCAAGGGCAGCGTGGCCGCGGACAACAGCAACGAGCACAGACGGCGACGGCCGCGCCCTGCGGCTATGACGTTCATCGGGAAGCAACCTCGGTATTGGGTGGCAGCGGTTGGCCGGGGCGCGCGACGGCGTACATTTCCCAGGCCATCTGCTTCAACAGCGCATTCGGGTCGTTGCCTTGGGCATACAAGTCCATATGCGCCTTGTTGGGAAGAAAGCGGATATCGGCGCGCGCATGCAGGCTGTCCAGCACGATCTGGAACTTGTGCACGGCGCCGTCGAGATACCAGGTGTCATCGGTGCCCACGGCAATATGGATCTTGCCGTCGAGGTCGGGCTTCAACGCGGGCCAGTGTTCCTGCACGTAATGGGCGATGTCGTAATGCTCGATCCAGTAATCGCGCACCAGCGGATCGACATCGCCGGTCGCGCGGTCAAACAACTTCATCGGCGTGCCGTCGACATTGCGTGGCGAAAACACCCACTCGTACGACGAGAGCTGACCACCGTAGGGGCCCAGCACCTGCTCCAGGCGCGCCGCGTCGGCGAAGGAGCCTTCCGCGTGGAAATGCACGCGGTCGATCGGCCACGGCGTGCCGTCGGGCCGGCGATAGAGATTCACGTTGGTCGCGTAGAGATTCACACCGGAGAAATCGTGGAAGTCCACCGGATCGGGCGAGGTCGACCAGGTACCGCCAAACACCTTGGGATAGTGCGTCTGCAGCCACAGCGTTGCCCAGCCGCCCGAGGAGTGCCCGGTCAGCAGGCGCCCCTGGGCGTTGCCATCCATGCGATAGCGCGATTCCAGATACGGAATCAGCTCATCGACCAGCGCATCGCCCCAAGGTCCGTTGTTCACCGAATCGGCGAACTCATGCGTGCCGGTGGGGCTGGACTGATCGAGGAACACCCAGATCATCGGCGGCATGCTGCCCTGCCTCATGGCCAGGTGCACGTTGACCAGATCATCCACCAAGCTGTTTTCGACGCCTCCATAGCCGTGGGTGAAATACACGGTGGGATAGCGGCGCTCGGGCGATGCGTCGTAGCCCGGCGGCAGCAGCACCCAGCCGCGCATGTTGATGTCGCGTCCCCAGAAGGACGATAGCCGCACGCTCTTACGTTGCAGGATCACCGTGTGTGCCCGCGCATCGCCTGCGTCGGCGCGAACCGCCGGACTCTCCCACGGTAGGGACCAGGGTTCGTCCCGGGTATGCACGGCCACCAGTTTCAGCACCGGTGGCGTGATGGCCGGCAGGGTGACGCTCACCACGGGGCTGATCAAGTCCCCCGTATCGCGCCCGCTGTAGTTGTAGTTGTGATCCTGGTCGAGCACCGCCTGCACCATGTATTCACCGGGAGGCAGATGTGAGAAGCCGGTTGGGAATGCCAAGGCGTCTGTGTCGATCTCGACGGTCTTTCCAGGAGAAAGTCGCGCGATTTCACGTGCGGCCACGGCGGCCCTGTTCGGATGCCACGCGTCTGCATCAACGGACGCCACCACGCCGCCCGCCGCCGAGGCGCGAGCAGCACGTGCCGGCGTGGCAAACAGCAATAGTCGGCCGGACACTGGCTGGGTCGATGCGCCATCCAGCTTCACCAGGAAGATCGGCGGCTTGCGCGCGGCTTGCCACAGCAAGGCCGCGCGTACTGAGATGGACGCAACGGCAATCATCGCAACCAGGCAGCCCGCGAGGATTTTCCAGGCTGCACGGGATGAGGTCTCGGCACTCATGGCTAGGACATCAACGACGCGGCGCCGTGCAGCGAATCGAGCAAGCCGGACAGACCGCTCCAGAAAATCTGCACGCCAATGCAGAAAATCACGAAGGCAAACAGGCGCATCACGACCTGCGTGCCCACCTCGCCAAGAAAACGCTGCAAGCGGCAGGCATAGCGCACGCACAGATAGATCGCGATGCTCAGCACGATCAGCGCCACGGCGACGCCTGCCACATGCACCGGCAGCGGTCCCTCCTTCGGCGAACCTGTACCCAGCGCGATGGCCACGGCGATGGCGCCAGGACCCACCGTCATCGGCAACGTCAGCGGATAGAACGCCTGCATGCGCAGCGTCATGCTACCGCCCGGCATCTCTTCGTGATCACGGTCCTGGCGCTCGTCTTCACGTGCCTGCAGAAGCTTCCAGCCGGCCACGGCCACGATGATGCCGCCCGCGACGCGCAGCACGGGGATCGAGATGCCGAAGAAGGCCAGCACGTAGGCGCCCAGCAGGAGCGATGCCGTCAGCAGGATCACACTGTTCAGCGTGATATTGCGCGCGAGCTCGGACCGTTCCATCTCTGTCGCATGCGGCACCATGCCGAGCACGATGAAACCCACTGCCGGCGGATTGATGATCGGCAGCAGGCTGGCCAGGATAAACAGCGTGGTTTTGACGAATTCCTGCAGCATGGCGGTGGCAACGGTGGTGGGTCGCCGCACATGTTCGGGGTTGTCGCCATGGCAGGCTTTCCGGTTGCCACGCGCCCTTTCCAAAACGAACGACGGCCGCGCGATCGCCACAGGCGTCGTGTGATTTCGAAAAGCCGCGTGCGGTCAGGAAATCTCTCCTGCAGCGCTCTGCCTAACCTACGCTCGCAGGCCATCCAGGCAGGACAGCGCCACCGGCCATAACCGCAGATCCCCAATCCGAGACTCGTCACCATGAAGAAAGCACTATTCATCGGCATCATCCTCGGTGCCGCCTCCACCTTCGGTTGCGCCACCATGGCGCAGCAGGGTTCCCCCTATGTGGACATCGGCTACCGCCACGGCAACCTGCGCAATGCGCAGGAGCACATCGTCCAGGCCTGGCAGCTGGTCAGCGATGCGCAGGTCGACAACGACTCGCGCCTGGGCGGCCACGCCGGACGCGCGAAGCAATTGCTGAGCGAGGCCAACGAAGAGCTGCGACTCGCAGCCGACGTTGCGAACGAACACGGTCGCTAAGTCCGACGCAACATCACGACACCCGGCACATGGCGACATCTGCCGGGTGTCGTTGTTTCTGGTGCAGCCCCGACAATCGTCAGATCGCCGAGGCTGGCTTGATTCAAGCCGCCACGTTCAACAAGTCGTCCAGCACGATGCCGTTTTTCGCGCGCGTGAGCTGGTCGTCGGGCACGTGGCCGCGACGCTCCAGATCCACCAAGGCCTGGTTGAGATCGACAAACGGACGCATGCGCTGCTCGTAGGCCGCAAATGCACGGGCCATATCAGCAGGCGTCCGTTGCAGTTCGCGAGCCAGCACCAGCGCACCGACCAGCGCCAGACTGGTGCCCTGCCCCGAGAACGGCGACGCGCAGTGCGCCGCATCGCCCGCCAGCACCACCCGCCCCTGTGACCACGACGGCATGTGGATCTGGGCCAGCTCGTTGAAGTAGAACTGCTCGGCGTCCTGCATGACATCGATGAGCGGCCGGAACATGCCGCCCAGACCGGCGCACTTGGCCGTCACGATGGCTTTTTGCGCCAACACATCATCACGCGGTGCGTCCATGCCATCAGTGCCGAAGCCAACCCCAATGCGCAATTGCCGTTGATCCAGGCTGGGGTAGATCACGCAGCCCACGCCCTCTCCGCGATGGGCGAGCTGCCAATGATCAAGACCGATCTGGTTGGGGGTGGTGAACATCGCAAGCACGACACCCAGCGGTTTCACGAACGCATCCTCGTGCGCAAAGCTGAGCTTGCGCACGTTGGAATACACCCCGTCTGCACCCACCACCAGGTCGAATCGAGCATCGGCACGGTGCTGGAAGGAAACCGTCACGCCGTCATCGTCCTGCGCCAGCGAACGAATGCTGTCGCCAAGCATGTAGTGGACACGCTCACCCGCCTGTTCCATCAATAGCCGGCACAAGTCGTCGCGGAAGATCTCGATATCGTCGCTGTCCAGACGCCCGGCGCTGTAGGTACGCTCTTCGGTGCGTTCCACCTCATTGCCCTGCTCATCCAGCGTCGACATGCCGCGCAGCTGAGTGCGTTTCTCGCGAATCGCCTCATCCAGACCCATGGCTTTCACGACGTCCAGCGCGACGCCGCGAATATCGACCGCCTGCCCGCCGCCGCGCCACTCGGGCGCGCGCTCCACCACGGTGACCTGAAAGCCCGCGTTGTCCAGCCAGTACGCCAGCGCCAGACCGGCGACGCCGCCACCTGAAATCAGTACGTTCCTGCTCATGGATAGACCTGCGGCAAAGTGAGATGAAAGAGTGATCGTCGTTGCGCAAAACGCATGTGGACGTCCCGGGGCAACGCCGTTTCAATCCACCTGATACAAGCGGCTGCGGCGCCACTGCATCGGCGTGGTCTGCTCGAAGTTCTTGAACACCGTGGTGAAGTGCGCCTGCGTGCGAAAGCCCACGCTGATGGCGATATCGATCAGCGAGCGCGAGGCGTCCGTCAGCAAGGCCTTGGCATGTTGGATGCGACACTGCAGCAGATAGTGATGCGGGCGCTGGCCCGTGGCCGCGCGAAACTGAGCGGCAAAATGCATCGGCGACATGCCGGCTGCCGTCGCCATGTCAGCCAGGCTGATCGCATCGGAGACATGTTCCTTGACGTAGGCGGTCACCCGCTGCAGGCGCCAACGCGGCAAGGCCTTGCTCGTGTTGCGGGACTCGGCGCCGCGGCGCATCTGCAGCACACCCAGGCGTGCCACGATCACTTCGACCATGTGCCGGGAGAACGCCGCATCCGATTCGCCCGGAGCCGCATTGATCAGCATCTTGGTGAGTTGCAGCAGCGTGGCATCCGCGGGCATGTCGTGCGCCGGCAGCGCCGATGCCGGTGCTTCCGACACCGACAGATTGCGCCAGTGGGACGCCGGAATACACAGCATCAAACCTTCGCGCGCACCCTGCCAATGGGTACGCACCACCTGGCGCGCATGACTGATATGCACGCTGCCCTCGCCCATCTCGCCCAGATTCAACCACTGCGTACCCAGCGACACGGCCAACGAGCAAGGCGCCATGAGGATGCGCACCATCACGGCGTCCGCTGGGGTCTGCTCGATCTGCGTGCGCGGCGCATCCATCTGATGGCGCAACACTGAAGCGGTGACTTCGCCGGCATCGCGCGGCGCCAAGACGTTTTCGTCGCACTCGCCGGCGGCGGGATCCGGCCAGGTCGGCAGGATTGAGTTGGCGGACGGCATGGGTACAGAGGACAGGATCGCGGGTTGCATGTCGGTCTCCCACCGGGCGGGGCGTCCGGTGAAGTTTCTCGTCGGGTGATGCCTTTACGAGGTGGCTGGTCGGGGAATGGGGCCGCGCTTCGCGACCGCCCATCTTTACACTGTCTAGATAGTTTGGGTGGGCCCGAACCCCTTGTCAACAAAAATCTTTACAGTGGTAAGATGCCTTTTATGAAAAGCACCCCGTATCACCACGGCGACCTGCGCGAGGCTCTTCTCACGGCCGCTGAGACCATTCTTCGCCGAGACGGCTTGCTCGCCCTCACCCTGCGCGCCACGGCGCGGGAAGCAGGCGTCTCTCATGCGGCCCCCGGCTATCACTTCGGCGACCTGCCGGGCTTGCTCACCGAACTTGCCGCAGTGGGTCTGCGTCGGCTGAGCGAGCAATTGAAGGCGATCAAATCCTCACCCGAGCGACGCACCTGGGATGCGGCGCGCGCCTACCTCGCTTTTGCACGTGCCCATCCCGCGCTGTTCCAACTGATGTTCCAGTCCGACCGACTGGAGCCTGGCCGTCCATCGCTGGTGGAGGCGCGCACCGAAGCAATCCGGCAGCTGGCACAGACGCGCGGCATCGGCGAGAGCGAGCCCTCATTGGCCCAACTGGGGCATATCACCGGTGGCTGGGCGATCGTGCACGGTTTCGCCATGCTGCTGCTCGACGGACGACTCGCCCCATTGCTGGCGGCCATGCCCGAAGGATCGGCGCCCGAAGATTTGTTCGAGGCGATGCTCGCTTCTGCAGAAAACGGCCTGATCAGCAGCTCGCGCAGCTGATCGGCCATGGCGACATGCGTCGCATGCACGCGTCAATCCGGGAAAGCACACCACCCGCATTCCTGCGTTGCGTCCTGATGATCAGGAAAGCATGCATGGAGCGTGCATCGCGATGATGCAGGCTTAATGGCAGCGCGCGAGCGATGCAGGGGCATCGCGTGCATGCAGTAGCGGATCTGCGGACGGCCGGGATTGGGGTGGAATCCCGCTGGGGAGCCATGACGACAGAGAACGCGAGAGCCAGCCTGTCCGTGTGCCGGGCTCCTGCATGCACGTCTCGCAGGAATGCGGTGGGTGCATGCATAGCTTGCCGAGATGAACACGCAATCGCTTTTCGAATCGCACGAACGGCTTTCAAAACGAACGGCTCGTTACCTCAAGCCGTAGGCGAGCCGTGCGCCACGCCAAGGCCATGGCGTTCGAGTATCGCGTAGAGATGCTGCCACCAGCAGCGTCGATCGCTGACGCTGTCCAGCGCCGACGGCACCACCGGCAGGCATTCAAAGGCGCGCCACACGTCGTCCGATGGTGTGCCGTCAGAAGTGAGTCGACTCAGGCGATCATCCAGTTCGCTGAAGGGTGAAAGCTGGCACGGCGATTTTTTCTTCAAGCGTCCCATGGCGGATTCCACATCGAGAGGTGATGTCACGTTAGGCCGCCGCTGGCAGGCAGGTTTTCCAAAGACGCCGGTGTTTTGCCGATTGCCACGATGCCGATCACGGGCGTGGCTTTCGGAAAATGCGGCTGCTTCCGCGCAAACCGGCAGGCTCAAAACGCAGCACCATGGTTTTGACGCACGAATCGACGTGCGCGAGGAAGAGCTATGTCCTGGTACATGGTGTTCAGTGGCGACCTGCTGATCGGCTGGTCGAGACTGGAAGCAGGCGACCGCATGAAGGCGACGGCTTTCGGCAGCTTCGTGGCCTCCCACCACTACGGCACGTTGCAGCCGGATTTCATCGCCTGCCGAGAGGACGATCAGGTGCTGATGGGCTTGCATGTCGTCGGCAGCGACGGCGTGCTCCAGGCTGTCTCGGTCCATATTGCCGATTACAGCGACTACGGCGAGGGTATCGAGATAGCCGTCTACGGCATTTCCGAGCCGCCATTCGACGAGCTGTTTCCGTGCAGCTGAACCGCCTCATTTCGTAAAAGCACGATGGCGGGCCGCCATACGGTGGCGCGCGTGGGCGCATGCCCCGATACTTCTTGCGTTTGTGCCGACGTCTGAGCCAGAGCGACTAGCGGCCGTCCATGGGAGCGCCCTCGTGCAGTTTCGTCATTTGCGCTATTTCGCCAAGATCGTGGAAGCGGGCAGCTTCTCCCGCGCGGCGGCGCTCATCCATATCGCTCAGCCCGCACTGAGCAAACAGATTGCCGAGTTGGAAGACGAGTTCGGCGTCACCCTGCTCCACCGCAGCGCACGCGGCGTCACGCCCACGGCTGCCGGTGAGGTGCTTTACCAGGAAGCGCTGAAACTCATCCGGCAGGTGGACGACCTGCCCGCCGTGGTGCGCTCCGCGCAAGGGGAGATCCAGGGCGTGGTGTGTTTTGGCATGGCCTCGACCATGGCGCCAGCACTGACCGGCAAGATGATGGAGATCTGCCGCGCCACCTTGCCCAAGATCACGTTGCGCTTCATTACCGGCGACAGCGAAACGCTGCGCGACAAAGTGGCCGCCAAGACCATCGACCTGGCCATCGTGTTCGAGAACGGGCCGGAGACCGGCTTCACCCGCGAGGTGCTGTTCCGCCAGCGGCTTTATCTCGCCAGCCGCAAACAGCAGGGCAAAGCGGAGAAGTCGACGACACTGGCGAAGATCGCGCAGCTGCCGCTGATGCTGCCCACGCCGACCAATGTGCTGCGCAAGGCACTGGACCGGGAACTGGCCGCCGCCGGCTTGCACGCCGAACCGGTGGCCGAGTCGGATCTGTTCGACGTGGTGCTGTCCGCCGTGGAGACGGGATTGGGGCACGCCATCCTGCCCAAAGGCGACTTCACCGATATGCCCGGACACCCGGATATCGCCACCACGCCGATCGAGCCGCCGATCTATCTCACCGCCTGCCTGATCACCTCACGGGACAAGCCGCTGAGCCGAGCGGCCTCGGCGATCGAGGCCCAATTGCTGGGCTTTATTCGCAGCCAGGTCGGCGCGTCCGCCTTCAAGGGCGCCGAATGGGTGGACGCCGAGCCATAACCGGCCGTTATGCCCGCATAGCGAAACAGTATTTTCTTTCGAGGCGGCACAAGCACAGACTCTGCTGCAACGCACAAGCAAGGCTTTCGCCGCACCGCTCCCGCCTCCTCCTTTCGGAACCCGCCGCACCGGCGCCTTCCATCCCTCGATCGCCATTATTCGAACCGGCATGCCATCCGCCGGAACGGAGAAGTCATGTCTACCGTCGCCAAATCCCGCACCTTGAACCGGGCCTTCGCCGCCAAGGCCCACTCCGCCACCCGCGCCCTGCTCGATCGCTGCGCCGCTGCGAATACCCACTGGCAGCAGCTGTCCCTGCAGGCCGACCCGCGCACGACGCAGGCAAAGGCATCCATCTGGAGTCACCAGGGCATCGGCTCCACCCATTGGGAGGCCACCACGCCGCAGGACGCCTATGCCGTGTTGCTGCTGCTCGACGACGCCCGCCTATCCCTGCGTAGCGATGCCCACGAACTGCAGGAACGCGCCTGCGACGCTGGTTCGTATTACGTGAGCCGACCCGGCGAGTCGGTCAGCGTGACGTGCCCGGGCAACTGCCGGGCGCTGTATGTGGAACTGCCCGTGCAGCTGTTCTGGTCCGCCGATGAAGCCAGCCACGTCTGCTTTTCGATGGGGCCGGCGCATGACGCCTTGCTGCTGCAGCTGGCCCGCACGCTGCTGGAAATGCATGGCGAAAGCCGCGAGCACGCGTTGGCCACGCAGGTGCTGGAGTTGTTCGTCGATCGCCTGCGCCATCTTCGTGCGGCCGCTGCACCGATGGCCTGCGCCGTGAAGAGAACCGTGTTGCCGCAATGGCGCCTGCAGCGCGTCGACGACTTCGTGAAGGCGCACCTGTCCGAACACATCACGCTCAACGACATGGCCGCTGCGGCTGGCTTGTCGCCCATGCATTTCGCCGCCCAGTTCCGCGCAGCCACCGGTTTCCGTCCGCACCACTACCTGTTGTTGTGCCGCATGGAGCACGCCAAGCAGCTGATCGCCGAGATGCCGCGCTCGATGCTGGATGTGGCGCTCGAGGTGGGCTTCCACACGCAGGCGCACTTCACCACCGTGTTCAAGCGCCTCACCGGCAAGACGCCCAGCCAATGGCGCGGCGACGCCCTGCGGGCACAGCACGTTTAGACGTCCGCGGTCGTGCGAATCGGAAAAAGCAACGGCACAGCCGAAAAACCCAGCAGACCCGCCTGTCTAACATGCACGTATCGGCCGTCCCCACGGCAGCTGCGACCCACACCAGGCACTCGCCATGACATCGTCACTCGCGCCAGGCCGGCAGCCGTCTCCCCGGCGTATCACGCTCCCGGCACGCAACAAGCTCAATCGCCTTCGCGAACGCATGCTGGACAAGGTCTGGCAACGGACCATGGCGCGACGCGGCTACGCGTGGCTGGGTGATGCGCTCGGCGGCGCAAAGCCCTTGTGCCCCCATACATCGACGCCCTATCGCTCGACCGCGATGGCGCTAGGCAGCGAGGATCCGGAAGGCGCCATGCTGCTTGGCACGGGCAGCAGTCTGGCCGAGCAACTGGAGGCCATCGACAGTCAGTTCGTGAAGGACATCCTGGTCAGGCGCGCGGCCTGCGCGATGGCCGAACTCCATCGTGACGGCGGCTATCTCGGTTATGCACGCGCCGAATATATGGAAATCATGGGCAACGAAGTCGGCTTCGCCGAGCTCGAATGCGATGCCTGCGACCGCCTGGATATCGCTACCGCGCAAACACGCGACTGGCTGCTGTTCACCGTCAGCGTCGCGCCGCATTACGAGGAGCGCAGCAATGATCTGGCCGCCATCCTGTTCCGCGCCATGCGCGTACTGCCGGAAGCCCCTACCGACATGCTGCGTCAAACGGCAGACAACCTTGCCGCGCTCGAGCATCCGTGGTGCCGGTTTCTGGGCCGCAACGTCAAGGCCATGCGCACGGCCGTGCTGGCGATCCGCATACGCTATGCATGGAAGGCTGCGCCGACCTCGTCGATCCATGCACTCTCGTCCAGGCCGAACCACGCGCTATTGCGTTACCTCGATCTGCGTTGAGGCGTCTTGCCGGCTGGCTCAGATGGGCTCGAGGTAGCGCAGCAGCAAGCGGGCGCTCTCGCGGCCCTGCCAGTCATTGATCACCAGCTCGTAGGCAGCGCGCAACACTGCTGGCGGTGGCGAGCCTTCGTAGGCGTTGAACATCACAGCGTCGTGCACCGAGCCGTCGCGTGGATCGCGCAGGCTCAGCCGCAGATGCCGCTCGCCCATCACGCGCCAGCTCGCACATTCGAACACGTTGTCGAATACCGGCTCGGGAAATGCCTGGCCCCAGGGACCAGCGGCGCGCAACTGTCGCGCCAGTTCCAAGGTCGCCGCGCCAACAGGCAACTCGCCATCGGTGTGCTGCACGGCCTGCAGCTGATCGTCGTCCAGCCACTCGCGTGCAATGGTGTCGAAGGCCGCGGCGAACCGTGGATAGTCTTCGGTGCGCAGGCTCAGTCCGGCGGCCATCGCATGACCGCCAAAGCGCGCAATGAGGCCCGGATGGCGCGCATCGATCATCGCCAGCGCGTCGCGGATGTGGAAACCGGCAATGGAGCGCGCAGAGCCGCGCAGCTCGTCCTGCATCTCCTCGCTAGCCGGTGCAAACGCGATCACCGGGCGATGCAAACGTTCTTTGAGTTTGGACGCCACCAGTCCCACCACGCCGGCATGCCAGCTCGGTTCGAACAAGGCCACGCCCACCGCGTCGATGTCCGCCGTGCGCGACACCATCACCTCCGCCTCGGCCACCATGGTGGCCTGCAACTCGCGGCGTTCCTGATTGATGGAACTAAGCAGCTCGGCGTAACGACGCGCCTGCACGGGATCATCAGTCAGCAGGCACTCGACGCCGATGCGCATATCTTCGAGCCGACCCGCCGCATTGAGTCGAGGCCCAATCGCATAACCCAGATCGCTGGCGCACAGCGCCGCCGCGCTGCGCTGGCTGGTCTCCACCAGCGCCGCCACGCCGGCATGAGCACGGCCGCTGCGCACGCGCCGCAGCCCCGCTTCCACCAGCACGCGGTTGTTGAAATCCAGCGGCACCAGATCGGCCACGGTGCCCACCGCCACCAGATCGAGCAGCACGGACAGATCCGGCTCGCCGCCCGCGGGAAAGTTGCCCTGCTCGCGCAGCGATGCACGCAACGCGAGCAGCAGATAGAACATCACGCCCACGCCTGCCAGCGCCTTGCTCGGGAACGCGTCGCCATTGAGGTTGGGATTGACCATCGCATCGGCGCTGGGCAATTGCTCGCCCGGCAAATGATGATCGGTAACGATTACGCGGATGCCGCGCGCCTGCGCCGCGGCAACGCCGGCCACGCTGGCCACACCGTTGTCCACGGTGACGATGAGCTGCGGCGTGGGCTGCAACGATTCGACCAGCGCGGGACTCAGGCCGTAGCCATGCACGAAGCGATTGGGTACGGCGTAGTTGACTCTGCGCGCGCCCAGCATGCGCAGGCCGCGCACGGCCACGGCGGTACCGGTGGCGCCGTCGCAGTCGTAGTCGCCGGCGATCAGGATGGTCCAATCGTCGCGTATGGCTTCCGACAACAAGGCAACGGCCTGGTCCAGGCCACCCATCTGCCGTGGCGAAAGCAGACGCGCGAGACGGTATTCGGCATCCAGCGGCGACAACACGCCGCGTGCCGCGAACACTTGCTGCAAGACCGGATGGACGTCCGCGCCCCAACCTTCGGGGCTGCCCTGAGGCACGCGTCGACGAAGACTATTGCGCTTCAAGAGCGGCTCCCGCGCCACAGGCGCAAGCGATGCCAGGGACGGTGCAGCCAGCGTTCGCTGCTGGCAAAGTTCAGCTGCAACGGATGTCGCTTGGCCAAGGCGAGCAGGCTCGGCGTCCAGCGCATGGCAAGCTCGTCCTCCGGCAGGTCTTGCAGATCAATCAGCGAGCCCGGCAACGCCGCTGCAACCGACGACTCTGTACGCCCCGCCACGGCAATGCCTGCCTGCGTCGCCAGCGCGCGCAACAGCAGATCATCGCCAACAACTTGGTTAAGCGAGGTACGCACGGCTTGCGGCAGCGCGCCACCGCCCCACAGCCACACATGATTGATCGGCGGCACGCCGCGCTGACGTCGCTCGGCATTGAGCGGATGCTGATGCAGGATCACCTGCACCTCGGTGAGCAGGATGCGCCAGCGCCGCCCTTCCACGCCTTGCGGCAAGTGGTAGTAAAGGTCCTCGCCCAGCGCCTGCTCGGGAGCGGCAAACTCCGGCAGCGTGGTATCGGCAGACAAGCGCACGTGCCACCGATCGGGCGAGGAGACGATGAGCGCCATGTCGGCTTCGTCAAACAAGGGCTTGAGCGGCTCGGCAAACGCTTGCGCGTCGTCCATCGACAACTGCATCTGCCCACAGGCCAGCAGGCGTGCACCGTTGAGATCGGGTTGCACCCACGCGGGATCGGCGCATAGCCAACGATCGCTGGCTGCATCGCCGGCAATCAGCTGGCGCGTGAGCGCCGCGGCCGGCAGCGGGTCGGGCGCATCAAAGCGCTCGCTTAAACCCGCCATGTAACCCCGTGCGCCATCGGCCAGACGATCGGCCTTGCGCACAAGACCGCGCAACGGATGATCGGGCGCCAATCGCGCGAGATTCGGCAGCCAGACATCGATCGCGTGAGGGGCCGAATCGTGCATGGCCAGACTCATGCCTCCAGCTGTTCGTAGAGTGCCAGCCACTCGACTTCGAGCGTTTCCTTCTCGCTGCGAAGTTCCGTCTGTCGCTGCCCCAAGCGCATCATCTCGGTGGTGGGGCCGTTATAAGTCTGCGGATCGGCCAGCTTGGCCTCGAGTGCCGTCAGTTCGCCTTCCAAAGTGGCAATGCGCGTCTCGATCTTCTTCACGCGCTGGCGATTGGCCTTGTCGCTGTCGCGCTCGGCGGCAGTGCGGACGCGGCGCTCGTCCGGCGTCTCCACGCGTTCGACCGGCTTGGGGTTTTCCTTGTTCTTGGCTTTCTTGGCGGCCGAACCACGGCTGCGCAGCCACTTCGCATAGTCGTCGAGGTCACCATCGAAGGATTCCACCGTGCCATCGGCCACGCGCCAGAAACTGTCGCTGACCATGCCCAGCAGGTGGCGATCGTGCGAGACCAGCACCAGCGCACCGTCGAATTCGGCCAGCGCGTCGGCGAGTGCTTCGCGCATGTCCAGGTCGAGATGGTTGGTCGGTTCGTCGAGCAGCAACAGGTTGGGCTTGTCCCAGGCGATCAAGGCCAGCGCAAGACGCGCGCGTTCGCCACCGGAGAAACCGTCGACGGATTCAAAGGCGCGATCGCCTGCGAAATTCCACGAACCCAGGAAGTCGCGCAATACCTGCGCAGCCACACCGGGCGCCTTCTCCTGCAAATGATCGAACGGCGATGACCCTTCGTGCAGGCTCTCCACCGTGTGCTGGGCGAAGTAGCCGATCTTCAGATCCTTATGCCCCTTGCGCTCGCCCGCCAGCGGCGTGAGTTCCCCGACCAGGGTCTTCACCAGGGTGGATTTGCCGGCGCCGTTGGGGCCGAGCAAGCCGATGCGTTCGCCTGCTTCCAGGCGAAAACGCACGTTGCGCAAAATCGTGGTGGCGGCTGCGCCGTCCTCTCCCGGATAACCGGCATCGACGTCTTCGATCTGCACCATCGAATCAGGCAGGCGCGCGGGCACGGCGAACTGGAAATGGAACGGACGCTCGGCGCGCACCGCCTCGGTACCGGCCATCTTTTCCAAACGCTTCACGCGCGACTGCGCCTGCTTGGCCTTGCTCGCCTTGGCCTTGAAGCGATCCACGAACGACTGCAGATGCGCACGCTCGGCCTGCTCGCGCTCGTGCGCGATCTGCTGCTGTCGCAACTGCTCGGCGCGCAGGCGCTCGAACGCGCTGTAGTTGCCGGTGTAGAGCTTGCCGCTGCCATCGTTGAGGTGCAGCGTATGGGTGATCACGCCGTCGAGGAATTCGCGGTCGTGCGAAATGATCAGCAAGGTGCCCTGGTAGCGGCGCAGCCATTCTTCCAGCCACAGCACCGCGTCGAGATCGAGATGGTTGGTAGGCTCGTCGAGCAGCAACAGGTCGGACGGCGCCATCAGCGCACGCGCCAGGTTGAGGCGCACGCGCCAGCCGCCGGAGAATTCCTTCACCGGCGTCTCATGCGTTTCGGCGGCAAAGCCCAGGCCGTGCAGCAGGCGGCCGGCTCGCGCCCGGGCGTCGTAGCCGTTGAGTTCTTCGATGCGGTGATGCGCAAGCGCCATCGCTTCGGTGTCGCCGCGTGCTTCGGCGTCGATCTCGTCGCGCAAGGCCTTGGCCAGCTCCACGTCGCCGCCCATCACGTATTCGATGGCCGGGTCCGGCAACGAAGGCGTTTCCTGGGCTACCGAGGCCATGCGGATCTTCGCCGGCAGCTCCAGATCGCCGGCATCGGCTTCCACCTGGCCCTGCAGGGCGGCAAACAAGCTGGACTTGCCGCAGCCGTTGCGCCCAACCACGCCCAGCCGCCAGCCAGTCTGGATGACCAGGTCGATATCGGAAAGCAGCAGTCGGCTGCCACGGCGGAGGGCGAAGTGACGGAACGAAATCATGAGGAGAGCTTAGAGCCTGTGCAATGCCGAAGTAGAGCCCGCGCAGGCAGGCTCCCGGAGCCGGCCGGGTGCCGGCCGTAGCCGCCCATGATAGCGGGCCCTGCGCCCGGTTCCTCACAACGAATGCCCACGCCGTCGCAATCGCCGCAGATTCGCATGGCTAAGGCCCGATACTTCTGCTACAACGACGCGGCAACGCCTTGTGCGGAGAGGGGAACCGTGAACAAGTACGGAATCAGCAAGTTCAGCATCAGCCTGTCCATCGCCCTGCTGGCCACCGCCGGCATGAGCGCTCCGGCTGCCGCCAAGGCGGACAGCCTGCTCGTCAACCGCGTGCAGCAGGAAAAGGGCATGGACCTGCCCAGCCGCGGCATGAGCATGACCGAGGTGGAGAAGAAGTACGGTGCTCCGCAGCGCAAGCTCTCGCCCCGTGGTGGCGACAGCGACAAGCATCCGGTGATCAACCGCTGGGATTACGCGAATTTCATCGTGTATTTCGAGAAGAGCCACGTGATCCACGCCGTGCTCAACACGCCGGCGGGCAACAATACCAATCCAGCCTCCGCCAACTGATCGGCGCGAAGGGTAGAGCCTGTTAGAAGCCCTTTCAGTACCCCTCACCGTCATCCCTGCGAAAGCAGGGATCCAGCGCCTTTATGCACCATCAAGGACGCTGGATTCCCGCTTCCGCGGGAATGACGGTGAGGGAAATAGACGTCGTCGAGAGATTTCAGACGCGACCCTAGACGCGGTCCGTGGCAACACGGGCCGCGTTCTCTTTTCTGCCCTGTCACACCTCATCGTTTACACTCTGCGGCCCTCGTAGTCTGCCCCGGGCAGCTGCTGCCGTCCCCGCTGCAAGAGAACTGTTGACGATGACCGACCAAAGCCTTCGCCTTCCGGCGGAATGGGAGCCGCAATCGGCCGTGTTGATCGCGTGGCCGCATGCCGGCACCGACTGGGCTGACCGCCTCGCTGATGTGGAAACCACTTATGTGGCACTGGCCGCAGCAGTCACGCGTTTCCAGCCGTTGATCATCGTGGTCGGCGGCAACCCGCTGCGTCTGCGCGTGCAGGCATTGCTGACCGGTGAAGGCGTCGATCTGTCCAAGATCCGTTTCGTCGAGTTGCCCTACGACGACACCTGGTTGCGCGATTCCGGTCCGATCACCTTGAAGGCCGATGGCGGCCAATACCAGCTCACCGATTTCCGCTTCACCGGCTGGGGCGGCAAGTTCGGCGCCGAGCAGGACGACGCACTGATCGCTGGCCTCGTGCAGGAAGGCGTGTTCGGCAAGGCCAAGCACAAGCGCATCGACTGGGCGCTGGAAGGCGGCGGCATCGAAAGCGATGGCGAGGGCACGGTGCTCACCACCTGGCGCTGCCTGACCCAGCGCCACCCGGAACAGTCGCGCGAACAAATGACCGAGATCCTCAGCGACAGCCTGCATGCCAAGCGCGTGCTGTGGCTGGACTATGGCTACCTCGAAGGCGACGACACCGACGCGCATATCGATACGCTGGCCCGCTTCGCGCCCGGCGAGCGCATCGTGTACCAGGCATGCGACGACAGTAGCGATCCGCACTACGACGAGCTCAAGCGCATGGGTGAAGAGCTCGCCGCGCTGCGCACGCCCGCAGGCAAGCCGTACACGCTCTATCCCCTGCCCTGGGCCAAGCCGATCGTCGATGAGGGCCGCCGCCTGGCCGCCTCTTATGCGAACTACCTGATCGTCAACGACGCGGTGCTGGTGCCCGCCTATGGCGACGCAGCCGACGACGAGGCCGCGCGCATCATCGGCGAAGCCCACCCGGGCCGCGAGATCGTGCAGGTGCCCTGCCGCCCGCTGATCTGGCAGAACGGCAGCCTGCACTGCATCACCATGCAGCTGCCGGCCGGCATCGTCTGAAGCCTGGGCCGGTGGAAACTGGCTCAAAGCACACCATATGTAGTGGACCGCCGCCTGCCCTGAATGGGGCGGGCAGCCGTATCCGTTAGACTCTGCGTTCTGCTCCCCAGCAGCCCTTTCTGGAAGCCCACCCATGACCCGCAAGACCCTCAAAGTCGCCCTGCTGCAGGAAACCGACCGCGGCAGCCGCGATGCCAATCTCGACGCCATTGAGGCAGGCCTGCGCGACGCCGCGGCCAAGGGCGTGGAACTGGTGCTGCTGCAGGAACTGCACAACGGACCGTACTTCTGCCAGCGCGAGTCGGTGGACGAATTCGACCTCGCCGAAACCATTCCGGGCCCGAGCACGGCGCGCATCGGCAAGCTGGCCGAAGAGCTCAAGCTGGTAGTGGTCGCCTCGCTGTTCGAAAAGCGCGCCACCGGCCTGTATCACAACACCGCCGTGGTGTTCGATCGCTCGGCCGCCATCGCGGGCAAGTACCGCAAGATGCATATCCCCGACGACCCGGCGTTCTACGAGAAGTTCTACTTCACGCCGGGCGACATCGGCTTCGATCCGATCGACACCTCGGTGGGCCGCCTGGGCGTGCTGGTGTGCTGGGACCAGTGGTATCCGGAAGCCGCGCGCCTGATGGCGCTGGCCGGCGCCGACCTGCTGCTCTATCCCACCGCCATCGGCTGGGACCCGCAGGACGACCAGGCCGAGAAGGATCGCCAGCGCGAAGCGTGGGTCACCGTGCAGCGTGGACATGCTGTCGCCAACGGCCTGCCGCTGTTGTCGTGCAACCGCACCGGCTTCGAAGCCGACAAGGCGGGCGTGGGCAACGGCATCCAGTTCTGGGGCACGAGTTTCGTCGCGGGTCCCCAGGGCGAATTCCTGGCGCAGGCCGGCACCGACGGCCGCGAGCTGCTGATCGCCGACGTCGACATGGCGCGCAGCGAGCACGTCCGCCGCATCTGGCCATTCCTGCGCGATCGCCGTATCGACGCCTATGGCGATCTGCTCAAGCGTTTCCGCGATTAATGCCGACGGTGACGCGCCCCGCCTCGCGCCTCCGCCATTCCCTGCAGCCTTTGCCTGAGCCCTACCGACACCGCGCATGAGCCAGACCGACATCACCGATTCCCTGCCGCCCGTGCTGCACGACCAACCGATCGAGCGCGTCATGCGCGACGGCGTGGAATACGTGGTACTCGGTACGGCGCACGTATCGCGCACCAGCGTCGAGGCCGTGGAAGCGCTGCTCGCGCATGAAACCTTCGATGCCGTTGCCGTGGAACTGTGCGAGAGCCGTGCCCAAGGCATGCGCGATCCCGAAGCGTTCAAGCAGATGGATCTGTTCCAGGTGATCCGCCAGGGCAAGGCCGGCATGGTCGCGGCCAGCCTGGTGCTCTCCTCGTTCCAGAAGCGCCTTGCCGAGCAGTACGGCATCCAGCCCGGCGCGGAAATGAAAGCAGGCATGGACGGCGCCGATCAACGTGGTGTGCCGGTATGGCTGGTGGATCGCGAAGTGGGCACCACGCTGCGTCGCGCCTGGCATAGCGTCGGTTTCTGGCAGCGCTTCGGCCTGATGGGCGGCCTGATCGCCAGCGTGTTCGAACGCGAGAACATCCAGGAAGCCGAGATCGAAAAACTCAAGCAAGGCGACATGCTGGAAAGCGCCTTCAGCGAGTTCGCGACCAACTCCGCCCCGCTCTATCGCGCCTTGATCGCCGAACGCGATGCGTACATGGCGGCACGCTTGCGCGAACAAGCCGCGCAGGCCGGTTTCGGCGAAGGCCGCCGCGTGCTGGTGGTGATTGGCGCTGGACACCTCAAGGGCTTGTGCGAACAGTTGCGCACCCAGCAAGGCGATCCCGCAACCGAAGCTGCCGCGCTGTCCGCGGCACCGCGCAAGGCAGCATGGCCAAAGTGGCTGGCCCTTGGCCTGGTGTTGGCGGTGTTCATTGCCATTGGTTTCGCCTTCTACCGCAGCCCATCGCTGGGTGCTGCCGCCTTGCGCGACTGGGTGCTCTACACCGGCGGCTTCTCCGCCATCGGCGCCATCATCGCGGGCGCCCATCCCTTGAGCGTGCTCGCCGCCTTCATTGCCGGCCCGATCAAACCCTTCCGCCCCGGCATTCCATCCGGCGGCATCAGCGCGATGGTGGAAGCCTGGGTCCGCCGCCCGCGCGTGGCCGACTTCGAAACCCTGCGCGACGACATCGGCCACTGGCGCGGCTGGTGGAGCAACCGCGTCGCCCGCACCCTGCTCAACTTCTTCCTGGTCTGCCTGGGTACGATCATCGGCGAATACACCGCCGGCATTCATATCGTAAAGAGCTTGCTCTAAGCGGCAGCAGCCCTGTAGGAGCGCACCCTGTGCGCGACCACCCAACGGAGCGGCACATCGCAACGCCGCGGTCGCGCACAAGGTGCGCTCCTGCAAGGGAACACGCAGGCCTAGCCGATCACCTCTTTGTGGGAGCGCACCCTGTGCGCGACGAGCCTACGGAGCAGTACACCGCAGCGTGGCAGTCGCGCACAGGGTGCGCTCCCACAGACAAGCGCGGGGCGTGGTATCCAGCGCGTAGGCGGCACGCTGGCGATATCGCGACAATCACCGCGCATGGCTACTGGATCCCGGCCTGCGCCGGGACGACGATCAGAAAATTCCGTGCTTACCCAGCGCCTCATCCAAGACGCCAAGCAACTCCTCATTGCGATCCAGGCTCTGCTCCCAATACATCACCCCGCCTAGGCCCTTGGCCTTGACGAAGGCCGCCTTCGCCCGCAACGACTGCGGATCCTCATAAGTAACGAACGTGCGCGTCTTGGCGTTCCACAGATAAGGCGCCTGCGCCTTTGCATCCCAGTGGCGCACATAACCATTCTTGTCGATATAGCTGGCCACCAGTTCCTGCCATGAAGGACTGCCCGCGTACTTCGCGTACTTCTGCTGCAGCCCATCGTGCGCCGGATCGACACCTGAGAACGCACGGCCATAGAACGCCGCGCCAAGATTGAGCTTCTTCGCCGGTACACCCGCCGCAAGGAACTGCGCCACCGCCTTGTCGCCCGCGCGATCATCCGCCGGGGCAACATCGGCCAGATGCAGGCCCGCGTGATGCCCGGTGGTCGGCGTCAGACTGTTGTGGAAGTCGTAAGTCATCAAGTTGATCCAGTCGAGCGAACGCGACACCCGCTCCAACTCGATGCCCGCCACGAATTCACCGTCGGCGGCGGCAATGGTCAACAGATAGTGGCGGCCACTGTGCGCAGCGCCGAGCTTGTCCAGGCGAGCACGCAGCGTTTCCAGCAAGAGGCTGAAATTGCGCTTGTCCTCCGGGCGATGGCTGATGCCGGGACCCGCCAGCGTGGGATATTCCCAGTCCAGATCCACGCCATCCACATCGTATTTTTCGATGAAGGCGGCCACGCTGTCGGCCATGCGTTGGCGCGTGTCGGCGGTCAAAGCCACATCGGAGAAATAGTCTGCACCCCAGCCGCCGATGGAGACGATGATCTTGAGGTTGGGATTGATCTTGCGCAGGCCGGTGAAGGCCGCCAGCGTCTGGCCTGCGACGGGGCTGGGGAATTGCACGTTGCCTTTGACGTCCACCTTCGCGAACGCATAGTTGATGACGTCGAGCTTCTGCGCGCTCACCGGCGGCAACGGCTGGGAATCGGAGACATAGCCGACGATGCGGTAATCTGCCGCAGGGGGTGCGGCCTGCGCCTGGGCCCCGCTCCATGCGACGCCCAAGGCCATCGCCATCGTCAGCGCAGCCTTCAGGCCACGGCGATTTCCCGCATTTTCCAGCGTTCCTTTCATGCTCGGTCCTTTGCGTGTGACGTTGCGCGGCGCAGGGGCGCGCCTGCACCTTCCCCCTACTGTGAAGCCTTGCACTGATTGGAATCAGTGGCTTGCGACATGTTGTCCGTTCGTGAACGCTACGACTATACTTCCGGGACTTTCACCATGTACCAGCCGGAATCGTGGGGACGATGCTGATGACTCGACTGCAACTGCTTGGCCTGACCGTGGCCGCAGCTCTTTTCGCCACTGCCAGCGTGCATGCCGAGGGTGATAAAGCTGCCGGACGCAAGTTGATCTATACGTGCAATGGCTGCCATGGCGTACCCGGTTACGCCAACGCGTATCCGAACTACCCGGTGCCGCGCATCGCGGGCCAGAACCAGCAATACATCATCAGTGCACTGCACGAATACAAGGCCGGCGAGCGCAAGCATCCGACCATGATGGCCCAGGCGCAGAGTCTGTCCGACCAGGACATCCAGGACATTGCCGCCTACCTGTCCAGCCTCGCCAAGTAAGCCAAGGACCCGAACGCATGCATCGTGCACTCACCCTGCTTTCCTTCGGCGCCGTCCTGGCGTTCGCCTCCACCCAGCTGCTGGCTGCCGGCAATATCGAAAACGGCAAGCAGAAGGCTGCCACCTGCTTCGCCTGCCACGGCACCGACGGCAACTCGATCGATCCGCAGTACCCGCGCCTGGCCGGCCAGTACAACATGTACCTGCAGCAGGCCCTCAACGAGTACAAGACCGGACAGCGCGACAACGCCATCATGAAGGGCTTCGTGGCGCAGCTGTCGGACCAGGACATCCAGGACGTCGCCGCCTACTTCTCCAGCTTGCCGACCAAGCTCGATACGCTGCAAGGTCATATCCAGGGCGACAAGTAAGCCGTACCGCAATAAATGGAAAGGCCCGCATCGCGCGGGCCTTTTCTTTTGGACGTCCAGACGGCTATTGATCAGCCGAGCGCGGACTGGCCTTCCTTCTTGCTGTAATACGGATTGCTGCCGCCGCTGTGATCGGTGGCGTCGCGCACTTCGGTGATTTCCGGCACGCGTTCGCGCAGGGTCTTTTCCACGCCATGCTTGAGCGTGACGTCGACCATGCCGCAACCGTGGCAGCCGCCGCCGAACTGCAGGATCACCACGCCGTTCGCATTCACTTCCAGCAGGCTCACGCGGCCGCCGTGCGAAGCGATCTTCGGATTCACCTCGGCTTCGAGCACATAGCGCACGCGCTCGATCAGGCCGGCCTCTTCGCCCGGGATCTCGCCCTTGATCCGCGGCGCACGGATATTGAGCTGGCCGCCGGTGGCGTTCGGCTCGAAATCGATGCTCGCGCCTTCCAGCCAGGGCGCGCTGTCGCCTTCCACGTTGAAGTCGAAACCATCGCAGACGATGGTCCATTCCTGCCCGGTCAGCTCGTCGGGCTCGGCAAACTCCAGCTCGCAATTGGCCGCCGGCGTACCCGGCGAGGTCACGCGCAGGCGGATGCTCAGCCCTTCGATGCCCTGCTGCGACAGCAGGCGCAGAAAGTGCCGTTGCGCGCGTTCTGAAATGTCGATCATGTCTACTCCAGCTGAAACACCGGCCTGGCCGGGAATACAGCACCATTTTAGTCCTATTTTGCGTCGCCTGCCCGGCTTTGACTTTTCCTGGCGTAGCTTCGACGCTTCGCACCTTTCTCTCAGCACGGACGATTCGCCATGAACCTCAGCCAACTCGCCAGCCAGCACTGCACGCCGCGCAAGGGCAAAGAACACGCGCTGGACGCCGCCAAGCTCAAGGAACTGCTCGCTGCGCTGCCCGGCTGGAAGGTCACCGACGACGGCAAGGCCATCGTCAAGGATTTCAAGTTCCCTGACTTTCACCACACGCTCGGCTTCATCAATGCGGTTGGCTTCATGGCCAATCAAGAGGACCACCACCCCGACCTCGAAGCCGGCTACGGTCATTGCCAGCTGTTGTGGTCCACGCACGATGTCGGCGGCTTGTCGATGAACGACATCATCTGCGCTGCGCGCGTCGACGTCCTGCTCGAGCGTTGAACTCGGCGCGCCCCACGCTGCGCCTGCTTCCCGCTGCGGGTTTCCTCGCAGCGGTGGCGGTGTTGCTGTGGTGCATGGCGGCGCTGTCCGGCTGGATCACGCGCGGCCAGTTGATTCACCAGGCCAGCCACGATGTCGCGACGCTGCGCGCTGGCAGACCGCTATGGCAATGGCAGCTGCACCAACCCTCCGACCTGGTGGCGAGCCGCGTGTTCGGCGCGGCTGATCTGGCGGCCACGCCCGACGGCCTGGTGATCACCAGCCGCGACGGCACACCGTTTGAAGTCGGCCTGCCACTGGCCGGACCGGTCGACCTCGCGCACTGGCCGCTGCTGCGCATCGATATGCAGGGCAACCGCGAGGGCGCGCTGGACTTGAGCTATCAGGCGACTGAGTCGGGAACGCCCTGCTCCGCCGATCGCGCCGCGATCGTTTCGACCAAGACGGCCTCGTTATCCATCGATCTGGCAAGCCAGTCGTGGCGGGCTATCGATGGCGCGCCCTGCAGCGCCCCGGGCGTGGTGGCCTATCTGTTGCGACTGCGGGTGACCATCCCGGCGGGAGCAACGCTGGCACTGCATTCGGCCGCACTGGCATCGCCCGAGCCCGCCTCGCTGCCGCCCAAGATCGACCGCCAGACGGCCGACATCCGCTTGCTCGGCTCCGAATCATCGGGCAGCTGGACGCCGACACCTCAACAGCTGGCCCGCTACCGAACACCGATGGTCCGGCTGCCGGAGGGCGCCACCGCGGAGGCCATGCTGTTGTGGCGGGACCGGGTGCGTCAGTACTGGCCGGCCGCGATCATTCTTCCCTTCGGGCAGGCACTGCCGCGCGCAACATCGAACCATATGCCGACCTGGCTCGATACCGGCGTGGCCGCGCTCTATCTCGCCTGGCTGGCCTGGCTGGCCATTCGGCAGCGTCCGGGAGTGGTGCGGCCATGGACCGAAGTGGCCGCTATTGCCTTCGGTCCGCTTTGGCTCATCGCCGGATTGCGCTGGGGGCCGGGGGCATCCATCCCGGGCATCACCGCCTTTCTGGCGGCACTGGTCTACGGCGGCCAGAGCGAATGGCGCCGGCGGCCAGTGGAATGGGGCTGGTTCGGACGAAGCTGGTCCGATTGGATCTACCCCCTGCTGCCGCTGCCCGTCGCCCTGGCCCTGACCCTGGCTGACGGCCACCATCTGCTTCACCTGGATGTTCGCCACATCCTGGCCTACCTGGCCTGGGCGCTGCTCCAGCAGTGGGCCATGCTCGCCCTGGTCATGGGCCGACTGGAACGGACCGGACTGCCGCGCCCGGCCATCTTCCTGGTCACGGCGACCCTGTTCGGTCTGCTGCACACCCCGAACGGGTCTCTGATGCAGCTGTGCGTGGCGGCCGAACTCTGGTGGGCGTGGAGCTTCATGCGCTCGCCACGGCTACTGCCCATCGCCGTGGCCCACGCCGCCAGCGCCCTACTTGTGGAAAGTGGGCTTACCGGTCATCTCTTGCGTTCGCTCGAGGTGAGCGCGCGCTTTTTCCAGTAGACGACGGATCTTGTTGCCCTTCACGGCCAGAACGTCCAGGAATTCCTTCAGATCGTCGGGCATCGGCGCCGAAAAGCTATAGGAACGGCCGTCCAGCTCAAAACTCATGTGCGAGGCGTGCAGGAACAGGCGATTGAGGCCCAACTCCTTCATGCCTTTGTTGATCTCTTTGTCGCCGTACTTCGGATCGCCCGCCAGCGGGTGGCCAATATGGGCAGCATGGACGCGAATCTGATGCGTGCGCCCAGTGCCCAGCGTCGCCTGCATCAGGCGGCCGCCCGGGTACTGCTCCATTTCCTGGAAGAAAGTGAGCGACGGCTTGCCGTTGTCGGACACCCTCACCATACGCTCGCCGCCCTGCAGTATCGACTTGAGCAGCGGGGCATTCACGCTGAACTTCGCCTTGTTCGGATGGCCGACCATCAGGCAGAGGTACTGCTTTACCACCGAGCCGTCGCGGATGGCTGCCTGCAGCCCGGTCAGTCCGGCGCGGGTCTTGGCGAACACCAGCACGCCGCTGGTATCGCGGTCGAGGCGATGGACCAGTTCAATATGTTCAGTAGGACGGGCCGCCCGCAGCAGCTCGATGGCACCGTGGCTGACACCGCTGCCGCCGTGGCTGGCAATGCCGCTGGGCTTGTCGATGGCAATGAAATGCTTGTCTTCGAAGATGATCGAATCAGTGATCGCTGAGACCATGCCGGTCGCCGGGGCCTTTCCTTCGACCTTTTCGGCCACTCGGACCGGCGGAATACGCAGCATATCGCCCGCCACGAGACGCGTATCGGGCTTGGCGCGCTTACCGTTCACACGCACCTGTCCGGTGCGCAGAATGCGGTAAATCATGCTCTTTGGTACCCCCTTGAGCATCGTCATGAGCGCATTGTCGATGCGCTGACCGTCCCGCTCGGGACCGATCTCAACTTGACGCACACCGTGAGGTGCGTCGGGGGAAGTTACCGTCTGCATTGAATAAAACCTGCCGAAATAGGATACTCGGGCGGCGTTTGGTCTTGCCCCGCCGAAGTTCGGATAGGGGCGGGACACCCACCCCGTGACGTCGGCGAGGATAGCGCCGGTCGCCTCTTTGGCAGCCGGTTGCTGCTCCCTTACATCGTAACGGTTCGGGTTGTCGTTTGTCCGGTTTCCTAGGGGAAGCCGGGGCGACTGGCGCGACCTAAGAATCATCCCGGCACCGAGAACGATGCCGTCATTTGCCGCTTAACCGCAGCGGCGCGATCCCCGGCAGGCCGCCGAAGTGACTGGCGCCACCGAGGCACGCGACGCGCGGCAAGCCGAGGAAAAATTACAATGAAACGTATGTTGATCAACGCAACTCAGCGTGAAGAGTTGCGTGTGGCCATCGTCGATGGCCAGAACCTTTACGATCTCGATATCGAAATCCCGTCCCGCGAACAGAAAAAGGCCAATATCTACAAGGGCCGCATCACTCGCGTGGAGCCGTCCCTGGAAGCCTGCTTCGTCGACTACGGTGCCGAACGCCACGGCTTTCTGCCGCTGAAGGAAGTCGCCCGCGAGTACTTCACGCCGGGCCTGGACCCCAACAAGGCCAATATCCGTGACCTCATCAAAGAAGGTCACGAAGTGGTCGTGCAGGTGGAGAAAGAGGAGCGTGGCAACAAGGGCGCCGCCCTGACCACCTTCATCAGCCTCGCCGGCCGTTACATGGTGCTGATGCCGAACAACCCCAAAGCGGGTGGCGTGTCGCGTCGCATCGAGGGTGAAGACCGCCAGGCGCTGAAGGAAGCGCTGGAGCACCTCAACGTCCCTGACGACGTGGGCCTGATCGTGCGCACCGCCGGCCTCGGCCGCGACGCCGAAGAGCTGCAGTGGGATCTGGATTACCTGCTCCAGCTGTGGAAGGCCATTTCCGGCGCCGCCCAGGCGCAGAAGGCCCCGTTCCTGATCTATCAGGAATCGAAGCTGTTCATTCGCGCCCTGCGCGACTACCTGCGCAACGACATCGGCGAAATCCTCATCGACGAGGAATCGCTGTACAACGACGCGCGCGAGTTCATGCAGCAGGTGATGCCCAACGCCCTGCGCAAGCTCAAGATGTACCGCGACGAGACCCCGCTGTTCTCGCGCTACCAGATCGAAACCCAGATCGAGAGCGTGTTCGACCGCCAGGTCCGCCTGCCCTCCGGCGGCTCGATCGTGGTCGACCAGACCGAAGCCCTCACCGCCATCGACATCAACTCGTCGAAGGCCACCAAGGGCAGCGACATCGAAGAAACCGCGTTCAACACCAACCTTGAAGCGGCGGTGGAAATCGCCCGCCAGCTGCGCATCCGCGATGCCGGCGGCCTGATCGTGATCGACTTCATCGACATGGACAGCCCCAAGCACCAGCGCGAAGTGGAAGAGCGTCTCAAGGACGCGCTGAAGCTGGACCGCGCCCGCGTGCAGATCGGCCGCATCTCGCGTTTCGGCCTGCTTGAGATGTCGCGCCAGCGCCTGCGTCCGTCGCTTGGCGAAGCCACCCAGATCGTATGCCCGCGCTGCGAAGGCCATGGCCATATCCGCGGCGTCGAGTCGCTGGCCCTGTCCACCCTGCGTCTCATTGAAGAGCACGCGATGAAGGACAACACCGGCCAGGTGCTGGTGCAGGCCCCGCCGACCGTGGCCAACTTCATGCTCAACGAAAAGCGCGCCAGCGTGGTTGAGATCGAGCTGCGCAACAAGGTGCACGTGGTCATCGTGGCGGACGACAAGCTCGAGACGCCGCATATCGAAATCCAGCGTATCCGCGAAGCTGACATGGGCGAGCACAGCAAGCCCAGCTATGAGCGCCTCACCGCCGTCGAAGCCTCCGCTGTGCCCAAGATGGGCCAGGCGCTGGGCAGCAGCGAGCAGCCCGCCGTCAGCGGCATCGTGCCGTCGTCGCCGGCTCCCGTGCGCGAAGAAAGCGCGGCCGAGGCGGCTCCGCAGGCACCTGCTGCACGCCAGCCGGCTGCCGCACCCGCCCCTGCCGGCGGCGTGATCTCGCGCCTGCTCGGCTGGTTCCGCGGCACCTCCGCACCGGCCGAACCGGCCCCGACCGTCAAGGCCGAACCGGCAAGCTCCAACCGCAACAACAACCGCCGCGACGAGCGCGCTCGCCCGGCCCAAGGCGGCCAGCCGCAGGGCAACCGCCAGCAGCAGCGTCGCGAGCAGCCGCAGCAGGGCCAGAAGGGACAGCAGCAGGCCAAGGGCGGTCGCCAGCAGCCCAAGCAAGAACGTCAGCCGCAAGCCCAGCAGCAGCCCAAGCAGGATCGTCAGCCGCAGCAGCCGAAGGGCGAAGGCCAGCAGGCAGCCCAGGGCGAGCGCAAGCAGCAACAGCCGCGCCAGGAACAGCAGCCCCGCCAGCCGCGCCAGCCGCAGCAGCAGGGCCAGCAGGCCCAGCCCGCCGCGACCGCAGCAGCAGCCGTCGTCACCGCGTCGGCAGCCAGCCATGCGCTGGCAGAGCGTCCCGCCAACGCCGCGGACGCCGAGCTGATCAAGAACCAGAATCTGGTGGCACCGGGCGAGACCACCGGTGAAGCTGTCGTCGCCGATACGGCACCGGCCGTCGCGGGCGCCGCGGAAGCCGAGGGCGGCCAGTCGCGCCGTCGTCGCGGCCGTCGCGGTGGCCGTCGTCGTCGCCGCCATGAAGACGCCACCCAGACCGGAACGCAGGCAGCGGAATCGGCCGATGGCCAGGACTTCGATGACCTGGACGATGAAGACCGGTCCGAGGCAACAACCTCTGCCGCACCACCCGCCGCCACCGCCGCCCCGGCCCCGGTTGCGCAGGTGACCGCCGCGGTGGTCAGTACGGCCGCTGCTACCGCCGTGGTGCATGCGACTCGTGAGGAATCGCCCGCTGCTACGCTCGACGCGGCGCCGGTCAAGTCGCAGGAAACCGCCCCTGTTGCCGCGCCGCAGGCACCGATGCACGCGCCCGAGCAGGTGATTAGCGCCGTTGCGCCCACCTCGTTCAATCTGCCGACGCTGCCGCCGATTCCGGCTGCCGAAGCGGTGATGGAACACGTCGCCGAGCATGTGCAGGTCGAAGCGCCCGCCTTCCGCGAAGCGTCGAACGCCACGCCGGTGCACGCAGAACCCGTGATGGCGACGGCCGCTCCGGTGTTCGAAGCCGCGACGCACAGCCCGATCACCGACATCCCTTCGAGCACTACCCACGCCGTGGAACCGGCAGTCGCCCCGGTGGCTGTCGAGGCCGCGCCGATCGAAGCCACCACCACCATCGACTTCCGCGCGCATCTCGATGTGTCGCCGAAGATCGAGCCGGTGTCGGCGCCGATCAGTCACGCCGCCGTTGCTGAGCCCGCCGCCACCGCGATTGCGGAGCACAATGAGGTAGCGGTCAAGACCGAGCACCTGGTAGACCCCGAAGCGACGCCAGTAGCTTCGCCCACACAGGGCGATCTGCTGGCGCATGCCGCACTGTCGCAGCCGCAGGCCGTCGAGCCGGCAGCGCCTCATGCGGTTAGCGAAGAAACCGCAGATGACGTCAAGAAGGACGCCTCCTCGCACGGTTGAGGACGCGTCTGGCCGATAAAAAAAAGCCGGACGCATGTCCGGCTTTTTTTGTGCCTGCCCTTGAAGAAGATCAACCGCCTGGCTGGTTGTTGCCTACCTGGTTGTTGTGGGTATCGAGCAGGCCGTGGATCGTCATCAGGTGCGCCAGACTGATCACATGATCCACCTGCAGCTTTTCCATCAGGCGCTGCTTATAAGTGGATACGGTCTTGGGGCTGAGATTGAGCTGCTCACCGATCATGGTGAGGGCTTTGCCACGGACCAGCATCATGGCCACTTCGAGCTCGCGACTGGACAAGGCGTCGAACGGGGAACCCTCCCCATCCAAAGTCGCCAGTGCCAGCTGCTGCGCCACCGCCGGAGCCAGATAGCGTCGGCCGGACGCGACTTGGCGTACCGCGTCGAGTAACTCTTCGGAGGTGCAACCCTTGGTGAGATAGCCAAGCGCGCCGGCGTCGAGCAAGCGCTTGGGGAAACGTGCGTCGTCCACCACGGTGACAATGATGATGTGGGTGGCCAGCTTGGACCGCGATACACGCTCGGTCAGCTCGATGCCGCTCATGCCGGGCATATGGACATCCACCAGGGCGATATCCGGCGCCTTGGCGCGGATCAGTCTCAACCCTTCTTCGGCAGTTCCCGCTTCGCCGCCGATCTGAATATCCGGCTGCTGCTGCAGGATCATCCTGAACCCTGTGCGCACCAGCTCGTGATCGTCAATTAAAACTACCTTGATCACCAGTCTCCCTCCTTGGGTGTGTCTAATGACCATAGGCCGCCGCCTGGGTTAATGCAAGCAGCTGAACTACCTAAAAAACAGATCCGCAATAAGGGCCTACTGGCGTGAACGGCATTGCCTTACATGTCTCATCGCCGTGACACTGACGAGCTTATTCGACACCCGTTGACCAGTTCCGCAAGGCCACTGCATCAAGGTCGAAATCCTCGACCAGCACAGTCATTTCGTGGCCATGTTCATCCGTCCACTGCTGTTCGCCAACACGACGAACCACGCCTTGGATGATCGCCCTCTGTTCGATCCTACCAGCACTCTCGCAATGGCCCACGACAAAGCCTTCCGGCAATTGCGCCGCCACGCGATCCTCAAAAGGGCCAAGTAGTCTGATGCCGCTCATGACATCCCTCGATAGTGCGACTCGCAGCGGTGATCATGCGATTGGTGCCCGGACCCGGGATCGAACCGGGATACCCTTGCGGGTGAGGGATTTTAAGTCCCTTGCGTCTACCAGTTTCGCCATCCGGGCCGATACGGAAGGATGCGCATCCTAGCACGCGTGCGACGGGCGCCTGCAGGGATGAGGCCAAGAAAAAACCCGCCTGGCGGCGGGTTGATGCTGGTGCGCAATGGAGGCCTGGGTCGGAATCGAACCGGCGTACACGGCTTTGCAGGCCGCTGCATGACCACTCTGCCACCAGGCCATTGCGCACGGATCGTAACCTGAAACAGTCACCATCCGTTTGAAAAAACAAAACCCCGGAATGCCGAGGTTTTGCCGAAAAACTGGAGCGGGAAACGAGACTCGAACTCGCGACCCCGACCTTGGCAAGGTCGTGCTCTACCAACTGAGCTATTCCCGCGTCTGAGTCGGAAATAATAGCAGAACGAAGGCATTTGTGAAGAGTCTGGCAAGACTTTTTTCATCATTCCGCCCGGCCCTGCCGCCGGCGTCTCGAAACCTCGAGCCGCAACCCGCCGTCGCCCCATAAGCGTATTCCGGCAACAGTCCGTTCCCTTTGCAGTGACTGGTAACCACGGCGCGCGGGCTTATCTTGTGTGGAGGCGCTTATCGCGCTACCCACTATCAGGAGTGCAGCATGATCGACCGTCGACCTTTCAATAGCCTGGGCGGAGCCAACCATGGCTGGCTCGACGCCAAGCATCACTTCTCGTTCGCCAACTATCACGCCCCTGCGCGCATGGGCTGGGGTGCGCTGCGGGTGTGGAATGACGACACCATCGCGCCGCAGACGGGCTTTCCGCCGCATCCGCATGCGGACATGGAAATCATCACCTATGTGCGCGAAGGCGCCATCACCCACCAGGACAATCTTGGCAACAAGGGCCGCACGGTAGCCGGCGATGTGCAGGTGATGAGTGCCGGTTCGGGCATCACGCATGCGGAGTACAACCTGGAATCGGGCAACACGCAGATCTTCCAGATCTGGATCATTCCCGATGAGCACGGCAAACCGCCGTCGTGGGGTACCAAGCCGTTCCCGCTGGGCGATCGTTCCGGCCGCTTTGTAACGCTCGCCAGCGGTTTCAACGACGACGCCGATGCCCTGCCCCTGCGCACGAATGCGCGCGTGCTGGGTGCGACGCTGAAAGCTGGCGAGACGGCGGTGTACGACTTGGACACCACTCGTTACGCCTATCTCGTCCCCGCCAAGGGCAAGATCGAAGTGAACGGCGTGGCGCTCGATGCCCGCGACGGTGCGGCGATTCGCGACGAATCGAAGCTCACCGTGACGGCGCTTGAAGACGCCGAGCTGGTGCTGGTCGATACGGCGGCGTGATTGATCGCGGAGGATGGCGCTGTCCATCCTCCGTCCGACCAAGGTGGGAGTGAACCGCTGCAGCGACCTTGCTAACCTCGCCTGATCCCACAGCGCGAGGTTGGCGATGGCACACGGTATTCATACGATCGACACCGGCTTCGTTCGGCCTCACTTCGACGCGGCCTACTTGCTGGTGGAAAATGGACACGCAGCGTTTGTCGACTGCGGCACCAACTATGCCGTGCCCAATATGCTCAAGGCGCTGGACGCGGCGGGCCTTGCTCCCGCGAACGTCGACTGGCTGATCCTCACTCACGTCCATCTCGATCATGCCGGCGGCGCGGGCGAGTTGATCGCGCAGCTGCCGAATGCGCGGGTGGTCGTGCATCCGCGCGGCGCGCGGCACATGATCGATCCCAGTCAACTGTGGGCAGGCGCGTCGGCGGTCTATGGCGAAGAAGTGATGGAGTCCACATATGGACGTCTGCGCGCCATCCCCGCTGAACGCGTGGTTGAAGCACCGGACGGCCATGTGGTTTCGCTGTCGGGTCGTCCATTGCTATGTCTGGATACACCGGGGCACGCGCGCCATCATCTGGGTGTTTACGACGAACGCGCCAGGGTGTGCTTCACCGGCGACACGTTCGGCTTGTCGTATCGCGAATTCGACACCGCGAGAGGCCCTTTCATCCTGCCCACGACATCGCCTGTGCAGTTCGACCCGGAGGCCTTGCATGCCTCGATCAGCCGACTGATCGCGCTGCAACCCTTGGCGATGTATCTCACCCATTACGACCGCGTCGAAGGCGTTGAAAGGCTCGCCGATGATTTGCACACGCAGATTGATGCGATGGTGTCCATCGCTCGATCGGCCGCGCATGCTTCAACGGAGGCAGCGCACCGCCATGAAGCGATGAAAGCCGCCTTGACCGATCTCTATCTGGCCCGCGCACAAGCGCATGGCTGGTCGGGTGACCGCGCGCAATTGCTGGAAATCCTGGGCATGGACGTGGAGCTCAACGCGCAAGGCCTCGGCATCTGGCTGGATCAGCAGCGCCGCGCCGACTAAAGGTCAACGCAGGGAGGCGTCGATCAACTGGTTCGCCACCTTGACCAGCGATTCCGCCGGGCCGTGCGGTCCGAATAGCTGGCCTGAGGAGTAAGTGCCTTCGAGCAGCAAGAGCAATCCATTGGCAAGCAACGCCGGATCCTTCGCGCCCATCGCGGTCGACAGTTCGATCAGTCGCTCGCGCAACTTCTGCTTGTGTTCCTCGGCGACCTTCCGCGCGGGATGATCGTCGCCGGGATATTCCACCACGGCGTTGGTCAAGCCGCAGCCGCGATAGCCCGCTTGCGTGGCGCGCTGAGCCAGCCCTTCGAAGTACGCCATCAGCTGCGCGCGCGCATCGTCGGGATGGATTTGCGCGCCAGCCTCGAACACTTTCCAGAACGCCACTTCGTAGTCGCGCAGGTATTCGGCGGCGAGTTCGTCCTTGGACGCGTAGCTCCGGTAGAGACTGGGCTTGGTCACGCCGGCGCGCGTCACGATTTCTTCGACGCCGATCGCACGGATGCCTTCGCGATAGAACAGTTCGCGCGCGGTGCGGCGAATCCGTTCGGCCGCCTTGGGTTTGGCGTCGGAGGTGGGTTCGGTTGGCGGGGTCTGGCTGCGTTTGGTCGGCATGGCTGATCAGGGTTGACAATGTTACCGATCGGTACGTACGATTCGCCCATTCCACGTACCGGTCGGTAACATGACTATACCGCGCACCCGCCCCTTCGGCCAGAAGTACGCCTTTGTCGTCGCCGGCGTGATCTTCCTGGCCCTGCTCGCCGCTGCGGGCGTCCGCGCCGCTCCTGGCGTGCTGATCCTTCCGCTGGGCAAAGCTTTCGGTTGGAGCCGGGACACGATTTCCCTCTCGGCCGCCCTGGGCATCTTCCTGTACGGCATGGTCGGACCCTTCGCGGCAGCGCTTATGCAGGCCGTAGGCGTGCGCCGGACGCTGATCGCGGCCCTGGTCTTGATGACCCTGTCCATTGCTGCCAGCGCCTGGATGACGCAGCCCTGGCACCTGATGCTGAGCTGGGGACTGTTCTCCGGCATCGGATCGGGTTGCGTGGCAATCGTGCTGGGCGCCACGGTGGTCAATCGCTGGTTTGTCACCCATCGCGGTCTGATGATGGGCTTGCTCACGGCGAGCACGGCGACCGGCACCCTCGCCTTCCTGCCGGCGCTGGCCGCGATTGCCGAACATGGCGGTTGGCGTCCAGTGGTATGGACCGTCGCGGCAGGATGCGCCCTGTTGATCCCGCTCGCCTGGTGGCTGCTGCCGGAGCGTCCGTCGGACATCGGCCTGCGCCCCTACGGCGCGACCGAAGACGAAGTCGACACGGCACCGCGTCGCAACCTGCTCGCCATTGCGCTGGGCACCTTGGCGACGGCATCGAAGCAGCGCACGTTCTGGTTCCTGTTCGCCACCTTCTTCATCTGTGGCTTCACTACCAATGGCCTGATCGGCACGCACTTCATCGCGATGTGCGGCGACCATGGCATTCCCGAAGTGCGCGCGGCCGGCCTGCTGGCCATGATGGGTGCGTTCGACCTGGTCGGCACCACGCTCTCGGGCTGGCTGACCGATCGTTGCGATCCGCGCAAGCTGCTGTTCGTCTACTACGCTCTGCGCGGGCTCTCGCTGATCTGGCTGCCGTATTCCGATTTCTCGCTGACCAGTCTGTCGCTGTTTGGCATGTTCTACGGCCTGGACTGGATTGCCACGGTGCCGCCGACCTTGCGCCTGGCCTCTGAAGCGTTCGGCGATCGCGATGCACCAGTGGTGTTTGGCTGGGTGGCCGCAGGCCATCAGATCGGTGCGGCAAGCGCAGCGTTCTTTGCGGGTGCGTTGCGCACGCAGAATGGCGACTACCTGCAGCCATTCGTGGTGGCGGGCGTGACTGGCCTGATCGCCGCGGGGCTGGCCTTGATGATAGGCCGCCGCTCCACCCTGCAACCGGCGATGCAGGCGGGTTGATCAGGCCAGACGCGTGCCGTTGGGCACCGGACGCTCGATCGCCGTGAGCACGACGCCATCATCGGTGTGGAAACCGGTGAGCAGAAACTGCGATCGATAAGGCCCGATCTGCTTCTCAGGGAAGTTGATCACACCGACGATCTGGCGTCCGAGCAGGTCCTCGGCGCGATAGAGATTCACGACCTGCGCGCTGGTCTTCTTCTCGCCGTAGGGACCGAAATCCGCCCACACTTTCCAGGCCGGCTTGCGCGCTTCGGGAAAGGGCTCGACGCGCGTCACGGTGCCGGCGACGATCAACACCTTTTCGAAATCGGCCCAGCTGATTTCATTGACCGTGCTTGTACCGCTCATCCTTCCAACCTCGTCTTGAACCAGTCCTTGCTCTGCTGCCACCAATAGCTGCTTTGCGCGCCAAGATAGCCGAACGGCCGATAGGTGGGCGCCAAGCCATAGGGGGCGAACTGTTTCCAGCGGTCGTCGCCTTCAGCCAGCGCCGAAGCGAGCAGATCGCCCGCCGCACACGTCGGTGCCAGGCCGTGACCACCGAACGCCTGCGCCCACCACAATCCGTCACCGCTGCTGCCGATCTGCGGCATCTGATGGCGCGCATAGCTCATCAGGCCTGACCACGCATAATCGACGCCCATGCCTTTGAGTTGCGGAAACACGCGCAGCAAGTCGCGCATCAGCAATGCTTGCACCGCACGCGGTGAGCGATCGCGCACCGAAATGCGGCCGCCCCACAGCAGACGGCTGTCCGGCAACGGGCGGTAGTAGTCGAAGGCAAAGCGCGAATCGTAGACAGCCGAACGCGTCTCCAGGCAATCCGCCAGCCGCTCGCCCAGCGGTTCCGTCACCATCACGTAAGTGGCGATGGGCAGGATGGCGCGATCGACCTGACGACGAAGCCCGGCCAGATAACCACCGCATGCAAGCACGACTTGATCCGCGTGGACCGAACCCTGCGCGGTTTCGATCCGCCAACGCGTGCCCTCGCGACGTAATTTCCATACATCGGTATTTTCATGGACGCGTACGCCCTGCGCCGCGGCTGCGCCAGCAAGGCCGATGGCAAAGTTGAGCGGATGCAGATGCAACGCGTCGCGTTCGTACAAGCCATCGTAGTAACGCGTCGTATGTACGCGTCCGCGCAGCTCGTGCTGCGGCAGCCATTCCCAGCTCATACCGTAGTGGCGAGCGAGCAGCTCCTGTCGCTGGCGCAGCACCGCGGGATCGCGGAACCAGTTGGCCCAGATGATGCCCTCGTCGACCAGGTCGCAGGGAATGGCGTGCTGCGCGACGCGATGGCGGATACGCGCCACCGCGTCCGTGGTGAGCCTGAACAAGGCCAGCGCCGCCTCTTGCCCGCGCTGGTCGAGCAGCGCTTGCTCACCGAGCGAGTAGCCGCCGAAGACGAAACCACCGTTGCGCCCGGAGGCACCGAAGCCGACGCGCTCGCGCTCCAGCAACACTACGTCGCGTACGCCGCGCTCAGCCAGGCCGAGCGCCGTATGCAAGCCTGCAAAGCCGCCACCAATGATGGCGACACGCGCATCTGTCTTGCCCTGCAAAGGAGCGAACGGCGCGTACGGCGTGGCCGTGGCGAGGTAATATGAGGCGGCCGGTGACGAAGTCATGCGGTGGACGTGTGCCTGTCTCGGGTCGGGCCATCAAGCATAGCGCAGCCCCGGCGCAGCATTCGGCCATGCCGTTAGTCACAAGGGCTTAGTCGACCACGTTCACGCCCAAGGGCCTGAGGTCGCTGCGCCCGCGGTCATCGACCACGCGCACTTCGAAGTTGCCCGCGCTGGCCGGCTGCCAGAACATCGACTCGCCGGGGACGCTGCGGCCGACATAGGCATCATTGACGAACCAGTACATCTCGCGCACTGAAGCGTCCGCGTTGGCGCTGAATGCGATGCGATCCTGTCCGGTCTCCTTCAAGCGCAGCGCGTAGATGCTGCCACGCAGAGGCGAGGTGATCGACGGGGGTTCGCCGTCCGCGCCGCTCAGTACGCAGCTGTCGTTGCGCGGCGGCGTACGGCGCGGAATGCCGGCCTGCACGAACACGCGCTGCAGTTCGGACGGCCAGAACTCGTAGACCTCCACATGCGTCCGCTTGCCCGCATACGGCGGACAGGCCGGTTTGCCGGTGTCGTCATCGATCACCACCGGGCGATGAACCTGGCTTACCCGGATCGGCGATTTTCCAGGAATAAACCACGTCATGCCGCGCTGCGGACACCACTGGTTGGGCAGATCGCCGCTGGCCAGGCAAATTTCCACGCGCCGAAGCTGCGCCGGCATATGCCGCACGGGCTCGCTCATCTGCGGCTGCGCAGCGCGCAAGGCGTCTTCCATCTGGAAGAACAACGGTGCCGCAGCGTCGACTCCAACGAAGGCCGGATTGCTGCTGCCATCAAAGTTGCCCACCCACACCACCAGCACGTAAGGCCCGAAACTGCCGGCCGTCCATGCATCGCGAAAGCCCCAAGACGTGCCGGTTTTCCAATACACCGGCAGACGATCCGGCTGCGCACCCGTGGTTTCGTCCGGCCGCGGATTCTGCCGCAGCATATCCATCACCATGAAGCTCGCCTCTTCGCTCAGCAGGCGCGTGCCATTACTGGGCGGGTTGGTTGCGAGCAAACGCAGCGGGCGCAGCTCGCCACGATTGGCGAGCATCGCGTAGAGACCGGCCAACTCCTGCATGGTCACTTCGCCGCCGCCGAGCACCAGGGCGAGCCCGTAGTGCTTTTCGCTCGCCATGCGGCTGATGCCGGCATCGCGCAGGAACTGGTAGAAGCTCGGCTGCTGAAGCTGCGAGGCCACCCACACAGCGGGAATATTGCGGCTGCGAACCAATGCCTCAGTGGCGGTGACCGGCCCCAGGAAATGGCCGTCGAAATTTTCCGGCGCGTACGGGCCGAACGCGGTCGGCACATCGCGCAAGACCGTCTGCGGATGGAGTACGCCCTGGTCGAATCCCAGCCCGTAGATGAAGGGCTTCAGCGTCGAACCCGGCGATCGTTTGGCCAGCGTGCCGTTCACCTGTCCCTGGATATCCGCATTGGCATAGTCGGCTGAACCAACCAGCGCCTTCACGCCCATGTCGCGCGTATCCACCAGGATCGCCGCCACATTGCGAATGCCGCGACCGCTGTTGCGTTCGACGTAGTGATCGACCTGCCGCTCCAGCACGTGCTGGAGATCGAGATCGAGCGTGGTGGTGACGCGACTGTCTGCATCGCTCGCTAGCACCCTGCGCTCGGCGAGTACCTGATCCACCGCGTGCGGCGCCTCGAACGGCAGCTTGGATAAGGGGCGCAGGCGCAGCGGCAATGCGAACAGCGGCTGCAGACCGGCATCCTTGGGGCGCAGTGCTTTCCATTTGGCGTAAAGACGATTGCGCGATGTGCTGAGCCGGCGACTGATAAGGTCCGGCGCATCGGCGCCAGCCTGGAGTCGCCTGCTTGGATCCTGAGGAATCACGGCGAGCGTCAGCGCCTCGGGAAGGCTTAGCGCATCGGCGGGCTTGTCGAAGTAGGCCAGACTCGCCGCGCCAACGCCTTCAACGTTTCGCCCGTACGGGGCAGCGTTGAGATAGGCCTCGAGAATCTGATCCTTGGAATAGAACAGTTCCAGCTGCAGCGCTCGCGCTACCTGCTGCACCTTGCCTACGGGTGAGCGCGTATTGAGGTGCCAGAGCAAGCGCGCCAACTGCATGGTGATGGTCGAGCCGCCCTGCCGGTTGCCATGGCTCACATAGGTGACCCAGGCACCGCGCATCAAGCCATAAGGATTGAAGCCGGGGTGCCAGCGATACCAGCGGTCCTCGTGCAGCAGCACACCGTCGACCAGCGCAGGCGACACGTCCTTGAGCGGAACCCACAGGCGATAACGCTGATCGCTGGCCAGCGTGAGGCGCAGCAATCGGCCGCGCGCGTCGTATACCGCGGTCGATGACGGCAGCCACGCACTCAAGGGGCGATGCGGCCACAGGCGCAATCCCACCAGCAAGGCCGCCAGCAGCGCGATGCCGACCAGGCCGTTTTGCCAACGCACGATCCCGCGAAGCAAAGCAAGGCAACTACGGGAGATAAGCTGCGGCGTGGTCATGTGGCTGTGTCCGTGGGAGCGCCCATGCCCGGGCATGGGCGCTCCGCTTCACTCAAGGCTGACGGACGACCTCCAGGGTGACCCCACCAGCCGTGCGTGCCTGCACGCGACGGTCGTACAACGCTTCGCCATACGCTGGCGGCACGATGAACTTGCCGGCGTTGGTCGCCTTGATGCGGTAAACGAATTCGCCCACGTCCGGCGTGGCCGTGCCGTAGAGCACCACCCGATCTTCGCGCACGTCGGCGTACTGCAACGCCCAGCTGGAGTTGCCGACACCGATCGGCGAACGCCAGGCGCTGGCCTTGACCTCGCTGTCGCCGCCGGCATCGTTCTGTTCGCTGCCGTCCTGTTGCTGATCCGTGACCGCCGGCGGCGGCTGGATCACCGGCTCGAAACCTCCGGGCAGCAGATCGACGATGGCAACGTTGTCGATGCCGCGATCGTCAGTGGCGCGGATCTTCACGTGCACGTCGATCTCCTGACCGATGGTGACCTTGTCGACCGCCTTGCCGTTGACGTCGGTGTAGTCGCGGGTGATCTCAAGCCCGTCCTTGATCGCCTTGGACGGCTGATCGCGATCGAAACCGCCCTGGCTCACCACACGCCACGCAGGCAGCGTGCTGTCATTGGTAAAGCGCAGGCGCTTGGCATCGGCGTCCCAGTTGCCCGCCTGCAGCAGGTTGCCCTGCAACGCGGCGATGGCCTTGACCGCGCCGTCGGCGTGCACCTGATCGATACGCAGCTTGTCCAGCTGCGTGTTGTTCTGCGAGGCGTAGCTGTCCAGCGCCAGCAGCACCATCGACGAAGACAGCGTGTTGTACCAGCCGTGCTCAAGCGGCTCGGTGATGTTCTCCATCACGCGGGGCGAGAGCGCCCGCGTGCGCTCCGGGAAGTGCTTGGCCAACAGGTACAAGGTACTCGCGTCGCGAATCAACGGGTCGTAGTAGTAGCCGTAGCGATAGTCCTTGTCGCCGGCATTGCGCTCGAGCAGTTTCTGCGGACCGGCAATCAGCTGCGCGGCCTGCTTGTCCTGCTTGAGCAACTGATACGACGAAGCCAGCCAGGCCGCCGCCAGATCGCTCTTCCATTGATCCGGATACGCCTCCTGCAGGCGCTTCTGCACGGCTGCCAGGTCATTGGTGGTGACGTTGCCCTGGCGGGTGAGCAGGTAGACGGCGTAGGCGCGCTGACGCAGCTGGTCTAGACCGTCGAGCGTGTCGTCGCTGGCCAGCTGATGCAGGTACTTGTTGCCGGCATCGAACATGTCGCGCGGAATTTCCACGCCACGATCGCGCGCTTCCAGCATGAAGTGCATGGCATAAGTCGACACGAACGGATTGGAGTCCGGCGTCGCCGACCACAATCCGAAGCCACCCTGCCCGTTCTGGCGCGAGTGCAGCACGTCCAGGAACTGCGACAGGGCTTCCTCGTTGCTGAGCTTCTTGCCGCTCATCGCCGGCTGCAAGGCATCGGCGAACACTTTCACCTGCGGCCACTTCGACAGCACCAGCCTGGGCATGGCGGAGCTCACGATCTGCTCGCTGCAGTAGTGCTGGAAATTCACCAGGTACGTTGTGAGACCGCTGGACAACACCACCGGGATATTGGAGATGGCCGCATCGCGCGAAGCGTATTCACTGAACAGGCGACGCAGATCCGGCTGATCCTGTTTGGTACCCGCGTCGACGCGGCCCACATCCACCTGGGTGCGGTAGGCGGAAGCCGGACGCACCGAAACATCCACGCTCTGGCGCGCCGACTTGTCGCCATAGCCCGCGGTGAAGCTGAGATTGCCCGAGCCAAGCTTGTCAGTTGCCTTGACGCGGAAGGTGACCACGCCCTCGCGCATCTCGCCCAGATTCAAGTTCTGGTTCGGCGCACCCACCACCTGGAGCTGCGGGCCCGTCTTCAGCGTCACCGCCACCGGCACCTGCTTGCCGCCGAGGCCGGTTAAGTTGTTGGCAACACCCACGCTCACCTCAACCTCATCGCCAGGCGCCAGTGTCGTGGGCACGTTTGGCGACAACACGAAGTCGCCGCGCACCGTCGTGCCGCCTTCGTAGGTACCGATGCGATCGGAAGACACCGCCACCGCCATCACGCGCAGCTTGCCGTTGAAGTAATCGGGCACCCGGTAAGTGAGATCCTTCTCGCCATTCACCTCGACGATGCCGGACCAGTACGCCACCGGCTTGTCACGCTTGCGCTTGAACGGGTTGAGTTGGCGACCGATTGCGCCGTCGGCGTCGCCACCGGGGGCGGCCATCGCCATCAGCTTCTCGAAGTCGGGCAGGATCAGATCGAGTATCTGCGAGGTGCCCACTTCCAGCATGCGCTTGCGGAAGAAGAACTTAAGCGGATCGCCCAGCTTGTAGCGCGCCACCTGCAAAATGCCTTCGTCCACCGCAAACACCACGGCGCGCGTGGGCTGCGGCGCACTCAGCTTGAACGTAACGGTTTCGCCGGGCTTCACCAGCGCCGGCGCATCCACCTTGATGGCATTGCGACGCGCGTCCAGATTGACCGAGAACGGCACCACGCCGTAGCTGAGCGGGCTCATGAAGATTTCATCCGACGAAGGATCGCGGATGTACTGCACGTTGATGTAACCGTTGCCCTCGAAATCCGCCGGCACGGTGATGTGCTGCACGGAGCTGCTGGTGTCGGCGTGGAACCAGGCGTGCGCATAGACCTTGTCGCGCTCGATGGTGATCAGGCCGCTGCCCGCGTAGGGCGCGCGTATGGCGATATCCACCGATTCGCCCGGCGCGTAATCCTGCTTGCTCAGATTGAGCTGCAACTCCGCATTGCGATCCAGCGAACGCGACACATTGGCCGCGCCTGCCACCGAGTACTCCACACGATTGACTTCCACGCCGTCGCCGCTGCGCACGATGACGAGCGCATAATTGCCCGGCTTGTCGGTCGGCAGCGCGTAATCCATGCCGTTGGCCGGAATCGACAACGGCTGCTCGTTGAGCGGCACTTCCTTGAGCTTGGACTGGTACTTGAAGACGCCCGAGTCCTGCTTGGTCAGCACCGAGATATAGCGGCGCTCGATCAGGCGCGCCTTGAGGTCCTTCAGCGCCATCGACTTGGCTGTGTGGTCGATCGCGACCAGATGCACGCTGCGCGGCGCATCGCGGTTGATGTAATCGAGGTTGTCGACGGATTTGTAGCCCACCAGCCAGTCGTTGCTCGACACCAGCGTCTGTGCCGCAGCAGCCACACTGCGACCGCCCTCGGGTTCGTACGCCTTGACCAGGAAGTACAGCTGATACGTCGCATCAGCGTACTTCTTCAGGTCCAGATCGAACTCGGCATGGCCCTTGTCGTCGGTCTTGCCGTCCTGCAGCTTGTCTTCGTAGCCCTCTTTGGCGCGGCGCACATCGTAGAAGTGATAGTCGGGCCAGCTGCGGAACGCCGGCCATGCCGGACGCAGCGTCACCGACGCTTCCACGCGACGATTCGCGGCCGGCGTGCCGAACAGGTTCATCACATCGACCACGCCCTTGATCTGGTCGGGCTTGACCCAGCCCTCAGTCACCTGCCCGGCGAGCTTGGCCTCAACCTTCATGCGATCAGGCAGGAATTCCTTCACCTGCACGGTGGTGCTGCCGATCTGCGCGGCGGCCTTGCCGTCCTTGACGATGTAGAGGTTCACCGTCCAGGTGCCGGTCGGCGCGGTTTCAGCAGGCGCGTAGTCGAGTTCGCCGAATCCGGAGGCGTCCATCGACATCGGCAGCTGCTTTACCGTCATGCCGCGCGGATCGACAATTTCCGCCTGCAGCGGCACGCCCACTACGCTGCGTGTCCAACTGGCGGCACGGACGATCAGGCCCACATGAAAGGTGTCGCCCGGTCGATAGATGCCGCGATCGGAGAACAGGTAGGCCGAAAGCTGGCCTTCGTTTTGCGCATTGCGCTCGCCACCCACGTCGAAGCGCGAAAAGTCGAGCTTGCGGTCGTAGCTGCTGTTGCCGCCGATGGGCAAGAACGACAGGTCGTCGCCCCTTTTCACCACATACAGCGCGGGCTGCTTTTCGCGCTCCAGTCCCTTGAACGTGGGGAAATGCACCACGCCATCCGCCGAGGTGGTATCGCTGAACAAGGTCTGCCCGTTCACCGCCAGCACGGACACCGACGCACCGCCAACCGGCTGGCCGGAGCAGATGGATTGCACGAACACATCCTGGCTGCCGTCGAGAGAACGCTTCACCAGCATGCCCAGATCGGTGACCACGATCATGCGCGTATCGGTAGCGGGAACGCTGCCGTCATCGTCGTTCGACATCTCGCCCTGGTCGGATTCGCCCTCTCCTGATTCGTCGCCCGACGCGTCGTTGGTGGGCGCTGCCTGCGGTTCGTTCTCCGCCGCCCTGCGAGCGTCTTCCCGCTTCTTTTCTGCTGCAGCGTCGTAGCTGGACAGATGCAACAGGAAGACGCCGCGCTTGCCTTCCTTCAGGTATTGGCCGAGGTCGACGCCCTCGTAATGCGCCTTGGAAGGATCGTCCTTGGGGAAGCTGCGCTTCTGTTCAAAGCGTTCGACGATATGGTCTTCGCTGAAGGCGTAGCTCAGTTCCGGATGCGCGTACGAACCTTGGTTGAGGCTCACCAGATGCTGCAACTGATCCGGCAGCACGCGTCCAATCTCCACGCGCATGCCGGGCAGGTTGCGCGACACGACCGAGATGCGCTTGCTGCCCGACATCGACAACAGCGAACCATCCGCCATGAAACGCAGCAGCTTGGGATAGTTGGGCACGGTGACGACCGTGCTATAGGACTTGCCCAGGATGTAGCCGCCGAAGGTCTTCAAGCCCTTGTCGACGCGCACATACACGCGTTGGCCAGGCGTGGCATGGAACTTGAAGCTCTGCATCGCCTCGTATTCGTTCTCGGTCGATACCATCTCCAGCTTCAACGGCTGGCTCTGCCGCAACTCCGCTTCGCCGACTTGCGACGCGCTCCAGCCATAAGGCGGTGCATCCTCGCTTTGTTCTTCGCCCGCCTTGCGCGGCGGCAACACCCAGGCCTTGATCAAGCCGGCCAGTTCGGTATCGCGCACGGTGCCGCCGACGTTGACCAGCAGCACCTGTTCGGGCTCGTACTTCTCGTTGTCGACCAGGGTCGGCTCGACCCCATTGATCGTGAGGCTGTAGAGGCCAGGCACGCGTACTTGCGTCTTGATGTCCGCGCCGGTGCCGTCGCCGCCGCGGGTGCTGCGCACACCCTTGGCGATGGTGTAAGACACCGCACTCTCGTCGCGCGGCAGGGACAGCGGCTGCGAATGGATCCAGGCATGCAGCTTGTACTGGTCATAGGTGACCGTGTACTTCAGCGGCGCATCGCGGCTCCCGCGCTGCATCAAGCCCACCTCGATGCGCTTCTCGAAATCCGCGGTGTCGACCGGGTAGTTGAACGTCACCGGCTGTATGGTTTTCTTCGCGGTGGCGTCCTGCGGATCCTGATAGAACTCGCCGCGCTCCACCTTGGCCTCGAACGCCGGCGTGTCGAACTCGAAGTGGTCGTCGGCCATCAACACCTGGCGGGCGAAGGCCTTGGCGACGTCGAAGCGCACTTCGTAGTGCTTGCCGACCGGCCAATCCTCGGCGGGGACAAAACGCAGCGTGCGATCGTCGACCCACGTCCATTGCCCTTTCACTGCCGGTTGCATCGCGATGCCGGCCGTCACCGGTTTGCCGACCAACTCGATGGGCGCGGCTGACCCGGAGAACGTCACCATCAGCGGATTAATGACGATCGGTTGCTTCGTATAGTCGGTGATGGAAGGCGCCGATGCGCTCAACGTGATGCGCGTCGGCTCGACCGGCTGGGGGCGATTCTTGTACCACTGCCAGCCGAACCAGCCGGCGGCAGCGACGACGAGCGCCGCGGCCAGCACACCGGCGGCAAGCACCGGGCGACGCCGAATCCAGCCGCCCGTCACAGGCAACCACGTGGGTGCCGACCAGCTGACCTGTCCGAACAGCGGACGCAGGATCAGGCCCAGGCCAGCCAGTAACCCGCGCAACAGGCGCAGAGGCAGCAACAGCAGAAATCGCAGCAGATCCATGATGCCTTCCCGTTTTTCATCCGATGAATACGACTAAGCACTGTGATCGATGCGACAGGCGCAATCGATCAGACCGTTCCGCGGGCAAGCCGATCTCGGTGCGGTCCAGGTGCGCCAAAACGCCCGCCTCTTGCGAAGCGGACTGAACATCACCGGCTTACCCCACGAACAGCTTGCTCGCCAAAGATGGCAAAGCGCGGCAAGGATTCTGGCATGGTTGCGTCAGCGACGCATGGGCGTTACCCGCCCTTTGAGAGTCTTCCGGGATCGCATTGCGCGGAGCCGGATGAGGTACCGGCCAAAGCCGGTACCTCAGGCAAGGATCAGAGCGTGGCCATGATCTCGCGCACGACCGGCGCAAGCTTGGGATCCTGCAAGGCCATATGCATGGTGGCGCGGACCAGGCCCGCCTTGTTGCCGCAATCGAAACGCGTGCCTTCGAAGCGGTAGGCCAGCACGTCGCCCTGCTCCTTGAGCAAGGCATCGATGGCGTCGGTCAGCTGGATTTCACCACCGGCGCCGGGCGTAGTCTGCTCGAGCAGCTGGAAAATGCGGCCAGGCAACACGTAGCGGCCAACCACGGCCAGGTTCGACGGCGCGTCGGCCGGCTTGGGCTTTTCCACCATATGGCGGATCTTGGCGCTGCGCTCGTCCACTGGCGTGGCGTCGACGATGCCGTACTTGTCGGTGTCGCTGTGGGGCACTTCTTCCACGGCGATCACGCCCGCGTTCGCCGACTGCGCGAGCTCGGCCATCTGGCGCAACGCGCCCTTGCCTTTGTTCCAGATCAGGTCGTCCGGCAGCACCACGCCAAACGGTTCATCACCCACCACCGGCTTGGCGCACAGCACCGCATGGCCGAGACCAAGCGCTTCGGGCTGAGTCACGAAGATGGCGCGCACATGCCTGGGCAAGGTGCCCTGCACCAGCGCGAGCAATTCGTCCTTGCCCTTTTCCTGCAGCTTCGCTTCCAGCTCGTAAGCCTTGTCGAAATAGTCGGCGATGGCGTGCTTGTAGCGGTTGGTGACGAAAATCAGCGTGTCCGCGCCGGCATCCACCGCTTCATCGACGGCGTACTGGATCAACGGACGATCCAGCACCGGCAGCATTTCCTTGGCAACCACCTTGGTCGCGGGAAGAAAACGCGTGCCGAGACCGGCGACAGGAAACACGACCTTGCGCAACGGCTTACTCACTCACTTCTCTCCTGATTCATTACGACGCAGCGCCACCACGTTATCCGTCTGCACCGATTCGCTCCAGCGGAACGACGGCAGCAGATGAGAGACGCATTGACGCAGCGTATCCTCGTCGTAAGCCACCACAGCATCCGCTGCCTTGGCCATCTGCGTGTTGAGCAAATCCCATTTCACCGGACGGTATTGCGCAAGAAAAATCTTCGCGTGCGTCGTCTCGATGTAATTCTCGAGCGGGTGGAACAGCTCTTCGAACAGCTTTTCGCCGGAACGCAAACCGGTGTAGACGATGGGAATTTCCGTGCCCGGCTTGCGACCGGCCAGGCGGATCATCTGCTCGGCCAGATCGCGGATCTTGATCGGCTCTCCCATGTCCAGCGCAAAGATCTCGCCGCCCTTGCCGATGCTGGCCGCCTGCAGGATCAGCTGGCAGGCTTCGGGAATGGTCATGAAGTAGCGGGAAATTTCCGGATGCGTGATGGTGAGCGGACCGCCGTTGCGGATCTGCTCGCGGAACAGCGGCACCACCGAACCGGCCGAATCGAGCACGTTGCCGAAGCGCACCGTGATGAAGTGCGTGTTGGAATGCTCGTTGAGATTCTGGCACCAGATTTCCGCCAGACGCTTGCATGCACCCATCACGCTGGTCGGGTTGACGGCCTTGTCGGTGGAGATGAGCACGAAGGCTTCCACCTGATGACGATCTGCCAGATCGGCCACGTTGCGCGTCGCCAACACGTTGTTGCGGAACGCTGCACGCAGCTGCGTCTGCAACATCGGCACATGCTTGTAGGCCGCCGCGTGGAACACGACCTGCGGCTTGTATTCGCCGAACAGCTTGCGCATGGCGGCGACATCGCCGCAATCGGCCAAGATGCCCTCAAAGATCAGCTCCGGATACTCGGCGCGCAGTTCCTGCGAAATCCGGTAGAGATTGAATTCGCAGTTGTCGACCACGCACAAAGCCTGGGCACCCAGGCGCGCGACCTGACGGCACAGCTCTGAACCGATCGAACCACCACCGCCCGTCACCAGCACACGACGGCCGGTGAGCGTGACGCGAATAGCTGTCCAGTCGAGCTCTACGGTGTCGCGGCCGAGCAGATCCTCGATGGCGACTTCCTTGATCTCGTTGAAATGCGCGCGACCGGAAACCACATCTTCCAGCTTGGGCACGGTGCGATACGGCAAGCCACTGAGATCGCACAGCTCCACCACGCGGCGCATTTCCTGGGTGGTGGCGCCAGGCATGGCGATAAGCAGCATCTGGGCGGCCACTTCGCGCGCCAGCTCAGGAATCTGGTCGATGCGACCGAGCACCGGGCGACCATTGATGCTGGCGCCGCGCAGGCTTTCTTTGTCGTCGGCGAAACCGACCACAGTGAAACCGTTGTCGCGATGCAGATCGCGCGACAGCGCCTCGCCTGCGCGATCCGCACCGACGATAAGCACGCGTTGGGCCGGCTTGGCCTGGAACAGGTCGACCCGGCTGTCCTTCCAGAAGCGATAGGCCAGGCGCGGCGTACCGAGCAGCACCGACAGCACTACGGGGTAGACCAGCAGCACCGAGCGAGGCACGTCGGCAAGACGGTTGTAGAGGATGAGCACGGCCGCGATGGCGAGCGCGCCGATGATCGCGGCTCGCAGGATGTTCCACAGGTCAGGCAGGCTGGCGAAGCGCCAGACGCCCTTGTACAGGCCGGTCCAGCTCAGTACTGCGCCCTGCACCAGCAGCACCAGCGGAAACTCCAGCGCGTGGAAGCTGATCGCCGCGTTGTCGATCATGGCGTAGCGCAGGGCCTTGGCGATCCACCATGCCAGCGCAGCCATCAGCAGGTCGTGGAGGACCACGGCCGTACGCGGATGAATGACACCGACCCAATTACGTAGCGACATGTCGACCCTTGTCCAAAACACGCCGCAAACAACGGCGCTTCATGAATATCCAGACGGCGGTCGCTATCAGGTAGGTACCGACGAAAATCGGCACCGACCATCCTGGCTGGGCCCATGCGAGGAGCGCCAAAGGCGCTGCCACCAACACGTTCCAGACCAGATAGCACGCCCCCCCCGTGGCATGCGTGAAACCACTGCGTACCATCCACTGGTACAGGTGTTCACGGTGTGCAGTGTACCAACGGCGGCCACTGACCATACGAGCCAACAGAGTAAGGCTAGCGTCCGCTACAAAAGATGAACTGAGGATCAAAGCCGGCCACAGTAAGTGCCAATTGACCCGCCAGAGCGTTGCAGTCAGGGCAAAAATCAACAGTCCCATGGTCCCGCTGCCCACATCTCCCATGAAAATGCGGGCTCTGGGGCGGTTGAAGACCCAAAAACCCAGTGCCGCCCCGGCCAGACAGGCACACGCCGTGGCCAAGGCCAGCTGGGCAGCGGTCGACGCCAACAGAGCCAGCCCTACTCCGACGAAGATCACCTGCTGGGCCAGCAGGCCATCGATGCCGTCCATGAAGTTGTGCAGGTTGATGCTCCACCCACCGGCGAGCACCAGCACCGGCAGCCACCACCACGACATCCCGGTGAGCGCGAGGGCGATTGCCAACAAGCCGGCCGCCAGCAGTTGGATGGCGAAGCGCGGCAGGATCGGCAGCGAGCGATGGTCGTCCCACCAACCCACCGCGGCGACCAGCATCGTCGCCACCGCGAACGCCGCCACCACGACCGGCGGCAGTGCGACTGGCAACAGAATGAGGCTCAGCGGCATGGTCAGCAGCACGGCCACGACGATGCCGATGCCGCCGCCGCGAGGCGTGGGGATCGTATGGGAACGACGTTGCCCGGGCATGTCCATCATGCCGCGGCGATGCGCGTAGGCGATGGCGCCGCGGACGACCACCATCGCAATCACCAACGCAGCCAGCACCATCCCTATTGCCAGCGTAGCGGGAGTCATCCGCGCCTCATTCGTTCGCTACGCCATGGATGGGACGGATCGTGCTCCAGTTCTTGCAGCTGGGACATTGCCAGTGATGAGCCTTGGCGCCGAAGCCGCAACGGCTGCAGCGATACATCGCCTGGCCCTCAAGCAGCTTCTTGGTCAGATCGCGCAGGATCAGGAAGTTCTCGCGTGCCTCGCCTTCCATCTTGTCCATGGTGGCGTCGATCAAGGCCATCAGTCCGCGCACCGAAGGGCGCTGGCGCAGCTGGGAGGTGAGGAATTCAACCGCGGTGCGCTCGCCATCGCGCTGTTGATACAGACGCGTCAGCGCCAGCACCGGCGAGATGCCGTGATAGCGCTCCAAGATGTCGCGCATGAAGTGCTCGGCATGCTCCATCTGCTGCGAGCGTGCATAGCTATTGAGCAGCGGCGGCAGGATTTCCGGCACGAAGGCGATGTCTGCCTCGACAGCATGCTCATAGGCTTTCGCCGCTTCAGCGTGCTGGCCCTCTTCCGCGTATAGACGTCCGGTCAACATGAAGGCACGCACGCAATCGGCCTGGCAGGCAAACGCCTGGCGCAGATATTCGCGTGCTTCCTGGCGGGCGCCGTGCTGCCGCGACTGTTCGGCCAGCTCGCAATAGAACTGGGCGATCATGTTCGCCTCGTCTTCGCCCGTCATCGCTTCCAGGCGACGCGCATGCTCGATGGCCTTATGCCAGTCGCGCTCGTGCTGGTAGATCGCAATCAGGTGGCGCAACGCGGACGGCGCGTGCGCATCCATCGCTACCAGATCGGAGAACAGGGTTTCGGCGCGATCGAGCAGGCCGGCGCGCATATAGTCTTCGCCCAGCTCCAGCAAGGCGACGGTCTTCATGGCATCGGACAGGCCCGGCCGCGAGACCAGATGCTGGTGCAGGCGGATCGCGCGATCCACTTCACCACGACGGCGGAACAGATTGCCCAGGGCAAGATGCGTTTCCACCGTATCGCGGTTGTATTCGGCCAGCTTGAGGAACACCTCGATGGCCTTGTCCTGCTCCTCGTTGAGCAGGTAGTTCAGGCCGCGGAAGTAATCCGAGGAAAGCTCGCTTACCTGCGCACCGGAGCGCCGCACGCCGGCCCGGCGGGCGGTCCACCAGCCACTGGCAAATGCTGCGGGTACGAGCAGGACGAGGACGTAGAGAAGCGCGCTCATGCACCAGCCGGAGAGGTTTTCGCCTTGCCATCCGCCGCGGCCGTCTTGCGGCGCAGACGGCGATGGCGCGAACTGACGCCAAGCCAGGCGGTGAGTCCACCCAGCAGCCAGCCGATCACCAGCGCCAGCAACAGGGCTGCGCCCTTGGGCAGGGATAGGCGAGCAAAGCCGAGGTCGTACCCGACCAAATCGGCGTTGAGCGCTCCGACGACGATGCCGGCCGCAATGAAGAGGAGAAGAATCAGCGTAACGATCAGGCGCATACGAGGACTTTACCCGATTGCCGTGGAGCGGCACAGGCGGCTGTTCGGCCGACCTTCAGAAATGGGCCGCCGTTCGTTTTTTCCTGCTCCGCCCGCTGAAAAAAAGAAGGCAGGAACGGCTCATCGCCGTCCTGCCTTCCAAAGATCGTGGTGATTCCCGTCGAACGGGTGATCAATCCAGATTCAAGTTGACGCGCTCGCGCAATTCCTTGCCCGGCTTGAAATGCGGGACATGCTTGCCTGGCAGGGCCACAGCGTCGCCGGTCTTGGGATTGCGTCCCATACGCGGCGGGCGGTAGTGCAGCGCAAAGCTTCCGAAGCCTCGGACTTCGATGCGCTCGCCATTGGACAGGGCATGGCTCATCTGTTCGATCACGCTCTTGACCGCCAACTCCACGTCGGCGAACGCAAGGTGGGTCTGACGCCGTGCCAGCGCCTCAATCAATTCGGATTTGGTCATGGGTCCCCAATGTCCGTGACGTGTAACCGCGGGGCGACGTACCGCCGCCCCGCATTCCTGCTTTGCTTAGTGCTTAGTCAGCCTTGTTGAGCTGCTCTTTGAGCAGCGCGCCAAGCTTGGTCGTGCCGCCGGAAGCGGACGAGTACTCGGCCATGGCGTCGGCAACGTCTTCTTCGTCCTTGGCGCGGATCGACAGCTGCAGCTGGCGGCCCTTACGGTCCATGCCGGTGAACTTGGCTTCGACCTTGTCGCCGACCTTCAGATGCTGCGTGGCATCGTCGATGCGCTCCTTGGCGATGTCGTTGGCGCGCAGGTAACCCTCGACGCCCTCGCCCAGGTCGATCACGGCGCCCTTGGCATCCACTTCCTTGACGGTACCGTTGACGATGGTGCCGCGCGGGTTGGTAGCCATGAACTGACCGAACGGATCCTGCTCCATCTGCTTGATGCCGAGGGAGATGCGCTCGCGCTCCGGATCAACAGCCAGCACCACGGCTTCGATCTCGTCGCCCTTCTTGAAGTTGCGGACGAGGTCTTCGCCAGACGCCTGCCAGGAGATGTCGGACAGGTGAACCAGGCCGTCGATGCCGCCGTCCAGACCGATGAAGATGCCGAAGTCGGTGATCGACTTGATCTGACCGGACACCTTGTCGTTCTTCTTGTGCATCGCTGCGAAAGCTTCCCACGGGTTCGAGCGGGTCTGCTTGATGCCCAGCGAGATGCGGCGACGCTCTTCATCCACGTCCAGGACCATGACCTCGGTCTCGTCACCGACCTGCACCACCTTGGCCGGGTTGACGTTCTTGTTGGTCCAATCCATTTCGGAAACGTGCACGAGGCCTTCCACGCCCGGCTCGATCTCAACGAAGCAACCGTAATCGGTCACGTTGGAGACCTTGCCGAACAGGCGGCTGCCGACCGGGTAGCGGCGAGCGATGGCGACCCACGGGTCGTCGCCCAGCTGCTTGAGGCCCAGCGACACGCGGTTGCGCTCGCGGTCGTACTTCAGCACGCGCACGTCCAGCTCGTCGCCGACGTTGACGACTTCGGACGGATGACGCACGCGCTTCCACGCCATGTCGGTGATGTGCAGCAGGCCGTCGATACCGCCCAGATCCACGAACGCGCCGTAGTCGGTGAGGTTCTTGACCGTGCCCTTGACCACTGCGCCCTCGGTGAGGCGCTCAAGCAGCTTCTCGCGCTCTTCGGAGAACTCGGTCTCGACGACGGCGCGGCGGCTGACCACAACGTTGTTGCGCTTGCGGTCGAGCTTGATGATCTTGAACTCGAGGTCCTTGCCTTCCAGGTAAACCGGATCGCGGACCGGACGCACGTCGACCAGCGAGCCCGGCAGGAATGCGCGGACGTCCTTGATGTCGACGGTGAAACCACCCTTGACCTTGCCGGAGATCTTGCCGGTGATGGTCTCTTCCTTGTCGAAGGCCTGCTCGAGGTCGTCCCATACCATGGAACGCTTGGCCTTCTCACGGGAGAGCTTGGTCTCGCCGAAACCGTCTTCCAGGGCGTCGAGGGCAACCTTCACCTCGTCGCCTACCTGCACTTCCAGCTCTCCGCTCTCGTCCTTGAACTGCTCGATCGGGACGATGCCTTCGCTCTTCAGGCCAGCGTTGATCACGACGACGTCGTTGCGGATTTCCACAACGATACCCGTGACGATCGCGCCCGGCTTCAGCTTGGAGATAGCCTGTTGGCTCTGTTCAAACAGTTCGGCAAAACTTTCAGTCATGTTGATTCCAGAAATGAGAAAAGGCCTTAAGTCCTATGCGCGCCGTGGAATGAATAGCGCACAGACAGTCGGCCCACCGGTTATGGGTGTCGCCGGATCGCTCCGTTGGCACCGTTGACCAAGACCCCTGCCGCGGCAGGGGCGCCAAAAGCCGCCGGCAGCCCTGGTCAGGACTGCACGACAGCCAATACTTTCGCGACGACGACGTCGATGCCCATGCCGGTGGTATCAATGAAAACCGCATCGGCGGCCGGCTTGAGCGGCGCGACGGTTCGTGACGCATCACGTTCGTCGCGCGCCTCGATCTCGCGCTGAAGAGTGGCAAGTGTAACGCTCAGCCCCTTTTCCTTCAACTGCTTATAGCGCCTTTTCGCCCGCTCGGCGGCGCTGGCGGTCAGAAACACCTTGAAGGGCGCCGAGGGAAAGATCACGGTGCCCATGTCGCGACCGTCGGCAACCAGGCCCGGGGCCTTGCGAAAGCCCAGCTGCATCTCTACAAGTGCTTGACGTACCGAAGGAATCGAGGCGATGGCCGAGGCCGCGCCGCCGGCCGTTTCAGTCCGCAGCTCGTCCGTCGCATCGTGCCCGTTGACCATGATCCGGGTATCACTGCCATCGGTCGTCGCCACGAAGCGGATCTTGGTGGTCTGGGCGCAGCGGGTCACCGCTTCGGCGTCGGACAGATCCAGCCCTTCCATGCCGGCCGCGTAGCCAACGGCCCGGTACAGGGCGCCGGAATCCAGCAGGCGCCAGCCCAGCTTCTCAGCGACCATGCGACTGATGGTGCCCTTGCCCGACCCCGAGGGTCCGTCGATGGTGAGTACGGGGACGGACTGCGATGAAGTCATGGGGGCTCCTGACGGCGACGAAAGAAAACGCATATGCTATCGCGTTGGTCCTCGCACGGAACGCGGGATGTCCACTCGCCATCTCTTTCCGTCAGACCCTATGCAACTTCACACCATGACCGATCTGCGCCGCGAATTCGATCAGGCCGCCGAAGATATCCAGCGGCTCGGCCAGCGGCCGGACAACGACACCCTGCTCAAGCTCTACGCCTTGTACAAGCAAGGCTCCGAAGGCGATGTCCATGGCGACCCGCCGGGCTTCTTCGACTTCGTGGGTACCGCCAAGTACGAGGCCTGGGCCCATCTGCGCGGCGTTTCCGAAGAGGAAGCGATGCAGCGGTATATCGAGTTTGTGCACGAGCTGCTGAGCTGAGTATCCGACTGGCGTCCAGGCTTTTGCGCCAGGCGCAAGCTTCGTCCGTTGCCGGATGTCCAGTTCTACCCCTGGCGCTTCGCTGAAGAGTTCGTCACCCCCTGCCCCTCCTCACCGTCATCCCGGCGAAAGCCGGGATCCAGTGCCTTGTTCCTTGCCTGAAGGCTCAAAAGGCGCTGGATCCCGGCTTTCGCCGGGATGACGGTGAGGGAGGTCATGCGCGTCCAGAGGCCCTTCCTCCTCACGCCCCTTGCTTTCAAACGCCCTCCACAGGCACATTCATACGATCGTTTGAACCTCGTCGACGGTCCGCATGAACTTCCCCCATTTGTTCTCCCCGCTCGACCTTGGGCATACCACCCTGCCCAATCGCATCCTGATGGGCTCGATGCATACCGGGCTGGAGGACAAATCCAGCGACTACGACAAGCTCGCGGCCTATTTCGCCGAGCGGGCGCGCGGCGGTGTGGGCCTCATGGTGACGGGCGGCATTGCGCCCAGCATCCAGGGATGGTTGAAACCGTTCGGCGGCAGGCTGAGCATGCCGTGGCATGTCGCGCGGCACCGCAAGCTGACCCGGGCGGTGCATGGCGAAGGCGGCAAGCTGTGCATGCAGATCCTGCATGCGGGTCGTTACGGCTATCACCCCTTGTCGGTTGCGCCATCTAAGATCAGATCCCCGATCACGCCGTTCACGCCGCGCGCGCTTTCCTCGCGCGGCGTCGAGCGCACCATCGGCGATTTCGTGGCTTGCGCGAAACTCGCCCAGGATGCCGGTTACGACGGTATCGAGGTGATGGGTTCGGAAGGCTATTTGATCAACCAGTTCCTGGCCTCGCATGCCAACCAACGCAGCGATGGCTGGGGCGGCGACGCCGCCAAACGCATGCGTTTTCCCGTGGAAATCGTGCGTCGTACGCGCGAAGCGGTAGGCCGCGACTTCATCATCATCTACCGCCTGTCGATGCTCGACCTGGTGCAGAACGGCCAGGACTGGAGCGAGATCGTCACGCTCGCCAAGGCCATCGAAGCGGCCGGCGCCAGCATCATCAATACCGGCATCGGCTGGCACGAAGCGCGCGTACCCACCATCGTCACCAGCGTGCCGCGCGCGGGCTTTGCGTGGGTCACCAGGAAGCTCAAGGGCGAAGTATCGATTCCGCTGATCACCACCAACCGCATCAATATGCCGGAGGTGGCCGAGCGGGTTCTCGCGGACGGCGATGCAGACATGGTGTCGATGGCGCGCCCGTTGCTGGCCGACCCAGAGTGGGCGCTCAAGGCGAAAGCGGGACGCAGCGATCGCATCAATACCTGCATTGCCTGCAACCAGGCGTGCCTCGATCACGTCTTCAAGAATCAGCGCGCGAGTTGCCTGCTCAATCCGCGCGCTTGCCACGAAACCGAGTTGCGCATCGAGCCGACGACCTTGCGCAAGAAGATTGCCGTGGTCGGTGCCGGCCCTGCCGGCCTCGCCTGCGCCAGCACGCTGGCCGAACGCGGCCACGCGGTGACTTTGATCGACCAGGCTGGCGAGATCGGCGGCCAGTTCAACTATGCGAAACGGATTCCCGGTAAAGAAGAATTCCACGAGACCCTGCGTTATTTCCGTCATCGTCTGGGCGACGCCGGCGTCACGCTGAAACTTGGGCAGGTCGCCGATGCATTGACGCTCGCCGCCGAAGGCCACGACGAAGTGGTGGTGGCCACCGGCATCACGCCGCGTCATGTGCAGTTCCCTGGCAGCGATGATCCGCGCGTGCTGAGCTACCTCGACGTGCTCGCGCACAACAAGCCCGTAGGCCAGCGCGTCGCCATCATCGGCGCCGGCGGCATCGGCTTCGACGTGGCGGAATTTCTGGTGGAACACGCACCATCGGCCACTCTCGACGTGACGCGCTGGACGCGCGAATGGGGCGTGGATATGCAGCTCGATAGCCGCGGCGGACTCGCCCCCGCCCAACCGGAAGCGCCGGCACGCCAGCTGTGGCTGCTGCAGCGCTCCGAAGGACGCCCTGGCGCCCGCCTCAACAAGACCACCGGCTGGGTGCACCGCGCTACGCTCAAGGCCAAGCGCGTCACCATGCTGGGTGGCGTCACCTATGAGCGCTTCGACGACGAAGGGCTGCATCTCACGGTCGACGGCAAAGCCCAGCTGCTGCCGGTCGACAACGTGATCATCTGCGCCGGCCAGGAGCCCAATCGGTCGCTGGCTGATGCCTTGGTGGCAGCTGGCATCACCACCCATGTCATCGGCGGCGCGGATGTTGCCGCCGAACTGGATGCGAAGCGGGCGATTGACCAGGGGACGAGGCTGGCGACGAGGCTCTGACGAGCGGACAGCTTCGTTTGTGGGAGCGCACCCTGTGCGCGACTGAGCCCGCCCCAGTCGCGCACAGGGTGCGCTCCTACAGGAGGCGGCTTCCCAGCCACAAACGACAACGCCCGGCCTTTCGGCCGGGCGTTGCGTCTGAAAAGAAAGCGCCCCGCTGGGCGACGCGTCGATATGGGTCAGGGGGGAGGAAGACCAGATATCGCGGGGATAGCGTCGCAGCGGGGCGAGGGTCGCCGCCACCTGGGGGGAGGGGACGGTGGCGGGACGAAAGAAATAATATGATCGACGGGTTATAGAAACAAATATATATTTAGGCATCGACTTATTCGAAAACCCTATTAAAGCCTCCCCATGTTCGACTTCAGACAGCTTCGTTACTTTGTAACGGTTGCCGAGGAGCTGAGCTTTACTCGCGCAGCCCAGCGGCTCTACATCTCCCAGCCGCCACTTTCTCAGCAGATACAAGCGCTTGAGAACGACTTGGGAGTGCGCCTGCTGGAGCGGAACAAGCGCAACGTCGCGTTGACCGAATCCGGCAAGCTGTTCCTGGAACAGGCCAGACAGATCCTGGCCAAGGCCGAAGAGGCCCGCGCCCAGATGGCAGACGCCGCCACCGGCTTCAGCGGCAAACTGCGGCTGGCCTATACGGTGTCGGTGACCTTCCACCCCGCCCTGCCCCAGACTTTGTTGCGCTATCGCAGCTTTGCCCCCCAGGTGCGGCTGATCCTCAGCGAGATGTACACCGAGCAGCAGTACGCCGCCCTGTTGGCTGGCGAGGTTGACGTGGGCTTCGTGCGCGACGAACCCGAGCACCCCGGCATGGCCAAGCTCCTGCGCCTGGACGTGATCGACCGCGAACCGCTGCTGCTCGCCCTGCCCGCCAACCACCCGCTGGCCGACCGCGAAAGCATCTGGCTGCGCGAAGTGGCCATGGAGGCCTTCGTGGTCCAGCCGCGCGAACTGGCCGCCACGCTGTACGACCGCCTCGCACAGATCGCCGCCAAGGCCAACTTCCACCCGCTGATCAGCCAGCAAGCGCAGCAGATCAACGGTCTGTTGGTGCTGGTGGCCGCCGGCATGGGGCTGGCCCTGGTGCCCGCTTCGATGCGCTCGGTGAGCCTGCCTGGGGTGAAATACCTGCGCCTGGAGGACCCCGATGCCTATATGCTGCTGGCCCTCGCCAGCCGGATCGACGAGCCCTCGCCCGTGGTCAGGCGTTTCCTGAGTGCCATGACCGAGTCCGATTGATACGCGGCGCTTGTGCGGTTCATCATGAACAGGCAATTGGCAGGCGATCCAAAGACTTGTGCGACTCCTGAAATCTGTTTACACTTGCCGTCTTGTATTTTTCTTTTAATAGTTTCAGGAGCTGGCCGTGAAGGTGCTTTCCTCTTTGAAGTCCGCCAAGGCGCGGCACCGTGACTGCAAGGTTGTGCGTCGTCGCGGCAAAGTGTTCGTGATCTGCAAGAGCAACCCGCGTTTCAAGGCCCGTCAGCGCTAATTGCTAGCTGCGATGAGTCTAAGAAAAAGGGCCGCGAAAGCGGCCCTTTTTTGTTGCCTCGGTTTTTCAGAATTCCGAGGCCTCCCTGTGGGAGCGCACCCTGTGCGCGACTGGGGCTAGACTCAGTCGCGCACAGGGTGCGCTCCCACAGGTGTTTTTTCCCGCAAGATCAGGCGTAACGCACGCCCGTGATCTCGTAATGCTTCACACCGTTCGGCGCGGTGAACTCAAAGCTGTCGCCTTCGCTCTTGCCGATCAGGGCGCGCGCGATCGGTGAGGAGACGGCGATCAGTCGCTGCTTGATGTCGGCTTCCAGGTCGCCAACGATCTGGTAGGTCACCGCTTCACCGCTGTCCTCGTCTTCCAGATCCACGGTGGCGCCGAACACCACGCGCGAACCGGCCGCGAGGCGGCTGACGTCGATGACCTCAGCCGTGGACAGCAACGCTTCCAACGCCGCGATGCGACCTTCGATGAAGCTCTGCTGCTCGCGTGCCGCGTGGTACTCCGCGTTCTCTTTCAGGTCGCCATGCGCACGCGCCTCGGCGATGGCCGCGATGATATGCGGCCGATCGGTGGACTTCAGCTTTTCCAGCTCGCTACGAAGGCGCTCGGAGCCTGCCTTGGTAATGGGCGCACGACTCATGCTTTCAGTTCCTTGTGCAGTTCCTGCAGGCTGTGCACCGAGCCGTCGCCGTGATAATCCAGCGAATGCACCAGCGCGCGGGCGCCCGCGACCGTGGTGGAGTACGTGACGCGCTGCTGCAGGGCTTCACGTCGGATCGAGAACGAGTCGGCAATCGCCGCCTTGCCCTCGGTCGTGTTGACGATATAGACGATCTCGCCGTTCTTGATCAGATCGACGATGTGCGGACGGCCTTCGATCACCTTGTTGATGCGCTCGCAGGCCACGCCATGCTCGGCCAGATACTTGGCCGTGCCGTCGGTGGCGACCAGGCTGAAGCCGCGCTCCAGCACTTCACGGGCAACCGGCAGCAGGCGATCCTTGTCGGCATCGCGCACCGAAACGAACACCTTGCCCTTCGGCGGCGTCTTGATGCCGGCGGCATCGTGACCGCGCGCAAAGGCAGCACCGAAGCTGCGGCCCACGCCCATCACCTCACCGGTGGAACGCATTTCCGGGCCGAGGATCGGATCCACGTTCTGGAACTTCAGGAACGGGAAGATCGCTTCCTTCACCGAGTAATAGCTCGGGATCACTTCGCGCGTGGTGCCCTGCTCGATCAACGAACGGCCGGCCATGGCGCGCGCGGCGATCTTGGCGAGCGGCACACCGGTGGCCTTGGACACGAACGGCACGGTGCGCGAGGCGCGCGGGTTCACTTCCAGGATGAACACCGTATCGCCCTGGATGGCGAACTGCGTATTCATCAGGCCGATGACCTTCAGCTCCTTCGCCATCGCAGTGACCTGGCGGCGCATTTCATCCTGCACCTCCTGGGTCAGCGAGTACGGCGGCAGCGAGCAGGACGAGTCGCCCGAATGGACGCCCGCTTCCTCGATATGCTCCATGATGCCGCCGACCAGCACGTTGCCTTCGGCGTCGGCGATGATGTCCACGTCCACTTCGACCGCGTGATCGAGGAAGCGATCGAGCAGCACCGGCGAATCGTTGGAGACTTGCACCGCGTCGCGGATGTAGCGCGAAAGATCGGCATCGCTATAGACGATTTCCATCGCGCGGCCGCCCAGCACGTAGCTCGGGCGAACCACCAGCGGATAGCCGATTTCGCGTGCCGAGGCCAGCGCCTCTTCCGGCGTGCGCGCGGTGCGGTTCGGCGGCTGCTTCAGGCCGATCTTTTCGATCATCTGCTGGAAGCGCTCGCGGTCTTCGGCCAGGTCGATGCTGTCAGGCGAGGTGCCGATGACCGGTACGCCAGCCGCTTCCAGCGCACGTGCAAGCTTGAGCGGCGTCTGGCCACCGTACTGCACGATCACGCCCTTGGGCTTCTCCAGATCGACGATTTCCAGCACGTCCTCAAGCGTGAGCGGCTCGAAGTACAGACGGTCGGAGGTGTCGTAGTCGGTCGAGACCGTTTCCGGATTGCAGTTGACCATGATGGTTTCGAAACCATCCTCGCGCAGGGCGAGCGCTGCGTGCACGCAGCAGTAGTCGAACTCGATGCCCTGGCCGATGCGGTTCGGGCCGCCGCCAAGCACGACGATCTTGTCGCGATTGGTCGGGTTGGCTTCGCACTCTTCCTCGTAGGTCGAGTACATATAGGCCGTGGTGGTGGCGAACTCGGCGGCGCAGGAGTCCACGCGCTTGTACACCGGGCGCACGCCCAGCGTACGACGCAGATGGCGCATGGCCGCTTCGTTGGTGTCGAGCAGTTCGGCGAGGCGCGCGTCGGAGAAGCCCATGCGCTTGAGCTCGCGCATGCGCGCAGCGTCCAGCACGGTGATGCCCTGCGACTGGACGTCCTTCTCGGTGAGAACGATGTCTTCGAACGCCGCCAAGAACCAGGGATCGACGCGGCTGAGGCCATACACGTCTTCCAGCGACAAGCCGGCGCGGAACGCATCGGCCAGATGGAACACGCGATCCGGACGCGGCTCGCGCAGTTCGCGCTTGAGCGCGTTGACGCCCTCTTCGGTCGTCAGATCAAGGCCGGTCGGGTTGAGGCCGGTCTTGCCGATTTCCAGACCACGCAGCGCCTTCTGCAGCGATTCGTGGAAGGTGCGGCCCATCGCCATCACTTCGCCGACGGACTTCATCTGCGTGGTGAGGCGTGCATCGGCCGAGGGGAACTTTTCGAACGCGAAGCGCGGAATCTTGGTGACGACGTAGTCGATGCTCGGCTCGAACGAGGCCGGGGTCAGGCCGCCGGTAATGTCGTTCTTGAGTTCGTCCAGCGTGTAACCCACCGCCAGCTTCGCCGCGATCTTGGCGATCGGGAAACCGGTGGCCTTGGAAGCGAGCGCCGACGAACGCGACACGCGCGGATTCATCTCGATCACCACCACGCGGCCGTTCTCGGCATTGATGCCGAACTGCACGTTGGAGCCGCCGGTATCCACGCCGATCTTGCGCAGCACCGCGATGGAGGCATCGCGCAGGCGCTGGTATTCCTTGTCGGTGAGCGTCTGCGCCGGCGCGACCGTGATCGAGTCGCCGGTGTGCACGCCCATCGGATCGAGGTTTTCGATCGAGCACACGATGATGCAGTTGTCCGCCTTGTCGCGGACCACTTCCATCTCGAATTCTTTCCAGCCGAGCACGGATTCCTCGACCAGCACTTCGCCCACCGGCGAGAGCTCGAGGCCGCGCTTGACGATCTCTTCGAATTCTTCGCGGTTGTACGCGATGCCGCCGCCGGAACCGCCGAGCGTGAAGCTGGGGCGGATGATGGTGGGGTAACCCACCTTGGTCTGGGTGATCAGCGCCTGTTCGAAGGTGCGCACCACTTCGGCCTTCGGGCACTCCAGGCCGATCTCGGCCATGGCGACGCGGAACAGCTCGCGGTCTTCGGCCATGCGGATGGCTTCGCGCGAGGCGCCGATCAGCTCGACGTTGTACTTCTCGAGCACGCCGTGGTCGGCGAGATCCAGCGCGCAGTTGAGGCCGGTCTGGCCGCCCATCGTCGGCAGCACCGCATCGGGGCGCTCCTTGGCGATGATGCGCTCCACCGTCTGCCAGTTGATCGGCTCGATGTAGACGGCGTCGGCCGTCTCCGGGTCGGTCATGATGGTGGCGGGATTGGAGTTCACCAGGATGACGCGGTAACCCTCTTCCTTCAGCGCCTTGCAGGCCTGTGCGCCGGAGTAGTCGAACTCGCAGGCCTGGCCGATGACGATCGGACCGGCGCCGATGATGAGGATGCTCTTGATATCGGTGCGCTTAGCCATGCGTGCGGGCCTCCTGCATCAGGGCGGCAAAACGATCAAACAGGTAGCTCATCTCGTGCGGGCCGGGGCTCGCTTCCGGGTGACCCTGGAAGCAGAACGCCGGACGGTCGGTGAGCGCGAAGCCCTGCAGCGAACCATCGAACAGCGAGGTATGGGTGACGCGCACGCTCGCCGGCAGCGTGGCCGGATCGACCGCGAAGCCGTGGTTCTGCGAGGTGATCAGCACGCGGCCGTCGTCGAGATCCTTCACCGGATGGTTCGCGCCGTGGTGGCCGAACTTCATCTTCAGCGTCTTGGCGCCCAGCGCCAAGCCCATGATCTGGTGACCCAGGCAGATGCCGAACAGCGGGATCTTCGCATCGAGAAACTGCTTGGTCGCTTCGACTGCGTAGTCGCAGGCGGCCGGATCGCCGGGGCCGTTGGACAGGAACACGCCATCAGGCTTCATCGCCAGTACGTCGGCGGCCGGCGTCTGCGCAGGCACCACCGTGATGTCGCAACCCTGCTCGGCCAGCAGGCGCAGGATGTTGTACTTCACGCCGTAATCGTAAGCCACGACCTTGAAGCGTTTGGACGGCTGATTGAAGGCCGTGCGATCGAGGTCGTAGACGCCCTCGTTCCACTGGTAGGACTCACCCACGCTGACCACCTTGGCCAGATCCATGCCGTTGAGGCCAGGGAACGCGCGCGCCTTGGCGAGTGCAGCTTCGACGTCGATCTGCTCGCCAGCGACCATGCAGCCGTTCAAAGCGCCCTTGTCGCGCAGGATGCGGGTGAGGCGGCGGGTGTCGATGCCGGCCAGGGCCACGATGCCGTGGCGCTTGAGGTAATCGGTCAGGCTTTCGGTGCTGCGCCAGTTGCTGGCACGACGCGGCACGTCGCGCACGATCAGGCCGGCGGCGTGGACCGAAGCGGACTCTTCGTCCTCGACGTTGACGCCGGTGTTGCCGATGTGCGGATAAGTCAGGGTGACAAGCTGTTTGGCGTACGAGGGATCGGTGAGGATCTCCTGGTAGCCGGTCATGGCGGTGTTGAAGACCACCTCGCCGACAGTTTCGCCAGTCGCGCCAACGGCGTAGCCGTGGAACACGCTGCCGTCTTCGAGGGCAAGCAGAGCGGGAATAGGCATCGGAGGACCGCCTTTTAGGTGCAGCAAGGTCCGCAAGCCGCAGCAAAGCAGGCTTGAGGACCTTAGTCGAGGAATGTTGCAGGGCGGGTCGCAATGATAGGTGCAAGCCCTCTTTGTGTCCACCAAAAACAGCTGAACGCGACCCGGCAAAATGCCCTGCGGCCCCCTGTCCGGGCAGTACACTAGCGCGGTCTCACCCATGCTCGGACATCCATGAACTCAGTCGCGCTGCTCGATCCCGCCCGTCTCGACCGACCGGACACCGACATCAGGGCGGAGCCTTTCCCGTTCCTGATCGCGCACGGTCAGTTGCCGGACGAGGCGCGCGGCGACCTGGAGCGCGATTTTCCGCGCTATGCGAGCGCCGGTTTCTTCCCCTACGACGCCAGCGACTGCGGCCCCTCGATCAACGCCCTGGTGAGCCGCCTGAGCTCGGCCGAGTTCGCGCGCGCCATCGGCGAGCGCCTGGGGATCGAAAACCTGGGCCAGTACCCCACTCTCATCACGCTGTGCCGGTCGCTCAACAAGCGCCACGGGACCATCCATACGGATAGCAAGTCCAAGGTGGCCACGGCCCTGCTCTACCTCAACAACCTCTGGCCGGACACCAGCGACGGCTGCCTGCGCTTCCTGGGCAGCATCGACAGCATCGACAGCATGATCGCGCCGGAGCTCAAGCCGCTGTACGGTGAATTTGCGGTGTTCAAGCGCTGCGAGAATTCCTTCCACGGCCACCTGCCCTACGAGGGCGAGCGCCGCGTGATCCAGGTAGCGTGGCTCACCAGCGAAGAAGAAAAGCTGCGCAAGACCAAGCGCGGCAAATTTGCACGCGCGTTCAAAAAGCTGTTCGGCTCGCTTGATCGCAAACTGGGTGCCGACCGCGATCGCAACGCCGCGCATCGCGACTGATCAGCGAGGGCGCACTCAGTGGTGCGCCCTGCCCTGGGTACTTACAGCTGCGTCCCGTAGTGCCACGCGATATAGGCAGCAAAGACGCCGTAGAGCAGCCCCACCGGCACCAGCCAGCGCGCATCCACGCGTCCGCGGCGGAACAACCACCACAGATAGACGATGGCCACGCCGGTGAGCACGCCAGCCACCATCAGCGGCGCATCGAACAACCACGGCGTGGCGAATAGCGCCAGCGAACTGGGGATGGTCGCCTGGATCATCATCGCGCCGGAGATATTGGCCAGCGCCAAGCGCTCCTTGCCCTGTCTCACCCAGATCAGCGCGTTCATCGTCTCGGGCAGCTCGGTGGCCACCGGGCTCAACACCAGCGCGACCAGATGTGGCGACAGATTCAGCGCGATGCCGATCGCCTCGATCTGCTTGACGAAGGTGTGCGAGGCGAACGCGATCACGATCAACGCCAGCGTGGTCTGCGCGACCACCCACCAGATCGACGGATCGGTCGCCTTGGGCTGGAACTTCAGCGGCTCGAGTTCCTCTTCCTCCGGCGCCGTGTCGGTGGACTTCAACTCGCGCCAGACGTACAAGCCATAGGCGGCCAGAAACAGCACGCCGAGCCACGGCTTGAACGCAAAGGCGACCAGGCCGAGCGTGCACTTCACCACGAAGATCGCCAGGAACCACGATTGATCGCGCGCCAGGCGTCCGTGCGCCACGCGCACTTGATGGTCGGCGCGCTGCAGCTTGTGGCGATTCATCCACAAGGCCACGCCGACTACCGCGTAAGCGATGGTCGCCAGCACCAAAGGTCCGCCGAGCGCGGCGCCCACGCCGATGTCCCTTTGCTCAGGCGTCTTGCCGAGGATCACGGCGACAAAGGTCACCGCGCTTTCCGGCAACGCCGTACCGAAGGCCGCCAGCACGGTGCCCGTGGCGGTGGCGCCCAGGTTGAGCTTCTGGCCGAACCACTCCACGCCGTTGACGAAGTACTCGCAGGCGAGATAAATCGCGCCAGCCGAGAGCAGGAACAACAGGGCAATGAGCATGTATTTTCCAAGGCCGGGCGAGCGGAAAACCATTGGCGCAACGACGCGAGCTCGCCCGGCAGGGTGAGCGCGTCGTGGCCAAAGGTCTCGCCGGGCTGCCGGTACCTGAAGGAACCGGTGACCATCCACGCCATGAAGCCGAAGCTCCAAGTCTGTTGACGCGGATTCCTCTGAAAGCGCAACCGGATACCGGTTGCGTGGGGTGAGGATGGCTACTCCCCAATGACAACACGCGGGATTTTAGAGGTCCCGTCGCCCTCAGGCAAGCAAGCGCCAGGAATGCGACGCGTTTTCACGCCGCACGAGCTCAGCGCGAGGAGCGATCCGCCAGCATCGCATCGAGGTCGTAATCGCCCGCATCGCGGCCGCTGAGCCAATGGGCAGCCTCCAGTGCGCCGCGGGCAAAGATCGAACGATCGGTAGCGCGATGGACCAACTCAAGCCGCTCACCCTGCCCCATCAGCAACAACTCATGCTCGCCGACGATATCGCCGCCGCGTACGACAGCGAAGCCGATGGTGCCGTGCTGGCGCGGACCGACCCGACCTTCGCGCGCATACACCGCGCTCTCGCGCAGCGAAGTGCCGCGTGCGGACGCTGCCGCCTCGCCCAGCGCGAGCGCCGTACCCGATGGCGCATCTTCCTTGCGGTTGTGGTGCGCCTCGATGATGTCCAGATCCCAATCCGGCAACGCCGCCGCGGCCTGGCGCAGCAGTCGCGTGAGCACAGCCACGCCAAGGCTGAAATTCGCTGAGCGCAGCAAGGCGATGCGCGCCGCCGAGGCGTTGAGTCGTTGCGCAAAGGTGGCGTCCAGTCCTGTCGTGCCAGTGACCAGCGCCACGCCATGCGATTCGCAGTAAGTCAGCGCCTCGGCCAGACCCGCCGGGCCGCTGAAATCCACCACCACGTCCAGCGCATCGGTCGCCGGCCATTCGTGCGTATAGGCCAGCGCGCCCTCGCATGCATCGACGGGCTGACCCAGCCTGGACGATTCGGGCGAAGCGATGGCCGCCACCAGCGTGAAGCGGACATCGTCCTTCACAAGGCTCAGCAAGGCCTGTCCCATGCGGCCAGTGGCGCCATTGATGGCAAGGCGGACGGGCTGGGTCATAGATGGCTTCCTTTCTCGGGCACGACGGACATGAGAAGCGATGCTACCGCCTGCGGGCGCCCGCGTGGCAGCCGCGATCGACGGGACCTGCAAAAACAAAGCCCCGGCGTGAGCCAGGGCTTTGTTGACCAGCAGATCGCGCGAACTTACGAGGTGACGCGCGACCAGAACTGCTTGACGCCATCCACCCAGGTCTTGGCGCGTGGCGTGTGCTTGTCCGCCTCGCCATCGGCGAAGGTCGCTTCGAGCTGCTCGAACAGGTCGCGCTGTTGCTTGGTGAGGCGAACGGGCGTTTCCACCACCACGCGGCAGATGAGATCGCCGTTGCGGCTGCTGCGCACCGACTTCACGCCGCGGCCGCGCAGGCGGAACATCTGCCCGGTCTGCGTTTCCGGGGGAATATTGATCGGCACTTCGCCTTCAAGCGTGGGCACCAGCAACTCCGCACCCAGCGCCGCCTGCGCAAAACGGATCGGCAGCTCGCAATGCAGATCGTTGCCGTCACGCTGGAAGATGGCGTGATCGCGCACGCGCACTTCAACGTACAAGTCGCCTGCTTCGCCGCCGGTCGGGCCGGCTTCGCCCTGCCCGGTGAGGCGGATGCGATCGCCGTTGTCGACACCGGCGGGAATGTTCACCGACAGCTGGCGGGTTTCTTCCAGACGGCCTTCGCCATCGCACTGCTTGCAGGGCTTCTCGATTGCCTGGCCGCTGCCGCCGCAATGCGGGCAGGCCTGCTGGATGGAGAAAATGCCGTTCTGCATGCGCACGCGGCCATGGCCTGCGCAGGTCTTGCAGGTCACCGTCTTGCCGTCGGCCGAACCGCTGCCGTTGCAGTGATGGCAATTGACCTGGGTGGGGATCTCGATCTTCTTCTCGACGCCGAACACGGCCTCTTCCAGATCGAGTTCCATGATGTAGCGCAGGTCGGAGCCGCGACGCGAACGTCCGCGCCCGCCACCACCGCCCATCCCGAAAATGTCGCCAAAAATATCGCCGAAGATATCGCCCATGTCGCCAAAACCACCGGCGCCACCGCGACCGCCCATGCCGTGCTCAAACGCGGCGTGGCCGTGCTGGTCGTACATCGCGCGCTTCTGCGCGTCGGCCAGTACTTCGTAGGCCTCCTTGGCCTCCTTGAATTTCTCTTGCGCATGCGGATCGTCCGGACAACGGTCCGGGTGGTACTTCATCGCCAGTCGACGGAACGACTTCTTCAGTTCGACCTCGGTGACGGTACGTTCTACACCCAGGACTTCGTAGTAATCACGCTTGCTCATCGTTGCATCCGGCATGGACTGCTCTCTTGCTCATGAATCGTACGACCCATGTCTACTCAACAAACAGCCCGCGCCTAGGTGAACTCCCGGGCGCGGGCTGCGTCAGATCGGCAGCGCCGACCGGCCAATATTACTTCTTGTCGTCTTTGACTTCAGTGAACTCGGCATCGACCACGTCGTCGTGGCCGGCCGCGCCGCCCTGCTGCTGACCGCCCGCGTGTGCGCCGGCGTCAGCCTGAGCACCGCCTTGGGCTGCGGCGTACAGCGCCTGGGCGACCTGCTCGAGCTTCTCGATCTTCGAATCGATGGCCGACTTGTCGTCGCTGTCCTTGACCTTTTCCAGATCGGACAACGCGCCTTCGATCGTGCTCAGCTGATCGGCCGGCACCTTGCCGCCGTGCTCCTTGAGCGCGCTGCGGGTGGCGTGGACCAGCTGGTCGGCCTTGTTGCGGGTGCCGACGAGTTCGTGGAACTTCTTGTCTTCTTCCTTGTTGGCCTCGGCGTCGGCCACCATGCGGTTGATCTCTTCCTCGGACAGGCCCGAACCGGCCTTGATCTCGATCTTGGTTTCCTTGCCGGTCTTCTTGTCCTTGGCCGACACGTGCAGGATGCCGTTGGCGTCGATGTCGAAGGTGACCTCGATCTGCGGCATGCCGCGCGGTGCGGCGTCGATGCCCTGCAGGTCGAACTTGCCCAGCGACTTGTTGGCACTGGCGCGCTCGCGCTCACCCTGCAGCACGTGCACGGTGACCGCGGTCTGGTTGTCGTCGGCGGTGGAGAACACCTGCGAGGCCTTGGTCGGCACGGTGGTGTTCTTCTCGATCAGCTTGGTCATCACGCCACCCATCGTCTCGATGCCGAGCGACAGCGGGGTGACGTCGAGCAGCAGCACGTCCTTGACGGTACCGCCCAGCACGCCGCCCTGGATCGCGGCGCCGACAGCGACGGCCTCGTCCGGGTTGACGTCCTTGCGCGGCTCCTTGCCGAAGAAGTCCTTCACCGACTCCTGCACCTTGGGCATGCGGGTCTGGCCACCGACGAGGATCACCTCGTTGATGTCGGACACGCGCAGGCCGGCGTCATTCAACGCGGTGCGGCACGGCTCGATGGTGCGCTTGACGAGGTCTTCCACCAGCGCTTCGAGCTTGGCGCGGGTGAGCTTGATGTTGAGGTGCTTCGGACCGGAGGCATCAGCCGTGATGTACGGCAGGTTCACTTCGGTCTGGTGGCTGGACGAGAGTTCGATCTTGGCGCGCTCGGCGGCGTCCTTCAGGCGCTGCAGCGCGAGCGGATCCTTGCGCAGGTCCATGCCCTGGTCTTTCTTGAATTCTTCGACCAAGTAATCGATCACGCGCATGTCGAAGTCTTCGCCACCCAGGAAGGTGTCGCCATTGGTGGCCAGCACTTCGAACTGCTTCTCGCCGTCGACTTCGGCGATCTCGATGATGGACACGTCAAACGTGCCGCCGCCGAGGTCGTACACGGCGATCTTGCGGTCGCCGCCCTTCTTGTCCAGACCGTAGGCCAGTGCGGCGGCGGTCGGCTCGTTGATGATGCGCTTGACGTCCAGGCCCGCGATGCGGCCGGCGTCCTTGGTGGCCTGGCGCTGGCTGTCGTTGAAGTAGGCCGGCACCGTGATCACGGCTTCGGTGACCGGCTCGCCGAGATAATCTTCGGCAGTCTTCTTCATCTTCATGAGGACCTTGGCCGAGATCTCCTGCGGAGCCATCTTGCGGCCGTCGGCGGTCTCAACCCAGGCGTCGCCGTTTTCGTGCGCCACGATGCCGTAGGGCACGATGTGCAGGTCTTTCTGCACTTCCGCGTCGGTGAACTTGCGGCCGATCAGGCGCTTCACCGCGTAGAAGGTGTTCTTGGGGTTGGTCACGCTCTGGCGCTTGGCCGGCGCGCCCACCATGACTTCGTTGTCCTTGGTGAAGGCAACGATGGACGGCGTGGTGCGATCGCCTTCCGAGTTCTCGATGACCTTGGCGGTGGTGCCGTCCATCACGGCAACGCACGAGTTGGTCGTGCCCAGGTCGATACCGATGATTTTACCCATGTTGTTTACTCCCGAATTCTTTAAGCGACCCCTCGGCCGCAACTGATTTGTCAGATGGGGTTTGCCGTCCGGCATCTCAATGCCAACAAGACCCCCAATGCCTTGCACCGTTGCCGGCAGGGGACGCCATTCAGGCGTCCTCGACCGCCGGCGCGGGCGTCACTCCTTGGCGACCGCCACCAATGCCGGGCGCAGCAGTCGATCGTTCAGCACATAGCCTTTCTGCAGCACGTTGACGACCGTGTTGGCGGCCGCGCCCGGGGCCTCCACCATGCTCACCGCGTGATGGCGTTCCGGATCCAGCGGCTGACCCAACGGGTCGACCTGCACCAGGCCATTGTTCTCGGCGATCTTCAGCAGCGACTTGAGCGTGAGCGCAATGCCCTCGCGCACGCTGGCGATATCACCGCCTTCCACCTGCAGGCCGCGCTCCAGGCCGTCATAGACCGGCAGCAGCTCGTTGAGCAGCTTTTCGTTGGCGAAGCGGCGGGCCTGCTCCACGTCGCGATGCAGACGGCGACGCTGGTTTTCGATTTCCGCCTTTTCGCGCAGCACGGTGTCGCGCAGCTCCACGTTGCTGGTTTCCAGTTCGGCGATACGCGACTTCAGCGCTTCCAGTTCGGCGCTGCCCGTCTCGCCCTGCTGGCCTGGCGTCTCGTTGGACGCCGTTGGGTCGTTGCTTTGCATGAATCACTCCAAGCCTTATCCGTGGCCGGTGCATCGCGCACCAACCGTCAAACACTTGCGGGTAAAACCCCGCCTCCCGAGCGGGTTATAAGGTCGTAGCGACGCGATTCAAGGCGTCGCTAAGCAATCCGGCCGTGGCTTGTACCACGGGAATCACCCGTTCGTAGGCCATGCGGGTGGGTCCGATGACCCCCACCGCGCCCAGCACGCGGCCCTGTGCACCATAGCTGGCCGTGACCACACTGCAACCATCGAGTGCGGCAAAACCCGATTCTTCGCCGATAAACAGGCGCACGCCGGGGGCCTTGGCACACACTTCCATCAGCTGCAGCAGCTCGTTTTTCTGCTGGAACGCCTCGAACAGTTCGCGCAGGCGCTCTAAGTTCGCTAGTTCCGAATAACCCATCAAGTTGGTCTGGCCGCTGACCAGCACGTCGTCGCTTTCGGTCTGGGGCGCGAACGAGGCAGCCGCCAGTTCCACCGCGCTGGACATCAGGCGGTTGAGTTCGCCGCTGGTCTCGCGCAACTCGCGCAGCAGATGGGCGCGGATATCGTCCAGGCGCAGGCCGGCGAACTGGGTGTTGAGGTAATTGGCGGCGTGCTCAAGCTCGCGGGCGTCCAGCGGCTTGGCCAGCTGGACGATGCGGTTCTGCACCTGGTTGTCCGAGAACACCAGGATCACCAGCACGCGGGCGTCCGGGAGCGCCACAAAATCGATGTGGCGCAGGGGGAAGTCCGCCTGGCGCGGCACGGTGACCACACCGGCGAACTGCGTCATGGCTGAGAGCAGGGTGGACACATTGCCCAGCAGGTCGCGGGTGGTGGTCAGGCCCGGTGGCAGTTCGCTGCGCAGGCGGGCCATCTCGTCCTGCGGCAGCGGCTGCAGTTCGATCAGGCTGTCCACGAACAGGCGCAGGCCACGCGGCGTGGGCACGCGGCCGGCCGAGGTATGCGGCGAAGCGACCAATCCCGCCTCTTCCAGGTCGGCCATGATGTTGCGGATGGTGGCCGGGCTGACGTCCAGGCCGGACGAACGCGAAAGCGTGCGCGAGCCGACAGGCTCGCCGTCAGCGAGGTACTGGGCGATCAATGTGCGCAAGAGGCGTCGTGCGCGGGCATCGAGAGGGGCGGCTGGCATGCTGTATCGCTTCTTGAGACACACAAGAAATAAGGTCTGGCGGGAAAGTTTGCAAGAAACGTGGATGGGGGATCGGTCGCAGGGGTGCAAAAACGGATGCCGGTGATGGACCGGACGTCGAAGTGCGCACCCCCACTACCCGCTCCCCGGCCCCATCCCCTTACAATCCCCCGACTTCACCAAGCCGCCACCCATGCTCACCTCGCTCTACGTTCGTCATTTTGCCGTCGTCGAAGAAGCCGAGATTGCCTTCGGCCCTGGTCTTACCGTGGTCAGCGGCGAGACGGGCGCCGGCAAATCCCTGCTGGTGGATGCGCTGATGCTGCTGGCCGGCGCCCGCGCCGACAGCGGCATGGTGCGTGCCGGCAGCGACCGCGCCGAGCTGACCGCCGAGTTCGATCTCACGAACCTGCCCGAGGCCCGCGCCTGGCTGAGCCGCGAGGAACTGGACGAAGAGGACAGCTGCCAGCTGCGCCGCGTGATCCGTGCCGAGGGCAGCTCGCGCGCCTGGATCAACGGCCGCCCGGCCAATGCCAGCCAGCTCGGCGAACTGGCCACCCTGCTGGTCGAAATCCACGGCCAGCACGAGCACCAGGCCTTGCTCTCGCGCGCCCATCAGATGGAGCTGCTCGACGCTTACGCCGGCAACGAAGCCCTGGTGACGCAGGTGCGTGAGCTGGCGCAGCAATGGCGCGAGCTGGGCAATCGCATCCGCAAGCTCAGCGGCGGCGACGACCGCGAGCAGCGCATCGAATTGCTCAGCCACGAACTGGGTGAATTGGAAAAATGGGCGCTGCCCGCCGACGACCTGGCCGAGCTGGAGGCCAGCCACAAGCGTCTGGCCAATGCCGGCCGCCTGGCTGAAGGCGCGGGCGGCGTCGTTGAACTGCTCGATGGCGAGAGCGAATTCGCATTACGCCGCGCGTTGGGCCGTGCCCAGCTGGAAATGAGCAAGCTCGCCGCGCTCGACGATCGCCTCGCCCCGTTGCTGGAGCTGTTGGACAACGCCTCCATCCAGCTCAGCGAAGCCGCCGATGGCCTGGGACGTTATGCGCTCGACGTCGATCTCGATCCCAACCGCTATGCGGAAGTGGACACCCACCTCACGCGTCTGCACGAACTATCGCGCCGCCATCGCGTGACGGTGGCCGAGTTGCACGACAAGGCCGGCACGCTGCGCATTGAACTGAGCGAACTGGAAGGCGCCGGCGACGCGCTGGAAAAACTGGCCAAGCAGCGTACACGCCTGCAGCAGCAATACGACGAGCAAGCCACCCAACTCAGCCAGGCACGCCTGCAGGCCGCCGAGCGTCTTGGCGGAGAAGTCAGCGTCCTGATGGGCGAGCTGGGCATGAGCGGCGGTCGTCTCGTGGTAGAGCTGGAAGCCACCAACGAAGGCGACCCCGACGTGCAGGGCCGCGAACGCTGCGAACTGCTGGTGAGCGCCAATCCCGGCCAGCCGCCGCGCGCGCTGCGCAAGGTGGCCTCGGGCGGCGAGCTGGCTCGCATCAGTCTCGCCATCGAAGTGGCCACGCTGGGCAAGGACACCGTCGGCACCATGGTGTTCGACGAAGTGGATACCGGCATCGGCGGCGCTGTCGCCGAAGTGGTGGGCCAAAAGCTGCGCGCGCTCGGCGCTCAACGTCAGGTGCTGTGCGTCACTCATCTGCCCCAGGTTGCTGCGCAAGGTCACGCGCATCTGCGCGTGAGCAAGGACAGCGATGGCGAGTCCACGCGCACGCGTATCGAGAAACTCGATGCGAATGGTCGCCGCGATGAGCTTGCCCGCATGCTGGGCGGTGTGGAGATCACTCGCGAAACGCGTGCGCATGCGAAGCAGATGTTGGAGCGGGCGCAGGTCTAAATAGGTCGCGCATACACCTGTGGGAGCGCCCCCTGTGCGCGACCGCGGAGCCGCGTCGCTATCGCTTCGTAGGTTTGTCGCGCACAGGGTGCGCTCCCACAAAATCAAAAGGGCCTTGTAGGAGCGCACCTTGTGCGCGACCGCAGCGCCGGGTCGCTATCGCTTCGTAGGTTTGTCGCGCACAGGGTGCGCTCCCACAAAATCAAAATGGGCCCTTGTAGGAGCGCACCTTGTGCGCGACCGCAGCGTTGGGTCGCTATCGCTTCGTCGGGTGGTCGCGCACAGGGTGCGCTCCTACAACGAGCAACATCCCGATCACCTGGCGAATCAGTTCTTGCGCGGCAACAACCCGCGCTCGGCGGCCATGCGATAGAGATCCAATTCCGAACCGGCACCCAGCTTGCCCATCAAACTGGCGCGGTGGATGTAGACAGTCTTCTGGCCAATGCCCAACTCACCGGCCACCTGCTTGGGCGCACGGCCCGCGGCAAGCAACAGGAACACTTCGCGCTCGCGTGCGGTCAACCGGTGAATGGGATCGCGTGATTCACTCGGCCGCTCAGCGCGACGCTTGCGCAGATCCGAGCTGAGAAAACATTCGCCCTGCATCACTGCACGCAGCCCGGCCACCAGTTCTTCCGGGGCCACGCCTTTGGTGACATAGCCGCTCGCGCCGCGGCGCAGGGCCTCGGATACGTACGGCTCGCCGTCATGCATGCTCAGCACCACGATGCGGGTATCCACGGCGACGCTGCGCAGATGCTCGATCAACGGCAGCCCGCTGCCATCGGGCAGGGAGAGATCGAGTGCCACGAGATGGGGACGGCAGGTGCCAACCGCTTCGACCGCATCGTCGGCGCAGCGGCATTCCGCCACGACCTCCAGATCCGGTTCCAATTCGATCAGCCGCTTGAACCCCTCGCGGACAATGGCATGGTCATCGACCAGGACAATGCTGTACATGAACGCATGTATAGCAGTCTGCGGAGCCGTTGACGATCACCCCGCGCATGCGACTGCTCAAAAGCTTGCTGGTGGCCGCCTAGACGCCCTGCCGACGCCATGTAACATCGACCGCATGCGACCTAGACACCCCGTACTGCCCGGTTCCAATCTACTGCTCGGTATCGGCTATCTGCTGCTCTGGCTGCTGCTGTGGCCCACCGAGCAACCCTACTGGATGCTTCCCTACGGCCTGCGTTTCGGCGCGCTGCTGCTGGCGCCCATGCGCATGTGGCCGTGGCTGCTCGGTGCGGAATTCGCCGCCAGCGGGCTGATTTCCTATGTCCATCCGCAGCCGATGGGCTGGCACGGCTTTTTGCTGGGCGAGCTGCCCGAGCCCCTGGTGGTCGCCATCTGCTTGTGGCTGATGCGGCGTGCCAACCTGCACGCCAGCCTGCGCGATCCCGAGGACGTGGCCCGCCTGCTGCTGTCGGCGGCCTTTACCGTAGCGGCCACGACGGCGACGGATGCCGTGCTGATGGCGCTGGTCCACGCCAGCCCCACCACCGAGCTGATGATGCAGGCGCTGGGCCAGGACCTGCTGGGCAACTACGTCGGGGTGCTGCTGGTAGTCCCGCTGCTGGTGATGCTGCTGCGGGCCCGGCTGGACAAGCGCGCCCTGGGGCGCCTGCTGATGGACGGCCTGCTGGTGCTGCTGCCGTCGCTGGCCATCCTGCTGGTGCTGTCCTCGCACGCGGCGCCGCAGCCGCAGTTTGCCCGCGTGCTGTCGCTGGCACCCGTGCTTTTCTTTGCGTTCCGCCATGGCTGGCGTGGCGCGAGTCTGGCCATGCTGATCTCCAGTCTCGGCATGACCCTGGTCGATCACCTCTCCGGTCATGGCTCCCCCGGCGCACCCGGCGAACTGTTCCTGGCGGTGGCCGGCACCGGTGCGCTGATGCTTGGTTCGGCGACCGATGCGCTACGCCGCAGCAGCGAGCGCGTGGCGGAACAGAACGTCTATCTGGCTGCGGTGAACCGCCGCCTGGATCATCTTGCCCGTCAGCTGCGCGACGCCGCCCGCGGCAACCTGCGCACCGAGGAAAACCAGCGCCGCCACATGGCCGCCGAACTGCACGATGAGCTGGGCCAGAACCTCACGGCGATCCAGACCCATCTCAAGCTGGCCCAATCGCGGTTGGCCCAGGCCGGCATGGACGATATCGGCGTGTCCATCAACGCCATCCTCGGCCATATGCGTCGCGCCCTGCACCGTTTGCTGGACGACCTGCGCCCTGCCGTACTCGACGAATTCGGCCTCTTGCGCGCGCTGGACGAGGGCCCGATCCGCGACCTGCTCAATGCTGCCGGCGTGGCCTATCGCACCGAATTGCACGGCGACCCGCGCCTGCTCGACGACGACACCCGCACGGTGGTCTATCGCCTGGTGCAGGAAAGCGCCACCAACGCCGTGAAGCACGCCCATGCGGACACCTTCCAGCTGCGCCTGCGCATCGGCGAACGCCAGGGCGTGGCGCTGGCCCTGCTGGACATCCGGGACAACGGCATCGGCCTGCCCGCCCGCATGCCCCGGGGCGGTCGCGGCATGCAGGGCATGCGCGACCGGGTGACTTCGCTGGGTGGGCTGTTCCGGGTCCGGCCGGAGGTCCAGGGCGTTCATCTTCGAATAATGTTGCGCAGCAACACACAAACTAGTGACGTAGCTCGCACTTAGGATCGTTACATAGGAAATTTTCCGATACTCAAGGTGTGAAGGGTTCGTTACGCTGGATTCATCGATGTGGGGGAGCCACCATCGCAAGATGGTGAGCCTTGCCAACCGTGGGGACGGTGGGCAAGAAGAACGGCAGGATGCCGTTCCGCCGGAATCGGTGGCAAAACCGGGACGCGCGAGCAACTCGCCCTCCTAGGAGCCATCCGGTAACGGATCAAGCCGTAGGGCGGACAGGAGTCCTCCCGCGGCTTTTTTTATGGGCGAAGGTTTTGTATCCCGCCCGCCTGGCCACGAAAAAGGCCGGCAACGTTTCCGTCACCGGCCTTCCCGACACCGCACGCCTTGGCTTACTTGCTGCCCTTCTTGGGGCGCACGTACAGAACCAGGCTGTGATCCTCGATGACGTAGCCGTGGCGGGCCGCGATCTCGGCCTGCAGGCGCTCGATCTCCTCGCTGACGAACTCGATGACCTTTCCGCTGTCCACATCGATCATGTGGTCATGATGCTTGCCGCGGTCCAGCTCGTAGACGGCCTGGCCGCCTTCGAAGTTGTGCTTGACGACGATGCCGGCCGCCTCGAACTGGGTCAGCACCCGGTAGACGGTGGCCAGCCCGATGTCTTCCTGGTGGGCCAGCAGGCGTTTGTAGATGTCTTCGGCGGTGAGATGGTGAGCTTCCTCATCCTCGAAGATCTGCAGAATGCGCATGCGGGGGTGGGTCACCTTCAGACCGGCTTTGCGCAGTTCTTTCGTTTCCTGTTCCATAGCAAACTCCACGCACACGGCGCTACGAGGCCGTTAGTGTATCATCCGACACCTTTACGATCCGGACGCAACACGCATGCATAAGCTGATTCGCACGCTGGGTTTTGCCATGCTGGCCCTTTCGCTGGCCAGCTGCCGTCTTATCTATACCCCCGACGTGCAACAGGGCAACCTGCTCGACAAGAAAACCGTGGATCAGCTGCAGCCCGGCATGACCAAGCGCCAGGTGCTGGTGCTGATGGGTTCGCCCTCGGTCAACTCGCCCTTCAGCCAGAACGAATGGAATTACGTCTCCACCCAGCAGCACCGTGGTGGCGACATCAAGGTTCGCTCGCTCAAGCTCACCTTCAATAACGACGTGCTGGTGCGCACCGAGGGCGACTTCTTCGCCGAAGACGCGCAGAAGCTGGTCAACGACACCAAGAAGTACCACGCCAGCTACCCAGTGGACGAAACCAAGGGCGACAAGTCGACCGGCGGTGGCGACAAGGGCGGCGACAACGGCGGCGGCAACGACGGTCACTAAGGCCCACCGGCCGGCGTCAGCCCTCGTGGGCGCGGCGCCGGCGTGCTTCTTTCGGATCGATGGTGAGCGGCCGGTAGATTTCCACCCGGTCGCCCTCGCCTACCACGTGCTCCGGCCCCACCTTGCGGGAAAAAATGCCCAGTCGGGCCGGATCCACGACCAGTCCTGGAACATCCTGGACGATGCCCGAAGCTTCGATGGCCTGCGCCACGGTACTGCCCGAGGGCAAGCTCACCTTGCGCAGCCAGCGTCGCGAAGGTTCGGCAAAGACCACCTCGACGGTGACCTGCTCAGCCATAGGTGCGCTCCGCCTCGCGGCAGAAATCGTCCACCATGCGGCTGGCCAGCCCCTGAAAACCCAGCTTGATGGCTGCTCCACCGAGCTTGCCCGCGTAATCGAAATCCAGCGCGAACGAAATCTTGCAGCCGGCATCGCCCAGCGCGATGAACTCCCAAAGCCCGTCCAGGCTGCGGAACGGTCCATCGACCAGGCTCATATGCAAACGGCTGGGACGCACGGTGGAATTGCGCGTGGTAAAGCTCTGGCGAAACCCCATGTACTTGAGATCCAGCCGCGCCACCAGCACGTCCTCGCCACGTTCCAGCACCTGAGCGTCGACACACCAGGGGAAGCGCTTTGGGTATGCTTCAACGTCATTGACCAGATCGAACATCTGGTCCGGCGAATATCGCACCAGGGCGCTGCGGCGGATCTCGATCACTTCAGCCTCTTCTTGAGCATCATCTTCAGTCCCTCCACGGACGGGACCATCATCAGGGCAATGAGCCCGAAGTTTAACGGACATGGCCAAGCCTAAGGACAAAGACAAAAGCTCGGGCGGCACCATTGCGCTGAACAAACGCGCACGCCACGAGTACCACATCGACCAACGCTTCGAGGCGGGACTCGAGCTGCAAGGCTGGGAAGTCAAATCGCTGCGCGCCGGCCGGATCAATTTCGGCGACAGCTACGCCGTGGTGCTGCGCAACGAGATCTTTCTCATCGGCTGCTCGATTCCGCCGCTCATCAGCGCATCCACGCACGTGGTAGCGAATGATCGCCGCACGCGCAAGGTGCTGCTGCACCGTGAGGAGATCGACACCCTCATCGGTGCCGTCGAGCGCAAGGGCTACACGCTGATCCCCATGGCCCTTTATTGGAAGGGCAACAAGGTCAAGGTGGAAATCGGCCTGGCCAAGGGCAAGCAGGCGCACGACAAGCGCGATGCGGAAAAAGAACGCGACTGGCAGCGCGAAAAGCAGCGCACCATGCGTTCGCACAACAAGCTAGCCTGACATCCGCCGCCACGAGCCCGGCTCGCCTTCGGAAAGTCCCACCACGTCTTTGCGCAGCGACATGTTCATCGCATCCACCGAGGTGCCAAAGCCAAAGCGCTCATAGATGCAGTGCGCGGCGCCGGTGGAGTGCAGGTTGAGCGAGTCGATGTCCTGCTCTCTTGCCGTCGCACCCACGGCGGCGAGCAAGGCAGTAGCCAACCCCTGGCGACGGTGCGTGTGCCTGACAAACATATTCAGCACATACCAGCCGACGCCTTGGCGGAAATAAGCCGATGGCAGATGCGTATACGGGTGCACCATCACGCAGCCGGCCACCCGCCCTTCCACCTCGGCCAGCCAGGCCAGCAGTCGGCCCTCAGGCATGGCATCTTCGATCCAGCCGCGCAAATGATCGGCAAAGCCGTCCGGCAGCTGCTGCTTGAGCTCTTCCTCCAGAAAGGCGCATCGCAAATCGGTCAACACACCTGCGTCGTGCAACACCGCCTGACGTATCCGGACCATGGCCGTTCCTTTCGGTGGTGATGGGGCAAACCATAGCGGCGTCGTGCCAGCTTGTAGAAATGCCTTCTGCCTACATATACTGGCTGACCAGTTACTGTTTCAGTTTCCCCGGGGGTGTCATGGCTTCGACGGGGGTAGTGAGATAGCTTGGTGCATGCCGAGGGGGCAGCTTTCCTCGTTAATCCAGCAGCAAACTTATAGTTGCCAACGACGACAACTACGCTCTGGCCGCTTAAGGCCTAGCCCCGAACCCACTTGTGCTCGTGCTCGTGGATGTAGGGTCATTATCACGAGATCGCCCGAAGCTGCCGCCTGTCGGTAAGGGCTAAATCAAGCAGGCTGGTCCCTCGATGCGCTTTGCACGCTGTGCTGTCGCGGGATGAGATCTAACGGCGAGCTAAGCATGTAGTACCGGGCGTCAAACGCCTTCGGACGCGGGTTCGACTCCCGCCACCTCCACCAATACGGAAACGCCCGGCGAGTGATCGCCGGGCTTTTTTGTTGGTGGGCGACGTATATTCATGGCATCCCAACCCAGCTAGTCGAGGTGCCTCCGTGACGATGGCCACTGACCTGCGCGTGCGCACCCTGGGCAAGGTGGTCGTCTCCGCCGTCATGTTCTGCACCGCCACCCTCACCCTGATCGCGGTCGCCCAGGACGGGCAGCTCCCCATGCTGCTGCAGTCGGACATCGGATCCATCGGTATCTACGTCCTGCTGATGATTTTTTGCGGCTATCTGGTCAGGACCTGCTGGAAGAGAGAAGAGGCCGTGAACGCCCAAGATGCTTCGCTGTGGCGGGTCATTGCAACGTTCTTCAGTGCATTGGCGTTGCTGATGTTTCTGGCGGCGCTTGCGTATTATGCGTTGAGTGGGCGGTAGGAATTCGTGTTGCTGGTGCAACCTGCCGGCCCAGAAAAACACGCCGCATCCACCAATGACAGAGGGCCCGGCGAGTGATCGCCTCACCTTTTAGTTTGCAGAGAAATGATTCGGTCGAGGTGGGCATCCGATCCGCGCTTTCTTGCGCTTCTTCTCTGACGCGGATCAGGGGGAACCCTGATTGAAAGAACCTGTCTAATCAGGCTTGTCGCAACAGGCGCTGACGTCACGCGCATGTTTCGTTCCGTCATAGGCGTGGTAGGGGTGTAATGAAGCGTTCCGGGCAGGTGCAACATCGACAGGAGGGAGATAGTGCGCGCGGCCTGGCATTACTCGACAGCGAAACGCGTGAAAGCCTAGGTCGCAGACGCTGGCGGCAGCCGCCGCTGACGCGCCCCACGCTGGTGCTGGCGCTGACCCTGGTGTGCGTACTGCACGCACTGTTCGCAGTGGGACTGTGGTTGGAGATGCAACCCAAGGCGCAGCATACGGAACTGGCGCATATCGATAACGACCAGGCGCTGATCGTGCGTCTGATCGATCATCCCAGGGCGCCGCGTCCCGCGCAGCCATCAGGGCCATCCGCACAGCCGCAAAAACTGGCGCCGCCGCAGCCAGTGTTGGCTGCGCGCGTTCCTCCGGTGGTACACGAAAAGCCTCGTCATGACGCCATGGTCGTGCAGGATCATTCGCCTGCTCCTGCGCCGACGACTTCGGTGGCAACTCCCTCCGCCACAAGTTTGTTCGCGAAAGATGGCTCAGTGCATCTGTCATCCACAACGGATGCTACTTCGACGACCGCAACTGCCCCCGAGCCGCCCAAGCCTGCCGACGATCGCCAGATCATGCAGCACGACAGCAACCACATGCAGTACAAGGCGACGCGGTTCGAAAAGTACTTCCCGCCGCCGAACGAGACCGCCGGCGGCGCCGTGGGTCGCCATATCGGCGATGTGATCAAGGAAGTTGCCAAAAGCGTCTGCGATCCCACCAAGAGCAGCACTGCCACCAACCTGCTATGCGGCTCACCTCCCCCGCCTGCTTCGTCCATGAATCGCGACGAGCGCCTCAACCTTCCGCCAGCCCCCCTGGCCGACGATCCCAACCCGCCCAAGGGGCCGCCGCTTTCAAGCTGTATTGACGAATACAAGGCAGGTGAGCCGCTCTCGTCCGGCTGCCCAATCAACACGCCGGATCTGGCCTTCAAGGCCGAGATGCGTGAATGCATCGATTTGTACCGCGAGGGCAAGCGGCTTAAGACTTGGTGCCCGCTCGATACGCCAAAGCGTGCGGCGGCTGAGGCGTCTATGCCGGCGGATGCCGCCAGCCCGGGTGCACACTGACTATTGTCCACCACACGTAACGTGCGGAGGGCAGTAACTTAGCAACGCACAGTTTGCCGGGAGCGTATCGCGCAGATCTTCTGCACGGAGGTAGCAATCCTTCATTAGCTACCTCTATCCCGCTTTACGGCGACGCCCCCCCGGATCTAGACGACGCTATCCACTTTCTTCACTTCCCCTTCGCGAGGATCTCCGCCACGCGCCGGCCGGTCGTTGCCAGCCGCGATCTGCCCGAGGGGACAGTCCATGATGTTCGCAATCAACCATCCGCTGATGGTGTTCGTCATCTCGTTCATTGCCATGTGGATCGCCGCGCGCTTGGGCGCTTGGTGGTCCCGGCGGCGACCGTTGGCGGAGGCGGAGTCGCGGGACATGTTCAATGTGGTGCAAGGGGCCACGCTTACCCTGCTTGGCTTGATCATCGGTTTCAGTTTTTCGATGGCGATCAGCCGGTACGACCAGCGCAAGAATTATGAGGAAGCGGAGGCGAACGCGATCGGCACGGAATACGTGCGACTGGATCTGCTTGCGCCCGCCGATGCGTCGAAGCTGCGGCCGTTGCTGAGGACGTATCTGCAACATCGCATCACGTTTTACGAAACCACTGACCGCAGCCAGTTGCCCGCCATCACGGCGCGCAAGAACCAGTTGCAGTCGCAGCTGTGGAGTGCGGTCGTCACGCCGGCTGGCCAGACACCCACGCCGATCACGGCCCTGGTGGTGGCGGGCATGAACGATGTGTTGAATTCGGAAGGCTATACGCAGGCAGCCTGGTGGAATCGCATACCCATAGCGGCCTGGATGCTGTTGGGCGCCATCGCGATCGGCTGCAACCTGTTGGTGGGTGTTGGCACGGGGCGGAGGCCGCCGGAGCCGTTCTTCCTGTTCGTGTTGCCGTTGGTGGTCGCCATCTCGCTGATGCTGATTGCCGACATCGATAGTCCGCGCGGCGGGCTGATCCGCGTCGTCCCGCAAAACCTGCAGTCGCTGATGGCGTCCCTGCCCGCGTCCTAGGCGCCGATCACTGCGGCCCCTCGACGGCCAGGACGGTGGCGGAACCATCCACGTCGCAGTGATAGAGCGCGGTTTTCGCGTTGAAATTGGCGGCGAAGGTGAACTGCCTCCCCTGCCCTGTCGACAGGTCGCTGACGAGGCGCCAGCCATCGATCTCGCCCTGAAGTCGAGGACGGATCTGCGCTACGCAGGAGGCGATCTGCTGGTCATGGCGCGCCGCCGCTGCGGCCGCGGACGCATCGACTTGTCGATGCGAGCGATGCCAATACGCAGCCACCACGAGTGCGCCCACTACCACCATCGTGAGCAGCGTTCGAACGATGCGCCGCCTGGTTCGTCGCTTCATGCGCGGCGCCCGCTACACGTCGTCGTTGGCGCTGACCGCCATGTTGCGTTTGTACGCGTTGGCACGCGTGAGGATGGCGATGGCTTCGCGGAAAATCATCGGCACGGGCGGTGGCAAATCGCCTTGCTCGCGGGAGGCTGCGAAGTCGCCTTCGGCACCGGCGATCAGTTCGTCGATCAGGCCGGGCTCCTTCATATCCATGCGTTGAAGCAGACTCAGCAGGATGTAGGAACACGCATGGGCTTTGGCGTCTGCCGGCGTAAAGTCGTGAGCCATGGTCGACACCTTTGAGCGCGTGGGTGGGCGGCTTGGAATGTAGCGCCGAACGGGATCGAGTGAACGACCGTCGCCGCGCGGAACCTGTGCCCGCTCTTTCCAGCGCCTGGCTGGCGCGTGATTTCACGTTAAATATCACCAACATGCGGATTGGGCCTGCAAAACCCCATCCGCCTACGAAGCCATCACGAGAGGCCGCCGAGACTGTACGCACGCCACGGGCTGAAGCCACAGGGGGGGGCCGTCGCGGAACGGCGGGTCGGTGCAGTAGCCGTCCTCCGATGGTTCCCATGATTGCGGCGACACGCACCGATGCCAACACCGGCACCTCCCAACGAATCCATCAACCGGCGGTTTCGTTACATCGTCACGACGCTCTACGTCATGGTGATCGGGATGATGGTGTGGCAGTTCGCCCTGCAGTGGCAGGGCTATCGCGATGCCCGCGAGGCGCAGAAGCAGTTCATCGTCGTGCGGGGCGCATTGCGCGCCATGGCCGACGTATCGAGCGAGCGCCGGCCCGCCGTCGGCGTGCTCATGCTGGAAGAACCGGAATCCGCGAGATGGCGCATTGTGCTGGACGCCGCACGGCGCATGACCGATCGGCGCATGGATGAGTTGGGCGCCGCTCTGAGCGACCCCGACTGCGAACATTGCGCGGCGATTGCGCCGTCGTGGGATAGCGTGCGGATTCAACTGATCCAGGCACGGCAGGGACTGGATGCCATGCAGCATACCGCCCGCACCGACGCGGACATCGTCAACGGCTTCAGCCAGATCGTCAGAGTGATACCTCGCCTGTCGACGATTGCGCAGACCGGCGCCACCGGCGTTATTCGCGAGAACGCCGACGTGCAGAGTTATCTGCTGGTCGCGCGGCTGTCGGGCCTACTCAGGGAACAGGCCGGCCTGGTCGCGCAGCAGTTCGCGCCGTCGCTGGTGAAGCATCGACCGCTGACCGAGCAGGAGGCGCTGGAGATCGCTGCGAGCATGGGCAAGATCGAACAGTTGCGGCAATTGCTGGTGCCGAGCGTGCGCGTGCTGCCGCCCGAACTGCTGCAGGACTATGCCGAACTCGACCGGCGTTACTACGGCGAGGCCGTGGTACTCCTCAACAATCTGCGCCAGGAGGCCACCCGTGCCTCAGGCACCAACGCCACGCTCATGGAGCTTTCCGACCACTACGGCCCAATGGTGGCGCCGATCGACCGATTCCGTGACGACTCCCTGGCCCTGGCCGGCGAAACCATCGACAAGAGCCTGCATAAGCACCTGCTCTACCTGCTCGCCAGCGGCCTCTTGGCCGTCGCCCTGACCGCACTCCTGGTGGTGATGATCTGGCGTTTCCGCGAAAAGGTCATCCGTCCCTTTTCGGAGGCACAACAGTTCATCCTCGCGATCGCGTCAGGCGACACGGCGGCGGAAATCCCCCGTGGGCGCTACGGCAGCGAAGTGCAGGACCTGTTCGCCGCGCTCAACGTGCTCAAGCAGAACGATCTCAAGCGCCACCAACTGGAACATGAGCGCAATCGCCTGATCCGCGAATTGCAGACCATGGCCGAAACCGATCCGCTTACCGGCCTGCTCAACCGCCGCGCGTTCGAGAGCCGCGCGCGCGTGCTGCTTGCCGACAAACGCGGCAGTGATCCGGTGGTGGCGCTGATGATGCTGGACATCGATTACTTCAAGCGCGTCAACGACACCTATGGCCACGAAAGCGGCGACAAGGCACTCGTGGCGCTGGCCACGTTGTGCCGTGAAACCGTGCGTGCGGACGATATCGTGGCGCGCTTCGGCGGCGAGGAGTTCGTGATACTGCTGCGCGTGCAGGCGGCGCAGCACGCCAAGGCACTGGCAGAAAAACTATGCCAGCAGCTTCGCGTGCAGGCCATCACAGCCACTGATGGCGAGCAGTTCGGCTTCACCGTCAGCATTGGCATTGCCTTTGCGCAGCGCGTGGCTGGTACCAAGCTGCAAGTCGACGAATTGCTGCGCGAAGCCGACGCCCTGCTCTATCGCGCGAAGTCCAACGGTCGCGATCGCATCGAAACCCAATGAGCCGACCTCAACGCGGCCCGGTCGACGGGTCGTCCGCGTACAGCACCGACGCCAGCAAGGGCCAACGCTTGAGCGCGGCCAGCCACACGTCCTTGGCCTGGCTGTCGTAATAGCGCGCCGGATCCACGCCCTCGACATAGCTGGCATAGGTTTCAATATCGCTAGGCTTCATCCTGGCATGCGGATCGCGTGGTGCGGCCATTACTTGCCCTCCATCCAGACGCCGTCGGGCGTATGAATTACATAACCGTTGGCGGTGCCCATGGTGACGGTGTTTTCGTTCTCGCCCACCATCCGGGTCTGCGGAAGATCGTGCGAGTACTGGTCCAGCGCCGGTGCGTCGGCCTTGAACGGGCTGTTGGCCACCAGGTTCGACATCAGCTGGGCCAGGGCGAGATAGCTGGTCGGCGTATCGATGGAAATGGCGTGGCCCGGCGGATCCTTGCCGGCAGGCAGGCCGATCAGCTTCACGCCTACCGGCACATCGATGATGCGCGGCGTGGGGATTTCGCGCAGGCCGGAAATCTGCCCCGCATCGCCGCGCAATGCAGCCCCGTGTTCAGGCACGAAAATCAACACGGCCTTGCGACCGGAATGGGCGACCAGGTCGGTCAACCGATCGATATCGCTCAACAGCCGTGTCAAGCGAATCGGATACGACTGCAGGCTGGTGAGATTGCTGTTGGGCAGGCGATTGCCGTCGTGCATGCTCACGGTGTTGTAGTAGAGCGCCACCGGTCCGCCGCCCTTGGCTGCGCGATCCTGATACCACTTCGCGAGCGCATCGTAATCGTCGACCAGGGATGAGCCGTCGAATTCACGCATGAACGGCGGCAGGCCCTCGATCGATTGCGGCTGAATACCGGGACGGCCAATCTCGCGCTCCACGATGCCGCGGAAATCGTCGAAGCGACCGTTGTGGTTCATCAGGTACTCGACGTCATAGCCTGCCGCCGCCAGATCGGCAAACACATGGCATTCCTGGGGAGCGGCGCTGTACAGCTCCTGGTGCGCGTCCTGCCCGCACGAGGCACGGAACAGGCGAATCGCGGCCGGCCCGCTATAGCTTGCCGCGCTGCTGAATTTTTTGAAGACGTAATCGAATTTGCCGAACAGCGGGTTGTCACGCATGTTGGCCACATCCAGGTCGTCCCAGGACAGCGAGCAGATGTGGATGATGATGATGTCGAACTGCACTGCAGGATCGGTGCTCATCGGGAAGAACGCGACACGCCGGCTCTTTTCCGCATGATGGAACGCCGCCAGTTGCTGGTCGTAGCTGCCGGTAGAACTGTCCGTACCCGCGTTCGCCGTATCCGCGTCAGCACGCGGATTGACCGCATAGCCCGGCCCGCCGTTGGATTTGGCAATCAGCGTGCCCATGCCCTGCCATAGCGGGAACACGACGAGCGCCAACAGCACGAACGTCGTCACGCGCACCCAACGGTTGACGATGGCATAGATCACCAACACCAGTATCGGGATATAGACCATTGCCGGTTTGAACAGGCGCCGGGCCAGTTCCATCATGTACGTGGGCGAAAACGAGGCCAGTGCCGGGATCTGCTTGAGCACGTAGCCGACCGGCGGCAGCTTGGATTCGTGGTAAAGCAAGGCCACGCCCGCCAGCACGGCCAGCGCCTGTCGTGTCACGCGCTGCCAGCGCTGATGCAGGGGCACCAGCAGCGCCAGCGCCAACAGCAGGTTGAGCCACCAGACCGGTTGGATGCTGCCTACCGCGGCCAAGTAAAGCACGGCGATGAAATAGAGATTCCAGATGCCCATGCCTTACTCCGTTCCCGACTGGCGCGGCCGGCGCACGACGGCCGACTCGGCGGCGTCCAGGCAGGCATCGAACAAACGAAGCACGCCCTGGTAACCCATCTCGATCACTTCGACAAAACTGTGCAGAGGCGCATCGGGAACCAGCTCTTCTTCCCAGCGCACCCAGGCATCTGCGCGGCCAAAAGTGCACTGGATCAGCTGCGTCTCCTTTTCGTACGACCACTCCTCAAATTTCATGCCGAGGTGGACGCCGCTGTTGCGCGCCACCACCGCGGGGAAGTAGTAATCGATATCGCCACGCGACAGGGCCACGCCCAACGGGCTGCCGCGATCGAGCTCCAAGGGCTCGGGCAGGATGATGCCGAGGCCGCCGGTGGAATAGTTTTCCGTGCGGCACGCGATGGTCTTGCCATTGGGCAGCACCAGGGTCGCGGGCACGACCAGTGGCACGTGATGCGAGACGCGCACTTGCCGAGCCTCTTTCGCCACGCCCGCGGCGGCCCCCAGCATCGCCACGTTGAACAGCGCCCACACCATGTTCATCAGCACCGTCGCCGGTTCATCGCGCTGGGTGGTGAAGATACGCACGATGCCCGCCACCAGCGCGCAGAGGTTGAGCGCCAACAGCCACACGTAAGGCTTGGAGGTAGCCCAGTCGAGATACTCCTGCTCGATCAGCCCGCCCTTGGCCGTAACGTTGAACTTGCCCTTCTTCGGATTGATAAAGGCCACCGTGGTGGGCAACACCGTGTACCAGGCCAACACCGACTCGTAGACCTCGGCCCAGAACGAATGGCGGTACTGGCCCTGGATGCGCGAGTTGGCCATGCCCGACACGAACAGGTAGGGCAATACGTAGGCCATCACCGAGATGGCGTCCGCGCCGAAGACATGCAGTCCAAAGAACAGGTACGCGCACGGCATGCACAGAAAAATCAATCGCGGAATGCCATAGAAGAAATGCAGCATCGCGTTGCTGTAGCAGATGCGCTGGAAGAACGTGAGACCTTTGCGCAGCCACGGATTGTCGATGCGGAAGATCTGCGCCATGCCGCGCGCCCAGCGAATGCGCTGGCCGATATGGCCGGACAGGCTCTCCGTGGCCAGGCCCGCCGCCTGCACGATGCGCAGATAGGCGGTGCGGTAGCCGCGACGATGCATCTTGAGCGAGGTGTGCGCGTCTTCAGTGACGGTTTCAATGGCGATGCCGCCGACTTCCATCAACGGAGCACGGCGAATCACTGCACACGATCCGCAGAAGAAGGTGGCGTTCCAGAAATCGTTGCCATCCTGGATCAAGCCATAGAACAGGCTGCCCTCGTTGGGAATGCGCATGAAGGTGTCGTAGTTGCGCTCGAACGGATCGGGCGAAAAGAAATGGTGCGGCGTCTGCACCATCGCGCACTTGGGATCGGCGATGAACTCGCCCATGGTGGTCTGCAGGAAGGAGCGCGTAGGAATGTGGTCGCAGTCGAAAATGGCGATGAATTCGCCGCTGGTCATCGCCAATGCGTGGTTGATGTTGCCGGCCTTGGCGTAGCGGTGTTCTTCGCGGGTGAGATAGCCAACGCCCACTTCGTTGGCGAAGCGATGGAACTCTTCGCGGCTGCCGTCGTCGAGCAGGTAGACGCGCAGCTTGTCGTGCGGCCAGTCCATGCTCTTGGCGGCAAGCACCGCGGGGCTCACCACCGACAGCGGCTCGTTATAGGTCGGGATATACACGTCCACGGTGGGCCAGCTGTCGGTGTCGTCGGGTAGCGGCTTGGGACGGCGGTTCAACGGCCAGGCAGTCTGGATATAGCCGAAGAACAGCACGATCCAGGTATAGATTTCCGCCGCAAACAACAGATATCCGAACAACGCCTCCACCGGCGTGGCGAAGTTGAGCGTCTGCGTGATGCGCCACCACATGTAGCGCCCCGTCATCAGGATCGACAGCGACACCATCAGCATGGTCGGCCAGCGCCCGGGGATCCGCCGCGCCACCACCATCACTACCAGCACTGCGATAAACAAGCGGAATTGGTCGGCGATGGGCAAGGGCGTGGTCCAGAACCCCACCGCCACCGTCAGGGCGAGCAGGAGGATCACCGGCTTGAGATGCGGCACGCGATCCAGTCCGGACGACCAATGATTCACGCGTTCGCCAATACGCGCCCACGGTACCGACGGAAGCTTTGAAGTCACCGCATGCCCTGCCCGGCCCGCGATGCCATGGACCGGCGCGAGCCAATGACCGATACGGCCCAGCAACATCGAACGGCGGCGCGCGCCGCGATGATGCCGCGCGCTGCGCAGGTTAGTGGACAAACGCACGCGACGACGGTGGGGGCGGAAAAAGATCCGCTTTAGCCAGGTACCGATGCCCTCGTCTTCACCCACGGCAAGCTCGACGCGCAGTCGCCGTCCCAGTTGCTCGGCCCACCAGGCAGGCCAATCGCGTTGGCCTGGCGGCGGCGGACGAAACACCAAGCGCAGCAGCCACGCACCGCGCCCCGCCTCGGCGTCCACGCCTAGCTGCTGCGCCAGCGTGCTGCGCAAGCGCGAGAGGGCCGAGCTGGCGACAGGCGTGTTCACGCCGAACCTCCCGCCGCCGCGCCGGACTGGTAAGCGCGTCGAAGCCAGCTCGACAGCCAGGTCGCCAGGCCCTGCATGTCGTGTGCTGCCTGCGAATGCGGCGCGCTGTGCACGAAGCTTTCGTTGCGAGCCAATGCTTCGGGTATGCCGCTGTCGGCATGCACGCGATAGGTTGAAAGCGCCGCACCCAGCGTGTCGCGCAACAAGGCAAGGATGTCGGTATGCAACTGCGACGCTGGCGACACGGCATTGGCCACGTACACCATCTCCTTGCCGAGCGCCTTCAGCTCGGCACGCAAGCGCGGCAGCGTGGCGCAGGCCAGCGGTTCGGGCGGCACCACCACCATCACCAGATCAGCCGCCGCCATGGCTTGCGCGGCGTAGACGGAGGGCCAGGTCGGCGTATCGATAAGGGTCACGCCATGGCCGGGCAAGTCGACTCGCGCCAGCAGATCACGCAACCACGTCGGCTGCTGATGCAGGGCGGCTGACATGGCGGCAGTCGAGGCGAGCGCGGCATCGCCACGCGCTTCACCCCAAGGCAGCCACAGCACGCCATCGTCCGTCTGCAGCGCCGCATCGCTCCACTCATCGTGGCTGGAAAGCACCTGCGAGTGGAGTCCCTGCCGGGCAGGCGTGCGCAAGCCGCAATAGAACGTCAGTACGTTGCGCGGATCACATTCCACCGCCAACACCGCATGCCGACGTTCCGACAGCAGACCTGCGAGCGACGCGGTAAGCATGGTGCGCCCTGCACCACCGACGGAAGCGATGATGGCAATCGTCTTCATGCCTTCTTTCCCGTGCCGCCCTGGCGCTTGCCAAGGATGACCAGGCCTTCCAGTTGCGGCGGCAACTGGATCTTGCGCCGACGAAGCAAGGAATGGATACGCGACAGCAAGGAACCGAGCCGAAAACGCCAGGACAGCCACCATAGCGGCGCAGCCAGTACCAGGCCCACGATGAAGTACCCCAGGAAGGTGCTCATGCCCGCGTCACCTCCCTGCCTTCAGCGGCAACGAAGCCGGCCGTGGTGGACGGCGCATGGTGGCCGTGGCTGCTGCGTTGATGGCGTCTGTGCTGCCAAGCATGGGAAGCCCCGACGGCGTCGCCTCGACCTCCACGCTCTCCGCCGACGACTCCGCAACCGGCGGCACCGGCGACGCGATCGGTTCGGGAGCTGCGACCAGACCCGTGTAATCGGGCGGCGGGAGCTCGGCTATCTCTTCTTCGAGAGCATCGAGTGTGGAAATAATGGTTTCACGATCGCCGCAGCGCAGCTCGCCGCGGAACAGCTCCGAGAGCGGGCGCTCGAACACCTTCTCCATCGCCTCGCCCGCGTTCTCCACGTGACAGGCAAAAAAGAACAGATAGAGACTGTCGCCACTGGCCGTGCACAGATCGCCGGTACGGCGGATGCGGCAGGCCTGGAGCGCATCGATGCCCGCCACGTCGGGCTCCAGCGGCAAGCGCAGCAATACGTTGGGCAGGCGTATCGGGCGGCTGCGCTCCACCGCCTCGCGCACCAACTGGATGAAGCGGTGCGCCGGCACATAGCCAGTGGTGGAATCGCGCATGGCAGCCGATAGCGCGCTGACGTAATCGTCCGGCACGGGGCGTGAAAACAGCTGCCCTTGTACACCGTCCACGGCGATCTCAACCTGCGCCATCGGCATGCTGCGCGCGATGATGGCGTTGGCGCCCAGCGTCAGCATCAGCAGCTCATAACGGATGCTGACGTTGTCTTCGCGGATAAGGATCTTCAGTGCCTTGCCGCATTGGCGACGCAGATAGTTCACCTGCTTGGCAAGCGAAGCGACGCTTTCGTTGATGCCGTAGTGCAGGATCACCGTAGCCGCCACCGCCCGACTCGCTGCCGATACCAGCGCTTCGTTGTCCGGCAACACCTGCCAACCCTTGGGCACCACCCGCTCGCGCGCCACGGTGCCCTGCGCCACCATCACCACGCTCTCATCGGGTGCCAGCATGCCGGCCACTTCGCCACTGGCGGGATCGTCCGGCACGGCGATCAAGCGGTGATCGCTGGCGGAAAAGCGCAATGGAATGGATTCGCTGGCCGACAGCGCCCCGCGATTGTCCCGCCAGAACGCCACCTCCCATCGAAACTCGCCTTGCACGTGCACCAGTTGCGCGGCGCCGGCAAACTGGATCTGGAAATCCGTGAGCGGGCGGAAATCGCCGCTCTGCTCCACCAGCGGCGGCAACATCACCAGCAGCACGGTGTGCCGCGTCTGCGCGCACCAGCCTGCCAACGAGGCACCCTGCCGAATCAGCGCAGCGCGATCCTGCCAGGCGAAGCAGGTCGCCACGCCTTCGACGAGGAACTGGCTTGCTGGTGTCGCGCATTGGGCCGACAGCGCCTGCAAGGACTCCATCAGCACATCGCAACCGTCGCGGTTCGGCGGGATTTTCAAACTGCACACATTGGACTTGGGATGCACCGCGCCTGGGTGATCGATATCCATGCCGTGCTGGTGCAGCGCCTGCGCCACGTCCTCGGCCGAGCGCGTGGAAAGCACCGTTACCGGCGTGAGCAGCGCATGCGCCGCGGTCTTCCAGAACAGCGCGTCGCGTGCCGGTGAGCGGCTGGCGTACACCGCATACACCTGCCCCGTCGCCAGCGCCGACAAGGACGACGGCAATCCTTCGATGGCCAGCGACTGATTCAGCCGCAGCAGCGCGCGTGGCGTTGCTCGATCGGTCGATTCGTAAGGCGATGGAGGAAGGTTCGTCACGACTCTCGTCCCTAGCGGCAGGGTGATCCCGTCAGTACGCGGAATATGGTTTGACGGGGTTGGGCGGGAACGGCACTGGCAGCCGTTGCTGGTCGAAGAAGTAGCGCAGGTAGATCGTGCCAAGGTTGGGCGCGTAATCGCGTGAACGATCGAGCTTGAATCGCGTGCCGATCACCCAGTGCGGCGTGAGCCGGTATTCCAGCGCCGCTGCCACCGTATAGCTGAAGCCGCCGCCCGAACCGGTGCCGAAGTACGGCGAGCCCAGATCCGCAGCAGCCATGCGCGCCACCGCCTGGCGCTGAAGATCCGGCCGCGTGGGGAAGTACGGCGCCTCTTCCTCGTTGGTGGAGGAGTTTCCGACCGAGGCCTCCAACTCCCATGACCAGCGCTGGTAACGACCGGTCCAATCCAAGGGAATGGATGCGGAGAAATAGCGACCTGGGCTGTAATAGCCGCCGTTGCCGAAAGTGTAGAAATGCTGGTTGTTCGCGTAGTGCCAGTAGTTGACCACCAGGCCGCTGGAAAACTGCTGATCGACGCCCACGTAGACCGGCACGTCGATGCCGGTGCGCACCTTGAACTCATGGTTGGTCTCGGTGTTCTCGCCGGTGAGCACGCCAAACCCGACGGATGCAAACAGCGTGGTTCGGCCCCAATCCTGCGCGCCGCGGAGGGTGAAACCGCTGCGCACCACGCCCCCCCAGGCTTCGCCGGTGACGGGATCGCGTGCTCCCGAGTACGACACCAGGCTGCTGGTAACCGGCCGGCGCGATACGTCGAGCGTCACTGATGAGTCGTAGAAATCGTGGCGATAGAGAAATCCGCCAAGGATGCTGTTGACGGTGAAGCCGATCGGCGTGCTGCCGATGTCGGCGCGCCAGCTGTTGCTTGCGCCATTGAAATCGTAGCCGGCCGCCAGCGCGACGCCCTTGTCGGTCTGATCGATCGGATGCAGCCCGGCATTGCCGAGCGCGGCGATCTTGCCGAACTCGAAGGCCGGATCAAACCGATCCGCGGGCAAGGTGCCGGCATTGAGCAGCACCGTGTCGGCGTGGAAAAAATAGTGACCGGCGTAGCCATCCGGAATTCGCAGATAGACCGGAATCTCCGTGGCATCCAGCCGCGACATGCCGCTGCTGCCCGACTCGTTGGATTGGATCACGCCGGTGGCGATCTGCCCTTGCCGGCGATCGTCCAGACCCTGCAAGGCACGCTGCGCCGAGGTGAGTCCATCATCGGGACTAGGCGTCTCGCCCTCCGCCTGTTCTTGCGTCAATGCCGTGTGGTAGAGCTGGGCCGCGTCGTCATAGTGGCCTTGCGACTGTGCGATGCGAGCCGACTGCACGGTGACATCGGAGCGATCGGCATACGGCTGCCGCAACGGATCGACCACGGCTCGCGCCTGCTCATTGCGGCCCAGGGCGGTATAACGACGCGCGATAGCCAGCCGCGTGTCGACATCGTCCGGCGCGGTATCGGCCAGCACGTCGTCGACCATGGCCAGCGCGGTCTTGCGGTGACCCATGCGCTCTTCCATGCGCGCGATGGTGAGTCGCGCGTCGGCATCGCCTGGATGATTTTCCAGCACCTTGCGGGCGTAGACCTCTGCACCGCGATAATCGCGATGGGCCTCGCGGAGATCGGCCTGGGCGAGCAGCCAGCGCTTTTCCAGCTTGCTGTGTCCGGGTACCTCGTCCAGTGTACGGTCCGCTCCCGCGAGATCGCCGGCGTCGATCTGCCGCCCTGCCTTGCGCATCGACAAGCGCAGCAGTTGATCGTCGAACTGCGCCTGCTGTTCGGCGGTGACGCCGGGGCGTGATCGCGCATCGGCAATCCACGCACGCCACGCGTCGTCGCGATTGGCTGAACCGAGCAGCTCGCCGTAGCGCAGGCGCACGCCGATGGCGGGATCTTCCGGATGCGCGTCCAGCCAATCACTTACGAGTTTCAAGCCTTTGTCGGGCTCTCCCAGGCTGATCCATTCGCGCCCGACGCTGGCGAGCATCTGCGGGTCGTCGCGCACATCCAGCGCGATCCGGTCGAGCAGCGCACGCGCTTCCTGTTGGCGACCCTTGGCCTGAAGCTGATGCACCTCGCGCAGGTCGCGTTGCGCCTTGAGGCTGGCGGCGAGTTCGCGCATGCCATCGGAACGCTGGCCCGCAGGTATCGGTGCAAGCACACTGCTGGCGGTGTCGATGTCGTCCAGCGAATTGAGATAGAGGGCGCTCGCATAGCGCATGTCGGGGGTCGCCGCGGCGCGCAGGCCGTCTTCCATCACCGCGCGGCCCAATGCGGGCAGATCCAGGTCGCGATACTGGCGGGCCAGCGTGTAGCGCAGCCAAGCGTCCTTGGGCGTGAGGCGCACGGCGTCCTCCAGCTTCAATACCGCCGCACCGCTTTTGCCGTCGGCAATCAACTGGTCCGCTTCGATGGAAAGCAATTGCGCGCGTAACGCGATCATGGCGTCGCTGGAACCGTTGTAGCGTTGCTGCACCCGGGCGATGAGCGGCGACAGTTCCTCGGTGCGATGCGTGGCGATGAGCACCTTGGCCAGCAACTCCAGCGCATCGACATCCGGCTGCTTCGCCTCCACCATCGGGCGAAGCACCGCCTCGGCTTGCGTCCATTGCTGTTGCGCGATCAGCGAGGTGGCGAGCACTTTGTTCGCATCATTCTGATTGGGCTGCTGACGCAAAGCCTCGCGGGCGAGCGTTTCGCCCTGCTCCGGATGCCCCTGGTCGTTAGCCGCACGTGCCTTGGACAGGGTTCCCCAAAAAGTCGCCGTGGCCATCAGGCTGCGCCATTTGCCGGCGTTGTCCGGATCGAGCTGGAGCGCACGGGCGAACAAGGCACGCGCTTCGTCGTGCTTGCCTTCGCGCATCTTCGCCAGGCCTTGCTCGCCGAGCGCCTCGCCTTGGCGCGAGGTCGCTGAACGTGCCGGTGAAGAGGAAGTCGTCGATGTCTCAGCCGCAGGCGCTGCGCCCTTCGGCGGCGGTACGTAGTTGGCGCCGCCCTTCTTGGCCAGCGCCGCGAGCGCTGCCTTGGCACTGTCGTCGTTGGGCACTTCCTTGAGATAGCGCTGATACCACACGTAGTACGCGGGATCATCACTGCCGGCGCTGTTGAGTGCGCGCCGCCACAGTTCCATGGCTTGCGGACGGTTGGCGTCCTGCCGCTGGTAAACGCGGTAGATGATGTCCAGGCCTTCCAATCGTGTCGACGCCCGATCGGTCAGCATGTCCGCCAGCGTCAGGGCCAGACCCAGATCGTCGGGATCCTGCCGCATACGTTCGCGCAATTCGTTCAAGGCCTTGTCGCGCTGGCCCGCCGCCGACATCGCGCGATAGTAGTCGCCGGCCAAGGACCCGCTGGGCGCACCGCGCGGAAACAGCGCCTGCATCTGCTGCCACGCCTCTTGCGACTGACCGGCGCGCATCGCCAGGCGCGCCTTGGCCAGCGAGGTCTTGTCGGTGGTGGCGAGGCGATAGGCATCCGCCAGTTCAAGCGTGGCCGGATGCTTGGGATAAAGCGCCTGCAGTTGCTGCAGACGCTTGGCTGCTTCGGCGGGACGATTCGAGCTGAGCTCGATCTGCCCCATCAGGGCCAGCGCGTCGGGTTGCGTGGGATCGATCAGCAGAGCTTTTTCTACGATGCCGCGCGCCATGTCCGGTCGGTTCTTGGCCTGCCATACACGAGCCGAATCGAGCAGCTGTTTCATCGCAGGGCTGGGCGCATTGGCCGTGGCCTGCGCCAACGCCAGCGACGGCATCGCACCGCCGACGATCAGCAGCATGATGGCGGGTGCGAACAGATGGTTCAGCGCGCCGCGGGACACGTCGTAGTCCAGGCAGGAACAACCGCGCCGTTCGCATCGAAGCGGTACAGGCCATCGAGATAGCCAAGGCCGAACAAGGTCAGCACCTGGCTGTAGTAGCCCAGTGGCGATTGCGCGGCGAGTGTGCGCGTGCGTCGCACTTGCGCTTGCGCCAGCTCGTTGCGCCCGAGTGCCGCCAGATAAGGCGCAACTGCAGCGGAGAAACCGGCATTACCTTCGTTGCTCGCCGCAGCTCCGGTTTGCGTGTCCACGCGCTCAGGCGCAAAGCCGTTCGCGGCCACAAAGTCGGCCAGCGGACGGAACGTGGCGAGCGCCGCGGCACGCTCCGGCGCATCCGGCGCCAGCAGGCCTGCCCACAGATACACTCGAATCGCGTTATATGCGCTCTCGGCCTTGCTGGCCCGATCCGCGATAAAGCCTTGGTCGCGCTTGTACATCACCCAGTCGGGAGAGAACCCATGCGGCGCCGTGCCGGTGACCAGCCTGGTCGAGCTGTCGAGGATGGCCTTCCATTCCGTTTGCTGCGGCAACGCGCTCATCAGGTGACGCATCACCTGCAGCGGGACATAACTGGGATTGAGTCGCCACACATCGTCCTGCGGATGAAAGCCCACGGGACCCGGCAACACGGTGCGGCCTAGCCCGGGCAACACCGCCGTTTCCTTCGCCACGATGGCCTGAGCGAGCACCGTGCCTAACGCGGTATAGCTGCGCTCTCGCCACAAACGCCCCGCCTCGAGCAACGTATAGGCAATCCAGATATCCGCATCGGAGGCTGCATTGCCGTCGAGCACGCCCCAGCTTTGGGCGGCGTCCTTCGATGCATGGCGTCCCCACTGCCAGGCCGGCAGATGCTTGGTCAGATCGCCTTGCGCGAGGTTGTTCTGCGTCCAGTTGAGTACACGATCAAACGTGGTTCGATCGTTCGCCACCAGCGCGAAGAACAGCGCATACGCCTGCCCTTCGGACACGGTGACCTGCTCGGGTGTGCTCGCATCGATCACACGGCCGTCGGCACTGAGCGTGCCCTGCTTGAAATGCTCCCAGTCCGGCCATGCGCAGGACGCAGCCCGCGCATGGCCGGTGGCGAACATCACGGCAACTACCAGCAGCGCGCGTAGCAGCAGAATCGATGCGCGGCGCATGGATCACCGCTCAAGTCGATGTGCGGCGAGCCGGCCCAGCGCCCAGAACACCGTGAGTGCCACAAACAGGCCCGCGAGTATGCCGGCCAGCGCCATCAAGGCCGGATACCTGGAAATGTGGATCCACAGCCAGGCGTACCAGGGCAGATGTCCCACGTAATAGGCATCGCCCACGGTAAGCCCCACCACCACTTTCTGCCGCACCACGGTGAGGTCGCCACGCACTTCACCCAGCTTGGTGTCGTCGCCGAGCACGTCGAGCAGATCACCCAGCTGATCGGATGCATTGGCCGCGAGCGCCACCACGCTACGGCCCTTGGTGTACGGCGACTGGAAACCGACGAAGGCAGCCGTGGGTCCATTCACGCTCATCGCGGCACGCGCTACCGGACCCTGGCCCTTGGGGCGATCGGTGAGTTCACGCACGGACAAATCGTTCTCGCTGCGTTCGATCAGCATGGGCAAGCCCTTGCCCCACTTCGCCATCAACTCGCCGGCCGTGCCGGTGCCGATCACCAGCAGGTCGCGATCGCGCACTGAATCCACCGCGCTGGAAGGCACCACCGATACACGCAAAGCCGGCAGGCCGCTCCAGCGTCCCAGCTGCCCGAGCATGGTGAACAGGGCTTCCTGTTCGTGCGCGTCCGGCGTATCGGGAATCACCACGGCGGTATCGGACATATCCGCCATGCGCGTGAACGGGAATCCGCTGGTGGCGAAGAACGCCAGGTTCGGCATCGCCGTGTAGTGCACGAACTGGCTGAAGTCGACATTCGAGTCGGGATCCACCGCCGCGCGTGCGCTGTCGGTGGCCGCGGAAACGCATAGCCCGTTCTTCTGCGAATCCATGTGGAACTGGAACTGGAACTGGTTGGTGCTGCCGATGCGCAGCGCCGGCACGCGAATCTCTTCCGCGCCACGCGCTTCGGAGCTCGACAGCAAAGGCACGTTGAATTGACGCTCGACGCCGGAAGGATCGGCCGGGCGCAGTCGCAGCGAGCGCAGCAGCTGATCGTTGACCCCGATATTGAGCACCGAGTCGTTGTAGTTGGATGGCGCCGTGTAGCGGTAATGCACGTTCAACGGCACGCTGTGGCGCGCCCACGCAAACAGATCGGGTGGCAGCCGCATGTCGACGCGGATCGGCTGCGGATTGAAACCGGCCGCTTCGAGCTGCGCCGGATCAGTGACCAGTTCCTTGAAGCTCACCGGTCGATCCACCGGCGCCCAGTTCGGTGCGTCATATGGACGACGCCCTGGCCCCAGATCCACCGACTTCACGATGGCCTGGTCACCGGACATGCCCACCTGACCAAGCACCAGCGCATTGGCCGCTTCCTGCAACTCCTTGGTGTCGCGCCCAGCAAGCACAAGCAGCTTGCGGCCCGATTGGGGCGGGCTGGCCGGATTGGCCATCACGACGACGGTAGGACCCTTGATCTCGCCCAGCTTAACGCCTTCAGGCATGGCGTTGGGCAGGGCGAAGGCGATGACATGCCCATCGGTCGGCGGCGCCTGCACCACCGGGAATCGTGCCCCGCGCCAGCCGGCCAGGGCGCCGAACCACGACGACACCACGCCAGCCGCGCGCAGCGTCTGCGCATCGGCATGCGCGGGCAGCAGGAACGGAACCACCAACGGCCGGTTGTCGCGGCGATCAAAGAACGGCGCTGGCAGCAGGGCGAGGCTGTTGGGCAATCCGATTTCCGAGGTGGTGAGCGTCAGCGTGGTATCGGGACTGATGTCGGTCCACAGCGAGGTGTGATACGGGTCTTCGCAATGATCGAGCGTGTAGTGCGCAATCATCTGCACGCCGATGCGGTTGAAGTCGGTGAACAGGCGAGGATCGAGCACCACCTCCTTGGTCACTGTCTGCCCCGCCTCCTCCTTGTCCAAAGGCAGCGTGGCGACCACCTCGCCGTTGAGGAACACCTTGAGGTGCGAGAGTGAATAGATCAGCGACGGCGAATAGGTATAGACCAGCCGCAGCTTTGCGCCGGTCACCACTTCATCGTTGCGCACGGCCACATTCAACGTGCCATTGGGGTCCTGGCCGCGCAGCTTGATCGGGCCGAACACGCCCATCTGCTTCAGCGTGAGGTCGCGTGCCACCCCGGCGGGCACGGCTTGCGGCAAGGCATCGCTGCTTGGCGCCGAAGTCGCGGGAGCCGGCTGGGCGACGCCACGCGCTGCGTCCTGGAGGGGCTGCGCATCGGCGCTAAACACCACCCAGCTACCCAACAGCAGTAAACCCCAACAAACGTGACGAAGGTGCCGCATGGAATGTCGCCCTGGGTCAGTGACGGAACGTCGAAAACGGGCTGGCTGGTCAGGCAAACCTCGTCCCCCGCGCTGCTGCCTCTACCAACGAACCCACACGATCCGCGGAAACTGATTGGCCAATGCCAATGCGCTGCCCCTACTGCGTCTCCACGCTCATGCCCCTGCCGACGATGGCTTGCTCCGCGCTTGCGGCATCCTCGACCGCTCGCTGGCCAGCATTCCGTGGAGCATGTGCGCAACGCATGAAATCGGGCCCTTCGACCGGTTTCGCGCGCTGGCGCAGCAGCACATCGTCACTCGGCAGAGACGATTAAAGAAACCTGCATAAAAGAAACGTGAATAGTCACGCGATGCACAACCTGGCGATGGCGAAGCGTGCGGCCATGCACAAACCTGCGAATTGCCTGCTACTGCGCGGCAGCCTTCGTTCCATACGTCCGAAAGGCCGTAGCGGCGATCACGTCCACGGCCGATGCACCAGATGAAACACCAAAAACGATATGGACGTCTTTACGTCCACCGCCAAACGGCAACCTTCAGGGGACGCCGGTCTTCCCGCCATCCATGGCAATCACTGCACCGGTGACATAGCTGGCCAGCGGCGAGGCAAGGAACACAGCGACGTTGGCGATCTCGCGCGGCTCGGCCATGCGTCCCATGGGAATTTCCGCCAGCTGGTCAGCCAGCACTTCATCGATGGAGCGATGGCTGGCGCGCGCCAAGGCATCAAGGCCTTCCTGCAAGCGCCCGGTGCGCGTGGGTCCAGGATTGATCACGTTCACACGCACGCCTTTGGATGCATAGGCACTGGCATAGCCCACCGAGGCGAGCATCAAGGCTGCATTGGCCGCCCCGCCGCCGATATGCACGGGGCTGACCTGCCGGCCGCCCTGGCCCACCACATTGACGATGCTGCCGTGACCGCGTGCTGCCATGCGACGGATCACCGGATCGATCATGTGCATATAAGTGAAGTACTTCGCCTGCATCGCATCGTGCAGCGCGTCGGCATGCAGATCCGCGATGGGCGTGCGGCGCGCGGCGCCGGCGCAATTCACCAGCACGTCGATCGGCCCGAATTCGTTTTCGATGTATTCGGCCACCATCTGCGCGGCGACGATCTCGCGCAGGTCAGCCGGGGCGACGTCCATGCGCAGCCCTTCGCGCTCAAGGTCGTGCTGCGCGGCATGCAGGTGCGCGAGGTTGCGCGAGATGCCGACCACCTTGGCGCCTTCGCGTGCAAAAGCCTGCGCACACGCCAGGCCAATGCCCTTGCTCGCGCCCGTGATCACCACGACCTGCCCAGCCAGACCGACGTCCATGCAGCGTTCCTTGTGCCCAAAACAACGAGCGTCATTGAACCACGCTGCCCGCAGCGCGTGCGTGCAGGTGATGGCTGTCACCTGCGATAGCTGATGCCTGGCCCTGCCGGCGACCCGCCTCCGCGCAGACCATAAGCGTCAGCTTCCGGGCCTTGGCCTGCCCCGGACCTCGTTCAGCCTTATAGGCCATCAGTCATGTTGCGAATTTCTATCCCAGCTATTGACGCCGCCGGATATGGTGTTATAGTTCACTACAACACCGGTCCACGAGAGCACTAAAGGAGAACGCCATGAAAGCGAATAACCTGCTAGCCCTGACCGCCGCCGCCTTGTTTACTACGGTTGGCCTGGCCGCCATCAACTCCAACGTCAACAGTCTCCCCGTCAGTGAGATCAACGGCGTCAAGGTCATCGACCTGGCTCCGGTCACGGTCCGCCCCACGGCTGAAGACATGCGCGCCGCCGCCATGCTGGCCGACGCCAACGTCGCCACCCTGAGCACTGCCCCGCTGCTGTCCGCCGAAGCCACCTCCAACGTGGTGCTCGGGAGCCAGCTGGCCATGCCCTACTATTCTTTCGGTAGCACGAAGTTCGGCCGTATCAGCAAGGAATAACAGTATGACCATCACCTGGAACGACAGCGTCCCGATCTACCGCCAGCTCCGCGAACGCGTTGTGGCGATGATTCTGGACGGCGCCTTGAACGAGGGCGACCCGCTGCCGTCAGTACGCCAGGTTGCTGCGGATTTCCAAATCAATCCGCTCACCGTCTCCAAGGCGTATCAGGAACTGGTCGACGATCAACTGGTGGAAAAAAGGAGGGGATTGGGCATGTTCGTCATCGATGGAGCCAGGGAAGCGCTACTCAAGTCCGAACGAGAGCGCTTCCTGCGGGAGGAATGGCCCGCGCTCTTCGCCCGCCTGCAACGCCTGGGGCTGGACCTGAAGACCCTGCTGCGCGAAGCCCCCAATGGCGCGGGCAGCGAAGGGAGCCTGTCATGAACGCGGTTGTCACGGCCACCGGTCTGAACAAGACCTATAAGAACGCGCACGCGCTGAACGACGTGAGCTTTCGCATCGAGTCCGGCCGCATCGTGGGCCTGATCGGTCCCAACGGGGCCGGCAAGACCACCGCTTTGAAGGCCATTCTCGGCCTCACCGATTTCAAGGGCGAGTTGAATGTGTTGGGCTTCGATCCACGCACGCAGCGCGACCAGCTGATGGAACAGGTGTGCTTCATCGCCGACGTGGCGGTGCTGCCGCGCTGGATCAGGGTAAGCGAGGCCATCGATTTCGTGGCCAACGTGCACCCGCGCTTCAACCGGGCCAAGTGCGAAGCCTTCCTGGCGCGCACCAAGCTCACTCCCAAGCAGCGCGTGAAGCAGATGTCCAAGGGCATGATCGTGCAGCTGCACCTGGCGCTGGTGATGGCGATCGACGCCCGCCTGCTGGTGCTGGACGAGCCTACGCTCGGCCTGGACATCCTCTACCGCAAGCAGTTCTACCAGAGCCTGCTGGAAGATTATTTCGACGAGAACAAGACGATCATCGTCACCACGCACCAGGTCGAGGAGATCGAAAACATCCTCACCGACCTGATGTTCATCCGCGACGGCAGGATCGTGCTGGATACCGACATGGACACGGTGGGCGAACGATTCGCCGAAGTGATGGTGAGTGCCGACAAGGCCGCCACCGCCCGCAGCATGAAGCCGCTCGATGAGCGACAGGTGTTCGGCAAGAGCATCTTCCTGTTCGACGGCGCCGACCGCGCCACGCTGGAAAGCATGGGCGAAGTCCGTCGCCCGACGGTCAGCGACCTGTTTGTTGCCACCATGAAGGGAACCTACGCATGAAAACCTTCTACTGGTTGCTGAAGCGAGAATTCTGGGAGCACCGCGGTGGCTTCCTGTGGGCCCCGATCGTCACGGGCGGCGTGTTCCTGGTGCTCAACGTGATGGCCATCATCACCGCCGAAGTGCTCAGCGCGCGCCATGGCGTACGCATCGGCGGCAACGACATCCAGATGATGATGCAGCACGCCGATGCCGGCGACTGGAAACAAGTCGGTGCGGCCGCGGACGTGGCGATGATTTCCTCGATGGGCTTCATCGGCATCGTGATGGGCATCGTGGTGCTGTTCTACTGCCTCGGCTCGCTCTATGACGACCGCCGCGACCGCAGCGTGCTGTTCTGGAAGTCGCTGCCGATTTCCAACACGAGCACCGTGTTGTCCAAGGTCGTGAGTGCCGCCGTCGTGGCACCGGTCATCGCGGTCGTGGTCAGCATCATCTGCGGCCTGCTGCAGCTGTTCATCTTCTCCATCGTGCTGTCCTTCCATGGCATCAACGTGTGGCAGCTGCTGGCACTGAGTCATCCGCTGCGCGCCGTGGCTTCGCTGGTGAGCAATGTCCCGCTGTACGCACTCTGGGCCCTGCCCGCCGTTGGCTGGCTGATGCTCTGCTCGGCCGGCGCACGCAGCAAGCCCTTCCTGTGGGCGGTGGCCGTGCCGGTGGTACTCGGTCTGCTGGTGAGCTGGTTCGGCATCATGGGCATGTTCAACCTGTCCTCCGCATGGTTCTGGGCCAACGTCGTACAGCGCGCACTGTTGAGCGTGTTCCCGGGTTCCAACCTGGTGTTCGACAGGCACAGCGCGCTGAACATGGGCGACATGAACGACAACGATCCGCTGGCGATACTGTCGCCGATGCACACCTACGGCCTGCTCGCCTCGCCTGACCTGTGGATTGGTGTGATCGCCGGCCTGGCCCTGATCGCCGCCGCCGTGTGGTTCCGCCGGGTTCGCGACGACAGCTGATCGACGGTCTTGTCCCGCCTGCATCTTCCGCAAGGACGCGGGGTGCAGGCGGGACAAACTTTTCAAGCCGCCCAAGCCGCGGCAGACTTCACCCCTCACACCACGGAGTGTTGCCATGTCGTTCCGTTACCTGCCCTGCGTGCTCGCCCTTGCCGTGCTGACGTCCGCCTGCAGCTCGGGCAACGATGTCCAGATCTTTGGCGGCGATACCGATGTGATCAACGGCCACATCACGCTCCATGACGGACAGGTCACCATCAAGGCGTCCGGCGCCCCTGACGCTACGGTCGATCAGAACGGGCAGCTGGCCATCGATGGCCACGATGTGGCGATCAACGACGCACAGCGCACACTGCTGCAGCGATACAACGGCGCAGCTCGACAAATGCGCGAACACGCCATGGAGGCGGGCAAGGCGGGCGTAGCCACCGCCACCAAGGAGCTGGGTGCGGTGGCCGGCAAGATGACCGGCGCCGACACCGCCGAGCAAACCAAGCAGAAAGTCGAAGAAGCGGCTGCAACCATCAAGCAGGCCGCCGCCAAGATCTGCGAGGACGTGGCAGACATGAAATCCGCGCAGGACGCGCTGGCAGCGCAACTCGACGCATTCAAGCCCTATGCCACGGCGGTGAGCAACGAGAACGTCGAGAAGTGCCGCAAGGATACCAAGCACTGACGGGACCGCCTTTGTGGGAGCGCACCCTGTGCGCGACTTGCGATGCGTCGCTTAACGCACGAGCGTCGCGCACAGGGTGCGCTCCCACATTGTCAGCCGCCGCCCCCACCACCGTGAATACCGCCACGCGTCAGCGTCATCGGATCCAGCAGCTTCTGCAGTTCGGCCTTTGAGAGCCCGGTGGTTTCCAGCGCCACATCCATGATCGGGCGCTTCTCCTTATAGGCCTTCTTGGCCGTCGCGGCGCCCTTCTCATAGCCGATCACCGGATTGAGCGCGGTGACGAGGATGGGATTCTTGTCCAGCGCTTCCTTCACCCGCGCCGTATTCACCTTGAAACCGGCAATCGCCTTGTCCGCCAGCAGCACGCTGACGTTGGACAAAATCTCGATCGACTGCAGCAGGTTGTGCGCGATCAAGGGCAGCATCACGTTGAGCTGGAAATTGCCCGACTGACCCGCGATGGTGATCGCCGCATCGTTGCCGATCACTTGCGCGGCGACCATCGCCGTCGCCTCCGGAATCACCGGATTCACCTTGCCCGGCATGATCGACGAACCCGGCTGCAGCGCCGGCAACTCGATCTCGCCCAGGCCGGCGAGCGGGCCGGAATTCATCCAGCGCAAGTCGTTCGCGACCTTCATCAGCGCGACGGCCAGCGCCTTCAGCTGGCCGGACAATTCCACCGCGGCGTCCTGCGCGGCCATGCCTTCGAAAAAGTTTTCCGCCGCATCGAAACGCACGCCGCTGAGCTTCTTCAATTCGCGCGCCACGGCGGCGCCGAACTTCGGATCGGCATTGATGCCGGTACCCACGGCCGTCCCGCCAAGCGGCAGGCGGCGCATGCGTTTGAGGCTGTCTTCGATGCGCTCGATAGCGCTGCCGATCTGTGCGGCCCAGCCGGACAGCTCCTGGCCAAACGTCACCGGCATCGCATCCATCAGGTGCGTACGGCCGGTCTTGGGCACGTTGCGCAACTCGCGCGCACGGCGATCGATGGTGCGCTTGAGGTGCTTGAGCGCCGGCAGCAGCTGTTCGCTGGTGGTGAGCGTGGCGCTGACATGAATCGCGGTGGGAATGACGTCGTTGGAGCTTTGCCCGTAATTGACGTGGTCATTGGGGTGAATCTTGCCGCCCGCCTTGTTGGCCAGATGGGCAATCACCTCGTTCGCATTCATGTTGGTGCTGGTGCCAGAGCCCGTTTGGAACACGTCGATCGGAAACTGATCGTCGTACTCGCCCTGGGCCACGGCGAGCGCCGATTTGCGAATGGCATGGGCCTGGTTTTTCTTCAGGTAACCCAGCAGGAAATTGGCATCGGCAGCCGCGGCCTTGATCAGGCCCAGCGCGCGGATGAAAGAGCGCGGCAAATGCATGCCGGAAATGGGAAAGTTGTCGACGGCGCGCTGCGTCTGGGCGCCATAAAGCGCCTTGGCCGGCACCTTCAACTCGCCCATGCTGTCGTGTTCGATGCGGAACTGGGTCATGTCCTTGCGATTCCTCGGTGGGATTTCGGGAATATAGGTCGGGGCGTGTTAGGGCGCCGCCAAGGGGGATAGCGTCCCAGCTTGTCTGTGGGAGCGCACCCTGTGCGCGACAGGCACGCTGGGGTGTACCGCTCCGTAGGTCTGTCGCGCACAGGGTGCGCTCCCACAAAGTGCCGACGCGCTGGGGTCGCGCACAAGGTGCGCTCCTACAAGGGTCGCTGCGGCGGCCGAGGCCTCGGCTCAACCTGTTGTAAAATCCCCCCTTTCCCGCCTCCGGAACACCCCCGATGTCCTCCCATGCCCTGACCGCCCTGTCCCCCCTGGACGGCCGTTACGCCAGCAAGGTCGAAACCCTGCGGCCGATCTTTAGCGAGTTCGGACTCATGCACCGTCGGGTGCACGTTGAAATCGAATGGCTGCTGGCGCTGGCCGCGGACCCGGGCATCGTCGAGCTGCCCGCGTTTACCGCCGACCAGGTGGCCAAGCTCAAGGGCATCTCGGGCGACTTCAGCGTGGAGGACGGCGCGCGCATCAAGACCATCGAAGCCACCACCAACCACGACGTGAAAGCGGTGGAGTACTTCATCAAGGAACGCATCGGCAACGACGCGTCGCTGGCGCAAGCCAAGGAATTCGTCCATTTCGCCTGCACCAGCGAAGACATCAACAACCTGTCCTACGCCCTGATGCTGCGCGATGCGCGCGACCAGGTGCTGCTGCCCGCGCTGGACGGCATCATCGCCCAGCTGCGCGACCTGGCCCACGCCAATGCAGGCCTGCCGATGCTATCGCGCACGCACGGCCAGACGGCGTCGCCCAGCACGCTGGGCAAGGAGCTGGCCAATGTGGTCGCCCGCCTGGAACGCCAGCGCAAGCAGCTGGCCGCGGTGGACGTGCCGGGCAAGATCAACGGCGCCGTGGGCAACTACAACGCGCACGCCATCACCTATCCGGAGCTGGACTGGCGCGGTTTTTCGCAGCGCTTCGTGGAAAGCCTTGGCCTCGATTACAACGCCTACACCACGCAGATCGAACCGCATGACGGCGTGGCCGAGTACTGCGACGTCGTGCGTCGCGCCAATATCATCCTGATCGATCTGGCGCGCGACATCTGGGGCTATATCTCGCTGGGCTACTTCAAGCAGGCCTTGAAGGCCGGCGAAGTGGGTTCCTCGACCATGCCGCACAAGGTCAACCCGATCGACTTCGAAAACGCCGAAGGCAACTTCGGCCTCGCCAACGCCCTGCTTGGCCATTTCGCCGAGAAGCTGCCGATCAGCCGCTGGCAGCGCGACCTTACCGATTCCACTGTGTTGCGTGCGCTCGGCACCGCGTTCGGCCACACCATGGTCGCGCTGGAATCGCTCAAGAAGGGTCTGGGCAAACTCACCGTGAACGCCGACCGCCTCGGCGCCGACCTCGACGCCAGCTGGGAAGTGCTGGCCGAAGCCGTGCAGACGGTGATGCGCCGTTACGGCCTGCCCGAGCCGTACGAACAGCTCAAGGCACTCACGCGCGGCCAGGGCATCACCAAGGACTCCATGCGCAGCTTCATCACCGGCCTGGACCTGCCCGCCGACGCGAAGCAGCGCCTGCTCGACCTCACGCCCGGCGGCTATATCGGTCTGGCCGAGCCGCTGGCCAAGCAGATCTGATCGCTGAACATTGCTGCTTCACCACGAGGGCCGCGCATCGCATGCGCGGCCCTTCGTTTTTAGGCCGCCTTGAGCAGCCCTTCCGCCTGCAGCGCCGACTGCACCTTCGGGCGCGACGCCACGCGCTGCTGGAAGGCGACGATCGCCGGGAAGTCCGACAGATCCAGCTTCACGTGCTGCGCCCAGTTCGTCACGGTGAACAGATAGGCATCGGCGGCGGTGAACTGGTCGCCGATCAGCCAGTCGTGCTTGGACAGATGTTGTTCCAGGAAGGCATAGCGCTTGCGCAAGTAGGCCTGGCGCTCCTCGCGCACGGCGTCCGGCGTGTCAGGCTTGAACAGCGGCGAGTAGCTCTTGTGCAGCTCGGAGTTGATGTAGCCCAGCATTTCCTGCAGGCGATAACGCGCCGTGGTGCCGTTGGCGGGTGCCAGGCCGCTCTCGGGCTTGAGGTCGGCCAGGTACTGCACGATGGCCGTGCCCTCGGTGAGCAATTCGCCGCTCTCCAACTGCAGCGCCGGCACATAGCCCTTGGGGTTGATGTGCAGGAAGTCTTCGCCGCTCGCGGTGCGTTTGGCCTTGTTGTCGACCTTGATCAGTTCCACCGGAATACCCGCTTCCAGGGCAACGATATGCGGCGACAGCGAACAGGCGCCAGCAGCGTAGTAGAGCTTCATGGTGGTTCTCCTTAGGGGACGGGATCAACGCGATCCGGGTTCGCGAAAGCCACCGATGCTAGCGATCATGGTTACTGTTGGATACCACCTAACCGCCGGTAACCTCTAAAATCCGGTAACCGCCGAGTTACCGAAGTCCCCCAGGAGCACCCCATGGGTCTGCCGCTACGCAAGAGCAAAGTCTGCCCAGCACCCACCTGCCCGCTCAGCGAAGTGCTGGGTCTGCTGCGCGGCGCCTGGGCCCCAAACGTGATCTGGCAACTCAGCGGCGAACCACGTCGCTTTGGCGAGCTGCGCCACGACATGCCGAAAATTTCCGCACGTGTGTTGAGTGCGCGTTTGCGCGAGCTGGAAACGCGAGGGCTGGTGACGCGTCGCGTACTCGCTACGTCGCCGCCGTCAGCCGAGTACTCGCTCACCACGCTGGGGCGTGAATTGCTGCCGGCCATTGATGCGTTGGCGAATGTGGGGAGGAAGTTGATTGAGGAGTGGGAGATGCATCAGCGGAGGGTGGCGATGCGCTGAAGCTCTTGCCTTTGCCCGCTGAGGCGCGCCCCCTCTCCGTGAGCGGCTATCTCCTGTGGGAGTGCACCCTGTGCGCGACAGCCACGCTTGGGCGAATCGCTCCGTCGGCTCGTCGCGCACAGGGTGCGCTCCCACAGATGTCTGCCCACGCCCAAGGCTGCGGGCAGACGAACGCCTATTCACTCCACCTCGTCCGACCCCTCATTGACACCCTCGAACAGGAAGGTCGACAAATAGCGCTCGCCGGTATCGGGCAACATCGCCAACAACACCGTCCCCTCCGGCGCATCTTTCGCCACCTGCAATGCCGCAGCCACCGTGGCGCCAGCGGAGATGCCGACGAAGATGCCTTCCTTCTGCGCCAGATCACGCGCGGTATCGCGTGCCAACACGTCGTCGACGGGAAGGATTTGATCGGCGACAGCGCGATTGAGCACGGCAGGCACGAAATCCGGTGTCCAGCCCTGGATCTTGTGCGGCTGCCATTCCTTGCCCGAAAGCAGCGCCGCGCCGACCGGCTCGCTGGCGATGATCTTCACTTCCGGACGCGCCACCTTCAGCACTTCGCCCACGCCGGTAAGCGTGCCGCCGGTACCCCAACCAGTGACGAAATAATCCAGCCGCTTGCCGGCGAAATCCCGCAGGATTTCCGGGGCCGTGGTGTTGCGGTGATAGGCGGGATTGGCCGGATTGTCGAACTGGCTGGCCAGGAACCAGCCGTGCTTATCGGCCAGCTCCTTCGCCTTGCGCACCATGCCGCTGCCGCGTTCCGCCGCGGGCGTCAGCAGCAGTTTGGCGCCATAGGCGCGCATCAGCTTGCGCCGCTCGACCGAAAAGGAATCGGACATCACTGCCACGAAAGGATAGCCGCGAGCGGCGCAAACGGCCGCCAGCGCCACGCCGGTATTACCTGACGTGGCCTCCACCACGGTCTGGCCGGGCTTGAGCACACCGCGCTGCTCGGCGTCGATGATGATGGCGTAAGCAAGACGATCCTTGACCGAACCGGCCGGATTGAATGCCTCCACCTTGGCGTACAGCGTCACGTGCTTGGGCGCCAGACGATGAATGCGCACGATCGGCGTGTTGCCAATGGTGTCGAGGATGCTGTCGTAAATCATGAAGTGACTCCGGGACGCGGCATGGATAAAGGTGGCATGAGGCGCGATGGTGCGCCCGTGAAAGCAAAAGTTGTGTCAAGCCGCGACCGGCGTCGAGGGGAGCGGCAGCGTTTGCGCGGGGCCGCCCAATGGCTGGCTGCCGAACCACGACAGCGACGTGGCGAGGCTGGCCACCTCGCCGATGATCAGCAGCGCGGGGGACCGTACGCCGTGTCGCTCAGCCTGCTCAACCAGGCTCGCCAGCGTGCCGACGATCACCCGTTGTTCCGCCCGCGTGCCGTTTTCCACCAGGGCGAACGGCGTGCTCGCGGCGCGGCCATGCGCGATCAGCTGCTGCGCAATCAGGCCCAGCTCGCCGGTACCCATGTAGACCGCGAGCGTCTGGCGCTCCTTCGCCAGCGCCGGCCAATCGAGCGTATCGATGGACTGCTGGCAGTGCGCCGTCACCAGCCGCACGGACTGCGCATGATCGCGATGCGTCAGTGGCACGCCGGCATACGCGGCGCACGCCAAGGCCGCCGTGATGCCCGGCACCACCTCATAGGGAATGCCGTGGCTGCGCAGGAATTGAAGTTCCTCGCCACCGCGGCCAAATACGAATGGATCGCCACCCTTCAGGCGCACGACGCGCCGGCCTGCCGCAGCGTGCTCCAGCATCAGGGCGTGGATCTGTTCCTGCGTGGTGTGATGGTTGCCCGCCTGCTTGGCCACTTCGATCCGTTGAGCGTCGCGGCGGGCCAGGCCAAGCACCTCCACGCTGACCAGTCGGTCATGCAGGATCACGTCCGCTTCGTTCAAGGCACGCAGTCCGCGCAGCGTGAGCAGGCCGGGATCGCCGGGGCCGGCGCCTAGCAGCACGACCGAACCGGCCGGCTTGGTTTCGGTCGCATCCAGCAATCGCTCGGTCGATGCCTCTGCCAACGCCCATTGCCCACGGCGAAGCAGGCTTTGCACGGGTCCATTCAAAAGGCGCTCGTAGAACCGTCGCCGCAACGCGATGTCAGGCAGTCGTGTACGGATGCGTTGACGCATCTGCGCCAACAGTGTGGCAACGGAACCGATCACAGGGTCGATCAATACTTCGAGGCGTTCGCGCAGCAACCGCGCAAGCATTGGTGCGTGGCCGCCGCTTGAAATCGCGATCGTGACCGGTGCACGGTCGATCACCGCCGGCACGTGGAAGCTCGATTGCTGCGCGTCGTCGACGACGTTGACGAAAATACGTCGGGATTCGGCCAAGGCAGCGATATGCCGATGGAGTTCGGCATCCGACGTGGCGGCAATCACCAGCCATGCCTGATCGAGCCAGCCATCCTCGAAGGGGCCGCGCACCCATCGCACCCGGCCATCGTTCGCCAAACCGTGCAGCGCAGGCGTGAGGTCGGGCGCCCCCACGGTCACCTGCGCGCCGGCCTCGAGCAAAGCGGCCACCTTGCGCTCACCCACCACGCCACCACCCACTACCAGTACCTGGCGACCGGACAGATCGGCGAACAATGGGTAAAGCTTCATCGAACCTCAGGCTCCATGAGATGCATGGCTGGAGCACCCAAGCTAGGCACGCGCGGATGGCCGTACAAATGATTTCTACGGCGGCAGACATGACGGCCCGTTATAAGGCGACCCAATCTACCGGCACGACGAAGTATTGACGCAACGCAGCAACCGCTGTATAGACGTCTAATTGTGACCACCCCGTTACGGTAATCATGGACCATCATCGCCTTTGGCTGGAAAACGCCCCGACCGCCTGCCAGCGCAGCGCATCGGCGGACGAGCACGCGCGATGTATCCGCAGCGCGATAACGAGTCCCCACTCTCTCGATTGCCTGTGGAACACCAACCATGACGCTGACCCAACTACGCTATCTCGTCGCCATCGCTGATGCCGGCCTGAACATCACCCTCGCGGCCGAGCGGGTGCACGCTACCCAGCCCGGCCTGAGCAAGCTGCTGCGCCAACTCGAAGACGAGCTCGGATTTCAACTCTTTCACCGCAAGGGCCGCAGCCTGCACGCCATCACGCATGCCGGCACGCACGTGCTGGAACGCGCCCGCACCATCCTGGCGGAAGCTGCCAATATCCGTTCCATCGCGGCCAACCTGCGCAACGAATCGCGCGGCACGCTGCGCATCGCCACCACGCACACACAGGCCCGCTTCGCGCTGCCTTCGGCGGTGGCGGTGCTTAGTCGCAGCTATCCGCAGGTGAGTGTGCATTTGCAGCCGGTGAACGATTCGGACGTTATCTCCTTGCTTGAGGTCGGCCAGGTCGACCTCGCCATCGTCAGCACGGCCGCCGGCGCCCCGCCACCCAATGGCATCGCCCTGCCCGCCTACCGCTGGAACCGCAGCATTGTGGTACCGAACAGCCATCCGCTCGCACGGCAGAAGCAGCCGCCCACGCTGGAGCAACTCGCGGCCCATCCGCTGATCAGTTACGACTCTTCATTGAAGCCGGAATCCTCGTTGACCCGGGCCTTCCAAAGCGCCGGACTCGATCCGCAGATCGTCATGACCGCCAGCGATGCCGACCTGATCAAGACCTATGTGCGCGAGGGATTGGGCATCGGCGTGTTGGCCGAAATGGCCTATCAGCCGGAGCACGACACTGACCTGAGCGAACTGAGCGCGGACAAGCTGTTCGCCGCCTGCACCACGTGGATCGTCCTGCGCCGTGAAAGCGTGCTGCGCGAATACACGCTCGATTTCATCAGCGTGTTTGCGCCGCATCTGGAGCGGCGTGCGGTGAGTCGTGCGCTTGCTTCGGGTGGGACGGGGACGTCGCATTGGGCGGGGGTGCCGCATTGGCGGGAGCGGAAGCTTCCGCAGAAGGTGGTTGAGGCGCTGGTCGAGGCGCAGTGATAGGTGGATTTTGTTGGTCGTGGATGCGCTGCGGGGCTGAATGATGTTTGTAGGAGCGCACCGAGTGCGCGACAAGCCTACGGAGCGATATACCCAAGTGTGGCGGTCGCGCACAAGGTGCGCTCCTACAGAGGGATTTGTGCCTCCGTGGATTGCGAAGTCAGGGCCGCCGGATGGCTATTTGTGGGAGCGCACCCTGTGCGCGACAAACCTACGGAGCGATACACCCCAGCGCGGCTGTCGCGCACAGGGTGCGCTCCCACAGACGAGCAAGAGGCGGCGCCACGTCTACCCTCGCAACAAACCACGCTGCTCCAGCAGCGCCACAATATGCCTCGCCAACACCAGTGGCTCCGCTGCGCTCCCATCAACCCGCAACTCCGGCTGCACCGGCTCCTCATAGGGATCACTGATCCCCGTGAAATGCGTGATCGCCCCTGCACGCGCCTGTGCATACAAACCCTTGCGGTCGCGCGCTTCGCAAACATCCAGCGACGTCGCCACGTGGATCTCGATGAAATCGCCGTGCGCCTCCACCAAGGACCGTGCTTCGGCGCGCGCGTCGGCATAAGGCGCAATCGGGGCGCAAACCGCCACGCCGCCATGGCGCACGATTTCGCTGGCCACATAACCGATGCGCGTCACGTTGGCATTGCGGTCCTCCCTTGAGAAACCAAGGCCGCGGGAGAGGTGCTTGCGTACTTCGTCACCATCCAGCACGGTGACGGCGCGGGCCGTGCGCTCCAGCAACTGCGCGACGACCGCCTGCGCAATGGTCGACTTCCCGGCACCGGATAGCCCGGTGAAGAACAAGGCAAAGCCACGCGACGCCTGCACGGGATGGCGCTCGCGCAGGATCCTCACCACGTCGGGAAAGGAAAACCATGCGGGAATATCGCTACCTTCCTGCAGGTGGCGACGCAGCTGCGTGCCCGAGATGTCGCGCACTTCATCGCCGGGCTGCACTTCGTTGGACGGCAGATAGGTGTCGCGATTGGCCACATACACCATCGCAGGGAACGGCACGATGCGAATGCCAAGTTCGTCCTGATGTCGCTCCAGCAGATGCTGTGCGTCAAACGGACCGTAGAACGGCTTGCCGGTGGCGTCGTTGCCGGGACCGGCGTGATCGCGCCCCACGATGAAGTGGCTCGCCCCATAGTTCTTGCGAATGATCGCGTGCCACAGCGCCTCGCGCGGGCCACCCATGCGCATCGCCAGCGGCAGCAGCGAAAGGCGCGCGCTGTTGGCCGGGTACTGCGGCAGCAACGCCTGGTAGCAGCGCACGCGCGTGTAGTGGTCGACATCGCCGGGCCTGGTGCGCCCCACCGATGGCTGCAGCAGGAGTTTCGCACCCACTTGCTGGGCGGCGCGCAGGGTCAGTTCGCGATGCGCCCGGTGCATGGGGTTGCGCGTCTGGAACGCCACGATGCGATCCCATCCCTGCGAAGTGAACCATGCACGCAGGCTACGGGGTGTATCGCGCAGCGTGGCGAAGTCGTAGTGCGACGGTGACTGGATGCCGCGCACGCGTCCACCCAGGTTCACCGGGCGATAGCGATCCAACAGTTCGGCCACGCCAGGATGTGCGCGATCGAGCGTGCCGAACACTTGTTGCGCTTCGTGCTCGCGGTCCGGCCGATAGATATCTTCCACCTCAAGCACCGCGATGGGCACGCCCTCCACGTCGCGCAAGGCCACTTCGCTGCCCACGGTCAGCCGTTCGGCGAATGCCTCGCTCACATCCAGCGTGACGGGTATGGGCCACAGCGTGCCGTCGGCCAGTCGGTATTCGGCGACCACTCGATCGTAGTCGCGTTGGATGAGAAACCCTTCGAGCGGCGAGAACGCACCGTTGAGCAGCAGCTCCAAATCGCACAACTGGCGCGTATTGAGATCGATCGCCGGCAGGCCCGCGCTGCGCTGCTTGAGCACGGCGGCCTCCTCCGCCGGCAGATACAACTCCTTCAGCACACCGCCGTGAGGCGCGATCAGCGAAACGAAGGCATCGTCGAGCAGCGCAGCTTCGGACTGCGCAAGGGCACTCTGGCTCATGGTGTCGTTTTCTCTATCGGGGCGGAAACCGGCGGCGTGCGCCGGGGCGGTTCTTGTGGTGTTCGGTCAGGCCAGGCCGTGAAGCCCGCATTCGCGCTTCAGGCCAAAGAAACGGGTGGCATCCAGCTCGGAACCGGGTTGCCAGCGATGCGTGGTGTGCACATCGCCAATGGAGATGTAACCCTGTTCCCATAGCGGGTGGTACGGCAGGCCGTGCTTGCGCAAATACAGGCCCACGTCGCGGTCGGTCCAGTCGGCGATGGGATGAAATTTCCAGCGGTTGTCGCGGCGCTCGGCATAGGGAATGGCGGCGCGCGTGCGCGCCTGGCTGCGGCGCAATCCCGCAAACCACGAACCGGTATCGAGCTCGTTCAGGGCATGCTGCATCGGACCCACTTTGCGCAGCTGGTTGTAACGGTCGATGCCTGCCACACCCTGCTCCCATAACCGCCCTTCTCGGGCTTCAAACCATGCAGGACTTTCCGCGGCGCTATACACCTTGACGTTCAGGCCGAGTCGCTCGCGCAGCTCATCGATAAAGCGATACGTCTCGGGAAACAGATAGCCGGTGTCGATCAGCACGATGGGAAGATCGTGCCTCTGCCGCGTCAACAGATGCAGCGAGACTGCCGCCTGTGCGCCGAAACTCGAGGACAGCACATGCGTGCCCGGTGCATGGGCCAGCGCCCAGATCACGCGTTGCTCCGCCTGCAGACCGCCCAGCCATGCATTCAATGCATCCAGGGCCCGGGCATCGTGCTGAGCGTCCTCCAGCAGCGCCTGCTTCATGCCACCACCTCGAGCGGGATCCGCCGCGTGGAGGCATCGACCGCGCCGACGCGCAGCAGGAAATCACCAAAGCCTTCGTCGACCCGGCGTGCTGCCGCGTAATCCGCAAACAGTGGCGACAAGGCGTCGAGGATCGCTGGCTCGTCGACGTTCTCCCGGTAAACCTGGTTGAGGCGCTGGCCGCGGAAGTCCGCACCCAGTCGCAAGTCGTAGCGACCCGGTCCCCGCCCGACCAGGGCGATCTCGCCCAGGTACGGGCGGGAGCAGCCGTTGGGGCAACCCGACAGACGCAACAGGATGGGTGCGTCGCGCAGGCCAAAGGAGTCCAGCAGCGCTTCCAGCCTGGGCAGGATATCGGGCAGGTAACGTTCGCTCTCCGCCATCGCCAGGCCGCAGGTGGGCAGCGCCACGCAGGCCACGGCGTGGCGGCGGATGCCGCTGTCGGTGCGATAACCATCGAGCCCATGCGCCGCCACGATGGCGTCGATGCGTGCGCGCTGATCCGCGACCACGTTGGCGACGATCACATTCTGGTTGCAGGTAAGTCGGAAGTCGCCTTCGTGGACCTGCGCCAGCTCCCGCAATCCGGTGAGCCAGCGGCGCTCGCCCACATCGGCGAGTCGACCTGATTCGATCTGCAGGGTCAGATGCCAGCGCCCATCGTCGCCTTCGATCCAGCCGTAGCGATCGCCGTTGTGGTCGAAGCGATAGTCTCGTTCGTCTTCCAGCGCAAAGCCCAGGCGGCGTTCGAGTTCCGCTTTGAAAACATCCACGCCGCGATGATCGAGCGTGTATTTCAAGCGTGCATGCTTGCGCTCGCTGCGATTGCCCCAGTCGCGCTGCACCGTCACGATGGCCTCGGACACGGCGAGCAGACGTTCCGGCGGCACGAAGCCGATGATGCTTCCCAACCTCGGATACGTGCTTGGATCGCCATGGGTTGCGCCCATGCCGCCGCCGATGGCGACATTGAAGCCCTTCAACTCGCCATGCTCGATGATCGCGATCAGACCCAGATCCTGCGCGAAGACATCGACGTCGTTGAGCGGCGGGATGGCCAGGCCGATCTTGAACTTGCGCGGCAGATAGGTGCGGCCGTAGAGCGGCTCTTCGTTCTCCGGCTCGTCGACCAGTGGTTCGCCGTCAAGCCAGATCTCGTGATAGGCGCGAGTGCGCGGTGACAGTTCTTCCGAGAGCCGCGTCGCCCACTCGTAGGCAAGCGCGTGCGCACTGGATTCCACCGGATTGGCTGTGCTCACCACATTGCGCACCACGTCGCCGCACGCGGCAATCGTGGTCGCCAGGGCGTCATGGATGGCGGCAATGGTGGGCTTGAGTTTGTGCTTGATGATGCCGTGCCATTGAAACGTCTGGCGCGTGGTGATGCGCAACGTGCCATTGGCGTAGTCGCGCGCGAGGCGATCAAACACCAGCCATTGCGTGGGCGTCACCACGCCGGACGGCAGGCGTGCGCGCAGCATGAAGGAGAACGCCGGCTCGAGCTTCTGCTTGCGACGTTCCTCGCGCAGGTCTCGATCATCCTGCTGATAGCTGCCATGGAACTTCAGCAGCTTGTTGTCGTCGTCGCTGATCGCGTTGGTCACCGGATCGCGCAGGCCTTCGACGATGCTGCCGCGCAGTTGGCGGCTGGCAGCCTTGATGCGTTCGAAATCGGAGAGCGGTGTCGTCATATCAGTACACGTCGCGGGCGTAGCGCCCCTGCTGGAGGAGACCGGACAGCCATTCCTTCGCCTGTTCGTGCGATTGGCCACCGTGGGTGACGGCCACGTCGATCAAGGCGGCATGCACGTCCTTGGCCATATGATTCGCATCGCCGCAGACGTAGACGTGGGCGCCTTCCTGCAGCCACGCATAGAGATCGCGGCCCTGCTCACGAATGCGCTGCTGCACATAGACCTTGGCATCGCCGTCGCGCGAGAAAGCCAGGTCGAGCCGATCCAGCGAGCCGTCGCGCAAGGCCGCCTGCCACTCGGTCTGATAGAGGAATTCGCTGGTGAAGTGGCGGTTGCCGAAGAACAGCCAGTGACGTCCGCGCGCCGCCGTTTCGCGGCGCTCCTGCACGAAGGCGCGAAACGGCGCCACGCCCGTGCCCGGCCCGATCATGATCACGTCGCGGCTATCGTCCTTGGGCAGACGGAAGCGCTCGTTTTCTTCGATGAAGATCGGTACGCGTCGCTCGTCCGTCGCGGCGGCAAGGAAGGAAGACGCCGCGCCCCAACGTCGTTCGCCGTGCGCTTCGTAGTCAATCACAGCCACGGTCAGATGCACTTCGTCGCCCACTGCTTTCTGACTGGATGCAATCGAATACAAGCGCGGCGTCTGCGGGCGCAGTGCGGCTACCAAGTCATCCGCCGACCATCCCGTGGGATGGCGACGCCACAGGTCGATGGGTTGTTCGTCCGCCAGCAGCGCAGCCAGGCGTGGCGATTGATCCGGCCGCAGCAGGCCGGCGAGTTCCTGATCGCCGCTCACGTCGGCCACGGCTGCGATCACTGGACGACTCAAGCGCGTGAGTTCGCGCTCGTGGGTCAGCCAGTGACGCAATGGCAGCTCCCTGCCGTCGTGGAACACCGCGCGCTCGCCGTCGAGCCTGAGCAGGTTCAGCCATTGATCGACCAGCGCGGGCGGGTTCTGCGGCCACACGCCAACGGCATCGCCGGGCTCGTAACGCAGGCCGGATCCGTCCAGCGACAACTCCAAATGACGCACGTCCCGACCCGCTTCGCGCGCCACGATCGATTGGTTGTCGAGCACCGGCGCGGCAAAGGGCCGGTCCCGATGATGACTGGCGCGCGAGGGCACCGGTTGCAGCGCCGTCACCCGCGCCGCCGGTTGCGTTGCGCCCAGGGCCTGCCTGGCCTGTTCGAGCGCGCGCTCCGTCCATGGTGTCGCCACCGCGTCGACGTCCACATCCGCTTCGCCCAAGGGCGCCAGGCGCGACGCGCCAAGTTCGGCAAAGCGCTGATCGAGCTGCTGACCGATCGCGCAGAATTGCGGATAGCTCGAATCGCCCAGCCCCAATACCGCGTAACGCAGGCCGGGCAACTTGGGTGCACGTTTGCCGAGGATGAATTCGACCAGACCGCGCGCATCGTCCGGTGGCTCGGCATCGCCCTGGGTGCTGATCACCACGACCAGATGCGTTTCCTTGGCCAGATCGCGCTGGGCGTAACCATCGGCCCGCACCAGGCGGACCGCCAGTCCGGCAGCTTCCACACGGGCACTGAGTTGCGTGGCGATGCGCTTGGCCTGCCCGGTCTGGCTGCCATACAGAATGGTCAATCGCTCGCCAGCGGCTTTGGCCGCCTGCAAGGGCACGATGCCTCGCTGCAGCTGGTCGGCGCGAGCGGCGCTCCATGCGGCGACCCAGTAGAGCTCGGCCGGGCCCAGTCCTTCAGCCAATCGCTCCAGCGCGGACAACTTGTCCCCCTCGATGGAGCCCAGCCCGGTTTGCGTTGCGACGACCGCGTTCACTGCCCACCTTTGGACGTCCAGACACCTGGACACTCAAAGTAGTCATCACCTCTTGTCATGTGAAAGGACGTGTTGGCATAACCATATGTCCGTGGGCTCATTTCCCACGGCCAGGGGCGCCCCCGCCCTCCCTTGGTGGCCTTCCCCCAGACGACGATCAACGGGACCGTCATCGCCTTCGCTTAGAATGGGCAGATGACCAAGTCCCCCGCCCTCCCCATCGAAGTCCGTGGCAGCGCCAAGCAGCCGCTGGGCATGAGTCCCGCCCATTTCCTGCGCGATTACTGGCAGAAGCGCCCGCTGCTGATCCGCCAGGCCTTCCCTGATTTCGTCTCGCCGATCGAGCCGAACGACCTTGCCGGCCTGGCGATGGAAGAGACGGCGCTGTCACGCCTGATCATCCATGACGAAGGCCGCGACCGCTGGAAGGTCAAGAACGGTCCCCTGACCGAAAAGGACTTCGCCAGCACGCCGGACAAGAACTGGACCCTGCTGGTGCAGGACGTGGACAAGTGGGATGCCGACGTGGCCGCCCTGCTGGAAGACTTCAACTTCCTGCCAAGCTGGCGCCTGGACGACATCATGATTTCCTACGCCGAGCCCGGCGGCGGCGTCGGTCCCCACGTGGACCAGTACGACGTGTTCCTGCTGCAGGGCCTGGGCCAGCGCCATTGGGCGGTCGATACCAACCCCGAGGCTCCCAAGGATTTCCGCCCGGACGTGGAGCTCAAGCAGCTCCAGGTCTTCGAACCTGACCACGAGTGGCTGCTCGAACCGGGCGACATGCTGTATCTGCCGCCGGGCGTGCCGCACGACGGCATCGCGTTCGGGGGACCGTGCCTGACCATCTCGGTCGGCATGCGTGCGCCGTCGCAGGCCGAGCTGACCGGCGACCTCGCCGACTACCTGGCCGAACGCCTGCCGGATGAGCTGCGCTACACCGATCCCGACCTGACCCCGGCCAAGGCCGTCGGCGAAATCGACCGCGCGGCGCTGGGACGCCTCAAGCAGGCCCTGCCGTTCGCCGCGGCGCTGGACGACGCCACGCTCACCGACTGGTTCGGCCGCTTCATCACCCGCTACCGCAGTGCCCAGCAGCCGGTGCCGCCGGAAAAGGAATTGACCGAAGCCGCCCTGCGCAAACAACTCGATGCGGGCGCTGCCCTGCTGCGCCACCCATGGGCGCGCATGGCCTGGGCGCGCGCCAAGCGAGGCGCCACCCTATTCGTGAACGGACATCCCTACCCGACGTCGGTGGATGTCGCCGAGCGCCTGTGTGCCGAACGCGAACTCACCCCGGGCGCCAAGGTGCCGGACGCCGAGCTCGCCTTGCTGCTCACCCTGGTCAACGACGGCCACCTGGTCGCCCGCAAGCCGCGCCGCCGATGAGCGAACGGGACGTCCACGACGAGGCACCGAACGCGGGCGTTGGGCCGGCCACGCCGCCCCTGCCCGTGCGCGATCGCAGCGAACTGGCCGATGCCCGCCTTCGCCTGTTGACCGCGGCCCGTCGACGGATCGCCATCTACCAGCCCGCCCTGACCGACGATGTCTACGGCGGCGCCGCCGAGCTGGCCGAGCTTCGGCGCCTCGCCACCTCCGGCCGCGGCGCCGAAATCCGCCTGATCCTTCATGCGCCCGAGGATGCTCTGCGCGACAACCATCGGCTGGTGGCCCTGGCCCAGCGCCTGTCCAGCATCGTCTTGGTGCGCACGCCACTTGAAGAAGTGGACCTGGCCTATGCCTCGTCCTACCTGCTCACGGATCAGGGCGGCTATCTGTTCCTGCCCGATGCCCGCCGCGCCGACGGCCGCGCTGCGCTCGCCGATCGCGCCGCGCAAGCGCCGCTGCTGCAACACTTCAACGAGGTGTGGGAGCGCTCCGCGCGCGCCAGCGCCTGGCTGCCGCTCGATCTGTAACTGAACGGTAGCCTCCCGTCGCGCCAGGCGGTGACATCGACGCCAAACGCGCATTCAACGATGCAAATCCGCGCTCTACGACGATCGTCGGTACCCGATAACTCGAAATATCGATCATCGACCCCACTTAAGGGTGCAACCTGGGTTGCCGCGTCGCAGCACCCCAAGGCTATAATTAACGGGATTTTTCCCAGCCATCCGGCCAACCCCGGTCGGAACGGCTGCTGCTTCCCTTCCTCACCGGTGGTGACGTGAGCACTAATCTGATCCGCGAGTTTTTCGAATCCTCCCAACTCGCCGGCGGTAACGCCGATTACGTTGAACAGCTCTATGAATCGTGGTTGGCAGACCCTTCGTCGGTCGAAGCTACCTGGAGCAAATACTTCGAGACTTTCAAAGGCCGCGAGTCAGGGGACGTTCCCCACTCTGCGGCCATTGCGCGTATAGAGGCCGCACAAAAGCAGCGCCGTAACGGGGTTGCCGTCGCCGGCGCTCCGGTCGACGACGCCCACGCCCGCAAGCAGGCCGGCGTCCTGCGCATCCTCACCGCCTACCGTTCGCGTGGCCACCTGGCTTCGAACCTCGACCCGCTCGGCCTGGCCGAGAAGCTGCCGGCGCCGGATCTGGAACCCTCGTTCCACGGTCTGTCCGATGCCGACCTGGACACCGAGTTCGACTGCGGCAACTTTGCCGGCGGTGGCCAGCGCATGAAGTTGCGCGAGCTGATTGCCCGACTGAAGAAGGTGTACACCAACACCCTCGGCGTCGAGTTCATGCACATCAGCAACCATGAGCAGCGCAACTGGATCTACACCCGCCTGGAGCAGGCCAACGGCACGGCCGGCCTCGACGCCGCAGGCAAGAAGCGCGTGCTCGCCGAGCTGACCGCCGCCGAAGGCCTCGAGCGCTACCTGCACACCAAGTACGTCGGCCAGAAGCGTTTCTCGCTGGAAGGCGGCGACAGCTTCATCCCGATGGTGGACGACATCGTCCGCGCCGCCGGCGACAACGGCATCAAGGAAGTCGTGATCGGCATGGCCCATCGCGGCCGCCTCAACATGCTGGTGAACATCCTCGGCAAGCCGCCGCGCACGCTGTTCAACGAGTTCGAAGGCAAGTTCGACCATCCGGATGATCCGGCGCACTCGGGCGACGTGAAGTACCACATGGGCTTCTCCGCCGACGTCAAGACGCCGAACGGCGGCACCCACGTGGCGCTGGCGTTCAACCCGTCGCACCTGGAGATCGTCAATCCGGTGGTGGCCGGCTCGGTGCATGCGCGCCAGGTCCGTCGCCGCGACACCGAGCGCAAGCAGTCGATGGCCGTGCTGGTGCACGGCGACGCCGCGCTGGCCGGCCAGGGCGTGAACATGGAACTGTTCAACATGTCCCAGGCCCGCGGCTTCAAGATCGGCGGCAGCCTGCACATCGTGATCAACAACCAGGTGGGCTTCACCACCTCCAATCCGCAGGACGCCCGCTCCACGCTGTACTGCACCGACCTGGCCAAGATGGTCAACGCGCCGGTGTTCCACGTGAACGGCGACGACCCGGAAGCGGTGATCCAGGCCACGCGTCTGGCGTATGACTTCCGCAAGCAGTTCCGCAAGGACGCCGTGCTCGACCTGGTGTGCTACCGCCGCCACGGCCATAACGAGGCCGACGAGCCGGCAGCCACCCAGCCGGTGATGTACCAGATCATCCGCAAGCGCCCGACCACACGCGACCTGTACGCGCAGGAGCTGGTCAAGCAAGGCGTGATCGCCGAAGGCGACGGCCAGAAGATGTTCGAGGACTACCGCGCCCGCCTCGAGGCCGGCGAGCCGATGACCGAGCTGACCAGCTCGCTGGTCAAGGACATCGAAGTCGACTGGGACAAGTTCATCGGCGGCAAGCTGTCCACCGAGACTCCGACGGGTTACCCCAAGCAGCGCCTGGTGGAACTGGCCAACCAGATCCTCAAGATGCCCAAGGATCTGACCCTGCAGTCGCGCGTGGCCAAGATCTACGAAGACCGCGCCAAGATGGCCGCCGGCGAACAGCCGGGCGACTGGGGCTTTGCCGAGAACCTCGCCTACGCCTCGCTCATCGACGAAAACTACAACCTGCGCATCGTGGGCCAGGACGTCGGCCGTGGCACCTTCTTCCATCGTCATGCCGTGCTGCATGACCAGCAGACCGGCTACACCTATATGCCGCTGGCCGACGTGCGCAGCGGCGCCGACGTCGAGATCATCGACTCGCTGCTGAGCGAAGAAGCGGTGATGGCATTCGAGTACGGCAGCGCCACCGCCGACCCGTACACCATGCACATCTGGGAAGGCCAGTTCGGCGACTTCGCCAACGGTGCGCAGGTCGTGATCGACCAGTTCATCAGCTCGGGCGAATCGAAGTGGAATCGCCTGTGCGGTCTGTCGCTGTTCCTGCCGCACGGCTACGAAGGCCAGGGCCCGGAGCACTCCTCCGCCCGCCTGGAGCGCTTCCTGCAGCTGTGCGCGCTGGACAATATGCAGGTCTGCGTGCCTACCACGCCGGCCCAGGCATTCCACATGATCCGCCGCCAGATGGTGCGCCCGACGCGCAAGCCGCTGATCGTGATGACGCCCAAGTCGCTGCTGCGCCACAAGCTGGCCGTGTCCTCGCTGGACGAGCTGGCCAACGGCAGCTTCCAGCTGGTGATCCCGGAGCATCGCGAGCTGGCCGCCAAGAAGGTCAAGCGCGTGGTGCTGTGCTCGGGCAAGGTGTACTACGACCTGCTGGAAGACGCCGAAAAGCGTGGCCAGACCGACGTGGCCATCGTGCGCGTGGAACAGCTCTATCCGTTCCCGCGTCCGCAGGTCACCGCCGAGCTCGAGAAGTACTCCGCCGCCAAGGAAGTGGTGTGGTGCCAGGAAGAGCCGATGAACCAGGGCGCCTGGTTCCAGATCCGCCATCACCTGCAGGCCTGCGTCAACAGCAAGCAAAGCCTCTCGTATGCGGGTCGCGCGCGCTCGCCGGCGCCGGCTGCCGGCCATCTCAACACGCACGTTGTCGAGCAGGCCGCGCTGGTTGAGCAAGCCTTGGTTACGCCGGTCGGCACCGACCATTCCGCAGAATAAAATCCTGAAAAGTGCGGCCATGGATGGCCGCTTTTCCACTTTTTAGCGTTCAGGGATGAGCGCACCAAATTGAGAAGTGCGGCTATGGAAAGCCGCTTTTTGACCTTAGCGTTCAGGGATGAACGCATTCACTCAAGGAATCCACATGTCCATCGAAGTCAAAGTTCCCGTCCTGCCCGAGTCTGTCTCCGACGCCACCATCGCTACCTGGCACAAGAAGGCCGGCGAAGCGGTGAAGCGCGACGAAAACCTGGTCGACCTCGAAACCGACAAGGTGGTGCTTGAAGTGCCCTCGCCGGTCGACGGCGTGCTCAAGGAAATCAAGTTCCAGTCCGGCGACACGGTGAACAGCCAGCAGGTGATCGCGGTGATCGAGGAAGGCGCTGCCGCTGCTGCACCGGCTCCGGCCGCTGCGGCTCCCGCGCCGGCTGCCGCACCGGCCGCTCCGGCTGCCGCTGCCAAGGGCAATGCCGACCTCTCCCCGGCCGGCCTGCGCGTGGCCACCGAGCAGAACATCGATGCATCGAAGGTGGCCGGCACCGGCCGCGACGGTCGCGTGACCAAGGAAGACCTGCTCAACGTCGGCAAGGGTGGCGCCGCTCCGGCCGCTGCTGCTCCGGCTGCCAAGCCGACCCCCGGCTCGCGTCCGGAAGAGCGCGTGCCGATGACCCGCATGCGCGCCCGCATCGCCGAGCGCCTGATGCAGTCGAAGAACTCCATCGCCATGCTCACCTCGTTCAACGAAGTGAACCTGGCCGAGGTGGTGAAGATGCGCAAGGCGCTGGGCGAGTCGTTCGAGAAGGCCAACGGCGTCAAGCTCGGCTTCATGAGCTTCTTCGTCAAGGCTGCCGCCGAAGCGCTGAAGCGTCACCCGCTGGTCAACGCCTCGGTCGACGGCAACGACATCGTCTATCACGGCTACCAGGACATCTCCATCGCCGTGTCCACCGACAAGGGCCTGGTGACGCCGGTGCTGCGCGACGTGCAGGACATGAACTTCGCCGACGTCGAGCGCGGCATCGTCGATTACGCCAAGAAGGCGCGTGACGGCAAGCTGGGCCTGGACGACCTGCAGGGCGGCACCTTCACCATCACCAACGGCGGCACCTTCGGTTCGCTGCTGTCGACCCCGATCGTGAACCCGCCGCAGAGCGCCATCCTGGGCATGCACGCCATCAAGGAGCGCGCCATCGTCGAGAACGGCCAGGTGATCGCCGCCCCGATGATGTACCTGGCGCTGTCCTACGATCATCGCATCATCGATGGCAAGGACGCGGTGCTGTTCCTGGTCGATATCAAGAACCAGCTTGAGAATCCGCAGCGCATGTTGCTCGGTATCTGATCGCGCGCACGGGTCGTCTCGGCGATCCGTGCAACCGGGTAACGAAGCTCTGGCGGCGAGCGGTGGCATTGAATCCACGCTCGCCGCACACATCTCCCGCTTCATACGTGACGAGCTCCCCGGCCCGTCATACAGCCAGGAAACATCATGAGCGAAAAATTCGACGTCATCGTCATCGGCGCCGGCCCGGCCGGCTATGTGGCCGCGATCCGCGCCGCGCAGCTGGGCCTGAAGACTGCGTGCATCGACGCCTTTGTGGGCAAGGATGGCAAGCAGGCCCTCGGCGGCACCTGCCTCAACGTGGGCTGCATCCCGTCCAAGGCCCTGCTCGATTCGTCCAAGCAGTACTACAACATCGCGCACAACCTGCCGGTGCATGGCATCACGGTGGAAGGCGCCAAGGTCGACCTGGGCACCTTCATCGGCCGCAAGGACAAGATCGTCAAGCAGTTCACCGGCGGCATCGGCCAGCTGTTCAAGGCCAACAAGGTCACGCCGTTCTTCGGTACCGGCAAGCTGCTCAAGGGCAATGACGTCGAGATCACCGGCAACGACGGTTCCAAGCAGACCATCAGCGCCACCAACGTGATCCTCGCTTCCGGCTCGGTGCCGATCGAGCTGCCGTTCGCCAAGTTCGACAACAAGTTCATCGTCGACAACGCCGGCGCGCTGGATTTCACCGAAGTGCCCAAGCGCCTGGGCGTGATCGGCGCCGGCGTGATCGGCCTGGAGCTGGGCAGCGTATGGAAGCGCCTGGGTTCGGACGTGACCGTGCTCGAAGCGCTGCCGGACTTCCTCAGCGTCGCCGACGCCGACATTGCCAAGATCGCCTTCAAGGAATTCGGCAAGCTGGGCCTGAACATCAAGCTCGGCGCCAAGCTCACCAAGGCGCAGATCAAGGGCAACGAAGTCGCCCTGACCTATGAAGACAAGGACGGCGCGCACGAGCTCACCGTCGACAAGCTGCTGGTGGCCGTGGGCCGCCGCGCCTACACCGACGGCCTGCTGGCCGCCGACACCGGCGTGAAGCTGGACGAGCGCGGCCGCATCGTGGTCGACGAGCACAACCACACCGGCGTGAACGGCGTGTGGGCCATCGGCGACGCCGTGCGCGGCCCGATGCTGGCGCACAAGGGTTCCGAGGAAGGCGTGGCCGTGGCCGAGTGGATTGCCGGCAAGGCAGGCCACATCAACCTCGACACCGTGCCGTGGGTGATCTACACCGAGCCGGAAATCGCCTGGGCCGGCAAGACCGAGAAGCAGCTCAAGGACGAAGGCATCCCGTACAAGGTGGGCACCTTCCCGTTCGCCGCCATCGGCCGCGCCGTGGCCATGAACGAGGCCATCGGCCAGGTGAAGATGCTCGCCCACGCGGAAACCGACCGCATCCTGGGCGTGCACATGGTCGGCCCGGGCGTGTCCGAGCTTATCGCCGAGTGCGTGGTCGCGATGGAGTTCAAGGGCTCCTCCGAAGACCTGGCCCGCATCGTCCACGCGCATCCGACGCTGTCCGAAGCCGTGCACGAGGCCGCTCTGTCGGTCGACAAGCGCGCCATCCACAAGGGCAATTAAGGACACCGCGCCGCGCCTTCACGGCCGGCGACACGGAATCCGCGGCCCGCTCGTGGCAACATGAGCGGGCCGTTTTGTTTTTTCGCATTCGAATGCGCTACAACCATGGCGTCATTCCGGCGAAAGCCGGAATCCAGTGCCTTTCGCTTCATCGCTTGAAGTCGCTGGATTCCGGCTTTCGCCGGAATGACGCACGATTTTATCCCCACGCATCTTGATCCCCATGCCCCAACCCACCGCCCTTTGCGTCTACTGCGGCTCCAGCAGCGGCAATCATCCTGAATACGTCGAACAGGCCCGTGCCTTCGGTACCGAAATGGCCCGCCGCGGCATCGCGCTGGTCTATGGCGGCGGCAAGGTCGGCCTGATGGGCACCGTGGCCGACGCGGTGCTGGCCGCCGGCGGCAAGGTGATAGGCGTGATTCCACGCCAGCTGGTCGACCTGGAAGTGGCGCACGGCGGCCTCAGCGAGCTGGTGGTGGTGGACACCATGCATCAGCGCAAGACGCGCATGTTCGAGCTGTCCGATGCCTTCGTCGCCCTGCCCGGCGGCTACGGCACCATGGACGAGATGTTCGAAATGCTGACCTGGGCGCAGCTGGGCCTGCATCGCTATCCGTGCGCCTTCTACGACGTACGCGGCTACTACACACATCTGCGCGCCATGATGGACCACATGGTGGCCGAACGATTCGTGCGCCCCGAGCAGCGCGAAAGTGTATGGTTCGGTCAGGACATGCCCCAGCTGTTCGACTGGCTGGACAGCTACCAGGGCGTCCACACGCCCAAATGGATCGACCGCAGCAGCGTCAAAGCCTGACCCCGGCACGACGCCTTTTAAGGATTGGCCATGAGTACACCCAGCGCCTTTCGCGCCTTCCGTATCCATAACGACGACGCCGGCTATCGCGGCGGTATCGAGACCCTCGCCGCCGATGCGCTGAGCACCGGCGAAGTGCTGGTGCAGGTCGCCTACTCGTCGATCAACTTCAAGGATGCGCTGGCCGGCACCGGCAAGGGCAAAATCCTCCGTCAGTACCCGCTCAACGGCGGCATCGACGTGTCGGGCACGGTGGTCGCCTCGACCGATCCGGCCTTCAAGGAAGGCGACGCCGTGCTGTGCACCGGCAGCGGCCTGTCCGAAACGCGCGATGGCGGTTACGGCGAATACATCCGCCTGCCCTCGGCGTGGACCATCCATCTGCCCAAGGGATTGAGCCTGCGCGACAGCATGATCATCGGTACGGCCGGCTTTACCGCCGCGCTCGCCCTGCTGCGCATGGAAGACAACCGCCAGACGCCTGCGCTCGGCCCGCTCGCCGTCACCGGCGCCAGCGGCGGCGTGGGCATGCTGGCCATCGATATCTTCACGCGTGCCGGCTACGCCGTGCATGCGATCAGCGGCAAAGCTTCCCATTTCGACTTCCTGCGCGACCTCGGCGCGGCCGAGTGCATCGATCGCCACCAGCTCGTTTTCAGCGGCAAGCCGATGGATTCGGCGCGCTTCGGCGGCGCGCTCGACAACGTCGGCGGCGCCATGCTGGCCGGTTTGCTGCCGCTGATCGCGCCCTACGGCAACGTCGCCATTTGCGGCAATGCCGGCGGCATCGGCTTCGAAAGCACGGTGATGCCCTTCATCATCCGCGGCGCCAGCCTGCTGGGCATTGCCTCGGCCGGGACGGCGCGCGACCTGCGCGACCGCGTATGGGAACGGCTGTCCAGCGACTGGAAACCGCAACATCTTGAGCGCATCGCCACGCGCGAAGTCACTTTGGAGCAGTTGCCCGATGCATTCCCCCGCATGCTTGCGGGCGACTCATTTGGGCGTACCGTAGTACGCGTGGGTAGCGCAAGCTGAGCTTACGCTCAGCTTGGAAGCTCTGCTTCCGCGTCATAGAATCCAACGAAACAACAAGGGGAATTCCACCTTATGGCACGCATCCTGATCGTCGACGATTCGCCGTCGCAGCTGTTGGGCATCAAGCGCATCGTCGAAAAGCTCGGGCATGAAGCGCTGACTGCCGAGGACGGCGCCGCTGGTGTGGAAGCCGCCCGCCGTGAGCGCCCCGACCTGATCCTGATGGACGTGGTGATGCCCAACCTCAACGGTTTCCAGGCCACGCGCACCATCAGCAAAGATCCGGACACCCAGCACATCCCCGTCGTGCTGGTGACCACCAAGGACCAGGAAACGGACAAAGTGTGGGGTCTGCGCCAGGGCGCGAAGGCCTATGTGACCAAGCCGATCCGCGAGGAAGAGCTGGTGAGCACGCTCAAGGAACTGCTGCCGGCGTAAGCGCTGCAATCAGATTTATAAGCGCCAGTCCAAAGTCTCGCCTAAACCTACCATCCCCTCACCGTCATTCCGGCGCAGGCCGGAATCCAGTAGCGAATAGGTTGGGTTGTCGCAATCACCAACATGCCTTAAGCCCTTCGCGAAAGCCGGATACCGAGGCCAGTGGATGACCAGCCTTCGGCTGTTGAAAAGCGCCTCCGGCCTGCGCCGGAATGACGGTCAAGAAGAACGAATACCGGGACGAGATTTTGAACACGCTCTAAGAAAAACGGCGCCCTCGGGCGCCGTTTTTCGTTGGATCGCCAGGCCTCAATGCCGCGGATCGTAATCGCCAAACTCCTCGCGCAAGGCTTCGTACGCCTTCTTCTGCGCATCGGTGTCGGCCAGCGGCGCGCGTATCGACAGCTCCACCAGCTGATCGCCGGGATGCGCACCCGGCAGACCACGGCCTTTCAGGCGCAATTTGCGACCCGACTGCGAGCCTGCCGGAATGCGCAGATCCACTGCACCGGCCAGCGTCGGCACCGGCACCGTGGCGCCCAACGCAGCTTCCCAGGGCGCAATCGGCAGCACGTGCAGCACGTTTCGGCCGTCCAGACGGAAGCGGCCATCGTCGCGTATGCCCACCTCCAGCAACAGATCGCCATTGGATGCGCCGCCCGAACCGCTGTGCCCCTGCCCCGCCAGACGTATCACCTGGCCCGGCTGGATGCCCGCTGGAATCTTCACTTCCAGCACGCGTTCGCCGCCGCTGCCGTCCTGCAGCGACAGGCGTGTGCGACCGCCATCAAACGCCGTCTGCAGGTCGATCTGCACATGCGCATGCACATCGCCGCCACGGCGTGCGCGTGGCGCGCCGCGCGGACCGGGGCCGGCTCCGCCGCGTCCGCCAAACAGGCTTTCGAAAAAGTCGCTGAAATCGCCGCCGCCATCGCCGCCGAAATCAAAGCCGTGGTTCTGACCCCAGCCCGGCGGCGGCCGGAACTGTTCGCCACCGCGGTAGCCGCCGGCGCGCAGCTCATCGTAGGCACGACGTTTTTCGGCGTCGCGCAGCACTTCGTTGGCTTCGTTGATCGCCTTGAATTTCTCTTCCGCTCCCGCGTCTTTGTTCTTGTCGGGGTGAAACTTCCTGGCCAGCTTGCGATAGGCAGTCTTGATCTCTGCCTCGCTCGCCTCCGGCTTCACGCCCAAGATGTCGTAATAATCTTTGAATTCCACTGCCACTCCCCGGCAATTCAGCCGCCCAGACCCAGGGGCGGAACATTCGATCTGCACCCATCGGCCGGCACCCTTCGCCCGGCTCGCATGGGTCACGCATGGCGAGGCCTCGCCTGCGTCGCTATGGTCGACCACATGGGTGCGAAAACGGCGTGATTCAAGGCGACAAGCCGGCCCCGTGGCGCTAGCATCGCCTCCTTCCCCATCATCACAGGCACTCTGCCATGAGCATCCAGGTCGGCGACACCCTGCCCGACGTCGAGATCCGCGTCGTCCACGATGGCATTGAACCCGCCCAGACAGGCACCCTGTTCGCGGACCGGAAGGTCGTGCTGTTTGCCGTACCGGGGGCTTTCACCCCGACGTGCTCCAACAAGCACCTGCCCGGCTACGTAAAGCAATTCGCCGAGTTCCAGCAGCGCGGCGTGGAAGTGATGTGCCTGGCCGTCAACGATGCCTATGTGATGCAAGCCTGGGCCGCCTCGCAGCACGTGCCGGCAGGCATGTGGATGCTCGCCGACGGCAACGGTGCGTTTACCAAGGCGCTCGGGCTCGAACTCGATGGCAGCGGTTACGGCATGGGCCTGCGCGCGCGACGTTTCGCGCTGTACGCCGAGAACGGCGTGGTGAAGCAGCTGCAGGTGGAAGCACCCGGCGAATTCCGCGTGTCCACCGCGGAGTCCATGCTCGAAGCGCTCGCCTGATGAATTCGATGCTGGCTCGACAACGCTATGCGTTGAACGCCAGCGTATTCGTGGTGGTCCGTCGCAGCGAGCAGATTCTGCTGCTGCGGCGAGCGAACACCGGCTGGCAGGACGGCCATTGGAGCCTTCCCGCTGGCGGCCACGACGGCGGCGAATCGCTGGAGCAGTCGGCGGCGCGCGAACTTCGCGAGGAAACCGGCATCGAGGCGCACCCGCACGACATGCGCCTGATCCACTTGCTGCACGCCCGAGCAGGCGATCATGGCGGCGAATGGCTGGGCGCATTCTTTCTCGCCACGCAATGGCAAGGCGAGCCAGCCCTGGGCGAGCCCGACAAACACGGCGGCCTGGACTGGTTCCCGCTGCACGCGCTGCCCGACGAGCTCATTGCCTATACCCGGCAGGGACTGCAACTTGGCTTGCAGGGTACGGCGTATTCCACGTTCGGCTGGTAAGCAGGCCGCAACATCCGCTGCACCCTTTCTTGTCGCGACGGCGAGTAAGGTGGCACGTCTCCTTCCCATGAAAGCGGAGCCACGCCATGTCCAGCCGAGTTCAGCGCATTCCCGGACCCGATCATCCGATCGAGGTGACGCCGAGCAAAGACCACGTCGTCGTGCGTGTGGCGGATCGTGTCGTGGCCGACACCCGACGTTCGCTGAGCCTGCAGGAGGCGAACTATCCCGTGGTGCACTACATCCCGCGCGAGGATGTGGACATGTCCCTGCTGAAACGCACGGAACACCAGACCTATTGTCCATACAAGGGCGACGCTTCCTACTACAGCATTCCCTCCGCGGGCGACCGCGGCACGAACGCGGTTTGGACGTATGAACATCCGTATGACTCGGTGACACCGATCAAAGACTACGTGGCGTTCTACGGCACGCGCGTGGATGCGGTCGAAGTGACGCCGGGCTAACGACTTTCGTCGTGGCAATCCACTAGTTGACCGCTGCCAACGCGAGCTTTTCCAGCACGGCGTCGATCGCAGCGGCCACCTTGTCCAACACCGGAAGACCGTAAGCGGCCATTACGGGCAGGAATTTGTCATAAGAGACGTGGACGGCGCCGTCCACGTCCTCGAAGACCAGCAGCTTCGTCGGCAGGTACAGGCCGACCTTCGCTCCTCCTGCGGCGAGCAGCTTCTGCGCCGTCATCGGATTGCCGACGATGAAGCAGCCGGCCTTCATGGGCGTGCCGGACAGCGAAAGCACCTTGCCCCAATTGAGATAACCCACCTCGATAAGCTTGCTGCGGCCCGCCAATTCCGAGCATTCCTCGACGTACTCGTCCCAGCTTCCGCTGGAAGAAAGTCTATCCATCAACTTCTCCGTGCCGGCATGACCAAGCTCGGCCGTAAGATCCTTAACGGTCTCCGCGAAATCCTTGCTCGAAAGCAAATCCACGTGCTCGGTCATCACAGTGGTAATCGTTGCGCGCATGGCGATGTCCTTAGTCAGAACCCAAGGAAAAATCCGCATCAGACGACATCATCCATCCTACTGTCGTTGGCCGAAAGAAATGGGATACGCCGTATTGCGCATGATCAGCATGGGATCGGCGGCTTCCACGCCAGGATGCGGTTGGCCCGGAAGGAATAGCAGCGCCTTCTGCGCGGCCTCGGGATCGGCGGGCAACTTGGTGAGCGTAAACGTCCCCAGCTTGACCAGCTTGCGACTATCGGGCCACGCGATCGATGGGTCTTCGATGCGGTCACCCTTGTCGGCAATCTGCACGAACCAGTCGAACACGATGGGCTCTTTGCCGACACGCTGCACGATGTCGTCCTGCAGGTAGCTCGCGCTTTGCGCCTTGCGTTCTTCTGGCGTGAGGTAATGCTCGCCTGCACGCGGCACAACCCGAAAACGCACATAGCTCGCCTTCCCCTGCGCGTTGGTGAACTTGAGCGAATTGACGCCGAAATACGTCGCCTGAGCGTACGAAATGGGATAGGTGCGGCTCTGCAGGAAGGCCTTCACACCGGGGTGCGCGCCGACGTACTTCTCCACCGGCGTGGGATGCGGCACACCGGGTCCGCTCGCGCCGAGCGCGCGCAAGAAAATGGCAAACTCGTCGAACGTCGCGACGATGAAACCGTTGTGCTGATTGCACTCGATGTCGAAATCGTCGCCATCGGGCGCCTTGATCTTGGCGGCGAAGCCAGCGGGAGACGCACCATCGGCATTGTCGGGAAGGTCAGGAACGCCGGCAAAGAGCGAGAATCTCGCGACGACCGGCAAGGTCCCACCCGTGAAGATGGGCTCTTTTGTAACAGTCCGCGCTTCGGGAGCGGGCGTAAACGTTCCTTCCAGCATCACGCCCTTGGTGTGCACCGCACGCGCGTGGTGATCCCCGAACGCCGTATGCAATGCATTGACCATGCTCAGCGGCGTCTCGCGGGCGGGGCCGCTGATAGGGGTCGTGTCCTGCGCCATGGCTGGTGCAACCAGGGCGAAGGCGGCCCACAGGGCCAGCGACAAGCTTGTGTGAAAGCGACGCAACGGACGGCGTGACATGGCGCTCCACTCCACAGGTGAGGAGCACCGATGATCGCGGCATCGCCGACGTGGGTCTTGAAGGTTGCAAGCGCCGATTGTCCAAACGGGGCGTCGCGCACATCGGTATCTACGAACCGCTCAAGCCCTGGGCAGGCTGCTCCGATAGACGCCGGGCCTCACGCCTACTTTGGCGGTGAATATCCGCGTGAAATGACTTTGGTCGGCAAATCCGCACGACAAGGCGATGTCGGCCAATGTGCGGCTGTGATCGTGCATCAGCTCCATGGCACGATCGACCCGGCGCATCAACAGCCACTGATGCGGCGACATCCCCGTGCTGCGCTTGAATCCGCGTACGAACGCGCTGGGCGACAATCCACATTCGCGCGCCAGCTCGATCAATGGCATGCCTTCGGCGAGTTTCATGCGCAACAATTCTTTGACTCGACGCTCTTGCCACGGCGCCAGACCTCCGCATGGCGAGGTCACGCGCGTCGTCGGCGTCCCACCGTAGGTCACCGTGAGATGGCTGCGTAGCGCCAGCAGCATGTGGTCCACGAATGTCTGGTTGGTGTGCTGCTGCGCATGCAGGGCGGGCAAAAGCGCGTAGCCAATGTGCCGAATGACCGGGTCATCGACGAAGTCTCCTCGCATCCAGCTCAGGTCGCGCACCGGCGACATACCGATATCGTCACCAAGTTCGGCCAGCGTCTCGCGCGGCAGATAGAAAAAAAGATCGTGAAATGGCTGATCGGTGTAACAAACCGGATTGCATTCCAGATCGTACAAATGCGTGGTGCCCGGCGCGATCGGCTTGACCGGAACGGATCGCCCATCGACCCACAATTCATGGTGGGCGATGCCGCGTAGCTGCAAGCCGAGCAGGTAGGCGCTTTCCGGCGCAATCGGCGTGGTAAAGCCGAAATCCGGCGCCTCGCAGTAAAGCTCGGTAACCATCAATTGGCCAGTGTCGGTTTGGCTGCCGAGCGTCGGCGGCGCATCGAGATTGAAACTGCGGCCCAGCCGCTCTCCGTAAGCCCCACGTGCCATGCCACGCGCCTCCGGGTCGATATCGTCGCCTGCATTCGTTGAGCCGACCGGCTTGATGACGACGATCGCTGCAACTTGTCGATCATAAACCGTGCGCCCTTGGCGAGCCGATCTGACAAAAGGCAGAGGCTACGCAATCGCCCAAAAAAAACCCGGCCGTAGCCGGGTTTCTTTCACCGAACGAGTAACGATCACTCGCCGTCGGCAGGTGCTTCCGGAGCGGCATCGATCGGGCCTTCTTCGCCCTCGACTTCGCCGTTTTCCACTTCCGCGTCGAGGCGCACCACGCTCACCAGCTTCTCGTCGGCCGGCAGGCGGATCAACGTGACGCCCTGGGTATTGCGGCCCAGCTGCGAGACTTCCGCCACGCGGGTACGCACCAGCGTGCCCTGGTCGGAGATCAGCATCAGCTCGTGCGCTTCGCTGGCCTGGATGGCAGCGACCAGGTTGCCGTTGCGCTCGGAGCACTGGATGCCGATGACGCCCTGCGTGCCGCGGCCCTTCTTCGGGAACTCGTCAAGCGTGGTGCGCTTGCCGTAGCCACGCTGGGTGGCGGTGAGGATGTCGCCCTCGGCCGCCACGATCAGCGAAACCACTTCGGCGCCTTCGCCAAGCTTGATGCCGCGCACGCCGGTGGCCGTGCGGCCCATCGAGCGGACTTCGGATTCATCGAAGCGCACCGTCTTGCCGTTGGACGCAAACAGCAGCACATCGCTGTTGCCGCCGGTCAGCGCGACGTTGACCAGCGCATCGCCCTCATCGAGGTTGATGGCGATCTTGCCCTTCTGCAGCTGGAACGCGAACTCGGTCAGCGGCGTCTTCTTCACCGTGCCTTGCTTGGTGGCGAAGAACACGAACTGGTCTTCGGTGTATTCGCGCACCGGCAGCACCGCCTGCACCTTCTCGCCCGGACCCAGCGGCAGCAAGTTCACCATCGGCTTGCCGCGAGCGTTCGGGCCGGATTCCGGCATCTGGTACACATTGAGCCAGTACACGCGACCGGTGCTGGTGAAGGTGAGCAGCGTGTCATGGGTGTTGACCACCCACAGCTGCTCGACGAAATCCTCGTCCTTCAACGCGGAGGCCGAACGACCCTTGCCGCCACGGCGCTGCGCACGATACGTGCTGGCCGGCTGGCGCTTCACGTAACCGGTGTGCGACAGCGTGACCACCACGTCTTCCGGCGCGATCAGGTCGAGGACGTTGAGGTCTTCCTGCGAATGCTGGATTTCGGTGCGACGCTTGTCGCCGAATTCTTCCTTCACGGCTTCGAGCTCGTCGCGGATCACCGTGAGCAGGCGCGCCGGGTCTTCCAGGATTTCGATCAGACCACGAATGGTCTCCAGCACCTGGCGGTACTCGTCGGACAGCTTCTCCTGCTCCAGGCCGGTGAGGCGATGCAGGCGCATGGCGAGGATTTCCTGCGCCTGCACTTCGGACAGCTGATAACCCTCGGCCTTGAGGCCTTCGCGCGGATCCATGTCTTCCGGACGCGAGGCTTCCGCACCTGCGGCTTCCAGCAAGGTGGCGACCATGCCCGGCTGCCACTTGCGCGCCAGCATGCGCTCGCGCGCTTCGGCCGGCGACGCCGACGTGCGGATCAACTCGATCATCTCGTCGATGTTGGCCAGCGCAACCGTCAAGCCTTCGAGGATGTGCGCGCGGGCGCGAGCCTTGCGCAGATCGAAGATGGTACGGCGTGTCACCACTTCACGGCGGTGGCGGATGAAGGCCTCGAGGATGTCCTTGAGGTTCAACAGACGCGGTTGGCCGTCCAGAAGCGCGACCATGTTGATGCCGAACGTGACCTGCAGCTGCGTCTGCTGGAACAGGTTGTTGAGAACCACGTCGCCCATCGAATCGCGACGGATCTCGATGACCACGCGCATGCCGTCCTTGTCGGACTCATCGCGCAGTTCGCTGATGCCTTCGAGCTTCTTTTCCTTGACCAGCTCGGCGATCTTTTCGATCAGGCGAGCCTTGTTCACCTGATACGGCAGCTCGTGGATGATGATCGTTTCGCGGCCGTTCGACTCGGTCTCGATCTCGGCGCGCGCGCGCACCAGGATGCGGCCGCGACCGGTGCGATACGCCTCGACGATGCCCGACGAGCCGTTGATGATGCCGGCGGTCGGGAAATCCGGACCGGGGATGTAATGCATCAAATCGTCGATCGACAGCGTGGGCTCGTCGATCAGGGCGATGGTGGCCGACACCACCTCGGTGAGGTTGTGCGGCGGCACGTTGGTGGCCATGCCCACGGCGATACCGGCCGAACCGTTGATCAGCAGGTTCGGCACGCGGGTGGGCAACACCAGCGGTTCGTGTTCGCTTTCGTCGTAGTTCGGGCCGAAGTCGACGGTGTCCTTGTCGATGTCGGCGAGCAGCTCCTGCGTGAGGCGCGACATGCGCACCTCGGTGTATCGCATCGCTGCGGCGTTGTCGCCGTCGACCGAACCGAAGTTACCCTGGCCGTCGACCAGCATGTAGCGCAGCGAGAACGGCTGCGCCATGCGCACGATCGCGTCGTACACCGACGAATCGCCATGCGGATGGTATTTACCGATCACGTCACCGACCACGCGGGCCGATTTCTTATAGGGCTTGTTCCATGCATTGCCCAGTTCGTTCATGGCGAACAGAACGCGGCGATGGACCGGCTTCAGACCATCGCGGACATCGGGAAGGGCGCGTCCCACGATCACGCTCATGGCGTAATCGAGGTAGCTCTGACGCATCTCGTCTTCGATATTGACGCGAATGACTTCTTTGGCGAGTTCTGCCATCAATCGGCTTCCATGATGAAGTAGAGGGCTCCGGCGCGCTCCCCCAGGAACTAGGCGCGGGCTACCTTGAGATAACCTGTGAAGTGTACCACGTTTGACGTGGGATTCACAGTATTTTCACTATATGGATCAATGGCTTACGCGGACGTTTTGGCGCCCTTGAAAAGCATCAGGCGCGCTGTCGAAAAATTGAACACGGCAGCGACGAAGGAACCGCCTGCCGTGGCGATGGCAGGCCAGCGATGCAGCATCGGAAAGCCCATCAAAAGCGCGGCGTACGTGCCGTAATTGACCAGTGCGCCCACGCCCATCAGCGCCATCCAGTGCAGCCATTCGGAGAACAGGCCGCGCCCGCTTTCGTTGTTCTTGAAAGTCTGCCGGCGATTCCACAACCAGGTTGCCGTGGCCGCCAAGGGAATGGAAACCACGCGCGCGTAGTACGGGTTCCAGCCATTCCAGCTCACCAGGGCCTGGGCGAGGCCGGCGTCAACGATAAAGCCGATGACGCCTCCGATCGTGAAAAGGAAGAATTGCCGGGAAAGCTTCATCGACCAAACAGCGCCTGCATGGCGATCGTGGTCGGACGCTCGATCACGCCGCGTTCGGTGACGATGGCATCGATGAGGTCGGCCGGCGTCACGTCGAACACCGGGTTCCACGCATCCGCGCCTTCCACCACGGTGCGGCGGCCAGCCACCGCCAGCAGCTCGGCCGAATCGCGCAGCTCGATCTCGATGTCTTCACCGGAGGCGGTCGCCATGTCGACGGTTGACGACGGCGCCACCACCATGAACTTCACGCCGTGATGGCGAGCGGCGATGGCGAGTTGGTAGGTGCCGATCTTGTTGGCTGTGTCGCCATTGGCGGCGATGCGATCGGCGCCCACGATCACCCATTGCACGGCACCCGAGCGCATCAAATGTGAAGCAGCGGAGTCAGCAATCAATTTGGCGGGAATGCCATCGCGCACCAGCTCCCACATGGTCAGGCGCGCACCTTGCTGCCACGGTCGCGTCTCGCCCGCAAACACCTGCTCGATGCGACCGCCGGCGACGCCCGCACGGATGACGCCCAGCGCCGTGCCGAAACCGGACGTCGCCAGCGAGCCGGTATTGCAGTGCGTGAGCACGCCCGAATGCGGCGCGATCAAGGCCGCGCCCAGTTCGCCCATATGGCGATTGGCCGCGAGGTCCTCGTCCTGGATGGCCTGCGCTTCGCGCTCGAGTGCGGCTGCATCGGAGCCCGCGGCGATACGCGACTTCATCCGATCCAGCGCCCACATCAAATTGACTGCAGTCGGACGAGCGGCGCGCAACATGGCCAGCGCCGGTTCCAGCGCTTGTCCCTGCTTGGCCGCCAGCACTACGCCCCACGCCGCCGCGATGCCGATGGCCGGCGCACCGCGCACCGCCAGGTCCTTGATGGCCTGGGTCACATCGGCGGCGTTGGCGCAGTCGATCCAGCGTTCTTCCTGCGGCAGCAGGCGCTGGTCGAGCAAACGGAGATGATCACCCTGCCACTGTACGGCACGGATGCGGTCGTAACGGTCGTAATCCATAAAACACAAAACCCAGCGATGAAAACGAATGTCGGCGGCGCGCAACGCGCCAGCCGCGAGCTCAGGGGCCGTCGGGCATGACGAGCCAGAGAATCAGATAAGCCACGATGCCCGAGCCACCCAGGAAGGTGAGGACGATCCACAGCACGCGCACCAAGGTCGGATCCCAGCCGAGGTACTCGGCGATCCCGCCGCAGACGCCGGCGATCTTGCGGTCCGTCAGTGATCGATGCAGGCGCTTTTCCATGACTGTGCCCTGTGGTTGCGGTGGATGAAGCTCAGTTTCTCGTACTGAGCCACTGATGGATAGCCGGCGGCACTTCGCGCTGCGCGCGTCCCGACACATAGATGCCGATATGGCCGCCCTTGAAGGCGATCTGCGTGTAGTCGGTGCTGCCCACATGCCGCTGCAGCGCACGCGACGCATCCGGCGGCACGAGATGATCCTGCTCGGCGAAGATATTCAGCACCGGCTGGGTGATCATGCCCAGATCCACCGGCTTGCCGCCGATGATGAGGTCGCCCTTGATCAGCTTGTTCTGCTGGTAGAACTCCTTGATGAATTCGCGGAACGCCTCGCCCGCCTGGTCCGGCGAATCGAAGATCCAGCGTTCCATGCGCAGGAAGTTCTGCAGCTCTTTCGGGTTGTCGAGGATGTCGACCAGACCCACGTATTTCTGCTGATTCAAGCGTACAGGCTTGAGCGTGAGATAGACCCAGTTGAGCAGCTCGGCGGGAATATTGCCCATGGTGTCGACAAACAGATCGACGTCCATCTGCTGCGACCAGCTCGACAGCATATTGTCCGGCGTCTGGAAATCGACCGGCGTCACCATGGTGATCAGGTTCTTGACCTTCTCACCGTGCGTCGCGGCATAGCACAGCGAGAACGTGCCGCCCTGGCAGATGCCGAGCAGATTGATCGCGTCCACGCCCGCCTGCTTGCTCACGGCATCCACGCAACGGTCGAGATAACCGTTGATGTAGTCGTCGAGCCCAAGCCAGCGGTCGGCGGCGTCGGGATAGCCCCAGTCGAGCAGGTAAATATCTTCGCCCTGCTCAAGCAGGTTGCGCACCATGGAGCGATCGTCCTGCAGGTCGGTCATCCAGACGGTGTTGACCAGGGCGTAGACGATCAGCGTCGGCGTCTTCGCCGTCGGCTTGCCCTGCCCCTTCATGCGCCACACCGAGAGTTTGTCCTCGCGGTACACCAGCTCGCGCGGCGTGTTGGCGTAGTCGGGCTCAAGCTGCCGTTTGAGATGCTCCATACCCGCAGCCAGTTTGCGCTGGAAAGCGGTGATTTCGCCCATCAGCGCGGCCGGGTCCAGGCGTAGCGGTGGTTGCATAAATAATCCTTACTTGCGCGTGCGCTTGACGCCGCGCGCAACGGTCTTGCGGGCGGCCACGGCAGATGATTTCTTCGAGCCGCTGACGTCGATGCTTTCCGAGGCTCGCTTGGTGGCGCGCGACGGCGCCTTTTTCTCGACCGGCTTGACGGTCTCTTGCTTGGTCGCCAGCTGGCGCTTGAGCGCAGCCACTTCGGCGCGCAACGACGTCAATTCGTCCTCGCGCTGCGGTGAACGGCCTTCACGCAGTTCGCGACGCAGCTCATGCAGGCGCTTGCCAAGTGCGGTGACTTCGCTGCGCGTCGGCATACCCATCTCGCGGCACAAGGCATCGAGCTGTTGTTGCTGCAACTGGCGCACGCGGCCCTGTGCATTGACCATCTCGCCATAGGCATGGCGGAATTCTTCCGACAGCGCGATCTGCGCATAGGCCTCTTCGGCTGCGTCCACCCACAGATCGTAGAGCGCCTTGAGCGATTCGATCTGCTTGGGCGACTCGGCCAGCCCGGCCAGCTTGGACTGCAGGCGTTCAAAACCTTCCGTATTGGCGCGCTGGATCAGGGCCTGGTACTTGCCGGCCCATTCGGCGTAATCCTGCATGGCCGTCGCCAGCGCCTGCTGCATGCGCTGGCGTTCACGCGTATAGCCAAAGGCAGCCATATGCTCGACGTCGAACTTCATGCCGCCAAAGCTCGGCGGATTGGATTGCATCCAGCCTTGCCACATCTGGGCAAAGCTCTTGGCGGCCTCGCTGTCAATGCTGGCAAAGGCATGCGCAAACGGCTGGCCGCCCAGCGACGAAAAGAGCTGCTGCAAGGACTGCTGCCAGTCGGCCGGACCCTGCCCGAGGCCGCTGCTCGCAGCGCCCTGCAACCAGTCGCCATAGCCCTTGAGCGCGGCCATGCTGCGCGCCATCAAGTCATCGCCGGCGCCCATCGATCCGAACGGCGAGGCTCCTGCACCGAAGGGCGCCGAAGCCGTTGGCTGCTGCAGGTAGCGTGTCCAGGCTTCCCAGGATTGCTGCGCCATCGCCTGGTAGTCCTTCAGAAAGTCATTCGCCGGGTCGGCCATGCCCACGTCCTCTTCATGCTCAAGCCATCGTAGCAAAAGCATGTTGCGACGGACGCAAAAAGCGCATTAGTTCGGGCCCAAAGTCGAATGCATCGCAGCGCACCATCAGCGGGCAGTCATGCAAACCCCCAAAAGCAAAAGCCCGGCTTTCGCCGGGCTTCTGTAGGTACCTTGGATCGACGACTTAGGCGTTGGTGCCTTCGTCCTCGGTCACGGCCTTCATGGACAGGCGGATACGGCCCTGCTTGTCCACTTCGAGCACCTTGACCTTGACGATATCGCCTTCCTTCAGCTTGTCGGAGACCTTTTCCACGCGCTCGCTGGAGATCTGCGAGACGTGCACCAGGCCATCCTTGCCCGGCATGATGGTCACGAATGCGCCGAAGTCCATCAGCTTGGCAACCTTGCCTTCGTAGATGCGGCCCGGCTCGACGTCGGAGACGATCTGCTCGATGCGCGCCTTGGCGGCGTTGGCTGCTTCGCGGTTGACCGAGGCGATGATCACGGTGCCGTCATCGCTGATGTCGATGGTGGTGCCGGTCTCTTCGGTGATCGAACGGATGGTCGCGCCACCCTTGCCGATCACTTCGCGGATCTTGTCCGGATGGATCTTGATGGTGAGCAGGCGCGGGGCGAACTCGCTCATCTCGGTGCGGGCGGTGCTGATCACCTTGGCCATTTCGCCGAGGATGTGCAGACGACCACGCTTGGCCTGTTCCAGCGCCACCTTCATGATCTCTTCGGTGATGCCGTCGATCTTGATGTCCATCTGCAGCGCGGAGATGCCATCGGCGCTACCGGCCACCTTGAAGTCCATGTCGCCGAGGTGATCTTCGTCACCCAGGATGTCCGACAGCACGACGAAGTCGCTGCCTTCCTTGACCAGACCCATGGCGATACCGGCGACCGGCGACTTCAGCGGAACGCCCGCGTCCATCATGGCCAGCGACGAACCGCACACCGAAGCCATCGACGAGGAACCGTTAGATTCGGTGATTTCCGAAACCACGCGCACCACGTACGGGAACTCTTCGATGCTCGGCTTGACGGCCTGCACGCCGCGCTTGGCGAGACGGCCATGGCCGATTTCGCGACGCTTCGGCGCGCCGAAGCGACCGGCTTCACCGACCGAGAACGGCGGGAAGTTGTAATGGAACAGGAACGGATCCTTGGACTCGCCTTCCGGCGCATCGATGATCTGCGCATCGCGGGTGGTGCCCAGCGTGGTCACGACCAGCGCCTGGGTTTCGCCACGGGTGAACAGCGCCGAACCATGGGTGCGCGGCAGCACGCCGACACGGATGGTGATCGGGCGGACATCGTCCAGGTTGCGGCCGTCGATGCGGATCTTCGTCTTGAGGACGCCGTCGCGCATCGTGCGGTATTCGAGCTCGGCGAACTCCTTCGAGAGCTCCGCCTTGTCCCAGCCCTTGGCTTCGACATCGGCGGCCAGCGAGGCGAGCACGTCGCTCTTGATGGCGGCGATGGCGTCACGGCGCTGCAGCTTGTCGCGCACCTGGAAAGCAGTTTCCAGCTGGTTGCCGACGGCGCCGGTGAGGGCGGCGATCAGCGACTCGTTGCGGGCCGGGGCGGACCAGGACATGGACGGACGGGCGGCCTCGGTGGCCAGCTCGGCGATGGCGCGGACGGCCACCTGCAGCTGCTGGTGACCGAACACCACGGCGCCGAGCATCACTTCCTCGGACAGCAGCTTGGCTTCCGATTCCACCATCAGCACGGCGTTGGACGTGCCGGCGACGACCAGGTCAAGCTCGGAGGTCTTCAGCTCGGTGGCGGTCGGGTTGAGCAGGTACTTGCCGTTGGCGTAACCGACGCGGGCAGCGCCGATCGGGCCCTTGAACGGGATGCCGGCGAGGCTAAGCGCAGCGGAGGCGCCCAGCATGGCCGGGATGTCGCCGTCGACTTCCGGGTTCAGCGAGACGACCTGTGCGATGACCTGCACTTCGTTCTTGAACTCTTCCGGGAACAGCGGGCGCACCGGACGATCGATCAGACGCGAGGTCAGCGTCTCCTTCTCGGTCGGGCGGCCTTCGCGCTTGAAGAAGCCACCCGGGATACGGCCCGCGGAGTAGAACTTCTCGACGTAGTCGACGGTGAGCGGGAAGAAATCCTGCCCTTCCTTCGCCTTGGCATTGGCCACCACGGTGACCAGCACAACCGTGCCGCCCATGCTGACCATGACGGCACCCGAAGCCTGGCGGGCGATTTCGCCCGTCTCCAGTGTGACTTCGTGATTACCGAACTGGAATGACTTGGTTACTTTCGCCATTGGTTTTCCAAATTTGAAGAATGCGGCCACGGATGGCCGCTTTGATCTTTGCGTTCACGGAGGAACGCAAAAATTACCGGCGGAGGCCGAGGCGCTCGATGAGGCCCTGGTAACGAGCCAGGTCACGATCCTTCAGGTAGGCAAGCAGACGCTTGCGCTGGTTGACCAGCTTCAGCAGGCCACGGCGGGAATGGTGATCCTGCTTGTGCTCTTTGAAGTGGCCGGTGAGGTGGTCGATGCGGGCCGACAGCAGGGCGACCTGCACTTCCGGCGAACCCGTATCGTTCGGCACGCGGCCGAAGTCAGCGATGATTTTGCCGGTCTGTTCAGCGGTAAGGGACATTGGTATCTCTTCCTAAAAAAGCGGTGCGAAGCTTGCGCAACATCACATGGGTGACGTTGCGCAAGCTTCGCCTAGATGAATGAAAAGTCTGGAACAAGCTCCGTATTGTAGCGACCGGAGCCCTATGACAACAAGACCGTCATAGTCAGTGCTTATGTTTGCCATCTGGGGGCAGGTTAAAACCCCGCACAATGCACAGTTTTCCGCCCACCGCCTCGCTCAGGGCGAGCAGGCGACCGTCGTCGGCGAATACGGCATGCCGGCCGGTCAGGTCCGGATCCACCGGAATCTGCTGGCCCTGTGAGACAGCCAGGCTGCGCTCGGCGTCCAGGTGCATGGCGGGCAGATCGGCCAGGGCGGCGGAGACCGGGAGCAAGAGCGGCAGCAGCGCATCGTCGCCCTGCTCCAGCGCCGCCTGCAGCTGGTCCACCGTCACCATGGCCGGCTCCCGGAACGGCTCGACCCATAGCCGGCGCAGCGCCGTCAGATGGGCGCCGCAGCCCAGATCCTCGCCCAGATCGACGGCGAGACTGCGCACATAGGTGCCCGAACCACATTCCACGTACAGCGTGAGGCTGTCATCCGTGCGCGACACCACGTCAAGCCGGTAGACCTCTACCTCGCGCGAAGGCACATCCACGGCTTCGCCGCGCCGCGCCTTCACATACAGCGGTTCGCCATCGAGCTTGATGGCGGAATAAATGGGCGGCACCTGGGTGATGCGCCCGCGCAGCTTGGCCAGCGAGGCCTCGATGGCGGCGTCGGTGAGCGCGGGCACGGGCCGCTCCAGCACGATCTCGCCTTCAAGATCCGCGGTGGAAGTGGTGGCGCCCAGGCGGCACTGCGCCAGATAGGCCTTGCGCGAGCCCAGCAGCATGCCGGCCAGCTTGGTCGCCTCGCCGAAGCACAGCGGCAGCAGGCCGGTGGCCAGCGGATCGAGCGCGCCGGTGTGGCCGCCCTTCTCTGCCCGGAAAATGCCTTTGCGAACCACCTGCAGGGCCGCGTTGGAGCTCAGCTCCAGTGGCTTGTCCAACAGCACGATGCCGTGCAGGTCGCGAAAACGAATCTTGCGCTTCATGGGAGTTTTACTCATGGAGCTTGTTCAAAATCTGCATTGAGCTGCCTACACCCTCACCGTCATTCCGGCGAAAGCCGGAATGACGGTGAGGGGGAGACGAATGTCGAGGCTAGATTCGAAACCGACGCTCAGCCCTTTTCACTTTCGCCTTCGCCCTCGCCTTCCTCATCCGCAGCCGGCATGCGTGCAGCTTCCTGACGCAGCAGGCTCTCGATGCGCTCGCCCTTGTCCACCGAGTCGTCGTACTTGAAGCGCAATTCCGGCACGCGACGCAGGCGCATCGTGCGGGACAGCTCGCGGCGGAATTCCACCGCCAGCTCCTTCAGAGCCTTCATGGCTTCAAGGGAACGCTCCGGCTGCAAGGCCGTGATCCACACCGTGGCCCAATCCAGATCGCGGGTGACTTCCACGTCCGACACGCTCATCAGCGGCAGGCCGTGATCGCGCACGGCGGCATGGACCAGCAGGCCCAGCTCGCGGCGCAGCTCGGCGCCGACGCGGTCGGTACGCTTGAAATCGCGTGAAGGCATGACGCACTCCTAGGTTTTTGCGTTCATCCTTGAACGCGAGGATCAAAAAGCGGCCATCCATGGCTGCACTCATCAATGTAAGGCCCGCTCGGCATGGCGGGTCCTGAAAAACGAAGCGAGCGATGTGGTCATCCACACCGCCCGCCTGGAAACCACCACTGCAAGTGTCGGCCCGACCTGCGGGCCGTCCACTGTTACAGCGTGCGGGCAACCTCGATACGCTCGAAGCATTCGATCTGGTCGCCGACCTTGACGTCGTTGTACTGCTTCACGGCGATACCGCATTCCATGCCGTTGCGCACTTCGTCGACCAGGTCCTTGAAGCGACGCAGCGATTCCAGTTCGCCCTGGAAGACCACGGTGTTGTCGCGCAACACGCGGATCGGCTTGCTGCGCTTGACCGTGCCTTCGATGACCATGCAACCGGCCACTGCGCCGAACTTGGAGCTGCGGAACACGTCACGCACCTGCGCGATGCCGATGATCTCTTCGCGAATTTCCTTGCCCAGCAGACCCGAAGCGGCCTGCTTCACCTGGTCGATCACGTCATAGATGATCGAGAAGTAGCGGACATCGAGGCCCGACGTATCGATCACCTTGCGGGCCGACGCATCGGCACGCACGTTGAAGCCGATCACCAGCGCCTTGGAGGCGGCGGCGAGCGTGGCGTCGGACTCGGTGATGCCACCGACGCCAGCGGCGATCACGTTGACCTTCACGTTCTCGTTGCCGATCTGGCTGAGCGATTCGCGCAGCGCCTGCACCGAACCCTGCACGTCGGCCTTGACCAGGATGTTGAGCGTCTGCTGCTCGGCACCCTGGGCCATCTGGGCCATGATGTCCTCAAGGCGGTTGGCCTTGCTGACCATGCGCGTTTCGCGACGCTTGAGCTGACGCTCGGCGGCCACTTCACGGGCGAGGCGTTCGTCGGCCACCACCACGAAGTCGTCACCGGCTTCCGGTACGCCGGACAGACCCAGCACCTGCACCGGAATCGACGGACCGGCTTCCTGCACGGTCTTGCCAGCTTCGTCGATCAGCGCACGCATGCGGCCGTACTCGATACCGCAGACGACGAAGTCGCCGCGCTTGAGCGTGCCCTGCTGCACCAGCACCGTCGCCACCGGGCCGCGACCGCGGTCCAGGCTGGATTCGATCACCACGCCGGAGGCGGGGCCATCTTCCACGGCGGTCAGCTCCATCACTTCGGCCTGCACCGAAATGGCGTCGAGCAGGTCGTCGATGCCCATGCCGGTCTTGGCCGAGACGGCCACGAACGGCGTGTCGCCACCCCACTCTTCCGGAATCACTTCCAGATTGCCGAGGCCCTGCTTGACGTGGTCCGGATTGGCGTCGGACTTGTCCATCTTGTTGAGCGCCACGATCAGCGGCACCTTGGCGGCGCGTGCATGCTGCACGGCTTCGGCCGTCTGCGGCATGACGCCGTCGTCGGCAGCCACGACCAGCACCACGATATCGGTGGACTGGGCGCCGCGGGCGCGCATCGACGTAAACGCCGCATGACCCGGGGTGTCGAGGAAGGTGATCACGCCCTTGGGCGTTTCCACGTGGTACGCGCCGATGTGCTGGGTGATGCCACCGGCTTCGCCCGAGGCCACCTTGGTGCGGCGGATGTAATCGAGCAGCGAGGTCTTGCCGTGGTCGACGTGGCCCATGATGGTGACCACCGGCGGACGCGGCTTCTTCTCGCCCTCGAGCTCGGCGTTCTGCGTGTGCGCAGCCAGCGCGGCTTCGGCGTTGTTCTCGCTTGCCGCCACCGGGGTGTGGCCCAGCTCTTCGACCACCAGCACCGCGGTGTCATGGTCGATGGTCTGGTTGATGGTGGCCATCACGCCCATCTTGAAGAGGGCCTTGACCACTTCCGAACCCTTGACCGCCATCTTGTTGGCCAGATCGGCCACCACGTTGTGGTCGCCGATCACGACCTCGCGCACGACGGCGGCGGTCGGACGGGTAAAGCCATGCGGGCCGCTGGAGGACGGGCTGCTATACCGCGAGGTATCGCGGCTCGGGCCACGGCCGGACTTGCCGCCACGCTTGTTGTTGCTGGAGCGGCGCGCACGGTCGGCGTCGCTCAGGTGCATCTCGCCTGCCGCAAAGCGCTTGCCACCAGGGCCTTCCTCGCGCTCGCGGGCATAACGGGTCTTGTTGCCGCTGCCAGCCGGCGCTGCCGCGGCACCTGGGGCGCCTGCAGCACCCGGGGCGCTGCCTGGGGTGCGAGCTGCACCTGGCGTGCGCGCTGCCGCTGCGGCGGGCGCTGCCGCCGGGGCGGCGGCGGGAGCCGGGGCGGCCGGAGGCGGCACCACCACGACGACTTTCTTCTCGCGACGACGCGGCTCGTGGATGGTCGGCACAATCATGCCGAGCGAGCTGTGATCGATGCGCTGCACCGCCTGCTCGACCGGGGCCTGCTTTTCGGCAACGTCGGCGCTGACCGGCTCGGCCGCCACAGGCGCGGACTCGCCGCGTGCGGGTGCCGAGACGGCATCGGCTGCCACCTGGCGCTCCAGCTGTTCCCTGGCGTGCGCAGCGGCCTCAGCCTCGGCTTGCTGGCGACGCTGTTCTTCTTCGGCCTCGCGCTGGCGCTGAGCTTCTTCGGCGCGCTGCTGGGCTTCTTCCTGGCGGCGGCGATCCGCATCCAGGCGCTCGGTTTCTTCGTGGTCGCGCTGCGTCTGAGATTCCTGCAGCTTGCGCACGGCGTCTTCGCGCTCGACGTCATTGCCCGCTTCTTCGGCGATGACGCTGCGCTTGACGTAGGTGCGCTTGGCGCGCACTTCGACGTTCACCGTCTTGGCGCTGGCAGCAGCACCGCGGCCGCCCGGCGTGGCGACTTTGAGCTCGCTGACCTTGCGACGCTTGAGGGTGATCTGGCGGGGCGAGCTGTCGTCCGCTTCCGCGGGACTGATCTCGGTTTTGCCATGGGTACGGCGCAGGAAGCCCAACAGCTTCACCTTTTCGGTGCTGCTGATGATCTGCTCCGGATCGGAGAATTTCATGCCAGCTTCGCCCAGCTGCCCAAGCAGCCTGTCCACCGGCATGCCAAGTACCTTGGCAAGTTGTTTGATCGTTACGTCCGACATCGTGTTCTTTCTCCGCCGTTCCCGCGCTTAACGTCCGTGCGGCTTCGCCTGCACAGCCAACCCATCCCTGGTGGAGGCATCTCAGCCCTCCTCGGTGCGCTCTTCCAGAGCGCTACCGCCCGCGGTTAGCCACCTTTCTCCAGACGAGCGATCATCGGCGCACGTGCTGCCATGATCAGCGCCGCAGCGCGTTCCTCGTCCATGCCATCGATATCGATCAGGTCATCAACCGCGAGGTCGGCCAGATCGTCCACCGAGACCACTTCACGCGAAGCCAGCGCAAACGCGGTGGCTTCGTCCATGCCCGGCAGGTGCAGGAGTTCATCAGACGGCTGATGCTCGTCGATGCCCTCTTCCACCGCCAGTGCTTCGGTGAGCAGCGCGTCGCGGGCGCGGGCGCGGAGCTCTTCAACAATGTCTTCGTCGAAACCTTCCACGGCCAGCAGCTCGGCGCTCGGCACGTAGGCGATTTCTTCGACGCTGGAGAAGCCTTCCTGCACGAGGATGTTGGCGATCTCCTGGTCCACTTCCAGCTTTTCCATGAACAGCTGGCGTGCGGATTCCTGCTCGGCCTCGCTCTTGGCGGCGACCTGGTCCTGCGTCATCACGTTGAGCTGCCAGCCGGTGAGCTTGCTGGCGAGGCGCACGTTCTGGCCACCGCGACCGATCGCCTGGGACAGCTTGTCCTCGGCCACGGCGATGTCCATCGAGTGCTTCTCTTCGTCCATGATAATGGACTGCACTTCGGCCGGCGCCATCGCATTGATGACGTACTGGGCCTGATTTTCATGCCACAGGATGATGTCCACGCGCTCGCCATTGAGCTCGTTGGACACGGCCTGCACGCGCGAACCGCGCATGCCGATGCAGGCCCCGATGGGATCGGTGCGGGTATCGTGCGCGACCACGGCGATCTTGGCGCGGTCGCCCGGATCGCGGGCGCAGCCCTTGATCTCGACCAGGCCCTGGCCCACTTCAGGCACTTCGAGCTTGAACAGCTCGATCATGAATTCCGGTGCGGCGCGCGACACGAACAGCTGCGGGCCGCGGGCTTCCGAACGTACTTCGTAGAGGTAACCGCGCACGCGGTCGCCGACACGGGCCGACTCGCGCGGAATGGTACGGTCGCGCGGGATGAAGGCCTCGGCATTGCTGCCCAGGTCCAGATAGACGTTGCCGCGCTCGACGCGCTTGACGATGCCGGTGACCAGCTCGCCCACGCGTTCGCGGAAAGCATCGACCACCTGCATGCGCTCGGCTTCGCGTACGCGCTGCACGATCACCTGCTTGGCGGCCTGGGCGGCGATGCGGCCGAATTCGGCGTTCTCGACCTGCTGCTCGATGTATTCGCCGACCTCGGCGCCTTCGCGCTCGTCGACGGCGTCCATCAGGCGCACCTGGTGGTACGGCGATTCCATTTCACCGTCGTCGGCGATGATTTCCCAGCGACGGAACGTTTCGTAATCGCCGGAGTGGCGATCGATGACCACGCGCACGTCCGGATCTTCATCCGGATAGCGCTTTTTGGCGGCGGACGCGAGTGCCGCTTCCATGGCCTGGAAAATCACTTCACGCGGCACGCCTTTTTCATTGGCAACCGCGTCAACCACCAGCAAAAGTTCTTTGCTCATTGCAGCAACTCCGTAGACGCCGCCGGCGCCCCATCGGTTTTAAGTTGATTTACTTCGCGGCCTTCTTGCCCGGGGCTTTACCCGGCTTGGGCTGCGGCACATAACCGAGCGCCACCCAGTCGGGCACCACACGCGCGCTTTCCACCGCGTCATGGTCGAACTCGAAGGTCTTGCCTTCGGCTTCCAGCGAGATCCGCTCGCCTTCGACCGAGATCACCTTGCCGCGCAAGCGGCGACGTCCTTCCATGGGCGCCTTGAGCAAAATCTTCACTTCCGCACCCGCCACCTTGGCGAACTGCGCCGCGGTGAACAGCGGGCGATCGATGCCGGGCGAGGACACTTCCAACACGTAGTTACCCGGGATCGGATCTTCCACATCGAGCAAGGCCGACAGTTCGCGACTGGCCGCCTCGCAATCTTCGACGTTGATCTCGCGGCCTTCAATATCGAGGAAGACACGCAGGGTACTCTGCCCCTGCGACGGGTTGAACTCCACGCCGATGCATTCCAGGCCCAGATCGGCCAGAACTTCCGTAAAGCGTTGAGCCAGTGCCTGCGTATCCATGATTGCCCTACCGTTACCGATCGTCAGAAACAAAAAATGGGCTCAAGCGGCCCATTCCATGCTCTTGAATAAGAGCGTCTCGCCGATGTCCCGACCCATCCAGACTCTTTCGGGGCACCTTGGGCGCAGCCAGCATCTAAGCGGCTTGTGACGCACGTGCGACGCTTCCTTGCGCCCAACAAAAAAGCCTCACGAGGAGGCTTTCTTGTTCTAAGAAAGATCTGGTAGCGGGGGTAGGATTCGAACCTACGACCTTCGGGTTATGAGCCCGACGAGCTGCCAGACTGCTCCACCCCGCATCAGAGTCCGCAAAGATTAGCGAGATGGCCGAATTCTTGCAAGCCTTTTCGCTAACTAATTTCACTTCATCGACAAGAAAGCGTCACGGAGATGCGGCCGTGGCGCTCCAAAATCAAGCAAGCATCAACCGACGAAAACGCTCTGGCACCAGCCGAACAGCGGACCCCAGACGATGCCAAGCACCAGCAGCGCCAGCACATTCAACGACAGTACCAGGCGTACCGAGACATCCTTCTGCAGGTGCACTTCGGTGCCCTCCACCGGCTTGTCGAAGTACATCACCTTGACCACGCGCAGGTAGTAGTAGAGGCCGATGATGGCGAACACGGCGCCGACCAGGGCCAGCCACAGGTACCCGGCGTGGATGGCCGCCTGGAACACCAGCAGCTTGCCGAAGAAGCCGAACAGCGGCGGCACGCCGGCCAGCGAGAACATCACCAGCATCATCAGGAACGCCGCCCACGGCGAGCGCTGATTGAGGCCCTTGAGATCGTCGATCTCTTCGCACTCGAAACCGGCGCGCGCCAGCGCCAGGATCATGCCGAACGCTGCGGCGCTGGTGATCGCGTAGCTGATCGCATAGAACAGCGACGCGGCATAGCCTTCCGGACCGGCATTGACCAGGCCGACCAGCAGATAACCCATGTGCGAGATGGTCGAATAGGCCAGCAAGCGCTTGAGGTTGGTCTGCACGATGGCGACGATGTTGCCGATCGCCAGCGACAGCACGGCCAGGCACGCCAGCATGAGCTGCCAGTGCTGGGACAGGTCGCCCAGGCCCGAGGCCAGCAAGCGGTAGGCCATGCCGAACGCAGCCAGCTTCTGCGCGGAACCAATGAAGACCGTCACTGCCGTCGGCGAACCCTGGTACACGTCCGGGATCCACATATGGAACGGCGCGGCGCCGAGCTTGAAGCCGATGCCCACGATCATGAAGATCAGGCCGAACACCAGCAGATGCGGCATGCCCGTCTGACCGGCGGCCATGTGCAGGCGCGCGAGGTCGAGCGTGCCGGTGGCGCCGTAGACCATCGACATGCCGTACAGCAGCATGCCCGAGGCCAGCGCACCCAGCACGAAGTACTTGATGGCCGCTTCGGACGACAGGCGCGAATCACGGTTGAGGGCGACCAGCGCGTACGAGGACAGCGTCAGCAGTTCCAGACCCAGGTACACCATGATCAGGTTGCCGGCGGACACCAGCAGCATGATGCCGATCACCGCGAAGATGGTCAGCGTGTAGAACTCGCCCACGAACAGCTTGCGGTCCTGCAGATAGGGCTTCGCGTAGACAAACACCAGCACCGTGGTGAGCAAGGAGAAGACCTTGAGGATCTCCGAGACACCGTCGCGGATGAACATCCCGTTGAACGCGGTGACCGTCTGGCTGGGCTGGCCGGCAACGACCAGGTAGATGGCCACCAGCAGGACGGCGATCGACAGCCAGTGCAGCACCGGGCGCTGCTCGGGCTTCATGAAGGCATCCAGCAACAGCAGCAAGCACGCTGCCGCCACCAGATAGAACTCCGGCAACAGGATCAGTATGTCATTGAAATTCGGCATGATCAGTCCTGCTTAGATCTTGTGATTGCCAAGCTGGGTCACCAGCTGCGTGACCGACGAATCCATCAGATGGATCAGCGGCTGCGGCCAGATGCCCAGGGCGAACACGGCTGCGGCGAACGCGCCGAGCACAAACCATTCGCGTCCGTTGAGGTCCTTCATTTCCGCCACATGCGGGTTGGTGATGTCACCCCACAGCACGCGCTTGACCATGTACAGCGTGTACGCGGCACCGATGATCAGGGTGAACGCGGCAAAGAACGCGATCAACGGATTGGCCTGGAAGCTGGCCAGGATCACCTGGAATTCGCCCACGAAACCGCTGGTACCCGGCAGGCCGCTGTTGGCCATGGCGAACACCACGTAGAAGAAGCCGAACCACGGCATCACGTTGATGACGCCGCCGTAATCCTTGATCTGGCGCGTATGCATGCGGTCGTACAGCACGCCGATGCACGAGAACATCGCGCCCGAGACGAAGCCGTGCGAAATCATCTGCACCATCGCACCCTGCATGCCGAGCTTGGCGGCATCGAGATTGTTGCTGCCGCGCACCAGCATGAAGGCGATGAAGATGCCCAGCGTCACGAAGCCCATGTGTGCCACGGACGAATACGCCACCAGCTTCTTCATGTCCTCCTGCACCAGCGCGATATAGCCGATGTAGACCACCGCGACCAGGCTCAGTCCGATCACCACCCAGGCGTACGCATCGGCGGCGTCCGGCGTGATCGGCAGCGAGAAGCGCAGGAAACCGTAGCCACCGATCTTCAGCATCACCGCGGCCAGCACCACCGAACCACCGGTCGGCGCTTCCACGTGGGCATCCGGCAACCACGTATGCACCGGCACCATCGGCACCTTCACCGCGAAGGCGATGAGGAAGGCGAAGAACAGCCAGGTCTGCTCCTTCATGCTCAGCGGCAGCGCCGCCAGCGTGGCGAGGTCGAACGAGCCGGCCTTCAGGTACAGGTAGATCAGGCCCACCAGCATGAAGATGGAGCCGAAGAACGTGTAGATGAAGAACTTCAGCGTGGCGTACACGCGACGCGGACCACCCCAGACACCGATGAGGATGAACATCGGGATCAGCATGGCCTCGAAGAACACGTAGAACAGCAACGCGTCGGTGGCGCAGAACACGCCGATCATCAGGCCTTCGAGCACCAGCATGGCGGCCATGTACTGGTGCGGATTGGTCTGGATGACCTCCCACGCGCCCACGATCACCAGGATGCCGACAAAGCTGGTCAGCAGGATCAGGGCCACCGAAATGCCGTCGACCGCCAGGTTGTAGTGGACGCCCAGCGAGGCGATCCATACGTGGCTTTCGGCGAGCTGCTTGGTGGCGTCTGCCGCGTTGTACAGCGGCAGCATGTAGAGGCTGAGCACGAAGGTGAGGACGGCGACCGCCAGGGCGATCCAACGCGCAGCGTTGGGTCGACCGGAGCCGGCGAGCAACACCGGGATGGCGCCCACTACGGGGAGCCAGATCAGCAGGCTGAGCAAATGATTGAACATGGAGCAGGTTCCCTTATTGCCCGACCAGCCAATACCCGCCAAGCAGCAGGATAAGGCCGAGAATCATCGCGAAGGCGTAGTGATAGAGATAGCCGGACTGCAGGCGACGCATACCACCTGCAATACGGTCGACCAGACCCGCCGAACCATTGACCAGCACGCCGTCGATAACCGCCGCATCGCCGCCCTTCCACAGGGCACGACCCAGCGCCATGCCGCCGCGCGCAAAGACGATGAAATACACCGCGTCAAACCAGTACTTGTGGTTGAGCAGGTTGTAGATCGGCTTGAGCGCGTTCTTGATGCGATCGGCCACGGACGGGTTGAACAGGTAGATGTAGGTCTGGATCGCAAACGCGGTCAGCACCAGCAGGAACGGCAGCTGGGTGAAGCCGTGCAGCGCCATGCCCAGCGAACCGTGGAACTCCTTGGCCAGCTCGCCCAGGACGTTGTTCGCTTCGTTGACGTGGATGGCCGAACCGAACCACTCGCCGTACAGCATCGGCTGGATGGCGATGAAGCCCACGATGATCGACGGGATCGCCAGCAGGATCAGCGGCAGCGTCACCACCCACGGCGACTCCTTCGGTGTCTCGTGCATGATGCCCTGCTCATGGTGACCGTGGTCATCCTTGTGCGAGACATGATGGTGCTCGTCGTGCGCGGCATGGTCGTCGTGGCCGTGAGCGTGATCATGACCGTGGCCATGATCGTGCACCACCACGAAGCGCTCCTTGCCGTGGAAGGTCAGGTACATCTGGCGGAAGGTGTACAGCGCGGTCACGAAGGCGCCGGCCATCACGCAGAAGTACGCGTAGGTGGCGCCCCAGCGATGCGACTCGCCCACGGCTTCGATGATCGCGTCCTTGGAATAGAAGCCCGCGAAGAACGGCACGCCGCACAGCGCCAGCGAACCGATCCACATGGTGATCCAGGTGATCGGCATGTACTTGCGCAGGCCGCCCATGTAGCGCATGTCCTGCTCATGGTGCATGGCGATGATCACCGAGCCAGCACCGAGGAACAGCAGCGCCTTGAAGAAGGCATGCGTCATCAGGTGGAACACGGCGCCGGCATAGGCCGACACGCCCAGCGCCACCGTCATGTAGCCCAGCTGCGACAGCGTGGAGTACGCGACGACGCGCTTGATGTCGTTCTGCACGATGCCGATCAGGCCGGTGAACAGCGCGCCGGTGGCGCCGATGATCATCACGAAGCTGAGGGCGGTCTCCGACAGTTCGAAGATGGGCGACATGCGCGCCACCATGAAGATGCCGGCGGTCACCATGGTCGCGGCGTGGATCAGCGCCGAGATCGGGGTGGGACCTTCCATCGAATCGGGCAGCCACACATGCAGCGGCACCTGGGCGGACTTGCCCATCGCGCCGATGAACAGGCAGATGCAGATGACGGTCGCGGCATCCCAATGCGTGTTCTGGGTGATCTGCAGGGTCTTGCCCACCAGGCTCGGCGCCGCGGCAAATGCCGTGGTGTAGTCCAGCGTGCCGAGGAAATAAAGCACGCCGGCGATGCCCAGCAGGAAGCCGAAGTCACCCACGCGGTTGACCAGGAACGCCTTGAGGTTGGCGAAGATCGCCGTCGGGCGCTTGTACCAGAAGCCGATCAGCAGGTACGACACCAGGCCCACTGCTTCCCAGCCAAAGAACAGCTGCATGAAGTTGTTGCTCATCACGAGCATCAACATCGAGAAGGTGAACAGCGAGATGTAGCTGAAGAAGCGCTGGTAGCCCGGATCGTCGGCCATGTAGCCGATGGTGTAGATGTGCACCAGCAGCGACACGAAGGTCACCACCACCATCATCATGGCGGTCAGGCGATCGATCATGAAGCCGACGTGGGCGCTGTAGTTACCGATCTCGAACCAGGTGTAGATGTTCTGGTTATAGATCGGCGCGCCGCCCGAGGTGAGCTGGTACAGCACGTAGAACGACAGGCCGCAGGCAATGGCCACGCCCAGGATGGTCACGCTGTGCGAACCGGCGCGACCGATGAAGCGACCAAAGAAGCCCGCCAGCAGGCAGCCGACGAGCGGTGCCAGGGCGATGGTCAGCAGAATGGAGGTAGACAATTCCATCGGGTCAGCCCTTCATGCTGTCGATTTCGGCGACATTGATGGTGCTGCGGTTGCGGAACAGCAGGACCAGGATCGCCAGGCCGATGGCGGTTTCCGCCGCAGCCACGGTGAGGATGAAGAACACGAACACCTGCCCTGCCACGTCGCCCAGGAAACGGGAGAACGCGACGAAGTTGATGTTCACCGCCAGCAGCATCAGCTCGATCGACATCAGCAGCACGATGACGTTCTTGCGGTTGATGAAGAGACTGGCCAGCGCGATGCAGAACAGCACGGCGCCGAGCACGATGAAGTGCGAAAGCGTGATCATGGGGTGGTCTCCTTGCCCGGTGCCGGCTGGGGCGCGACGGGAACTTCCGCGGCCATCTTCACCACGCGAACGCGGTCACGCGGGTTGACGCGGACCTGCTGCGAGGCCTGCTGGTGACGCACGCCGGTGCGCTGGCGCAGGGTCAGTACCACGGCGGCCACCACACCCACGGTGAGGATCAGTGCGGCCACTTCGAACGGCAGCAGGAACTGCGTGTAAAGCGCAGTGCCCAGCCAGGCGGTGTTGGACATGCCAGCCACGGTGGCCGGATCGGCGCCCATCACGGCCTGGTGCATCGCACGCACGCCGATCAGCGCCAGCATTTCGCCCAGCATGACCAGGGCCACGATGATGCCGACCGGCAGGTACTTGATGAAGCCCTCGCGCACGTGCTCCTGCTTGATGTCCAGCATCATCACCACGAACAGGAACAGCACCATCACCGCGCCCACGTAAACCACGATCAGGGCGATGGCGAGGAATTCCGCTTCGGCCAGCAGCCAGATGCAGGCGGTGCTGAAGAAGGTGAGCACGAGCGACAGCACGGCATGCACCGTGTTTCGCAGCGTGATCACGCCCAGCGCCGCCACCACGGTGACGGCCGCGAAGGCGTAGAAACACACGAGTTGGAACATATTCGGATCGATCATGATGTCCCGTCCTCAGCGATACGCGGCGTCTTGAGCGCGGGCAGCCGCGATGTCCTGCTCGAAGCGATCGCCGATGGCGAGCAGCTGCGGCTTGGTCACCACGTTCTCGCCACGCTGCTCGAAGTGGTACTCATGGATATGCGTTTCGACGATCGAATCGACCGGGCAGCTCTCTTCGCAGAAACCGCAGAAGATGCACTTGAACAGGTCGATGTCGTAGCGCGTGGTGCGGCGCTGGCCGTCGCTCTCGCGCGGGGCGGAGTCGATGGTGATGGCGAGCGCCGGGCACACCGCCTCGCACAGCTTGCACGCGATGCAACGCTCTTCGCCGTTGGCGTAGCGGCGCAGGGCATGCAGGCCGCGGAAGCGGTTGGACTTGGGGATGTGCTCCATCGGATAGCGCATGGTGTACTTGGGGCTGAACATGTAACGCATGGTCAGACCCAAGCCCTTGAACAGCTCGATGAGCAGCAGGCTTTTGAAATAGTGAGTTACGCGGGACATGTTTCTTCAGCCTCCCGTGCCGACGGTGACCCAGCCGAAAAACTTCATGCAGCCGGCGACGAGGACCCAGACGATGGTGATGGGAATGAATACCTTCCAGCCCAGACGCATGATCTGGTCATAGCGGTAACGCGGGAAGCTGGCGCGGAACCACAGGAACATGAAGGCAAAAACGAACACCTTGACGAACAGCCACAGCACGCTCGCCTGCCCCACGATGCCCCACGAAGCGGGCAACGGCGACAGCCAGCCGCCCATGAACAGGATCGGCGCCAGGAAGCTGATCAGGATCATGTTGGCGTATTCGGCCAGGAAGAACAGCGCGAAGGCCGAACCCGAATACTCCACGTGGAAGCCCGCGACGATTTCCGATTCGCCTTCCGCCACGTCGAACGGCGCGCGGTTGGTTTCGGCCACGCCCGAGATGAAGTAGATGATGAATACCGGCAGCAGCGGCCACATGAACCAGTCGAGGATGCCCTTGCTGCCGGCCTGCGCATGCACGATGTCGGTGAGGTTCAAGGAACCGGCCAGCACCAGCACGCAGACCAGGCACAGGCCCATCGCCAGTTCGTATGAGATCACCTGAGCGGCCGAACGCATCGCACCCAGCAGCGCGTAGCGCGAGTTGGACGCCCAGCCGGCCAGGATGATGCCGTACACGCCCAGCGAGGTCATCGCCAGCAGGTACAACAGACCGGCGTTGACGTTGGCCAGCACCAGCTTGTCGTTGAAGGGGATCACCGCCCATGCCGCCAGCGCCGGGATCAGGGCGAGCAACGGCGCCATGTAATACAGGGCCTTGTTCGCGCTGGTCGGAAGAATCACTTCCTTGATCAGCAGCTTGGTCACGTCCGCGAAGGCCTGCAGCAGGCCGAACGGGCCGACCTTGTTGGGCCCCATGCGCACGTGCATCCAGCCGAGCACCTTGCGCTCCCACCACACGTACAACGCCACCGTGATAACCAACGGCAGGACGATGCACAGGATGTAGATGACCGGCATGACCACCTGGTTGAAAATCTGTTCGCCCATGTGCTTACGCCTTGCTCAGGGTGAGGGCTGCGCCGTAAGGCGGCAGCGAGACAGTGTCGTCGTGTGCGGCTTCGATCCAGGCCGCGCCATCGGGCACGGTCGCATCGATCGCCAGCGGCAGCACCGCATCGGCCACGCGCACCGCATCACCCTCGCCCAGACCCTGGCGTTTGGCTTCGTCCGCATTGATGCGGACGGCCGGCGCACGGTTGAGCGGGTGCTTGCTGAGTGCGGTCGCACGACGAAGCACGGCATCGGACCGGTAGATCGGCCAGGTGGCAAGGCGGCTCAGGCCACCCGCCGCCGGACGCGAAGACAACTCGGCACGCGGCTGATGCGCACGCTCGCTGATGCCTTCACGCAGGCCGGCCAGGTCGTCGAACTCGAAACCGGCGAGTTTCATCACGCCGCCCAGTGCACGCAGCACCTTCCAGCCCGGACGCGCATCGCCCGGCGCCTTCGCACCGGCGGCCACGCACTGGGCCAGACCATCGACATTGACCAGGGTGCCGTCGATTTCCGGCAGCAGGCCGATCGGCAGGATCACTTCGGCCACTTCACGCAGCGCGTCGCTGGCATAGGCAGTGAACGCCACCACCTTCTGCGCGCCCTTGAGCGCCTTCAGCAAGGCAGCGCCATCGGCCACGTCCTGCGGCTCGACGCCGTACAGCACGTAAGCCTTGCGCGGCTGGGCCAGCATGGCCTGAGCATCGAGGCCGCCATTGCCCGGCAGCACGCCGACGCGACCCAGGCCCACAGCGTTCGCACCGACCGGCAGTTCGTTGTAACCGGCACCCGTCGCCTGCGCGATGAACTGCGCCACCGCACGCAGCCACGAGGCCTGCGGATGGGTGACGGCGGCTTCGCCGAGGATGACGACTGCGCTGCCGCTCTTGAGATCGGCAATCGCGTCCTTGTCGCCCGCATCGCACGAAGCAGCGTTGATCGCATCGGCCAGTGCGGCCGGCGCGGTGGCGCCCGCTTCAACCACACCCTTGGCCAGCGACAGCAGCGCTTCGACCAGCGCCTGCGGCGCCACGATGGCTTCGCCGGCCAGCTTGTAGTTGAAGTTGAAGCTCGCCGGATTGACGGCGTAAACCTTGGCGCCCTTCTTCACCGCCTGATGGATGCGGTGATTGAGCAGCGGCATCTCGTAACGCAGATCCGAACCGACCAGCAGCGCCGCCTTGACTTTGTCCAGCTCGGCGACCGGCTTGGCGAATGCCGTGGCAATCGCGTTGTCGGCGAAGTCCAGCTGACGCACGCGGTGATCGATATGCGCACTGCCCAGGCCACGGGCCAGGCGCACCAGCAGGTCGCCTTCTTCGTTGGTGGTGGCAGGATGCACCAGCACGCCCAGCTCGCTGCCCGGCACCGCCTTCAGCGATTCCACGGCGGCGCTCAGTGCATCGTCCCAGGTGGTGGTGACCCACTGGCCGTTGCGCTTGACCTGCGGCGCGCCGACGCGATCGGCGGCGTACAGGCCCTGATGGCTGTAGCGGTCGCGGTCGGACAGCCAGCACTCGTTGATCGATTCGTTGTCGCGCGGCACCGTGCGCAGCACCTCACCGCGGCGCGTGTGCAGCCACAGGTTGGAGCCCAGCGCATCGTGATAGGCGACGGACGGCTTGGCGATCAGTTCCCAGGCGCGTGCCTGGAACTGGAACGGCTTGTTGGTGAGCGCGCCCACCGGGCAGACGTCGATGATGTTGCCCGACAGTTCCGTCTCGATGGTCTTGCCGATGTAGGTGCCGATCTGCAGGTTGTCGCCGCGGCTCATGCCGCCGAGCTCGTACGTACCGGCGATCTCGCTGGTGAAGCGCACGCAGCGCGTGCACTGGATGCAGCGGGTCATCTCGGTGGCGACCAGCGGCCCGAGGTTTTCATCGGCGATGGTGCGCTTGCGCTCGGTGTAACGCGACACGCTGCGGCCATAACCCAGCGCGACGTCCTGCAATTCGCACTCGCCACCCTGATCGCAGATCGGGCAATCCAGCGGGTGGTTGATCAGCAGGAACTCCATCACGTCCTTCTGGAACTTCAGGGCGGAGTCGGAGCGCGTGGTGACCTTCATGCCTTCGGCCACCGGGGTGGCGCAGGCCGGCTGCGGCTTGGGCATGGGCTTGCCGCCCATTTCCACTTCCACCAGGCACATGCGGCAGTTGGCGGCGATCGGCAGTTTGCGGTGATAGCAGAAACGAGGAATGTTGATGCCGATGGCATCAGCCGCCTCGATGATCATGGCGCCCTTGCGGATCTGCGTGGGCTTGCCATCGACCTCGATGTTGATGAGGTCCAGATTGGGCGTAGCGGGCTGCGCACTCATGCGGCGGCTCCAAGCTTGTCGTCGACGATGGAGCGACCGTTGACAACGTAGTACTCAAATTCATCCCAGAACTGGCGCAGGAAGCCCTGCACCGGCCACGCCGCGGCTTCGCCGAATGCGCAGATGGTGTGGCCTTCGATCTGGCCGGCAATGGCCTTGAGGCGATGCAGGTCTTCCATGGTGCCGTTGCCTTCCACGATGCGATCGAGCACGCGGTGCATCCAGCCGGTGCCTTCGCGGCACGGCGTGCACTGGCCGCAGCTTTCCTTGTGGAAGAACTGCGAGATGCGGCGGGTGAAGCGCACCGTGCAGACGGTGTCATCGAGCACCACGATGGCGCCCGAGCCCAGGCCCGTCTTCAGGTCACGCAGCGTGTCGTAGTCGAACGGCAGGCCCTTCAACTGCTCGGCGCGCAGCACCGGCATCGACACGCCACCGGGAATCGCACCCTTGAGCGTACGGCCCGGACGCAGGCCACCAGCCATTTCCAGCAGCTCGTCGAACGTCGTGCCCAGCGGCACTTCGAAGTTGCCGCCCTTCTGCACGCAACCGGAGACCGAGAAGATCTTCGGACCGCCGTTCTTGGTCTTGCTCTGCGCCAGGAACCAGTCGGCGCCCTTGCGCAGGATCGCCGGCACCGAAGCATAGGTCTCGGTGTTGTTGATCGTGCTGGGCTTGCCGTACAGGCCGAAGTTGGCCGGGAACGGCGGCTTGAAGCGCGGCTGGCCCTTCTTGCCTTCCAGCGATTCCATCAGCGCGGTTTCTTCGCCGCAGATGTAGGCACCGGCGCCCAGAGCGCCATAGATGTCCACATCAAGGCCGGTGCCCTGGATGTTCTTGCCCAGCAGACCGGCGGCGTACGCTTCCTTCAGTGCCTCTTCGAAATGCTCGAATGGCTCGTGATGGAATTCACCACGCAGGTAGTTGTAGGCCACGGTCGAGCCCGTGCAATAGCACGCGATCGCCATGCCTTCGATCACCGCATGCGGGTTGAAGCGCAGGATGTCGCGGTCCTTGCAGGTGCCCGGCTCCGATTCGTCGGAGTTGCAGAGGATGTACTTCTGCATGTTGCCCTTGGGCATGAAGGACCACTTCAGGCCGGTCGGGAAGCCTGCGCCGCCACGGCCGCGCAGATTGCTCTTCTTGATCTCGTCGATCAGAGCGGTCGGATCGGGCTTCTCGGCGAGGATCTTCTTCCACGCTTCATAACCACCGACCTGGGTGTAGCTGTCCATCGCCCACGGCTTGTCGAAATGCAGCGTGGTGTAGACGACCTGGTGTTCTTGGGGTGCGGGTCCGTAAGCCATTGCGCCCTGCCCTTATTTCAAACCATCGAGGATTTCATCGATCTTCTGGATCGAGAGTCGCTCGTGGTAGTGACCATTGACGGTCATCGCCGGCGCGCTGGCGCAGGCGGCGATGCATTCTTCTTCGCGCTTCAGATAGACGCGGCCATCGGCGGTGCTTTCGCCCAGCTTGATGCCGAGCTTCTGCTCGCAATGTTTCACCAGATCATCGGCGCCATTGAGCCAGCACGAGACGTTGGTGCAGATGGCCACGTTGTTGCGGCCGACCGGCTTGGTCTCGAGCATCGAGTAGAAGCTGGCCACCTCGTACGCCCACACGGCGGGCAGTTCGAGGTACTTGGCAACGGCGGTGATCAGCTCGTCGGTGAGGAAGCCTTCGTTCTGCTCCTGCGCGGCAAACAGCGCCTGGATCAGCGCCGAACGCTTGCGATCGGGAGGAAAGCGGGCAACCCACTCTTCAATGTGATGACGAGTGTGTTCGTTCAATACGACGAGCGGGTCGACGTTCTTGACCTGCGCGTAATTTCCGGTGGCTTTCATGTGTGATTTCCTCCGGGCTCAGCGATCGACTTCGCCGAACACGAGGTCATAAGTACCGATCATCGCCACCACGTCGGCCAGCATGTGGCCGCGCACGGTGACGTCCATCGAGGACAGGTGGGCGAAGCCCGGCGCGCGCAGATGCACGCGGAACGGCTTGTTCGCACCATCGGATACCAGGTAGCAACCGAATTCACCCTTGGGTGCTTCCACGGCGGCATAGGTTTCGCCCGCAGGCACGCCATAGCCTTCCGTGAACAGCTTGAAGTGATGGATCAGTGCTTCCATGTCCTCCTTCATGCTTTCGCGATGCGGCGGCGCCACCTTGTAGTTCTGCACGATGACAGGACCCGGGTTGGCCTTCAGCCACTTCACGCACTGCTGGATGATGCGGTTGGACTGGCGCATTTCTTCCACGCGCACCAGGTAACGGTCGTAGCAGTCGCCGCCCACGCCCACCGGGATGTCGAAATCCACCTCGGCGTACTTGGCGTACGGCTGCTTCTTGCGCAGATCCCACTCGATGCCCGAACCGCGCAGCATCACGCCGGTCATGCCCCAGGCTTGCGCCTTTTCCGGCGGGATCACGCCGATGCCGACCGTGCGCTGCTTCCAGATACGGTTGTTGGTGAGCAGTTCTTCGTACTCATCCACCTTGGTCGGGAAGTCGCTGGTGAACGCTTCCAGATAGTCGAGCATCGAACCTTCGCGCCAGGAGTTCAGGCGCTTGAGGTCCTTGCCCTTGTGCCAGGGCGACTCGCGGTACTGCGACATGTGGTTCGGCAGGTCGCGGTAGACGCCGCCCGGACGGTAGTAGGTCGCGTGCATGCGCGCGCCCGACACCGCCTCGTAGACGTCCATCAGTTCCTCGCGCTCACGGAACGCGTACAGGAACACCGCCATCGCGCCCAGATCGAGCGCATTGGAACCGATCCACATCAGGTGATTCAGGATGCGGGTGATTTCGTCGAACATGGTGCGGATGTACTGCGCACGCTCCGGCACTTCGATACCCATCAGGGTTTCGATGGAGCGCACGTAGGCGTGCTCGTTGCACATCATCGACACGTAGTCGAGGCGATCCATGTAGCCGATCGACTGATTGAACGGCTTGGACTCGGCCAGCTTCTCGGTGCCGCGATGGAGCAGACCGATATGCGGATCGGCGCGGACCACGGTTTCGCCGTCCATCTCCAGCACCAGGCGCAGCACGCCGTGCGCAGCGGGGTGCTGCGGGCCGAAGTTCATGGTGTAGTTGCGGATCTCTTGCATGATCAGTTATTCCGCCAGTTATCGGCCGCTTCAGCCTTGGCCTGCTGCAGGTCGGCGTCGTCACGGATGACGCGCGGCACCAGCACGCGCGGCTCGATCGACACGGGTTCGTACACCACGCGCTTCTGCTCGGGGTCGTAACGCACCTCGACATTGCCGATCAGCGGGAAGTCCTTGCGGAACGGATGACCCACGAAGCCGTAGTCGGTGAGGATGCGGCGCAGATCGGGGTGACCGTCGTAAATGATGCCGTACAGGTCGAACGACTCGCGCTCAAACCAGTTCACGCCCGGCCAGATGCCGGTCAGCGAGGGCACGATCGGCAGCGAGTCGTCGTCGCAGAACACGCGCAGGCGCAGGCGCTGGTTGTTCTCCAACGAGAGCAGGTGAACGATGGAGGCGAAGCGGCGCGGCGAGGAGTCGGCGTGCGGGCGATCAGCCCACTTGAAGCGGCCCATCGCCTCGCCTTCCACACCGCGCGAGAAACCCGTACCGGACACGGTTTCGGTATCCCACTCGGTCTGGCCGTAGCCGAGGTAATCGATGCCGCAGACGTCGATCGGCACGCCGAAGCGGAACGCTGCTTCGTCACGCAGCGCCGTAGCCACCGCGAGCAGGTCGGCGGCGGCCACTTCAGCGGTGACTTCGTTGCGGACGACGCTGATCGTCAGCATCTCGCCGAATCGCGCGGACAGACGCTCGGCCAGCGAGTTGAAAGAGGTATCAGTCATGCTCTGCTGCGCCTTTGTCAGGAACGCGCGATGGTGTTGGTGCGGCGGATCTTCTTCTGCAACTGCAGGATGCCGTGGATCAGCGCTTCGGCCGTCGGCGGGCAGCCCGGCACGTAGATGTCCACCGGCACGATGCGGTCGCAGCCACGCACCACGGAATACGAGTAGTGGTAGTAGCCGCCACCGTTGGCGCAGCTACCCATCGAGATGACCCACTTGGGGTCGGGCATCTGGTCATAGACCTTGCGCAACGCCGGAGCCATCTTGTTGACCAGCGTACCGGCCACGATCATCACGTCGGACTGGCGCGGACTGGGGCGGAACACCACGCCGTAGCGGTCCAGGTCCAGGCGCGCGGCGCCGGCATGCATCATTTCCACGGCGCAGCAGGCCAGACCAAAGGTCATCGGCCACATCGAACCAGTGCGCGCCCAGTTCATCAGGGCGTCGACGCTGGTCGTGGCAAAGCCACGCTGCATGACGGGGTTGTCTTCGGCCGGACGCAGGATGTCGTCCACCAGGTTCAACGGCTGCGGGTTGTGCATCACCCGGTCAAGCGACGAGATCACTCCCATTCCAGTGCTCCCTTCTTCCACACGTAAGCAAAGCCGATGACCAGCAGCAGCAGGAACAGCGCCATCTCGACCAGGGCAATCAGGCCGATCTTGGTGAACACCACGGCCCACGGAAACAGAAACGCAATTTCCAGGTCGAAGATGATGAACAGGATCGCCAGCAGGTAATAGCGCACGTCAAAACGCATGCGCGCATCTTCAAAGGCTTCGAAGCCGCACTCGTACGGCGAGAGCTTCTCGGACTCGGGGCGGCGCGGGCCGGCCAGCAGGCCGATGACCAGAAGCACCACGCCTAAGCCGGCGGCAACGCCGATGAAAAGCAGAATGGGCCAGTATTGGGCAAGCACGATGAAACGTACCTCCGCGCCTTCATTGGCGCATCAGTGACCGTCGGGGAAACGGTCCGCGGAACTTGGGTTCGGCATGACCCGCGAGGGCCAAGGGCTAGGCGCCACGATCACGTGCATTGGGGGCAGCGAGCGTCCGACTTCCCTCGATCTGAATCGAGGGATCGCGACATTGTATCAGTGCGCTTAACAACAACAAGCCTTGACGGCTATTTGGAAGGAGATTTGCAGGGGTTTCTTCCAGCGGTCGCAAGCCATTGCGACCAAGGTCTTACATCGTGTGCGTGGGACGCTCGGATCCGGTCAGTCCGGCCAGGATGTTCTCGATCCTGGTACGCGCCACTTCGCCATCGGACGATTCGTTGAACTGCACGCCGATGCCGGCCGTACGGTTGCCCTGCGCGCCGACCGGGGTCACCCAGACCACCTTGCCGGCCACCGACAGGCGCTCGCCCTCATCGGTGAGGTTGATCAGCAGCACCACCTCGTCGCCCAGCGCGTACTTCTGGGCGGTGGGTGCGAACAGGCCGCCGTGCTTCAGATAAGGCATATAGGCGTTGTAGAGCGACGCCGTGTCCTTGATCTTCAACGAAATGATGCCCTGGCGGGCGGCAATGGCCGGATTCATGACTGCTCCTGTACACCGCTGATGCGGCGCCCCTCGCCGCATCGTAGCGAGCGACCCACCATTGCGACAAGCGAGATGTCGACGGAATGTGACGGGGCGCGGTGCCCGGGTCTTAAGTCTTGCCAAGCGCCACCCATCCCCTCGCCGCCATTCCGGCGCAGGCCGGAATGACGGCGAGGAAAAGGACGCACGGTCAAGACTTTGAACGGGCTCTCAGAGCTCGCACCAGCCCCAGCGGTCGAAGATCCAGGGCGACGGCAGATTCATGTGCAGCTTGAGGAAGCGCGGCCCCGCGGCGGCCGGGTCCAGGCCGTGCAAGACGTAACGGCCCTGCCCGTCCATGGTCAACGGCGCCTGGCGCCACGGCCACTGGCGAACGCCCCGCTCGTCGATCAGGGTCAGGTGCAACCAGCGCTGGAGCAAGGGAGATGGCTGCCACGGCAGCACGGCCGATTCGGCGGGAACCGGCGTCCCCCGCACCGATTGGTACCGCTCGCCACGGTCCGCAAGACGGCGCATCCGCTTGCCGCTCAAGGCCATCTGGCTTCGATGACAGGCCAGCGCAGCCATCTTGGTGGCATGGATACCGACCGAAGAATCCAGCTTCACCCGGCCCTTGCCGGTGATTTCCTGCCCGTGCACGAGGTAGGCCAGCATGCGCGGCGTCTCACCGTTGGAGCGGGCCACGGCCAGGCGGGTCAGGACATGGGCGGCGCCGTGGTCGGGGTGGTGATCGCCCAGCGCGGGCAAGGCGACCAGGTTGGGACCAAACGCCTCCAGTTGCTGGCTCACCATCTCGACGCTGGCATCGGGCTGATCGCAAAGCCGGCTGGTGATGCCCATGTCCGGCCAACCCAAGGGCTGCAACGCCTCGCCAGTCACACCCAACTGAGCCAGGGCCTGGGTGACCTCGGCACGGCGGCGCTCGCCCCAGCGGCGGCGCTCGTCAGCGCCGATGCGCAGCCGGCGTTCGACCCAGCGTTGAGGCCAGGGATTGTTGTCGCCATTGGTAAGCAGGAGGATCCGCACCTCACCGCCGGCCTGGCGCACCTGCAGGATCAGCTCTCCGGTCGCGATCGATTCGTCATCCGGGTGCGGCGCGACGACCAGCAGTCGCGTCCGGGCATTCAGGCTCAAGCTCATATCAGCCTCCCGTGACAGGAGGCGCGGGACGCCAGCCGCGATCAAAGGCCTGCGACCACACAAAGGCCACGGGCGTGCCGCCGCCGACCACCAGGTGGTGGGTGCCGCGGCTCAGGAACCAGTGGTCCGCCGGTGCGGCGCCATCGAGGCTACCGCTGAGGCGCTGGTGTCCATCGGTCACCACGTAGTCTCCGGGTACATTCACGTCTATCGTCTGCTGGGGCTGATGATCGGCAAGCATACGGCCCGCGATCCAGATGTCTCCGCCAGCCTCCACATAATTGAGCATCACGAAGCGTGCGCTCGACGGCGGCAGGCGGCGCAACACCACCAGCATGGTCCGGTGATTGATCAGGTCGTCGACGATCGTGTCGGCCATCTGCCCACGGCGCAGGCGCCGCATGGCCAGGCTCTCCAGCACGGGATAGTAAGGGCGCATGCGAAATATCGAGTCGCCCTTGGGATCCATCACCGTGTCGGTTTCATTGGTGTAGCGAAGCACGGTCGACAGTTCATTGCGTTGCGCGGCGAGATCGTCCTGCCACGGCGGCGCATCGGCAATGACGGCCGCCATTTCCGCCACCAGCAAAACCAGCAACAACACGCCGCGCAGTCGCGGGCGCGAGTTCAGCCATTGCCAGGTCGCTGCCAGGCCGGCAGAGGCGATCGCGAGCGTCGGCAATACAGGCAGGAAATCCTGCTTGGTGATGAGCGGCCAGATAAACCAGATCAGCAGCAGGTACAGACCGCCCTGCAGGGCAAAGAACACGGTCCAGTCGAAACCGCCCTCCGAGCGCTGGCGCGCTTCGCGTATGCACAGGACGACCAGCACGGCCGCAAAAATCAGAAACCACAAACCTTGCTGGGCCGCATGTCGTTTATTGGCGCCGCCGATGTTGTACTCGGCCAGTCCATACCACGCGTCTTCCAGCAAACCATGCGTTCCCAACCAGATCGTCCAGATCGCGGGCACCAGCAACACACCCACCAACGCGGCAATCCAGCAGCGCACGCCCGCACGTGGCGCATGCGATGGGCGCATCATCCGCACCACGCCAGCCGCAACGACGGTAGTGACCAGCAGCACCAGAGTTTTCTGCGATACCGACAGTGCACAGCCCATGGCCAGGCCGGCCACGAAGTAACGCCACAGGCGCGGCGGCGCGCCCGCCACGAAAGCCAGGCCGAGCAGCCACATCGCCATCCACATGTCGTCGGTGCGGAACTGTCCACTGACGACGAAGAACCGCGGGAATAGACCGGCCACCAGCACGACCACGGCAGCGACGCGCCAGCCGTAGAGGCGCTGCGCCATCCAGCCCGCCGAACCCAGGGCGATCACATACCAAAACTGCATGGCCAGGCGCAGCCAGGTCAGCACGTCGGGGCGGTTGTCCAACCACTTCAGCAACGGTGAGTGCAACCATCCGAACAGCGGGCCATGGTTGTCGAACACATCGCGGTAAGGCAGCAACCCCTGCGTCCACGCCCAAGCCACGTGCGCGTGCTGCGCTTCGTCGGAGTTGAGCGTGTACGCATTAAGCCATGCCAGTCGAAGGACCAGCAGGAACAAGAGCGAAATCCACGGCCAAATGGGGAGCTGGCGTTGGGAGGACAACTTCATCGGAGCAGCGTAGGCAGGCGGCCTGTCAGCGGCCTTTCCCTGGGGGAAACGCGGCGCTGGTCATCAGGTTGTCACGGTCGGCTCAATGCCAGCGGGCGAGCAATTCCAGCAAGAGCAGATCGCCACGCAAGGGGCCGCGCAGCGATTCGCGCGTGCGATTGGCCGCCATATACCACTGGTCGAGGCCTTCGGCATCCAGCTGGCTTGCGAGCGGCCCCTGCCCGGCTGTGGCGCGCAATTTCAATTCTTCCGCCACTGCCTGCGCCGCAAACCACAGGCGCTGTTGCGGCTCATTGTCGAGCCAGCGACGCGCCACTTCCATGGCCTCGCCACGACCGGCCGCCAGTGCACCAAGATCCTTGCGGACCTCCTGCCGACGCGCGAGCGCGCCCTGCTCCGCCCATGCACGTGCCAGGCCGGGATTCCCGGCCGCCGCATCGAGCGCAGCGGCAGCATCCTTGACGCCTTGCTGCTGCAGCCAGTCCAGCGCCTGCTCGCGCGACGGCAAGTGAAATTCAATGCGCTGGCAACGACTGCGGATGGTTTGCGGCAAGCGCCATGGCGCATCGGCCACCAGTAGCAGCAAGGTCTGCGGCGAGGGTTCTTCCAGCGTCTTGAGCAAGGCATTGGCCGCCGCCGTATTCATGGCGTCGGCCGGATCGATGCACACGATCTGCCAGCCACCGAATTGGCTCGACATGGCAAGACGGGCGGACAGTTCGCGCACCTGGTCGACCACGATCTCACTGCGCTGTACGCCATCCTTGCGCAGACCAAAACTCAGTGTGGCGAAATCCGGATGCGTACCCGCCGCAAACAACAGGCAGCTGCGGCACTGGCCGCAGGGTTCGCCGTGTTGCGGGTGCTGGCACAACAGGCCCTCGGCAAAGCGACGCATGAAGTCGCGCTTGCCCAGGCCCTCCGGCCCGCACAGCAAGAGCGCATGCGGCATCGCGTTGCGCTCACGCCGGGCCTGCAAGCGCTCCCAATGCTCGTCTTGCCAGGGCATCACGCTCATGCCGGAGCTCCAAACAGGTGACGCATGGCATCGATGGCGGCAGCCAGCACTTCCGGCGGCGCCAGCGTGGCATCGATGATGCGGAAGCGCGCCGGCTCTGCGGCGGCACGCGCACGATACGCCGCGCGCACGCGCTCAAAAAACGTATCGCCTTCCACTTCGATGCGATCCGCTTCGCCGCGGCCGGCGGCACGGGCGCGTCCGGTCGCCACGGGCAGATCCAGCAACAAGGTCAGGTCGGGCGTCAAACCGTGTGTCGCCCATTGCTCCAGCGTGGCAATTCGCTCATCCGGCACACCGCGACCACCACCCTGGTAGGCGTAGCTCGCATCGGTGAAACGATCGCACAGCACCCACTGCCCCGCCGCCAGCGCAGGCTCGATGCATTCGCGCACCAGCTGCGCACGCGAGGCGAACATCAAAAGCAATTCGGATTCGGCGCCCATGCCGCGATGCACCGGGTCAAGCACGATGGCGCGCACCGCCTCGCCCAGGGGCGTGCCGCCGGGTTCGCGCGTTTGCACGAGGTCCACGCCCTGCGCGCGCAAGTGCTGCTGAAGGCCGGCGAGCAGCGTGCTCTTGCCGGCGCCCTCGCCACCCTCGAGCGTGATCAACTTGCCTCGTGTCATTGGCATCGCTTCAGCTGAAAACAGGCCACGTTGTGATTGTGTTCGTCCAGCGTACTGGAGAACACGTGCGTGCCGTCGCCACGCGCAACAAAGTAAAGCTCCGACCCCGCTGCCGGATGCAGCGCCGCCTCGATGGCAGGCTTGCCAGCCATGGCGATCGGCGTCGGCGGCAGGCCGGCCCGGGTATAGGTGTTGTACGGCGTATCGGTGGTCAGGTCCGACTTGTGGATGTTGCCGGTGTAGGACTCGCCCATGCCATAGATCACGGTGGGATCGGTCTGCAGCAGCATATGCTCCTGCAGCCGGCGCACGAACACACCGGCGATGCGCGCTCGTTCGTCGGCGCGGCCGGTTTCCTTCTCCACGATGGAGGCAAGGATCAGCGCGTCATACGGCGTTGCCAAGGGCACATCCTTGTCACGCTGGGGCCACAAGCTGTCGAGCATCTTCGCCATCGCGGCATGCGCGCGGCGCAGGATGTCCAGATCACTGTCACCCTTCACATAGGCGTAGGTCTCGGGAAGAAAACGTCCCTCGGGCATTTCGCCCGGCGCGCCGATCTTCGCCATCAACGCGGCGTCATCGAGAGCGGCGCCGTCCTGTTTGAGCCGGTCCGCCTTGGCCAGGGCCTGGCGCAGTTCGCGGAAGTTCCAGCCATCGACGATGGTGAAATTGCGCTGCAAGACCTTCCCTGCAGCCATATTGAGCAACAGCTCGCGCGGCGTCATGCCGGCAGTCAGCGCGTATTCGCCGGCATGCAGGCGACCGGCCACGCGCAATTGCTCGGCCAGCACACGCCAGTACAGCGGGTGCGAATTCGTCACGTGCTGCTCGCGCAATTGGCCGACCACATCACGCAGGCTGCTGCCCTTGGCCACATCGACACTGGGCGTCTGCGGCGACACCGCCAAGGGCGTGCCGACGAAACGCTGATAGTCCATCCATCCGTAGGCGACGCCGCCGGCTACCGCCAGCAGCACCAGCACGATCAGGCTGCGCCAGATCGCCCGCCCCTGCATCTTGTGTCCACTCATGCCTGCTCCATCGGGAAACCCAGGCCGCGCCAGTGCTGCTGCAAAGCGCGGGTGACCGGCCCGGCAACATACACGGTATCGCCCACGGCCTGAACAGGCAGGATGCCGCGTACGCTGGAACTGAGGAAGACCTCACTGGCGCGGGCCAGCTCCGTGGGGCGCAGGTTCTGGACGCGCACACCTGGCCGGCTGGCGAGTATCTCAGCGCGAGCCACCCCCGCCACGCCGCAGCGATCCAGCGCCGGCGTGACCAGGGCGCCATCGAGCACGGCGAACAGATTGCTCATGGTGCCCGAGATCAGCTGCCCCTCGGCATCGCACAGCAGCCCTTCGCCCACCGCGGGATCGGACCACTCGCCGCGCGCCAGCACCTGCTCCAGCCGGTTGAGGTGCTTCATGCCCGCCAGCAGCGGCTGCGCGGCCAGCCGAGTGTCGCACCAACGCACGTGCAGGCCCGAGCGATAAGCATCGCCCGTCATGGGCGGCGCCTCGAAACCGGCCACGACGCGGGTGGGCGCGACTGCTTGGGGCGGCGCATATCCGCGCTCGCCGAGACCCCGCGTGAGCGTGATGCGGACGACGGCATCGTGCATGCCCTCGATCACAACCGCGGCTTCGCGTGCGAGCTGCGGCGCATCGGGCGCAGGCAAGCGCAAGCGGATGCAGCTCTCGCGCAACCGGTCCATGTGTCGCGACCACAATGGCGCCACGCCATCGACGAAACGAATGGTTTCGAACAAGCCGTCGCCGTAGGACAAGCCGCGATCAAACGCGGAGACGGTGACCGACGGCGCACCGTTGATGAGCACGCGGTCTGCCATCAGCCCTGCACTCCCAGCGCACGCAGCAGGCCGCGCGCCTTGGCACGTGTTTCATCCAGCTCTCTATCGGCCACCGAATCGGCCACGATGCCGGCGCCCGCGCGCAGCGTGACGTCGGAACCGGCCAGCGTGAACGTGCGTATCAGGATATTGAGATCGAGATCGCCGTTGCGATCCAGGTAGCCGAGTGCACCGGTGTAGGCGCCGCGCGGCGCATTTTCCAGCGCCGCAATGATTTCCATGCAGCGCACCTTGGGACAGCCGGTGATGGTGCCGCCCGGAAACGTAGCGGCAATCACTTCGCCCGGCGTCACCTTCTCGCGCAAGCGACCGCGCACGTTCGACACGATGTGGTGCACATGGGCGTAACTCTCCACCACCATCAGCTCGTTGACCTCGACCGTGCCCGGCACGCAGACGCGCCCCAGGTCATTGCGTTCGAGATCGATCAGCATGACGTGCTCGGCGCGCTCCTTCGGGTGCGTGCTGAGCTCGCGAATCCGCGCAGTGTCGTCGTCGCCCGGTATGCGCGGCCGCGTGCCGGCAATCGGGCGCGTCTGCGCCAGGCCATCGCGCACTTCGACCAGGCGTTCCGGCGACGAACTCACCACCGCCCACCCGGGCTGCTGGAACAAACCCGCGAACGGCGCCGGGTTGGCTTGCCGCAACGATAGATACAACTGCGCAGGCGAGACTGGCTTGGCGTAATGCGCATGCCAGGCCCGCGAGAGATTCACCTGAAAGATGTCGCCGGCGTGCAGATGTTCGTGGATGCGCGCCACGCCATCGAGGAACAGCGCAGGCTCATCCTCGCTGCAAGCATCGGGTGCAGGCAACGCAGCCAGTTCCATCGGCGCGGAGAGATCAGCCTCCATGACATCGAGCAAGGCTTGTTGTCCTTGCTCCGCCACCAGCACCGTGGATCCGCGCGCGTGATCGACGATCACCGCTGCCGGACAACGCAAAGCAACTGCGGTCGGCAGCTCCGTCGACGGACGAAGCCGCAGGCGCGCCTCGATCTCGCCAACCAGTTCATAGGCGAGAAACAGCAGCCAACCGCCGTGGAACGGCAAGTCGCTGGTGCCATCACGCGGCGATCGAACCGCACGCCATGCGTCGTCCAGCGCCTCAAGAAAGCCGCGCTGCAGCGACTCGCCACTACGGTCGATGAGCTGCCCATCGGCGAGCAGGGTCAGCGCTTCCTGCGGAAACGCGAACAGAATGTCGTAGCGCGATTGCGGCGTACCGTGGGTCACGCTCTGCAGCAGGCCCGGATAGCGCTCCGGAAATGCAGCGGCCGGCGCGAGGAGATCGCGCCGGCCGTGCAAGGTACGCCGAACAAACGTTGTCACGTCGCTCAAATGCGACGGAATGCCAACGTGCCGTTGGTGCCGCCGAAGCCGAACGAGTTGGAGATGGCCACGTCGAACTTCGCTTCGCGCGCGGTGTGCGGCACGAAATCAAGGTCGCAGCCTTCGCCCGGCTCGTCCAGGTTGATGGTCGGCGGCAGCACCTGGTCGCGCAAGGCGAGGATGGTGAAGATCGCTTCCACGCCACCAGCGGCACCCAGCAGGTGACCCGTAGCCGATTTGGTCGAGCTCATCGCCAGCTTGTAGGCGTGATCGCCGAACACGCGCTTGGCGGCCAGCACTTCACCCAGGTCGCCCAGCGGCGTGGAGGTGCCGTGCGCGTTGACGTACTGCACGTCGGTCGGGTTCAGATGGCCGTCCTTGAGTGCGGTGTCCATGCTGCGCGCCGCACCTTCGCCACCTTCGCTCGGGGCAGTGATGTGGAACGCGTCGCCGCTCATGCCGAAACCGACCAGCTCCGCGTAGATCTTCGCGCCGCGAGCCTTGGCGTGTTCGTACTCTTCCAGCACCAGCACGCCGGCGCCGTCGGACAGCACGAAGCCGTCGCGGTCCTTGTCCCACGGACGGCTGGCCTTGGTCGGCTCGTCGTTGCGGGTGGACATGGCCTTGGCCGAGCAGAAGCCCGCCATCGCCGTGCCGGTGGTGGCGAATTCGGCGCCGCCAGCGATCATCACGTCGGCATCGCCGTACTGGATCATGCGCATGGCCAGGCCGATGTTGTGCGTGCCGGTGGTGCAGGCGGTGACGCAGGCGATGTTCGGGCCCTTCAGGCCGTACATGATCGACAGGTGACCGGACACCATGTTGATGATCGACGAGGGCACGAAGAACGGCGACACGCGACGCGGTCCCTTATCGTGCAGCTCGATCGACGTATGTTCGATGGTATGCAGGCCGCCGATACCGGCAGCCACGGCCACGCCGATACGCGGTGCGTTTGCTTCCGTCACTTCCAGGCCGGAATCGCGCAGGGCTTGCGTGCCCGCGGCAATGCCGTAATGGATGAACGGATCCATCTTCTTGATTTCTTTCTGGGCGATCCACTGCGCCGGATCGAAATCACGTACCTGACCGGCGATGCGCGTGGCATAGGCGGTGGCGTCGAAATGGGTAACCTCACCGATGCCGCTGACGCCCTTGAGGATATTGTCCCAGGCGGTCGCGACTTCGTTGCCGACCGGGGAAATGATGCCCAGCCCGGTTACAACCACACGTCGTTTGCTCATGCTGATCTTCCCTTGTGTATCCGTGGCTCTATCGATGGCGGCAGGCAATCTGCGTCATTCGTGGCCACGTCATCCGGGCCGCGCAGTGCGCCGTGCGCACCATACGGGATCGGACGTTGCAAAATGCAGAAACGAAAACTGCGCCAATGTGGCGCAGCTTCCGGTATCGCTAGTGGACAGACGCATGGCGTCGTCGCAGCAGAGCGATCACTCCTTGGTGTGGGCCTTGATGTAGTCAACAGCCTGCTGCACCGTGGTGATCTTCTCGGCCTCTTCGTCCGGAATCTCGGTCTCGAACTCTTCCTCGAGGGCCATGACCAGCTCGACGGTGTCCAGCGAATCAGCGCCCAGATCGTCCACGAACGAAGCGTTCGCCGTGACTTCCTCTTCCTTCACGCCCAGCTGCTCGATGACGATTTTCTTGACGCGCTCTTCGATGGTGCTCATGTTGCCAATACCTCCCAAGGAGTAGTTACCTGATCAACGCCGGACATAAGCCCGACATATGGCCGGCGGATTGTAGTGGTTAAGCCGCAAGGCCGCCATGATCCGCCAGCAATGGTGATACGCAGGCCACGGGGCCGGCGCGAAAGAAGCAATTGTCGCCTAAAACGATGTAGCTTGCGACAACTCCGTGTTAAGCCGGCCCGCGCCGGCGCACCGAACTGCCCGTCCCCATAGATGGAGGGCAATTCGGCCGTTTCAAACAATTGGGGGCCCACAGAAGGGCTTGCCGCCCTTTCTTGAGGGCTTACGGCATGTACATACCGCCGTTCACATGCAGCGTCTCGCCGGTGATGTAAGCCGCCGACGGGGATGCCAGGAAGCCCACGGCCTTCGCGATATCGACGGCTTGACCCAGGTGACCCAGCGCAATCTGGCCCAGCAGCGCCGTACGGGCGTCTTCCGGCAGTGCGCGTGTCATGTCGGTATCGATGAAGCCCGGCGCCACCACATTCACGGTGATGCCGCGCGAACCGATCTCGCGCGCCAGCGACTTGGAGAACGCAATGATGCCGGCCTTGGCAGCCGCATAGTTGGCCTGGCCCGGATTGCCGGTGACGCCGACCACCGAGGCGATCGAGATGATGCGGCCCTTGCGTGCCTTCATCATGCCGCGCATCACGGCCTTGGAAGCGCGATACACCGAGGTGAGATTGGTGTCGAGGATGGCCTGCCAGTCTTCGTCGCGCATGCGCATCAAGAGCTGGTCGCGCGTGATGCCGGCATTGTTGACCAGGATCGAGACCGGGCCGAATTCCTTGGCGATGCCGTCGATCAGCGCATCGATGGAAGCGCCATCCGTCACGTTGAGCATGCGGCCGTGGCCGCCGTGCGCGGCAAGACGCTCGCCGATCGCCGCCGCACCGCTGTCGCTGGTGGCGGTGCCGATGACCGTGGCGCCCTGCGCCGCCAGTTCGTCGGCAATCGCCGCACCGATGCCGCGGCTGGCGCCCGTGACGAGGACGATTTCACCTTGCAGTGTCTTGCTCATCTGTTATTTCCTTTGGAAGGCTAAACGGCAATCCGTCCAGCCGCATGAATCGGGAAAGTACCGGGAATCAGGCCCACTCGGCGCGGGCGGCTTCCAGCTCGGCCGGCGTACCGATGGCGCGCGCTTCCACGCTCTTGTCGATACGCTTGATCAGGCCGGCCAGCACCTTGCCCGGACCCGCTTCAGCGATGCGCGTCGCACCGCCTGCGACCAGGGCCTGCACGCATTGCGTCCAGCGCACCGGCAGGTACAGCTGGCGCTGCAGCGCGCCGCGAATGTCTTCCAGCGTGTCGTAGCTGCGCGCTTCGGCGTTCTGCACCACCGGCACGGACGGCAGCGTCCAGTGGATCGACGTCATGCGCTCGCCCAGGCGATCGGCCGCATCGCGCATCAGCGCGCAATGCGAAGGTACCGACACAGCCAGCTTGATGGCCTTCTTCACGCCCTGCTCCGCCAGCTTGGCCAGCGCGCGATCCACCGCTTCGGCATTGCCTGCGATAACGAGCTGACCGGGCGAATTGAAGTTGGCCGGGGACACGACCTGGCCCTGCGCGACTTCCTCGCACACGGCAGCAATCTGCGCATCGTCGCCACCGAGGATGGCCGCCATCGCACCCACGCCCGGCGGCACCGCTGCCTGCATCAGGCGGCCGCGCTCTGCGACCAGCGCCGCGGCGTCATGCAGCGACAGCGCGCCCGCGCACACCAAGGCGCTGTACTCACCCAGGCTGTGGCCGGACATCTGCGCCGGCGTAACGCCACCGAGTTTCTGCCACACGCGCCATACCGCCACGCTGGCGGCGAGCAGCGCCGGCTGCGTGTTCTCGGTGCGGTTGAGGTCTTCTTCCGGACCGTGCTGGCTGAGCGCCCACAGGTCGATGCCCGCGCCCTGCGATGCTTCGTCGAACGTGGCCTTCACTTCCGCATGCGCAGCGGCCAGCTCGGCCAGCATGCCAACGGATTGCGAACCCTGGCCAGGGAAAACGAAGGCGAGCGTGGCGGCGGTATCGGTCATGGATGAGGGTTTTCTGAAATCGAAAAACGGAATGGTGCCAGTAATCAGCGCCATACGCAGCTGTATTTGGTCACACGGGGGCCGATCACCTTACTTTCCCGTCATTCCGGCGCAGGCCGGAGGCGCCTTGCAACAGCGAAGCTGGTCATCCAGTGGCCGTATCGCCTGGTTGTCGCAAGAGCCTGTGGCGGCGCTCGTGATAACCCTAACTCTCCGTCACTGGATTCAGGCCTGCGCCGGAATGACGGGCAAAAAAAAAGCCGCCCGAAGGCGGCCTTTCATCGAACTTGAGGTAATCAATAGCGCAGCAGTGCCGACGCCCACGTGAATCCACCGCCAAACGCTTCCAGCAACAGGTTCTGGCCACGCTTGACCTTGCCCGAACGCACGGCGTAATCCAGCGCCAGCGGCACCGAGCCCGACGACGTGTTGGCGTGCTCCTGCACGGTCACGATCACCTGCTCCATCGGCATCTTCAGACGCTTGGCGGTTGCCTCGATGATGCGCAGGTTGGCCTGGTGCGGGATCAGCCAGTCGATCTGCGATTCGTCCATGCCAGCGGCCTGCAGCGTTTCGTCGACCAGCGAGTCGAGCGTCTTCACGGCGACCTTGAATACTTCGCGGCCAGCCATGTTGATGCGCACGCCGTGGTTGGGCTCGTCCTTGAAACCGACCGAGACGCCCACGGGGTTGTACAGCAGATGCTTGAAGCCGCCGTCGGCATGCAACAGCGTGGCGTAGATGCCCGGCTCTTCCGAGGCTTCCAGCACCACGGCGCCGGCGCCGTCGCCGAACAGCACGCAGGTTTCGCGCTCGGTCCAGTCGACCATGCGGGTCAGCGTTTCCGCGCCGATCACCAGCACTTTCTTGGACTGGCCGCTGCGGATGAACTTGTCGGCAATGCCCAGCGCGTAGACGAAGCCCGAGCAGGCCGCATTGACGTCGAACGCCGCGCAGCCGTTGGCGCCCAGACGGTGCTGCACGAGACAGGCGGTGGACGGAAAAATGATGTCCGGCGTGGTCGTGCCGAGCACGATCAGATCAAGCTCCGACGCCTTGACGCCGGCAGCTTCCAGGGCGCGTTCCGCGGCCTCGGTGGCCAGGTCGCCGGTGGTCTGGCCCTCAGCGGCGATATGGCGGCGTTGAATGCCGGTGCGGCTGACAATCCATTCGTCACTGGTCTCGACGATCTTCTCTAGATCGGCGTTGGTCACCACTCGCTCAGGCAGTGCGCTGCCGGTGCCGGTGATGCGGGCGTAAATCTGGGCCATTAACTTTCCATGCGACGGGTTGGGACGAAGCGGCCTCAAAGGCTCAAGCCAGCTTCCAAACCGCCAACGTTACGTGGGTGATCGCATAAACGCAAAGCGGCGCGAAATCGCGCCGCCATGCGAAACCGTATCCCTTGCGGGAACGATCAATCCTCTTCGACCACCGCGCCGGCGGTCTGGATGACCTTCTTGCCGCGGTAGTAGCCGTCCTTGGTGACGTGGTGGCGCAGATGCACCTCGCCGCTGGTCGGATCGGTCGACAGCTGCACGGTCTTCAGCGCATCGTGCGAACGACGCATGCCGCGGGTGGACGGGGTCTTGCGGCTCTTGGCAACGGCCATGGCGAATCTCCAGCTAAATCAGTTTTTCTTGAGTTCGCGCAAAACCGCGAACGGGTTATCGGAACGCCCTTCGCTGGAGACTTCCTCCGGCGTGGGGCCTACTACGTCTTCAGGCAATGTGCTGTCCGGATTGACCGGGACCAGCGGCAGCGCCAACAACAATTCGTCTTCGATGACTTCCAGCAAGTTCAGCTTGCTGTCGTCGGCAATCAGCAGCGGCTCGACGTTGGGCGGCAGGGCCGCTTCATCGCGCTCGGAGCGGATCAATCCCAGCCGGCTATCGACCGTCAAGGGCAATACAAATGGCTCAAGGCTGCGCTGGCAGGTCAGCGTGAGCGGAGCCTGGACCCGGACATCGAGGTACGCCGTACCAAACTCGTCCCGGCCAAAATCCAGCTCGTACTTCGCCGTCCCTTCCGTACCGGCCAAGGTCTCGCCCAATCGCTTCATGGCGACTACGGGGAACTCCCCCTGGAACGAACGCCGCGCCGAGACCATGCGCCAAGCGTCCACGGACTCTGGCAGTGTCACGGACATAGACCCGAAATCATAGGATTACAACCCATTGAAGTCAACGGGCTAACCGGTCCGCGAGCCCTGACTTCGCCAATTTTGCCTGAACGGCCCCGGTACGGCAGACTTTGCCCACTTCTCTTGCGAGCTGGCCGCCCGTGAACCCCTACCTGACGCTCGGCATCGCTGCGCTATTGATCCTTGCCGCTGCCTTGGTCGGGGCCATCCTGGCCTATCGGCGTCGTGCCGATCGCCGGACGCTGAGCCTGCTTCAGCTGCTGGAACTGGCCGACAAGGTGGAAGCGGATCTCAAGACCTGCCGAGCCGGCCTGCAGCAGGCCCACGCCGTCATGTCGCTCAACCCGGATCTGCCCGCCAGCAGCGAACAGGAAGCGCGCCACGCGATCGACGCGGGCCTGCGCTCCCTGTTGCAACAACGTATCTGGATCCGCGACGCGGCTCCGAAAGCCTCGCAAGAGGAGCTCGATAAGGCCGTCGCATCCATGAATGATACCCGCTCGCGGCTCCAACCGCTGCTGGCCGCTCTGGATCGCGCCCAGCACGACCTGGACAGCGCCATGCGGGAACACCTGCGCCGTGAGCACGACGCATGAGCCTGCCCACCCTGGTGTTGGGCTCGACCTCGCGCTATCGGGCCGAACTGCTGCGCCGCATCGTCGCCGATTTCGAACAACGCGCTCCCGGCACCGACGAAACCGCCCTGCCCGATGAAACGCCGCGCGATCGCGCCACTCGGCTTGCCATCGCCAAAGCCCGGGCGGCGGCAGAGGGACTGGACGATGCGCTGGTGATTGGTTCCGACCAGGTCGCCGAACTGGGCGGCACGGTGCTCGACAAACCCGGCACATCCGAACGCGCACGCGCACAACTGCTGGCGAGCTCCGGTCGCGAAGTGCATTTCCATACGGCGCTGTGCCTCCACGACACTCGCTCGGGTGAGGATCGCGTGCATGTCGACCACACCGTGGTGATGTTTCGCAGCCTGGCCGTGGACGAGATCGATCGCTACATCGATCGCGAGCAGCCGCTCGATTGCGCCGGCAGCTTCAAGTGCGAAGGACTGGGCATCAGCCTGTTCGAGCGCATCGACAACCAGGATCCATCGGCTTTGATTGGCCTGCCGCTGATTGCACTGGCACGCATGCTGCGCGAAGCAGGAATCGCGCTGCCCTGACTCAGGGATGTTCGTCGTTCGCCGCAGCGATTCGCCAGATCGGGCAGGCATCGCTCGCCGTCGCCTCGACAGGCAGCGATGGCGGAACCGTTCCTGCATAGAAAGCGATCCGGCGGCGCCCGTCGAACAGATCCAGCCGCGTCAGCGGTGCCGACTGGTTGATGCGACCACACAGCGTACGCAACCAATCCGCTCGCTCATGCACGCGCAGCGCTTTTTCATCCACCGCGAGCAGCATGAGTTCGCCGCCATGCCGTCGGCGCAGGGCGGCTTCATCCAATTCCCACCAGGCCAGCTGCGGCGCGCGCCCGTGCTTGATGTTGAGTGGACTGTCGAGCACATAGACCGGCACGCTGCCACCCAACTGGAAATCGATTTCCGCCGCCAGCATGAAGTTGTCGGCAACCAGCACGCCAGGATGCGAGGCGAGCAGTTCGTGCGCCATGTCGCCGCTTTCGCGCCAGCCGACGAAACGGGCCGGGAATGCCTTGAGGCCCGCCAACACACGCGCTCCGTTATCGCTCGCTGCCAGGCCGAGATAAGCGAGACCGCCAAGCAGCCCCACCGCCGCCAGCACGAACGCAGCCGTCAACCACGACTGCCGCCACGGCCGCCGTTCGCGCAGCAAAACAGGCAATGCGGCCAACAGCGGCAGATAGCCGGGCAAGGGCCAGTGCGCCCGGAAGCGGACGTCGTCGGCAAACAGGCCCAGCGCGAAATAGACGACGATGAAGCAGCTGGACACGATCGCGATGACGTCCCACGGTCGTCCCTCGCCACGACGACGCCAGCACACCCACGCCGCCCACAACAGCAGCAGGTACAACAACGGCGTGCAGGCCACCGCCTGCTCCAGCGGCTGCACCAGGGCGTCGACATGGAATTGCCAGGGATTGCGCTCGACCAGTTGGAAGGCCATCCCCGCGCCGTGTTGCTGCCAGTTGGAAATGGCCAGCGGGATCAAGCCCAGCGCAGCCACTGCCAAGGCCAGCCATAATCCCGGGCGGCGCCACTGCGCCCGCCCCCGCGGGGTCATCACGCAAAACAGCAGACCGGCCAGCATCGGCATGGCGGCCCGGTAATGGGTCAGCCAGCACACGCCCAATGACAGGCCGAGCAGCAGCCAGTCGCGCAGGTAGTCGCGATCCAGCGCCCGCATCAGGCCCAGCAAGGCTGCCATGATCGCCACCGTCAGCGGCACGTCCGGCAAGGCGAGCACACCCAGACTGCCCGCCAGCGGCAAGGCCAGGCACAGCAAGCCGGCCTGCCAGCCGGCGCGTTCGTCGAACGCCTCGCGGGCAAAGGCACGCATCAGCCATGGCAGGCAGCTGCCGATCAGCAGGAAAGGCCAGCGCATGCCGAACACGCCGTGCCCGGCGACGGTCTCGCCAAAGCGGATCAGCAATGCAGTGAGGGGCGGCAAGTCGCTGTAGCCCCAGGCAAGGCGGCGGCTCTCTTGCCAGTAGAAGGCCTCGTCACCAAACGGTGACAGGCTTGCAGCAAGCATGATCTTGACCACGCAGAGCACTGCGAAAGCGATCACGAACATTGCTCGCCAGCGCGAGAAACCCGCGGCTACACTGGGGGTGTCACGCATGAGCTCTGTTCCGCATCACCCTTCCCCGCTGCCAGAAACCCATGTCCGCCATTACTCCGCTACACGAAGAATCACTACGCACGCGGCTGGAGGCCAGCATGGCCCAGGTCAACCGCGTGCTGCTGGGCAAGCCGCGCCAGGTCAAGCTCGCCTTCACCTGCCTGCTCGCTGGCGGCCATCTTCTACTGGAAGACGTGCCCGGCGTTGGCAAGACCACGCTGGCCCATGCCCTGGCCGCCAGTTTTGAACTGGATTTCCAGCGCGTGCAGTTCACCAGCGACCTGCTGCCCTCGGACATTATCGGGGTGAGCGTCTACGAGCGCGAGACGGGGCAGTTCCGTTTCCATCCCGGCCCCATCTTCACCGGACTGCTGCTGGCCGACGAAATCAATCGCGCCACGCCCAAGACGCAGAGCGCCCTGCTCGAGTCGATGGCGGAAGGCCAGGTCACGGTGGACGGCCAGACGCATATCCTGCCGCAGCCCTTCTTCGTGGTGGCCACGCAAAATCCGCTCGATCTGGCCGGCACTTTCCCGCTGCCGGACTCCCAGCTGGACCGTTTCATGTTGCGCGTCTCGCTGGACTACCCCGACGCCGCCGCGGAACGCGCGCTGCTCACCGGCAGCGATCGACGCGACCTGCTTGCTCAACTGACGCCGCAACTGGATGTGGCAGGCCTGGCCGAACTGGCGCGGCGAGCGCAATCGGTGACGGCGAGCTCGGCGTTGCTGGATTACCTGCAGGCCCTGCTGGCCGCCAGTCGACGCCATGCGGACGTCCGCGTGGGCCTGTCGCCGCGAGCCGGTCTTGCGCTGCTGAGCGCCGCACGCGCGTGGGCCATGCTGAGCGGACGTCAGCATGTATTGCCGGAGGATATCCAGGCGCTGTTCGTGCCGCTGGCAGCGCATCGCCTGGTCACCACCCGGGGCGCGAGCGGTGACAGCCTCGCACGCAGCCTGCTTGCCGACGTCGCGGTGGATTAATGCTCGCCGCGATTCGTCGCGTCCAGACCTGGGCAGAACGACGCCTGCCTGCACTCACTCGATACAAGCGCACCGAACCCTTGCCGATCGTCCTGCATCGGCGGCGCGTCTACATCGTGCCGACCGCCTTTGGCGCGGCCTTTACCGTGCTGCTGCTGATCATGCTGGTGGGTGCGCTGAACTACACCAACAACGCCGCGTTGATGCTCACCTGTCTGCTGGGCTCGGCTACATCCGCGAGCATGCTGATCGCGTTTCGCAGCCTCAATGGGCTCAAACTCACCGGCATCCGGCAAGGCCAGGCCATCGCGGGCGAGCCCATGGCGATCACCCTGGTCTTCGGCGGCAGCCGGCACGCGCATGTCTCGGTGCACGCGGACATGAACGAACAGGCCGAAGCCTTCGCGGTGGAGGCGCACGGTGAAACCCTGGTGTCCCTGCAGCTGGATACCCAGCGTCGTGGCTGGCGCCCCATGCCTCGCATCAAGCTGTGGAGCAACTGGCCGCTCGGGCTGTTCCACGCGTGGAGCTGGATTCATCCCGACCAGGCAGTGCTCGTGTGGCCGCACCCTGAAACCGGCGGCCCACCGCCGCTGCTGCCCGGCGATGCCAGCCAGCGGCAACGCCTGCACCAGGGCGAGGATATTGCAGCCTTGCGCGCCTATCGCGCGGGCGACCCGCAGCGGCATATCTCGTGGAAGCACAGCGCGCGCCACGACAGCTTGCTGGTGAAAGATTTCGAGCAACCCGAAGCGCAGGAGGAGTGGCACCTCGATTGGCGCCAGCTCGCTCAATTGAGTCCGGAGGCACGCATCGAACGCCTGGCCCGCTGGCTGGGCGAAGCGGAGACGGTCGGACGGCCCACCAGTTTGTGGCTGCCCACTGAAGAGATCGGGCTGGGACATGGCCGCAGTCACTACAGCCACTGCATGAATGCGCTGGCCCGGATGCCGTGATGCGTCTTTCCCTGTTCCGGCACAAACACCAGGCGCCGCTGGATCGGCGCCCATTCGACCTGTTGTGCATCACCGTCACCGTGGTGCTCGGCGTGCATGCCCCTCACCTGCCGGCGTGGTTCACGCTCGCGCTGGCAGTGATGCTCGGCCTGCGCTGGTGGCAGCGCCGCCAGCGGCCGGGCCGTGCGCCGGCCTATCTGAAACTATCGCTGCTGGCGCTGCTGACCGCGGCGGTGATTTCCCACTACAGCACGCTGTTTGGACGCGAGCCTGGCGCAGCGCTGGTGGCCGGCCTGCTGGTGCTCAAGCTGTTCGAAACGGAGACACCGCGGGATGCCCGCGTTGGCGCAGCGTTCTCTTGCTTTGCGCTGATGACGGCCCTGCTGTTCGATCAAGGCATGGTGGCCACCGTGCTGGTGGCGCTTGGCTTGCTGCCTGCCTTGGCGACGTTGCGCGCGCTGCAGCCGGCGCGGCCCGCCAGCAGTCTTCCGCGCGAGTTGCTGCCCGCGCTCAAACTGCTGGCTGCCTCGCTACCGCTGGCCTTGCTGGCGTTTGTCTTCGTTCCCCGCTTGAGCTCGCCGCTATGGGGCGCACCCAATAGCACGCAAGGCCGTACCGGCTTGAGTGAGGATATGTCGCCCGGCGACTTCGCCGCACTCTTCGAGGACGAACGACCCGCCATGCGCGTGGCCTTCGTCGGTACGCCGCCGCCCAATCAGCAGCGCTACTTTCGCGCCTACGTCCTTTTGAATTATGACGGCCGCACCTGGAGCGGCAGTGAGCGCCATGGCAGCCCGGCAACGGTCGAACACGGCCCGGTCACTCAATACACCGTGGCCTTGGAGGCCACTGGCCAACGCGTGCTGCCCGCGCTCGACGTGCCGCTGGAGGCGCCTGCCCAGGCAAGCATGAGCGCGGACCGCGAAATGCGTGCCGATCGTCCGGTCAACGATCCCCTGGTCTACTCGCTGCGCTCGGCTCCCAGCTACCGCATGCAAGGGCAGCTCAGCGAACGCGAACGGCGCCGTGCCCTGCAATTGCCGCAGGGATTCGATCCGCAGGCGCGCGCACTGGGGCAACGATGGCGTACGCAATACGGCAGCAACGACGGGGCGATTGTCCAAGCCGCCATGACGCTGTTCCATGACGGCGGCTTCAGCTACACGCTGGCGCCCGCTCCGCTGGGGCACAACACGGTCGATGATTTCCTGTTCGGTACGCACGAAGGCTTCTGCGAGCACTATGCGTCGTCCTTCGTGGTGCTGATGCGTGCGGCCGGCATCCCCGCCCGCGTCGTCACCGGCTATCAGGGCGGCTACTGGAACAGCATGGGCAACTACCTGCTCGTGCGCCAAGCCGATGCCCACGCATGGAGCGAAGTCTGGTTGCCGGGACGTGGCTGGGTGCGCATGGACCCCACCGCTGCCGTGCGTCCGGAACGGGTGAGCCAGGGATCCGCGGCAGCCAATGCCACGGCAGCTGACTGGGCCCCCAACCAGTGGTGGCTGTCGTGGCGCAACCGTTGGGACATCGTCAACCAGTGGTGGAACCAAGGCGTTATCGGCTTTGACACGCTGCGGCAGCGCGGCCTGCTGACGCCGTTCGGTGTGCAGGACACCAACGTCGGCATCCTGGGTTTGCTGCTTGCCGTGGGCGGTTCGCTATTTGCTGTAGGCGGTTTGCTATGGGCCATGTGGCAACGTCCGGAAGCGGATCGAGCACATACAAGCATGCGGTTGCTGGAAAAACGGCTGGCCGCGGCGGGCGTAACCCGTCGCCACAGCGAAGGACCGCAGCACTACTTCAGCCGCGCCGCGCGGGCCCTCCCCAGCCAACGCGACCAGCTGGAACACCTGATGAGGACGTATCTGGAACTGCGTTACGCGCACGACGAACCGCCAGCTGACTTGCTTAAAAACTTTCGACAGGCGGCGCGGGACTTTCGACCGCGTCGCGTGGTCAAATGATATTGAACCGTGGATGCGCCGCATCCACCACACGATGGAGAAGCGTCATGTCCATGTACAAGCCGTTGATTCTCGCGACCGCCGTGGCCACGCTGGCGGCCTGCGCAACGGTGCCGCAACCGCTGCAGGGCACGTTCACCCAAGTCAATTCTGTTGCCGCCCAGCAGGAAGGCAATGGAGCCGCCGGCGCCCAGGTTCGCTGGGGCGGCCAGATCATCGAGACCAAACCCGGTCCGCAGGAAACCTGCTTCTACGTGCTGCAGCGCCCGCTGGATGATCAGGCGCGCCCGGAGTCGGCGAGCACGGATGGCCAAACGCAGGGCCGCTTCGTGGCGTGCCGCGCCGGCTTCTACGATCCGGAAGTGTTTACCGCTGGCCGCGACATCACCGTCACCGGCGTTATCCAGGGCACGATGTCGGAGAAGATCGGCGAGTACAACTACGCCTATCCGCGCATCGAAGCCAACGTGGTCTACCTGTGGCCCAAGCGCGTGATCGTGAACTACGGCCCGGGCTACTACGACCCGTTCTGGGGTCCCTACTGGGGTCCGGGTTGGGGTCCGTGGGGCGGCTGGGGTGGTTATTACGGCGGCTACGGCGGCTACTACGGCGGCTACTACCGCACGCGCGTGATCGTGCGTCCGCCCCCGGCGCCGCACCACTGATCGCGTCTAAAGAAAACGCCGGCTATCGCCGGCGTTTTTTTGTGCCCGAAGCCGTGCCGGCTCAGCCCGGCGGCCAGTGCATCTGGCGCCCGCCCAGCAGGTGCACGTGCAGGTGGAACACCGTCTGGCCGCCATGCTCATTGCAGTTGATCACCGTGCGATAGCCTTCATCGGCCAGGCCTTCGCGACGCGCGTACGCGGCAGCAGCCAGCAGCAGTTTGCCCAGCAACTCCGCGTCGGCCGCCGTGGCGCCATCGAGCGTGGCGATCGGCTTCTTGGGCACGAACAACACATGCACCGGTGCTTGCGGATTGAGATCGCGGAACGCCAGCACCTCATCGTCCTCATAGACGATATCGGCGGGGATTTCACGACGGATGATCTTGCCGAAGATAGTGTCGCCCATGTCTGGTTCCTTAGCCTTTATGACAACCGCAACAGCATACCCTGCGCGCCCGGCGCCACCAGCTTGAATCCGAATTTTGCGTACAGCTCGTGCGCCGTGCCGTCAGCAATTAGCGCCACCATGGTGCGCAGCGGCGCGCGCGCATGCACTTCATCCATCAGCGCCTGCATGATGCGTCGCCCCAGGCCTTGACCCTGCCACGCCGGCGCCACGGCGATATCGACCACGAACAGAAACAGGCCGCCATCGCCAACGACGCGCCCCATCCCGATCAATTCGCCCTCGTGGCGCACGCAGACCGAGCACCAGCTGGCCGGAAGACCGAGCGCAGCGCCCTCTTCCGACATCATGCTCAGGCCGGCCGCGCTGCGCAGCGCGCGGTATTCCTGGTTGCCTGGAATTTCCAGGCTGAGCGCAGGCGTCATCGCCTCAGTCCAGCGCCTGGCGACTGCCAAAAGCGTGGGCCAGGGTGCCGCGATCGACGTATTCCAGTTCGCCACCCAGCGGCACGCCGTGGGCCAAACGCGTCGGCCGCACGTTCGCCGCACGCGCAAGCTGCGCCAGATAGTGCGCCGTGGCTTCGCCTTCCACGGTGGGGTTGGTGGCGATGATCATTTCCTCGATCTCGCCTTCGCCCAGGCGCTCGGCCAGGCGATCGAGACCGAGCTCTTCAGGGCCCAGGCCATCGAGCGGCGACAAACGACCCAGCAGCACGAAGTACTGGCCGCGAAAGCCGGTGGCCTGTTCGATGGCGGCCAATTCGGTGGGCGACTCCACCACGCACAACACCTGGCGATCGCGGCTGCTGCTGGAGCAGAGGTTGCACACCGGCGTCTCGCTGAAATTGCGGCAGCGGGAACAGTTGCCGATCTCGCGCATGGCCTGCTCCATCACCTGAGCCAGACGCTGGCCGCGTTCGCGGTCGCGCTCCAGCAAATGGAAGGCCATACGCTGCGCACTCTTGCCGCCCACACCGGGTAGGCAACGCAGCGCTTCGATGAGGTCGGTGAGGAGCTTGCTCATGATTCCAAAGTCACTGTAGGAGCGCACCTTGTGCGCGGCCGCGGAGATGCAGCGTTAAACCAGTCATCGGTTGTCGCGACGGCATCCCCGCTCCGTAGGCTGTCGCGCACAGGGTGCGCTCCCACAGAAGAGTGCGTCAGAACGGCATCTTGAAGCCGGGCGGCAGATTCATGCCCGAGGTCACGCCGCCGAGCTTGTTCTTGCTGACGTCCGCCACCTTGTTCACCGCGTCGTTGATCGCGGCAGCCACCAGGTCTTCGGCCATTTCCGGATCATCGGCAAACAGCTTGCGGTCGATCTGCACGCGGCGCACTTCATGCACGCCGGTCATCAGCACGGTGACCAGGCCACCGCCGGCGCTGCCGGTAACTTCGAGCTTGGCGATCTCTTCCTGCGCGCGCTTCATTTCTTCCTGCATGCGCTGGGCCTGCTGCATCAGCTGACCGATCTGTCCTCTCATGGGTAACTCCGCTATCTCGTTCAGTGTTCAAACGGCTTGATCGACTGTGGCACCACTCGCGCGCCGAATTCACGCTTGAGCGACTGCACCAGGGGATCTTCCTCGATGGCCTGCTCGGCAGCCGACTGGGCTGCGACGCGGGCGGTGGCGGCGCGTGCCGCAGGGGTCTGGCCGGCGGCGCCGTGTTCTTCGACGAAACGCAGCTTGATGCGTTCGCCCAGCGCCTGGCCGACGCGTTCTTCCATCTGGCCGATCATGGGCTCGACCGCCAAATGCATGTGCATGGGTTGCAGGGCGAGCACGAGGGTGTGGCCTTCGCGATCTCGCAGCACGGCATTCTGGGCAAGCTGCCCCAGCGGTCCGCGCAGATTGGCTTGCTCGATCAGGCTTTCCCAATGCGGCAAGCCGCGTGCATCGACGGCCAGCGGGGCGCGCGGCGCCGGAGCGGCGGCCACCGGTGCAGCCACAGGCGGCGGCGTAGCGCGTGCAGGCGACGGCTCGGCCACGCTGGCCATGTGCATGCGTTCGTTGGCGACTGGAGCGGCGGCACGCGGCGGCGTGGCCGTACGCGCGGCGGCGCCTGCCGACGGCCGTTCAGCCGGTGCTCCCCCCGCATCGGCGGGGCGAAACGCCAGCATGCGCAACAGAGCCATTTCGAAACCCGTACGCGCGTCGGGCGCCAGGGCCAGATCGCGGCGACCGCTGGTGGCGATCTGGTAGTACAGCTGTACGTCTTCCGGCGCCAGCTGCCGCGCCAGATCAACCAGCGCACTATCGTCGTTGCCGTTCTCTTCCGGTCGATAGCCCGGCACCAGCTGGATCAGCTGGATGCGATGCAGGACGCTGGCGAGATCGTCCAGCACACCGCCGAAATCCGGTGAGAACGAGGCAATGCGCGTGCACTCGGCCATCAGCGCTTCGCCGTCGCCGGCGGCCAGCGCCTGCAGCAGGCCAAGCACCTGTCCGCGCGCAACGCTGCCCAGCATGGCGCGCACATCGTCGATACGCAGCGAACCGCCGCCGTAAGCAATGGCCTGGTCGAGCAGCGAGAGACCGTCGCGCAGCGAACCATCCGCGCCGCGCGCGAGTTCGGCAATGGCCGCGTCTTCGTACGCGATGTTTTCCGCGCCGAGGATGTGGCGCATCTGGCCGGAGATCTGTTCCGGCAGCAGGCGCTTGAGGTTGAATTTCAGGCAGCGCGACAGCACCGTCACCGGCAGCTTCTGCGGGTCGGTGGTGGCGAGCAGGAATTTGACGTGCGGCGGCGGCTCTTCCAGCGTCTTCAGCAAGGCGTTGAACGCCGGCTTGGAGAGCATGTGCACTTCGTCGACCAGGTAAACCTTGAAGCGGCCGCGCGCCGGTGCGTACTGCGCGTTCTCGATCACTTCGCGCACGTCGTCCACGCCGGTGTTGCTGGCCGCGTCGATTTCCAGCAGGTCAACGAAGCGGCCCTGGTCCACCGCCGTGCAGACCGCACACTCTCCGCAGGGATCGGCCGATTCGCCGCGTTCGCAGTTCAGCGACTTGGCAAAAATGCGCGCGATCGTGGTCTTGCCCACGCCGCGGGTACCGGTGAACAGATAAGCGTGGTGCATGCGACCGGTGTCGAGCGCATTGGTGAGCGCGCGCACCACGTGCTCCTGCCCGACCAGTTCGGCGAACTTGCGGGGGCGCCACTTGCGAGCGAGTACCTGATAAGACATACCGTGCCTATCTTTGGGCGAAAGTCGATTGTGCCAAGTCGCGGACAGCAAGTCAGTAACGGCCGGCTCATCCAGCAGTATGACGCGACGGGATCGAGGGGGATTGGAGGATCGAGGGCCTGAAAAGGCGGCGGCCCTGCCAGCCACACCCCGGCACCCGAATCATTCGCTACCGTTGCTCCCTTCCGGGCCTGGCGGAATTTACGAACTATCGTCGCGGGGGGACCGACAGGGCCACCATAGAGACGTACTTTGTGCGTCAGCTCAAGGCCGGCGCTAGGTTTCACTCACTGGCGGAGAGGGCGGGATTCGAACCCGCGATACGGGGATAAGCCGTATACACACTTTCCAGGCGTGCTCCTTCAACCACTCGGACACCTCTCCGCAATGGTGAAACCCCTTGCCACAGCCCATTGGCCCCGGCAAAGAAGCGAGAGGATAACGGGACGGGGGCGTTCACACAAGATAGCCGCCCGCCACCTTGCTCATTCCTGGGGCACGTCCCGGAGGAAAACCGGCAGGTCGGTCGCCGGCGGCTTGACAGGCACCTGGTAGAACATATCCGCGACAAAACCTCGGTGATAAGTGGCGTGATTGACCACGTGCAGCACCATGTCCTCGCGGCTCATCCGCCCTTCCACACCGCCGATGAACTCGAAAGTGACGACCTCGGCGGCCTGTTGCGGCGTGAGTGCGCTGGCGTACTCCAGATACCAGGTATTCATGGCGTTCTGGCGCACCCTCAGCTCGTCAAACGGCAGCGGCTCGGGCGTGTTGCGACTCGTGTAGCCGTGAACACGCCCTTGCAGGTGAGCCTGGAAGATATCGTCGACCACCCAGCTATGACTGAGGGTGCGCAACATGTTTCCGAAGATGGTGGCGCGCGGCGCGGTGGACGCGCCTTCCGGCAGGGCGGCCACGGCGTCATAGATCAGCTCGTCGGCCCAGGCTCGATAACGCAGCAGCTTGCGCAGGTGTGGCGTGGACATGGATTGGAGGGTCCTGCAGTGGAGTCAACCGGCTTCGGGACGCGGCGGCATCGGCGCAGGCAAGGCAACACGTTCGCCTGTGCGAGCCACGGTGTAACCGCGCGCCGCCAGTGCCTGTCCATCGGCCTCGCTGCCGTAGTGATACAGCCGCAGTCGAGAACGCCATGCTTGCGGATACTCGCGCTCGATGTCGTCAATGCCGGTATGGGAGGGGTTGCCTACTAGACCGCAATCATGGGCAATGAGTTCCGTGCCGGCCGCGACGCGGGCAAGCACTTCGGGGATCGGGCGCGTATCGCCGGTATAGGCAAAACTGCCCGCCAGGGCCACGCCGTAGGAGGTGCCCGCCATGTGATGGCGCGTGCCGAATACGTCGAACCACAGCCCGTCCAGCCAGAAGCCGCGCGTGCACGGCACCAGCCGAAAGGCTTCCCAGAAATTGACGCCGCCTTCGGCCAGCACGTTCGGATAGTCCGCCACCCGCGCCTGCAGCCAGGGCAGCAGCCCGGCGTGCACGAACACCTGCGTGCGTCCCCGCCACTGCTCGTCGAACCACAGGCGGAAGAACAGCCGCTCCATGCCGCCGATGTGGTCCATATGCGTATGCGTGATGTAGAGCGCACGCGGCGGCTCGCCATACGCGGCGACATAGCGATCCAACGTGTCCGGGCCGCAGTCGATCAGCAACAGCGGCTTGCCGTCGCGCTCAAGCACGACGGCCGAGGAACCCAGTTCCACGGCGTGCGCCGCACCCACACCCAGGAAATGCAGGGACCAGTTCATGCTCTCAGCGTACGCTCGTAGCGATAGATCAGGGGTTTCCACAACTGCTCGTCGAACGCGGCCTCGCCTTGCGCCGCCGCCCCAAGCTTCAGCAGCGAACGGCGCAGGCGCAGCAGATTGGCCTGCTGCCAGCTCTCGGCGGGCTCGCGCAGGCAGCCGCGGTCGAAGTCGATGAGGTAAAGCTCATCGCTCGTCACCAGCACATTGTGGGCGTTGAGATCGGCATGCCAGATGCCGGCGCGATGGAAGCGCGCCACCAGCGCGCCGACCAGCTCAGCCATTTCACCGTCCAGCTGCCCGGCCGCCAGACACTCGGCCAGCGTCTGCGCATGGGCGATGCGGCGGGTGATCAGGTCGGCGGTATAGAACCAGCCACGACGCTGGTAACGGCAGGCGACCGGCTGTGCGCTGGGCAATCCGCGCGAGGCGATAAAGCCCAGCAGGCGGAATTCGGCGAAGCAACGCGTGTGCTGCGCGCCGCGCCAGAAGTAGCGGTCGCCCATCAGCTTGGCCACCATGCCGCCGCGTCGATAGTGCCGCAGCACGCATTCACCCACCGAAGTGTCGATGATGGCCACGCCACCGCGGCCACCCGCTTGCTGGCGCAAGCCACCACGTTCGCGCCATGCTTCGGGCTCGAACCAATCGTCTTCGACTTGTGGGGACACCGCGGCGTCGAACAGAATCACACCAGCGGAGCTCTCGCGAATTCGTTCCTGCATCGCCCTCTACGCTTCAGACGCACGCCCCGAGCCCTAAGTCCGATGATTCTAGCCTAATGCCCACGCCTGCCTCGATCTGCCTGCTGCGAACCTCCGCCATCGGCGACGTGACCCACGTCGTACCGCTGGTGCGCACCCTCCAGGCGGCGTGGCCACGAGCCAAGCTGAGCTGGATCGTGGGCAAGCTCGAACGCAAGCTGGTGGGCGACCTGCCCGGGGTCGACTTCGTCACTTTCGACAAGGGCGCGGGCATTGCCGGCATGCGTGCCGTCGGCACGGAATTGAAAGGGCAACGCTTTGACGCCCTGCTGCAGATGCAGGTGGCGCTGCGCTCCAACCTGCTGAGCCTGTTCATCAAAGCCGATCGCCGCATCGGCTACGACCAGGCACGCGCCAAGGATGGTCACGGCCTGGTGATCGGCGAGCGCATACCCGCCCGCACCGGCGAACACGTGCTGGATGCGATGGGCAGCTTTTGCGAACCCTTGGGTCTCAAGCAGACGCAGGTACGCTGGGATATTCCCATCCCCGAGGACGCCCATGCCTGGGCCGCCGAACAGCTACCCGGCGAGCAGCCGACGCTGCTGGTCAGCCCAACCTCCAGCCACGCGGTGCGCAACTGGCGCCCCGAGCGCTACGCCGCCGTGATGGATCACGCGGCTGAGAAAAACTGGCGCGTCGTGCTGGTGGGCGGCCCATCCGCACTCGAACGGAGCATGGCCGACGCCGTGCTCGCCGCCTGCCGCCATGCACCGCTCGACCTCACCGGCAAGGACACGCTGAAGAAGATGATGGCCATGTTGGTGCGCGCCCCCATCCTGCTCACCCCCGACTCCGGCCCCATGCACATGGCCAACACGGTGGGCTGCAAAGTGCTGGGCCTGCACGCCGCCAGCAACCCGAATCGTTCGGGTCCTTATTCCGACCGCCGCTGGTGCGTGGACAAATACAACGAAGCCTCACTCGCCTTTCTCGGCAAACCCGCCAGCGAGATACCGTGGGGCACGAAGATCGAGAAGCCCGGCGTGATGGATCTGATCGCCGTCGATGAGGTGATCGATCGATTCGAAGCGTGCGCAGAGCACCTAGGCCTCTTCTGAGTCGATCTTCCCTGTGGGAGCGCACCCTGTGCGCGACTGGCACGTTGCGACAGTCGCGCACAGGGTGCGCTCCCACAAGGGGGTGAGGCGAGTTACTTCGCCTTGTAATCCTGGTACGACTTTTCTTCCACCAGCTGCGAGCCCAGCTTGATATTGATCTCGCGCTTCACCGCAGCGCGGTCGTCGTTCTCGAAGTACACCGCGCGGGCCAGTTCGATGAATTCGGCGTCGAAGGCCTGGGCCTTTTCCTTCAGGCGGATGCGGTCTTCGATGTCCCACAGCGACTCGTTCACGGCCAGTAGGCGGGCGCGTTCGGCGGTGATGTCAGTCTGCGAGGCCGGATGGCTTGCCCAGGTGGTGTTGAGCAGATCAAGCTCGGTGCGCACGTTGGCCAGCTTGGCGGCGTCGGTGATCTGCTTGGATTTGATTTCCAGGATGGTGATCTTGTCGATCAGCTCGCCGTAAGAAACCGGGACTTGGATAAGGCTCATGACAGCTCCGAAGGTGCAGGGCTTGCGCAACGTGCCGCAGGGGTCACGGCGGGCGGGCGGAAAAGTGCACATGATAGAGGGTCTTGGTCGATTCATTCAGTCCGCCATTCAGCCTGCCTCGCTAGACTGGCCACGCAACGCCCACCCAATGGAGAGAGAGAGTCCATGTTCACCCCCCGTATCGCCGTGTTGTCCCTGGCAGCCCTGCTGGCTATCAGCCCGTTTGCCGCCAGCGCCCAGTCCCAGCAGCCGGCGCGCAACGGCGTACTGGTCCGCAACGACGGCATCTATATCCGCTGTGACCAGTGCGGCACGGTAGAAGCGATCGACCAGAACATCACCCAGGGCAATGACCACAGCATGGCCGGCACCATCATCGGCGGCATCGCCGGTGGCGTGCTGGGCAACCAGGTCGGCAAGGGCAAGGGCAACACCCTGGCCACCGTGGCCGGCGCCGTCGGCGGCGGCTACGCGGGCAACCGCATCGGCGCCAACAGCGGCCGCCCGAACGCCAGCTACAGCTTGCGCATCCGCATGGGCAATGGCTCCTATGCCAATGTGACGGTGCCTGACGCCAGCGCGATCCGCACCGGCGATCTGGTGCAGATCGACCCGCAGGGCAATATCACCCGCATCCAGTAAGTCGCTGCACGATGCAAACAAAAAAGCCGGCCTGCGAAGGCCGGCTTTTTTTGTGTCTGACGTCAGCGCTCTTGGCCGCGCAGGCGCGCACCGATGTCGTCGAAGAACGCTGTCGGCAGTACCGCCCGCACCGGCACCGACCACCAATGGGCCTGAGCGAAGGATCTGCATTTCACGGCATCCTTTTCCGTCATCAGCACTGGCTTGCCGTCGAACGGAAGATCGTTCGGCACAAACGCATGGTGATCTGGAAACGGATGCTCGGTCACTTGCAAACCGTGCGCACGTAGGCTGGCGAAAAAGCGCGCCGGATTTCCGATCGCGGCGACCGCATGCACGGCCTGGCCGGCGAAATCCGCCAGCGGCTGGGCGTGATCGTCGACCAGAGCGCGAACCATGCCGCCGTGCAGTTCCATCGGGATGTCGCCGGGCGCCACCGCACCGCCGTTGCAGACGCGGTAGCTGACCTGCTGCAGACGCGACATAGGCTCGCGCAGGGGACCGGCCGGCAACAGGCGGCCATTGCCGAAGCGGCGCACACCGTCGATCACGCAGATCTCCAGGTCGCGCGCCAGCGCATAGTGCTGCAGGCCGTCATCGGCGATCACGACGTCGCAACCGGCGTCGATCAACAGCTTCGCCGCCGCGGGTCGGTCGCGTCCCACGGCCACCGGCACACCGCTGGCGCGGATCAGGCATGGCTCATCGCCGACCTGTGCGGGCGTGGCCGACGCATCCAGCAACAGAGGAAGTTTTTGGGTGCCGCCGTAGCCGCGACTCACCACGCCAGGCGTGTAGCCGCGCTCGCGCAGCCCTTCGGCCAGGGCAATGGTCAAGGGGGTCTTGCCAGTGCCGCCCACGCTCAAGTTGCCGATGACGATCACCGGCACCGTCAGCTGCACGCTGCGCAGCACGCCCATGCGATACAGCGCGCGCCGCAGCGCGGTGAGCGCGCCGTAGAGCAGCGACAATGGCCCGGTCCACCAAGGTGCACGCGCTGTGCCGTACCAAGCCGATTCGAGACGTTCGGCCGTCGTCATGCCATGGCCTCAGTCACTGGCCTGGCTGTGGAACTGCATGCGATGCAGCGCGGCGTAGTGGCCGTTCAAGGCCAGCAGGTCCGCGTGCGTGCCACGCTCGACGATGCGGCCCTGGTCCATCACGGCAATCTGGTCGGCGTGTTCGATGGTCGACAGACGATGGGCGATGACCAGCGTGGTGCGGTCCTTCATCAGCCCCTGCAGTGCCTGCTGGATCAGGCGCTCGGATTCGGTATCCAGCGCGCTGGTCGCTTCGTCCAGCACGAGGATGGGTGCGTTCTTGAGGATCGCGCGTGCGATGGCCAGGCGCTGGCGCTGGCCGCCGGAAAGCAGATTGCCGCCCTGCCCGATCACGCTATGGATGCCTTGCGGCATCTTCTGGATGAATTCCCACGCATTGGCTGCCTGCGCGGCGGCGATGATGTCGGCCTCGCTCGCACCGGCGAGTTCGCCATACGCAATGTTTTCCGCCACGGTGCCGTCGAACAACACGACGCTCTGCCCCACCCAGGCAATTTGCCGGCGCAAGGAGGCCAGCGTGATGCTCTCGTAGTCGTCGCCGTCGAGCAGGATGTGTCCCGTCGTCGGCGCGTTGAAGCGAGGCAGCAGGCTGACCAGGCTGCTCTTGCCACTGCCCGATCGCCCCACCAAGGCGGTGACCGTGCCCGGCGCGCAGTGCAGGTTGATGCCACGCAAGGCTTCGAACTCGCCGCGCGGATACACCAACCCCACGTTCTCGAAGCGGATGTCGCCCTGGGCGCGCTCCAGTACGCGCGTGCCCACATCAACCTCGGGCGCCGTATCGATGATCTCGAACAGGTTTTCGGCCGCGGAAATGCCGCTCTGGATGTTCGACTGGATATTCGCCAGCCGCTTCAGCGACGGCATCAAGCCGCCCATGGCGGTCAGCACGGTGATGAACACACCGGCGGTCATGTGCTGGATTTCGAACGGCCGCGTCGCCAGAAACACCATTACCGCAAGCGCCAGCGCCGCCACGGTCTGGATCGCGGTGCTCGACTGCGCATTGGTGGAAGCAATCTTGAGATTCAGTCGACGCGTGCTGTCGGTGACATCCCTGAAACGCGCAGCCGCCTGCTCCTGGCCGCCGTAAATGCGGATCTCGCGATGCGCCTCGACCGATTCTTCCACCGTGCCGGTCACCGAACCCATCATGCCCTGGATGCGACGGCTGATCGCACGATAGCGACGGCTGACAATGCTAGCGATGAGCATGATCAGGGGCACCATCACGAACAGCGCCAGCGTGAGGTAGGCACTGGTGCTCAACATCACGTAGATGAAGCCGATCACGGTAACGCCTTCGGTCACCACCACTTTGACCGAATCGGTGGAGGCGGACGCCACCTGTTCGCTGGTATAGGTGATGCGCGAAACCTGGTGCCCGGAATGCTCCTGGCCGAAGAACGTCGCCGGCAGGCGCAGATACGCGCCAAACACGTCGCGCTGCATCGCGTTGACCACGTTGCGGCCGATGTAGGACACGCCGTAGCTGCTGGCGAAGGTGCCGATGCCGCGTACCAGGAAAATCAGCACGATCCAGATCGGCATCCAGAAAATCAGCACCGGATCCTTGTCGACAAACAGCTTGTCGATCATCGGCTTCAGCAGCTTGGTGAATACCGCCAGGCCGCCGCCGTCGACGATCATGCCGATGATGGCGATCACACCCACCACCCAGAAGCGCCTGGTGTAACCGAACAGGCGCTTGTAGATCTGGCGCGTATGCGCGTCCCAGATCTTTACCTTGCCGTTGCTCACTGAGCGCTATCCGCCTGGCTGGGGGTCGTGGCGATGGACAACTTGGTGAAGCCAAGCTGGCCCAGCGCGTCCATGGCGGTGACAACGTTCTGATGCGGGGTCATCGCGTCCGCGCGGATGGTGACCTGGCGCTCGCGATCGTCGCCAACCACATTGCCAATAGCCTGCTTGAGCGGTTCGACGCCTTCGCCATGCACTTCATCGCTGCCCACGAAGAAGTGGCCGTCGCGATCCACCACGACGGTGAGCGCGGGAGCCTGCATGTCGCGCTCTTCCGCACTGGCCTTGGGCAGAGTCACCTGCAGGCGCGAGTGCTGGATAAAGGTCGTCGTCAACACGAAGAACATCAGCAGGGTAAGCAGCACGTCGATCAGCGAGATCACGTTGATCTCGAAGTCGTCTTGCCGACGGTCGTTGCCGATACGCATGCGTCAGCTCGCGCTCGACTCGGCGGCGGCAGCGCGCGGCGTACGCGTGCGGGGCGCAGGAGCCGGCTGGTTGACGGTGAGCTCGTCGAGCAACTCGGTGGCCTGCTTTTCCATATCCACGCAGTAGCCAGCCACCTTGGAACGGAAATAGCGATGCAGCACGTAAGCCGGAATCGCCACGATCAGGCCGGTGGCGGTGCAGATCAGCGCCTCGCCGATGCCGCCGGCCATCTTCATGGGATCGCCCACGCCACCGTGCAGCACTTCCATGAACATGCGGATCAGGCCGATCACGGTGCCGAGCAGGCCAAGCAGCGGGCCGATCAGGGCGATCGTGCCCAAGGTATTGAGATAGCGCTCCATGCGATGGACGACATGGCGGCCGGTGTCCTCGATGCGCTCCTTGATGAGCTCACGGGGGCGGTTGCGCACAGCCAGCGCAGAGGCCAGCAGCTCGCCCAGCGGCGAACCATTGGCGAGCGTGGTGAGGTGGCTCGGATCGAGCTGACCCGAGCGCGCCCAGTTGCGCACTTCCTCGCCCAGGCCGGGCGGCAGCACCGACTTGCGGCGCAGGGTCCAGCAACGCTCCAGCACGATCGCCAGGGCGACCGCCGAACAGATCAGGATGGGCAGCATCGCCCAGCCACCAGCCATCAAGATATCCAGCACAACGACTCCGAGCCACTTCGCCAGTCAGGAGGGACGCATCATAACAGTCTCGTCCCGCGGTTCCGCGGCACCGGTGGCAGTTGCGAAAGTCGCCTTTTTGGGGCCTCCGATGGCTTCCGGCAAGGTCCCAGGCTTATTCGCGCCAGTAGCGAGACTGGCGTTGCCGCCAGGTGGCTGCGACATGGGGCGGCCGATCCGGCGGCGCGTCGACCTGGATGGCCCCGGCGGTCGCGGTGTTCAGCCACGGCACGCCGGCCTCGTCGTAGCGCTTGATGACGATCGGGCTGGGGTGGTGGAAGCGGTTGTGCCAGCCTGCCGAATCCAGGGCCAGCGCGGGCGCTATCGCCTGGATGAAACTGGCACTTGATGATGTCTTGCTGCCGTGGTGAGGCACCGTCATCACCAGCGCAGGTCCCGGCGGCAGCGATGCGGCCACCGTCGGTTCAACGGCCGCCGTGATGTCGCCGGTCAGCAGCGCGCGGCCGCCCCGCCCCTCCACCAGCAGAACGCAGGAGCGGTCGTTCGCCGGACCACCGGCCGCGCCCGAGGGCAGCACTCGCAAGCTCACGCCATCCCATTGCCACGTCTTGCCGGCCTCGCACGCCGCCATCGCGATGGAGAGTCGTTCGGGCTCACCCGAGAGGCGTTCCTCCGCGGGAAACGCTGCTGCCACGGCCGGGATGCCGCCCGCATGATCGTTATCGGCGTGACTGGCGATGAGCAGATCGAGATGTTCGATGCCCAGCGCACGCAGCGAAGGAAGCACTGCTGCCTCGCCCAGATCGAAATCCGACGGATAGCGCGCACCCGCGTCGTAGACGAGTGCGTGATGCTCGGTGCGAATCACCACCGACAGGCCCTGCCCCACGTCCAGCATCCACAGCTGGAAGCCGCCCTGCGTGGGCAGCGTTCGCTGCGGAAACAGCAGTGGCAGGAACAACACACCGGCGAGCCATCGCATGGGCATGCCGCGCGGCGCGAACAACCACAGCGCGCCCAAGGTCGCCAGCACCAGCGCCCATGCGCTGACTTCGGGCAGATACCAATGCGCACCCGGCCAGGTCGCCATCCGCTCGAGCAGCCACCATTGCGCATGCGCCAGCCACCCCGCAACGACAAACACCGGCTGCGCCAGCGGCGGACAGATCCCCAGCGCAATCATGCCGATCAATGCGGCGGGCACGATGACGAAGCTCACGAACGGAACGGCGATCAGGTTCGATAGCGCACCAACGAGGGACGATTCGCCGAAGAACCACATCGTCAACGGCAACAGCGACAGCGTCATCACCAGCTGCCCGGCGGACAACTCGTGCAGAAAGCCGCGCAGTCCCTTGCCGCGCATCGACATGCTCACCATCAGGAACGCCACGCCGATAAACGACAGCCAGAATCCTGCCGACAGCACCGACAGAGGATCAACCAACAGCACGGCCATCAGCGCGAGCGAGAGCGTCTGCGCGCCCGTCGGATGACGCCGGGAACAACGGGCCAGCGCCACAATGGCAATCATCAGCAAAGTGCGCACAGTCGGCAGGCCAAAGCCCGCCAATGCGCTGTACACCCCTGCCGTTGCCATCGCCGCCATGGCTCGCGCTTGCACTCGGGGAAATCGCCATCCGCAGCGCGGCATCAACAGATAGACGAGACGCGCAAACCACACGCCGAACAAGGCAGACACGCCCACGTGAAAACCCAAAATGGCGATCAAGTGGGGGATGCCGTTGGCCCGCGCGACTTCCCAATCATGCTGACTCAAACCACGCGTATCGCCCACGGAAAACGTCTGCAGCAAGGCCGCATCGTGCGGATCGCCAACGCGCGCGGCAATCGCGCGACTGATCGCAGCCCGTATGCTGTTGATGCAGAAACCCGCGCTTTCCAGCGGCGTATTGTCCGCACCCTCGCGCACATAGCCCACCGCCACGATGTGGCGTTCGAGCGCGCTGCGTTCGCCGTCGGCGCCGCCGGGATTGACCAGCCCGCGTGGACGCTTGAGGCGCAAGCTGAGTTGCCAGCGGCTACATGGCTGTATCTCCGGAACGTCGCGGTACCAATTCACGCGCACGCGGCCGTGCAAGAGCAACGGCGCTTCGCCGAGTGCGGCATGTTCGATGTTGAGCAAAAAACCGGTGGTGTCGTTGCCGACGACCGGCAGATCGGCGACACGACCCACGACGGTGATGTCCTGCCCTTCCCGCTCGCGCGGCAGGCGCGCATCCATGGCGGCGCCGCCGCGCCAGCATGCCCACGCGACACCGAACAAACACCAGGCCAACGCCCGCCCATAGGCGCCTAGACGAAGCGCGATGCACGCAAATACAGCTAGTGCGCCGCAGATCCAGGCCGGCGGCAACACCACCAGCCACTGCACGGCAAGCACGCCAAGCAGCAACATGATTGCCGGTACCAGCGCGCCGTCCTTGCGCAATGCCGTCCCCTTCCGTGCGGAGGGGATCAGGTTAATGCGTGCGAAGCAACGACGTCGCCGAAAAACCTGTAGGCCTGAAACACAAAGGCCGCCTTGCGGCGGCCTCGGTCGTCAGGCGTGGATCTTTTCCACGAGGCTGCCGTTGTGCAGTTCGAGCGTGCGATCCATGCGCTTGGCGAGGCGATTGTCGTGCGTGACCAGGATGAAGCTGGTGCCGATCTCGCGATTGAGTTCGATCATCAGGTCGTAGACCTGTGCCGCGTTGGTTTCGTCGAGATTGCCGGTGGGCTCATCGCCCAGCACCACGGCCGGACGCGTCACCAGCGCGCGCGCCACCGCACTGCGCTGGCGCTCGCCGCCCGAGAGTTCGGACGGCTTGTGATGCAAGCGCTGGCCCAGGCCTACCCGACCCAGCAGCGCCGCTGCCTGGCGTTCCGCTTCGCTGATGGACACGCCGCGGATCAACAGCGGCATGCACACATTCTCCAACGCGGTGAATTCCGGCAGCAAATGGTGGAACTGGTAGATGAAACCCATCGAGCGGTTGCGCACGCGGCCGCGCTCCGCATCGGAAAGGCTGGACAGGTTGCGCCCGTCCACTTCCACTTCGCCACGCGTCAGCGTGTCCAGGCCGCCGAGGATATGCAGCAGCGTGCTCTTGCCCGAACCGGATGCACCCACGATGGCCAGCGTCTCGCTGCGCTTCAGGGTGAAGCTCACGTCGGACAGCACATCGGTTTTCAGATCGCCTTCTTCGTACGTCTTGGCGATATGGCTTGCGCGCATCACCACGTCATTGGCGGGAGGATTCGGCTTATTCATAACGCAGCGCCTGCGCGGGCTGGGTGCGCGACGCACGCCAAGCGGGATAAAGGGTGGCCAGCAAGGAGAACAGGAAGGTGATCAGCGCCACCCAACCCACGTCGCTCGCCAGCAGTTTGCTCGGCAGCTCGCTGATGTAATAGACGTCCGGCGAGAGGAAGGTGACGCCGGTGACGTGTTCGATCCACTTCACCATGCCGGGCAGTTTCCAGGACAGCAGCGAACCCAGGCCCACGCCGAAACCAATGCCCACGAAGCCCACCAGCACGCCTTGCACCATGAACATGCCCATGATGCTGCGTGGTGTCGACCCGAGTGTGCGCAGGATGGCGATATCGGCCTGCTTGTCGGTCACCAGCATCATCAGCATCGAGATGAGGTTGATCACCGCCACCAGGATGATCAGCGAGAGGATGATGAACATCACCTTCTTCTCCATCGAAATGGCGGAGAAGAAGTTGGCGTGGCTGTCCATCCACGTGTCCACGCGGTAGACCTGCCCCAGCTGGTCGGCCAGTTCGCGCGCGACCTCGCGTGCATTGAACATGTCGTCGAGCTTCAGGCGGATACCGGTGGGGCCACCCAGGCGATTGAGCCGCTCGGCGTCGGTCATGTTGACCAGCGCTAGCCCGGAGTCGAACTCCTGCATGCCCATCTCGAACACGCCCGACACGGTGAAGGTGCGCAGGTTCGGCACGCTGCCGGTGATCGGCGAAGACTGGAACGCCGGCACGGCGACGATGACCTTGTCGCCCACCGCCACGCCCAGCTGCATCGCCAGCTCACGGCCCAGCACGATGTGCCAGCTGCCGGGCGTCAGCTCGGTGAGCTTGCCTTCGACCATGTGCTGGTCGAGGTCGGAGACTTTGGGCTCCTGCGCCGGCTCGATGCCGCGCAGCAAGCCGCCGGTGGAACGGCGCGCCTGCAGGAAGGCCTCGCTTTCCACATAGGGCGCGGCGCCAAGCACGTGTTTGTTGGCGCCAGCAATCTTCACCGCGCGCGGCCAATCCTGCACGGCTTCGCCCGGCATGCCGGAAACCGTGGCATGCGAAATGGCGCCGAGGATGCGCGAGCGCAACTCGTCGTCGAAGCCGTTCATCACCGACATCACCGTGATCAGCGCGGTCACGCTGATGGCGATGCAGACAATGGAGACGGTCGAGATGAAGGAGATGAATTGATTGCGACGCTTGGCGCGGGTGTAACGCAGGCCAATAAAAAGCTCTAGCGGTCGGAACATTAGGGCAGTCGCTTATGGGTATCGAAGGGGCTGGCCGCCCGAATGCTGACGATTATCGCCTGTAACGCGGCTAAACCGTAGGACCGCGGCCAGTTGCATAAGTGCCCGAGGCCTCGACCTGGGCCAGACGCATGCGCAGCCGGCGGCGGATATCGGCATCGCTATTGTCGGGCGCCAGCAGCAGCGTGGCGTGGCCCCGGTCGGCCTGCGACAGCCGCAGCCATACGGCTTGCGTGCCGATCACGCGATACGACGCCAGGGTCGCAGTGCAGTCCTGGTCGCCCCGTAATCTGAGGCTCCAGCGGCCATCACGCCCCCAGCCAGCTGCCTGCACCGGTACGCCAGTCCAGCGCAGCAGCGCCCGCCAGAGAGCCACTCCTATCGCGACGCTGATGGCGAGCTTGGCCAGCCACGGCGCAGCGCTTATCCATACGGCGAGCGTGGCGAGGACTGAAACCAGGAAGAGCAGACGGCCCAGCCAGCGCGAGGGCCGGTATTCAAAGCCGATGGCGGGCGCGGATGTCATCGATGATCGCCTGCCAGTCCGGACGCGTCGCCTTGGCGTGTCCCATCACCCAGTCCCAAAGGTCCGGGTCCTGCACGTCGAGCAGTTCATCGAAGGCCTGGCGCTGGGCTTCGTCGGCGCTGGCAAAGCGTTCGTCGAGCCAGCCGCCAAATAGGGCATCGAGCTCGCGGGTGCCGCGGCGGGTGCGCCAGCGGAGGCGTTTGATGCGGGCTTCGTCCATAAAACGCGGCGCCTCCTAGCGTAAGTACCTCTTCCTTGGGCAGAGCCCCAGGAAGAGGTAACAATAGCAGTAGAGAATCTTGAGAACCGTCGTCTTTCCCCCGTCATCCCTTCGAAAGCAGGGATCCAGCGCCTTTGCTTCTGTGACCGAAGGCACTGGATTCCCGCTTTCGCGGGAATGACGAAGGATTTGAGGTTTTCATCAGGTCCGACGCTCGACGATCAACTTCTTGATCTCCGCAATCGCCTTCGCCGGGTTCAAACCCTTCGGGCAGGTGCGGGCGCAGTTCATGATCGTGTGGCAGCGATACAGCTTGAACGGATCTTCCAGATCGTCCAAACGCGCACCGGTGTCCTCATCGCGGCTGTCGATGATCCAGCGATAAGCCTGCAGCAGGATGGCGGGACCGAGGTAGCGGTCGCCGTTCCACCAGTAGCTCGGGCAGCTGGTCGAGCAGCAGGCGCACAGGATGCACTCGTACAGACCGTCGAGCTTCTTGCGGTCTTCCGGCGACTGCAGGCGCTCCTTGTCGGCCGGCGCCGGGCTCTGCGTACGCAGCCATGGCTTGATCGAGGCGAACTGGGCGTAGAAGTGCGTGAGGTCGGGCACCAGATCCTTCACCACCGGCATATGCGGCAGCGGGTAGATCTTCACGTCGCCCGAGGCGCAATCCTCGATGGCCTTGGTGCAGGCCAGCGTGTTGGTGCCATCGATGTTCATCGCGCACGAACCGCAGATGCCTTCGCGGCACGAGCGGCGCAGGGTGAGCGTCGAATCGATCTCGTTCTTGATCTTCAGCAGCGCGTCCAGAACCATCGGGCCGCACGAAGCCATGTCGACTTCATACGTATCGATGCGCGGGTTCTGGCCATCGTCCGGGCTCCAGCGATAGATGCGGAAGGTGCGCGGCTTCTTTGCATCCTTGGCCGGAAAGTGCTTGCCCGGCTGGACTTTGGAATTTTTGGGAAGCGAAAACTCAGCCACAGTGGCTCTCCAGTCCGGGTATCAGTAAGTGCGCTTTTTCGGCGGCACGACTTCGACATCGTTCGTCATGGTGTACATGTGCACCGGACGGAAATCGAAGTTGGTTTTGCCGGCTTCATCGACCGACACCATGGTGTGCTTCTGCCACACATGGTCGTCGCGATCGGGGAAGTCCTCGCGGGCATGCGCGCCGCGGCTCTCGTGACGCTGCTCGGCCGAATACATGGTGGCCACGGCCTGGTCGAGCAGGTTGGCCAGTTCCAGCGTTTCGATCAGGTCGGAGTTCCACACCAGCGAACGATCGCTGACGCCCACGTCCTTGAACGATTCGCGCACCTTGGAGATCTTCTCGCAGCCTTCCTTGAGCGACTCGCCGGTGCGGAACACCGCCGCATCGGACTGCATGGTGCGCTGCATTTCCGCACGGATCTTCGCGGTCGGCTGGCTGCCCTTGGCGTTGCGCAGGCCGTCGAAGCGAGCCAGTGCCTTGTCCAGCACGCTGGCCGGCAGATCCTTGTGCGCCGTGTCCGGCTTGATGATCTCGGCGCAGCGATGCGACACCGCGCGACCAAACACCACCAGGTCGAGCAGCGAGTTGGAGCCCAGGCGGTTGGCGCCATGCACCGACACGCAAGCCGCTTCGCCGATGGCGAACAGGCCCGGCACCACGGCATCGACGTCGTCGCCGCGCTTCTGCACCACTTCACCGTGATAGTTGGTGGGGATGCCGCCCATGTTGTAGTGCACGGTCGGGATGACCGGGATCGGCTCCTTGGTCACGTCCACGCCGGCGAAGATGCGCGCCGATTCGGCGATGCCCGGCAGGCGTTCGTGGATCACGTTCGCGCCCAGGTGCATCAGGTTGATGTGGATATGATCCTTGTGCTCGCCGACGCCGCGGCCTTCGCGGATTTCCATCGTCATGGCGCGACTGACCACGTCACGCGAAGCGAGATCCTTGGCGTTGGGCGCGTAGCGCTCCATGAAGCGCTCGCCGTTGGAGTTGGTCAGGTATCCGCCTTCGCCACGCACGCCTTCGGTGATCAGGCAGCCCGAACCGTAGATGCCGGTCGGATGGAACTGCACGAACTCCATGTCCTGCAGTGCAAGACCCGCGCGCAGCACCATGCCGCCGCCGTCGCCGGTGCAGGTATGCGCCGAAGTGGCGCTGAAGTACGCGCGGCCGTAACCGCCGGTCGCCAGCACCACCGCGTGGCCGCGGAAGAAATGCAAGGTGCCTTCGTTCATGTCCAGCGCGAGCACGCCGCGGCACACACCTTCTTCGTCGAAGATGAGGTCGATGGCGAAGTACTCGATGAAGAACGTGGCGTCATGCGCCAGCGCCTGCTGGTACAGCGTGTGCAGGATGGCGTGACCGGTACGGTCGGCCGCGGCGCAGGTGCGCTGCGCGGTGCCCTTGCCGTAGTGCGTGGTCATGCCGCCGAACGGACGCTGGTAGATCTTGCCTTCCTCGGTACGCGAGAACGGCACGCCGTAGTGTTCCAGCTCGATGATCGCCGGAATCGCCTCGCGGCACATGTATTCGATCGCGTCCTGGTCGCCGAGCCAGTCGGAACCCTTGATCGTGTCGTAGAAGTGGAAGCGCCAGTCGTCCTCGCCCATGTTGCCGAGCGCGGCGGAGATGCCGCCCTGCGCCGCCACGGTGTGCGAGCGGGTCGGGAAGACCTTGGTGATGCACGCGGCCTTGAGGCCCTTCTCGGCCAGGCCGAAGGTGGCGCGCAGGCCCGCGCCGCCGGCGCCGACCACGATCACGTCGTACTTATGCTGTTGGATCTTGTAGCTTTCCATCGAATCAGGCTCCCAGCGCCACGCGCAGCACGGCCATCAAGGTGGCCAACGTGCCGAGCACTGCAATGAACTTCACCAGCACCAGGAGGGAAACCTCCACCCAGCGGGTATGGACGTAATCTTCGATCACCACCTGCAGGCCCAGCACCGCGTGCCAGCACATGGCCAGCACGAAGGCGACCAGCAGCAACGCGTTCCACGGCTTGGCGATCATGGCGCGAGCGGTGGCGTAGTCGGCGTGCAAGGCGCCCAGCACCGCCACCACGAACCAGATGCCGAGGAACACCAGCGCGGCGGCGGTGATGCGCTGCGTCCACCAGTGACCGACACCGGACTGCGCCGAGCCGAGGCCGCGGGCGCGCTTCAAGGGATTGCGCAACTCCTTGCGCACGTCGTACTGCGGACCGTTGGCGCTCATGCGGCACCTCCGGCCGTCAGCACGTAAGCCCACACGATGATGGTCAGCACCACGCTACCGATGATCGAGAGCCAGCTGGAACGAATGAACTGCGGAATGGCGTAGCCCATGCCGCCGTCCTGGATCAGGTGGCGGATGCCGTTGCAGAGGTGGAAGAACAGTGCCCAGCTCCAGCCAATCATCAGGATCATGCCGATCGGGCTGCCGATGCAGGTCTTGAACTGGTTGTAGCTGTCTTCGCCGCTGGCGAGGGAGAACACACCCCACAACACGAGCAAGGTTCCGACGGAGAGGGCGATACCGGTAGCGCGGTGCACGATGGAGGTCACCATCTGCACTTGCCACTTATATATGCCCATGTGGGGAGAGAGCGGTCGTTGCGTGTCTGCCATGGCGGCTATCCTGGGTGGAATCGCTGATGCCCTTTACCGCCCTTCCCGTTTCCGACGACGCCGACCCGAGCCGGCGCGGCGAATCAGAAGTCGATACAGCGCCCGTTCTTTTCCCAATCGCCGTAGCGGGTGGGATCGGGGGCCGCTCGCTCCGTCGAAGTCTTGTCCGTGGCCGGAACCGCGGGCACGGGAACCTGCTCCACCGGAGCGGACGCGGGCTTGGACTCAGTTTGGGAGGAGGTATCGGACATGGTGTTTGAAAGCCGTAAAAGCGTAATACCTGCGTTAATGCAGCACAACCTTGACGACGGTGCGCTGCTCTGCCAGTAGCGCGGCAGCCCTTGTGACCTGGCCACCCCGCCCATACGTCCCCTTCTTATGCCTAACGACCTCACCGCCCAGACCCTGCTGATCGAAGGCACCGATGCCGTTGCCTTTGCGCAAGCCCAGTTCACCAGCGATGTCCAGTCGCTTGCCGTCGGCCACTGGCAGTTTAGTGCTTGGCTCGACGCCCAGGGCCGCGTGCTTGCCTTGTTCCACCTTGCGCGTATCGCCGATGACTCGTTGCTGCTGCTGTTGCGCGGCGGCGATGCATCCTCGATGGCGGCATCGCTGCAACGCTTCGTGTTTCGCTCCAAGGTCAAACTGAGTGTGCTCGAACCGCGCGCGCTTGCCACTGGCGCAGCACTCACGACGTACGCCGTGCATCGTGAAGGCGATGCGTACGTATTCGGTTGCGGTGATCACAGCGTGATCGTCGGCGCTGCAACTGCCGACGATGCGTGGCGAGCGTTGCAGGTACGCGCGGGCTGGCCATGGTTGCCGAAAGACGCATTGGGCGCATTGCTACCGCCTGCTATTTCGCTCGAGCGCCTGCAAGCGGTCGCGTTCGACAAAGGCTGTTATCCCGGCCAGGAAATCGTGGCGCGCCTGCACTATCGCGGCGGACACAAGCGGCATATGCATTGCGTCGTATTGTCGCAGTTTGTGAGCGGGGGCACCGTGCTGCACCGTAACGGTGACAAGAGCATTCAATTGCTCGATGTAGCGAATGACGATGCAACCTTTCGAGCGCTTGCAGTCATAGACGATGGTCTAATGAATTCGCTTGACGATGCATCGCGCATCGATACTGACGAAGGCATCCGCTTGCATGTTGCGCAGAGTTGGCCTGCATGACGAAACACACAAGCGCAAAGATTCACGAAGCGAGATGACAATGTGAGTGTGACGTGAACCTGAACTGCCAGGCACTTGCCAGATCAGAAATCGGCCACTAGTCTCGCCAACCAATTCGACTGATACCCACTGCCCTGGGTGTCGACATACGCGACGAACCGGAGGGGTCCGGATCAGCGCGACCCGACAGAGATGTCGGTGTATCCAGTCCGCCCTTGGCGCGGATGACGTTGCAGGCAACGCGGTCCTTAGTACCCGATCTATGCCCTTGCAGCACCACAAGTTTTGAGTGGCACCGGAACAGCCGCTCGACTGGCCACAATCCCGTGGCAAACCGCCTGACCACAAGTTTCGGTCGCGGCGATCAATCCAGGTGGAACGGCCTGCCCGCCCGTCCACCGCAACGGCGCGCGAAGTCAGCAGTACCGACCTCACGCGTACAGCACGTTGGAGGCAGACTCAATGAAACTTTCCATGCTGTTGTGGTTAGCGTCCGTGCTACCCCAGCCCCTCGCGGACCAGACCTGCCTGGCCACGACGGTGTATCTCGAGGCACGCAGTGAATCGACCCTCGGCCAGTATGCCGTGGCCGAAGTTGCTCTTCGTCGTCGCGACCGCGGCACCTGGGGCGACAATGTTTGCGAGGTGGTCAAGTCACCGCGGCAATTCGCATTGACTACCACCGCAAGCACATTCGAAGTGACCGATCTCAACTCCTGGACCAAGGCGTGGAAGATTGCTGGTGATTCGATCAGCAATTGGAGCCTGCCAAAGGGAGAGCGCACCGTGTACGTGCCGCAAGCAGATCATTTCGCCACGCTCGCCGTGACCACCGCGTGGTCCACGAAACGCGTCAAGACCATTGGCGAACACGCGTTCTACGCGGTCAGCAACTAAGCAAACCCCTCCCCATAAAAAAAGGCCCTCGCAAGAGGGCCTTTTTTGTTTGGACGTCCAGACGTCTTTACGTCAGAGTCGGTACACGAGGTTGTTGCGGATCTGCACGTAGTCACCAGGACGGACCTGGGGATCTGCCGCCTGCGTCACCGTGGCATAGCGACCGTCGTCCAGCTTGATGGTGACCTGCCATGCGACATCGGGTCCGCTATTGTTCTTGCCGACCTGATTGCCGATGGCGCCGCCCGCCACCGCACCAGCCACGGTGGTCAGGGCCTTGCCGCTGCCGCCACCGAACTGATTGCCGATCACGCCGCCAGCGATGCCGCCGATGACCATGCCCAGCGGCGACGATTCCTTCTGGGTCTGGATCTGCCGCACGTCACTGACCACGCCACACTGCTCGCAACGGTTGGAAGCGCCGCTGTAAGCCACCTGGCGCTGCGGTGGCGTCTGGCAACCGGAAAGCAGCGCAACAGCGGAAACAAGTCCTACGACAGCCAAATGTCTAAGCAGTGTTTGCATGGCGTGAATCCTCAGTGAGCGTCGGAAACGGCTACCACACCTTCCTGTACCTGCAGCCTGTCACCCGGATCGTGATCCATTCGTACAGTGCGGGTCACGCCGTTGTACTCGTAACTCACATCGTATGCCACCACCTTGTCGCCACCGCTGCCGGCCACTGTGGTGCATTTACGCTGCGTGGTTTGCTGGGTGGCGTTGGCCTGGTGATTGGCCTGGATTTCGTGACCCGCGTAGCCACCGCCAACAGCGCCGGCCACGGTCGCCAGCGTACGGCCCTTGCCGCCGCCGACCTGGTTGCCGAGCAAGCCACCGGCCACGGCACCAATGGCCGTACCAGCAATCTGGTGGGTGTCCTGCACCGGTTTGTGCGTGGTCACCACCTCGTCATGACATACCTGCTGCGGCGCACTCGCAGCCTCACGGACCGGCGTCACGCTCGTCACGCGTGCGTACTTGGCACCATCGGCAGCCCCTTGCTGCTGCGCAGCGGCGCCCACGCCACCGTCAGCATTCGCGTCCCGATTACACGCCGAAAGACCCACCATCAATACACCGGCGAAACCGACATGCAGCGCCGAAACGACCAACCTGTTCATAATGCTCTCCTAGTGGGACCAGCGGAGCGCCCCCGCTCCTGCTTGAATTCGATTCCAGCGCAATCATTGAACCTCTGGGTCACTGAATGCTCGCTTAGACCGAAGCCGCGCATTGTTTCAAATTCAGGATGCCCCTTACTGTGCTCGAACTCACCGACAGCCATGCGCACATCGATGATGCGGGTTTCGCACCCGATCGGGACGCCATGTTCCAGCGTGCGCGCGACGCCGGCATCAGGCACATCGTGGTACCGGCCATCGATCGCGCATCCTGGCCGCGGATTGCCGAACTGGCCGCCGATCACGCCTGCGTGCTGCCCGCCTATGGCATGCATCCGATCTATCTCGACGAGCATCGTCCCGAGCACCTCGATGAGCTGGCCGCGTGGCTGAGGGCGCATCGCGCGGTCGCCGTGGGCGAGATTGGCCTTGACTATTTTCTGCCCGAACTCGACGTCGAGCGGCAGCGGTTTTACTTCCAGCAGCAATTGCATATAGCGCGCGAGTTCGATCTGCCGGTCATCGTCCATGCGCGACGCGCGATGGATGAAGTCACCTCCACCATGCGCCGCATGGGTGGATTACGTGGCGTGGTTCACAGTTTCTCGGGCAGCCAGCAACAAGCCGAGCGGCTATGGGAGCTGGGCTTTTGTCTGGGCATCGGCGGGCCGGTGACGTATGAACGCGCACAACGACTTCGTCACATCGTCGCGACCATGCCCGTCGAACGATTGCTGCTGGAGACGGACGCACCCGACCAGCCCGGCGCCTGCCATCGCGGCGAGCGCAACGAGCCGTCGAACATGGTCGAAGTGCTGCAGGTGATCGCCGGGCTCCGCGGCGTCAGCCCCGAGGCCATCGCCGAAGCCACTACCCGCAACGCCCGGAATCTATTCCGGTTCGATTGACTCTTGCGGGCCGATCGAAGCCGATGCTAGCCTAATTACTTCACTGGCGAACTATTCTTTGGTGAAATGAAGCGCATGCATGAGTGCCTCGACCATATGGACGAGGGAATTGGTCGTGTCAGCGAGATCTTTCCGGACCTTCCCGTCCAGGAAGTCGTGCTCACGCGCCTGTTGTTGCTGGTCGGGGGCACCCTGCTCGGCGAGCTGGAAAGCAAGCTCAAGCCACACGGCTTGAACGACAGCGACTTCCGCACGCTGATGATGATCTACAGCAGCCCCACCGGCAGCGCGACGCCCACCGAGTTGTGCGAGTACGCGCAGCAAGGCGCCACCAACATGACGCGCATCGCCAACGTACTGGTCAAGGGCGGCCTGATCACACGGGCCACCAGCGCAGAAGATCGACGCCGGGTCGTGCTGAGCATCACGACCGCCGGCAAGCGACTTGTGCGAAAGATTCTTCCTCCGCTCTTCCCCAACGTTCATGGCGCGTTCGCCTCGTTGAGTGCCGCCGACAAGCGCACGCTCGACCGCCTTCTGCGCCAGATCGCCGTCAACATCGATTCGCTCACTCAGCCGGACGCTGGTCCATGACTCCTCACTCCCTCTTACGCCACGGACTCGGCCGTCGCGCGCTGCTTGCCTGCGCGATCGCTGTGGCCGTTGTGGGCTGTTCCATCCCCGCCAAGTTGAATCGGCCACCGGTGCGCGACGATGTTCCGCTGGCCGGCCTTCAGACCGGCCATCGCGCCGGCTGGCCCGATGCCGCGTGGTGGAAGCAGTACAACGACCCGCAGCTCGATCAGCTGATCGACTTGGCGATGGAGGATTCGCCGGATCTGGCCCAGGCCAAGTCGCGCGTGGATTCGGCGCAGCAGAATATTCGTGCAGCCACGGCACAGGCCGGGCTGAGCGTGAACGGCAGCGCGCAAGTCGAGCGTCAGCGGTTGAGCGAAACAGGCCTGATCCCGCCGAAGTTCCTCGGCTTCACCTGGTACAACCAGGGCGATATCGGCGTGCAGGCGCAGTACGACTTCGACTGGTGGGGCAAGAAGCGCAACACCATCGAGTCGGCGGTTGATCAGGCGCATGCGGCCGAAGCGCAGCACAGCGCGGCCGCGCTTGCCATCCAGAGCAATGTCGCCGACACCTACTTCGGCTGGCTCGCCGATCAGAGCCGCATTGCCCTGGCCAAGCAGACCGTACAGACGGCCGAGCAGCTCGAGCAGATCGCGCAACTGCGCGTGAAGCAAGGCGTGGATCGTCCGGATACGGTGCAGTCGGCCAAGGCGCAGACCGCGTCCGCTCGGCAGATGCTGGTGGTGCTCGAAAGCTCCGCGCGCATTCGTGAAGCGGCGCTCGCCAGCCTGTGCGGCGTGTCGCCGGCACAGCTGCCCGCCTTGCAGCCGCGCGCACTGCCTGAGGCCACCACCGGACTGCCGGACAATGTCGGCGTCGATCTGATCGCGCGCCGTCCCGATATCGCCGCCAGCCTCTGGCAGGTGGAATCGGCGCTGCGCCAGACCGATGTGGCGCGCGCGGAATTCTTCCCCGACATCAGCATCAGCGCGATGGCGGGCCTGTCGAGTATCGACCTCGACAAGATGTTCAACGCCGGCAGCCGTGTGTTCGGCCTGACCCCAGCCCTGCATCTGCCGATCTTCACCGGCGGCCTGCTCGAGGCGAACTACGGCGTGAGCAAGGCCCAGCTCGACGCCGCCGTGGCGCAGTACAACAGCACCGTGCTGAGCGCCGCGCGCGATGTCGCCACGCAAAGCCTGACCGCGGATCAGATCCAGGATCGCCGCAAGCAGCAGGCGCGCGAAATCGCCGCCAACCAGCAACTGCTCGCCAACGCCCAATCGCGCGTCAAGCGCGGCGTGAGCGACAGCCGAGAATCGCTGAGTGCGCAGGCGGATCTTCTGCAGCAGCAGGACAGTGATGTGACCCTGCAAGGTCAGGCGCTCTCCACCGATATCTCGCTGATCAAGGCCCTGGGCGGCGGCTACCGCGCCAGCCTGCCGGCGCAGGCATCCAGCGACCACCCCTCTTCCCCTTTGAACCTTTCCGGAGACGCCCCGAATGAGCGCCACTGATTCCGACGTCAAGAACAACAACGACAACGACAGCGGCATGGCGGCGAAGGACCCCGCCAAGCGCCGTCGCGCGCTGTTCATCGTCGCCGCGGTCTTCGTGCTGGCCGCCGTGGCGTGGCTGCTGCTGTGGCTGTTCGTGTTCTCCACCCGCGAGAAGACCGACAACGCCTATGTCGGCGGCAACCAGGTGGCGATTTCCGCGCAGGTGCCCGGCATCGTGGTGGCCATCCTGGCCGACGACACGCAGCGCGTCGAAGCCGGCCAGGTGTTGGTGAAGCTCGACAACACCGACGCCGACGTGCGCCTGCAGCAGATGAGCAGCGCGCTCGCGCAGGCCGTGCGCCAAGTGCGCCAGCAGACCGAATCCGCCACCAGTGCCGATGCCCAGGTGGCCAAGGCCCGCGTCGATCTGAAGAAGGCCCAGGCCGATCTTGCCCGTCGCGCACCGCTGGTGGCCGCCCAGGCCGAAGCGCCGGAAACGGTGCAGCACCTGCGCGATGCCGTCGACCAGGCGCAGGCTTCGCTCGACGCGGCGCAGGCCCAGGCCGCGGCTTCGCACGCCACCATCGAAGGCACCCGCATCGCCACCAACCCGGCGGTGGAACAGGCACGCGCCAATTACCGTTCGGCCTGGATCGCCGCACAGCGCAACTACATCTACGCGCCGGTCACCGGTTACGTGGCCCAGCGCAGCGTGCAGGTAGGCAATAGCGTGCAGCCCGGCCAGCAGCTGATGGCGGTGGTGCCGCTGCACAACCTGTGGGTGGACGCGAACTTCAAGGAAAACCAGTTGCGCCACATCCGCGTGGGCCAGCCGGCCAAGGTCGAGGCCGATGTCTACGGCGGCAGCGTCGAATTCCACGGCAAGGTGATCGGCCTGGGCGCCGGCACCGGCAGCGTGTTCTCCCTGCTGCCCGCGCAGAACGCCACCGGCAACTGGATCAAGGTGGTGCAGCGCGTGCCCGTGCGCATCGCGCTGGACGACAAGGAGCTCGACGAGCATCCGCTGCGCGTGGGCCTGTCCACCGATGTCACCGTCACTATCAGCGATGACAAGGGCGCCATGAATGCGGCGCTCGGCAACGGTCAGCCGATCGCGGCAACCACGGTGTACGACCAGATGGCCGGCAAGGCCGACGAAGAGGCCGAGAAGATCATCAAGGCCAACCTCGGCCAGCACGACGCGAACTGATAAAGCATCCCCATGGCCGCCAACCCCACCGAAGACAAGCCGCTTCCGCCCTTGCACGGTACCGCGCTGGTCTTGCTGACCATCGCCGTCGCCTTCAGCACCTTCATGGAGGTGCTGGACATGACCATCGTCAACGTGGCTGTGCCGCACATCGCGGGCAGCCTTGGCGTGAGCGCGAGCGAAGGCACCTGGACGATCAGCTCGTACTCGCTGGCCAGCGCCATCATGCAGCCGCTCACCGGCTGGATCGCGCGCCGCTTCGGCGAGGTGAAGACCTTTGTCGTCTCCGTCGGCCTGTTCGTGGTGTTCTCCATGCTATGCGGCCTGGCCACGTCGATGCCCATGCTGGTGTTTGCGCGCCTGATGCAGGGCGCCGGCTCCGGCCCGATGGTGGCGCTGTCGCTCACGTTGCTGCTGGCGAGCTATCCGAAGACCAAACAAGGCGTCGCGCTCGCGTTGTGGGCGATGACCGTGGTGGTGGCGCCGATCTTCGGACCGATCCTGGGTGGCTGGATCACCGACAACTTCTCTTGGCCGTGGATTTTCTACATCAACCTGCCGGTGGGAGTCCTCGCCGGCGTGATCACCTGGGCGCTGCTGCGCAAGCGCGAAACCAAGACCTATCAGTCGCCGATCGACGTGATCGGCCTGGTGCTGCTGGTGGTCGGCGTGGGCTCATTGCAGTTCATGCTGGACAACGGCAACGACCATGACTGGTTCTCCTCGCCGATGATCACCACGCTGGGCCTGATCGCACTGATCTGCCTGGTCTTCCTGGTGGTGTGGGAGCTGCACGCCAAGCATCCGGTGGTGGAACTGAGCCTGTTCAAGGAACGCAATTTCACCGCGGGCGTGGTGGCGCTGTCGCTGGGCATGTTCGCGTTCTTCGGCATCAACGTGGTGTTTCCGCTGTGGCTGCAGACCACGCTGGGCTACACAGCCACCTGGGCCGGTCTGGCCACGGCGCCGGTAGGCATCCTGGCCTTCCTGCTTTCGCCCATCCTCGGGCGCAATATGCACAGGCTGGAATTGCGCGCGGTGGTGACGTTCGCCTTCGTGGTGTTCGCCGCCACCTCCTACTGGTTCTCCACCTACGACAGCTCGGCGTCGTTCAACTCGCTGGTGTGGCCGCGCTTCGTGATGGGTATTGCCATCCCCTGCTTCTTCATCCCACTCAACCAGATCTATCTGGCGGGACTGCCCGCAAACGAGATTGCCAGCGCCAGCGGCCTGGCCAACTTCTTCCGCACACTGGGCTCGAGCGTATCCACCGCGGTGACCGTGACGCTATGGCAGCACCGCGGCATCCTGCATCACGCCACCCTGAGCGAGAACGTGACCAGCGCCAGCCAGCCGGCCACCCAGGTCCTGTCGCAGCTTACCCACGCCGGCAACAGCCAGACCCAGGCGCTGGGCATCGTCGATCAGCTGGTGAACCGCGAAGCGCTTACCCTGGCGGTGAACGATATCTTCCTGCTCTGCGCCGTCCTGTTCCTGGTGCTGATCCCGGTGATCTGGCTGGCCAAGCCGCCGTTTGGCTCGGCGGGAGGCCCTGGCGGGCATTAAGCGGTGCCGGAATGTTCCCAATCCGGCACAAACCGGCAACAACCAGCAGGTATTTGATCTAACAGCATTTGCTGCGACGGGCCAGTGCAGCAATTAATACCACTTGGGCGACTGGTGCGCCGCAATACCTTCTGCTAGTTTGTGTGCATGGCACAAACGATGCGCACCATTAAGAAGTATCCGAACCGTCGACTCTACGACACGGAAATCTCCAGCTACATCACGCTGGAGGAAGTCCGTCAGCTCGTGCTCGACAACGAAACCTTCGAAGTCCGTGACGCCAAGAGCGGTGAGGATCTCACCCGTTCGGTGCTGTTGCAGATCATCTCTGAGCATGAGGAAAAGGGGCAGCCGATGCTCTCTCCCCAACTGCTCAGCCAGATCATCCGCTTCTACGGCGACTCGCTGCAGGGTTTCATGGGCCCTTACCTGGAGCGCAGCCTGCAGGTCTTCCTTGACCAGCAGCAGCAGTTCCGCACCCAGCTGAACAGCCTGCTGGGCCAGACGCCGTGGTCCATGCTCAATGATCTGACCGAGCGCAACATGGATGCCTGGCGCAACATGCAGCGCGGCCTGATCGACGCTGCCACGCAGGGCCAGCCGCCGCGCAGCGGCACCAAGAAGCCCGGCTGATTCGCCGCGGCCGGCGCCTACACGCCGGCCACCCTGCCGTCTCATTCGCCGCTGCAGCACAACACGTGCTGCCCTGCGGCATGTGCACGAGTCCTTCACATGAATTCCCACACTCGCAACTCTCGCGTTGCCATCGTCACGGGCGGCATCGGCGGTCTCGGTACCGAGATCTGTCGGCAGCTGGCCCAGGCAGGGCGGCAGGTAATCGCCGTCGACCTGGCGGGTCGCGAAGAGCGGCTGCAGGCGTTCCAGCACGAGCTGGCCGATCTCAATGGCGCGGTGAAGTTCGAGCCCGCCGATGTCAGCCATTTCGACGGCTGCGCTGAGTTGATCGGACGGGTGGAACGGCAGCACGGCAGCGTAGACATTCTGGTCAACGCCGCCGGCATCACTCGCGACACCAGCCTGCGCAAGATGACGCCGCAGCAATGGCATGAGTTGATGCGGGTGAATCTGGATGGCGTCTTCAACATGTGCCGCAACGTGGTCGAAGGCATGACTACGCGTGGCTTTGGCCGCATCGTGAACCTCAGCTCGGTCAATGGGCAGACCGGGCAGTTCGGCCAGACCAACTACTCCGCCGCCAAGGCCGGCGTGCATGGCTTCGGCATGGCGCTGGCGCGCGAGACGGCGCGCAAGGGCGTGACGGTGAACACCGTATCGCCGGGCTATTGCGATACGGCTCTGGTGGCCGCGGTGCCGCAGGATATCCGCGAGCAGATCATCTCGGATATTCCGGTAGGCCGGCTTGGATCGCCGGGGGATATTGCCCGTGCGGTTGCCTTCCTGACTGCCGATGACGCTGGCTATATCACGGGCGCGAACCTACCGGTCAACGGCGGGTATTTCATGAGTTTTTGAGGGACGCTCGCCCTGCCTGCGCGGGCCATCCACCGCCTTGCCGCACTGCGCATCGCCCACCCGCCCGCGACACGCTACTCTCAGCCCTTTAAGCGTTGCGACCTGACAGCGGGACTCCATGGCGAAGCACCTCACTCTTATCGGCGGCGGCCTGGTCGGCGCCTTGCTGGCGCAGCAATTGGCGGGACGCGGTTTCGCCGTCGACGTCTTCGAAAAACGCCCTGACCCGCGCGTCGCCGGCTTCACCGGCGGTCGCTCGATCAATCTCGCGCTGGCCGAGCGCGGCCTGCAGGCGCTGCGCGAAGCTGGACTCGCAGGCGACGTGCTGCAGCGTGCGGTGATGATGCGCGGTCGCATGGTGCACACCACCGACGGGCGCTCCGGCCTGCAACGCTACGGCGTGGACGACAGCGAAGTGATCTGGTCCGTCTCGCGCGGCGCGCTCAATATGTTGTTGCTGGACGCTGCCGAAGCCGCGGGCGTCAAGTTCCATTTCGGACAGTCGTTGGCGCATGCCGATTTCGATCGGCAGCGCCTGCAGTTGGTCGACGAGCAAGGCGTGACGCGCGAGCTCGACGCGCCCATCGTGATCGGCGCCGATGGCGCGGGCTCGTCACTGCGTGCAGCGATGAACGCGTACTCGCCGCTGGGTGAGCGGGTGGAATCGCTGGGCCACGCGTACAAGGAGCTGGAAATCCCGCCCGCCGGCGGGCTCGGCGACGAACTGATCAACCGCAGCGGTGGCCACGACCAGTTCGCGCTGGAACCGCATGCGCTGCATATCTGGCCGCGCGGGGGCTATATGTGCATCGCGCTGCCCAACACCGAGGGCAGCTTTACCGTCACTTTGTTCCTGCCGGCTCAGGGTCCGCATCCCAGCTTCGCCACGCTGGGCGACGCCAGTCATGCGCGTGCGTTCTTCGAGCAGGACTTCCCCGATCTGCTGCCGCTGATTCCGGATTTCGCCAACGACTATGACGGCCATCCGGTCGGCACGCTGTCCACGCTGTATCTGGAGCGCTGGCACTTGGACGGTCGAGCGCTGCTGATCGGCGATGCCGCGCACGCCATCGTGCCGTTCCACGGCCAGGGCATGAACTGCGGCTTTGAAGACACCGTGGTGCTCGCCTCATTGCTGGCCGAATCGCCGGACGACACCGCCGACGTGTTCGCCCAATTCCAGCGCATCCGCCAGCCGAACAGCGACGCCATCGCCGCGATGGCGCTGGAAAATTACGTGGAAATGCGCGACTCGGTGGCCGATCCGCATTATCTCGCCAAGCGTGCATTGGGCGCCCTGCTGGCCGAGCGCGCACCGGAACATTTCATGGCGCGCTATCGCATGGTCACCTTCACGCATCTGCCGTACGCGTATGCCTATGAACGCGGGCGTGCGCAGGACGTGCTGCTGGACCAGCTGCTGCGTGGCTCGGCCGATGCCGCATCAGTCGATCTGAATGCCGCCGTCGTCGCCCTGCGCGCCACGCTTCCCGCCCTGCCCGATCTGCGGCATGGATGAGGCCCTGCTTGCCGCGTACCGGGCCACCGATTATCGGGTGCGCCTGGCGCGCGGCGGCTGGGTGACCATCCGCATCGATCAGCCGTTGCCAGGGGAACTGCGCGATCCAGCGGGGAACTTGCCTTGGGGTTTCATCACGGCATGGAACCCGTTTTCCAAACCCTTGCCACGCCCGGACAACTGGATCGCCCAGCGCGCCCTGCTGGCTGCGCTGCGCGCCCTGCCCGAAACCGCGGTCATTCGCCCAGGACTGGGCATCAACCGCGACGGCTCATGGAAAGAGGCCAGCCTTTGGGTGGTCGGACCGGGGGTACCAGCACTCGACGCGCTGGCCCAGCGATTTGGACAAGTGGGCTACGTCCACGGCGAAGGCGCGATGCCGGCCCACCTGCGTCTCGCACCGCAGGGATAAGCCATGCCCGCCACGCCAGAAATGCACCCTGATATCGCTGATTGGGCTGGCGGCACCCCGCCGCATGGACAAGCCTGCCGGGCATTGCGGACAATCGAGGAATGACCGCTTCCACCGCCGTCGCTCCGCCTCTGCTCGAGGCCCGGGCGCTCTCGTTTTACCGCCAGGACGAACCCGTGTTCGGCCCGCTGGACTTCTGCCTCCACGAGGGTGAAGTGGCCTTGGTGGAAGGCGACAACGGCAGCGGCAAGACCACCTTGCTGCGCATCCTCGCCGGTTTGCTGCATATCGACGAAGGTTCGCTGGAATGGCGCGGCCAGGCGTGGCGACGCGACGAACACCTGGGCGACACGCAATTCCTCGGCCACCACCTGGGCCTGAAGTCCGATCTCAGCGCGCGGGAGAACCTGGCCGTTGCCGCCGGCCTGTATGGCGCACGCGATGGGCGCAGCGTCGATGGCGTGCTCGCCGACATCGGCCTCGCCGGCTACGAAGACGAGCCTGTGCGGCGACTTTCCGCGGGTCAGAAAAAACGTGCCGCGCTCGCGCGCCTGCTGTTGCTGCCGGCCACGCTGTGGCTGCTGGACGAACCGTACGCCAACCTCGATCGCACCGGCATCGAACTGGTCAATCGCCTGCTCACCCAACATGCAGCGGAGGGCGGCGCCGCGCTGGTGACCAGCCATGGCGCGGTCAGTTTCCTCAATGGCGAGCCGAAACGGGTGCGCATGCACGCATGAATCACGCGCCGCTCGGACCCGCCTGCGTCGCCGTCCTGCGCCGCGATCTCACCCTGGCCTGGCGTCGTCGTGGCGATATCGTCATGCCAGTGCTGTATGCGCTGATCGTCATCACGCTGTTTCCATTCGCCCTGGGACCGGAGGAAGCGCTGCTGCAGCGGATTGCCGGCGGCGCGGTGCTGGTGACCATGCTGCTGGCCATGCTGCTGGCCCTCGATGCGATGTTTCGCAGCGATATCGAAGACGGATCGCTGGAACAACTCATCCTTTCACCCCAGCCGCTGGCACTCATGCTTGGCATGAAAATTCTTGCGCACTGGATCACCACGGCTTTGCCGCTCATCGTCATCGCGCCTTTACTGGCGGGCATGCTGCATTTGCCGACCGCAGTGATGCCGGTGCTGGTTTACGCGCTGCTGCTCTCCACGCCGTTGCTGAGCCTGCTCGGCGCGGTGCTGGTGGCGCTCACGGCCGGCAGCAGGCGCTCTGGTATGCTGCTGGCGCTGATGCTGCTGCCGCTGTGCGTACCCGTGGTGATCTTTGCCGCCGGCGCTGTCGCCGCGGCTCAACAAGGGCTGCCGTGGCTCGCGCCCATCGCCTGGCTGGGCGCCGCGCTGGTCATGGCCCTGGTGCTTGCCCCCCTGGCGTGCGCCACCGCCCTCCGCATAGCTCTGGACGCATAAGACAATGGCCAACTGGATACCCTTGTGGGTACACAAGCTCAGCTCGCCACCGAACTTCTATCGGTTTGCCGGCACGCTGCGACCCTGGGCCCTGGGCCTCGCCCTGTTGACGGGTGCGGTTGCGCTGTATGGCGGCCTGGTGCTTGCCCCCGCCGATTATCAGCAAGGTGACGCCTACCGCATCATCTTCATCCACGTGCCCTGCGCATGGATGAGCCTGTTCATCTACGGATTGATGGCGGTGGCTTCGTTTATTTCGCTGGTATGGCGCATCAAGCTGGCCGAAGTGGTGGCGATGGAATCGGCGCCGATCGGCGCGGCCTTCACCTTCGTCACACTGGTCACCGGTTCGCTGTGGGGCAAGCCGATGTGGGGCACCTGGTGGACGTGGGATGCACGCCTCACCTCCGAACTCGTGCTGCTGTTCCTTTATCTGGGCGTGATCGGCCTGTATCACTCCTTCGAAGATCGCCGCCAGGGCGCGCGCGCCGCAGCCTTCCTCGCCATCATCGGCATCATCAATGTGCCGATCGTGCATTTCTCGGTGAACTGGTGGAACACGCTGCACCAGGGCTCCACGATTCGCATCCTCGGCCCGTCGAAGATCAGCACCGCCATGCTGTGGCCCCTGCTCACCATGATGGCCGCCACCAAGTTCTATTACGTCGCCAGCCTGTTCGGTCGCGTGTGCACTGATCTGCTGTCGCTGGAAAGCGGCAAGGATTGGGTGAAGCAAATCGCACAGCGCGAGGGACAGGCATGAGCGCGTTCTTCGCCATGGGTGGCTACGCCATGTACGTATGGCCTGCCTACGCGGTGTTCTTCATCGTGCTGATCGCCGACTACATCAATCCGTGGCTGCGCCGCCGCCGCAACCTGCGCGAGCTGCGCGGTCGCATGGCGCGCCAGGCGGCACGCCAGCAACGCAACCCTACAGCGCCCTAAGACGCACCTACGCGAATGAGCATGAACCCCACACGCAAGCGCAGGCTTACCATCGTTCTACTCGTGATAGCCGCCGCCCTGGTCGCGGTGGCGCTGATCGTGTTCGCCCTGCAGCAGAACATGAATTACCTGTTCACGCCGAGCCAGGTGCAGACCGGCCAAGCCACCAGTTACAAGACCTTCCGCCTTGGCGGCATGGTCAAATCCGGTTCGATCCAGCGCAGCAAGGAATCGCTGAAGGTCACCTTCACCGTGGTCGATGCGAGCGGCTCGATGCCGGTCGAATACACCGGCATCCTGCCCGACCTGTTTCGCGACAACCAATCGGTGATCGCCACCGGCCACATGGACAACGCCCGCTTCATCGCCACCGAAGTGCTGGCCAAGCATGACGAAACCTATATGCCCAAAGAGCTGAAGGACGCCATGGCCAAGGCCCACGAAGGGAAGAAAGTGAACGAGGAAGTCGGACAGGACAAACCGCAATGACGCCCGAACTTGGCCAACTCGCGCTGATCCTCGCGCTGCTGCTCGCGCTTGCACAAGGTGTGCTGCCGCTGATCGGCGGATGGACCGGAAGCCGCGCACTGATGTCGGTGGCGCGCCCTGCCGCGGCGGGACAAGCGGTGTTCGTGTCGCTCGCGTTCGGATTGCTGGTGTGGTCGTTCCTGTCGTTCGACTTCTCGGTGCAGTATGTCGCCGACAACTCCAACCTCGCGTTGCCGTGGTACTACCGCGTCGCCGCCGTATGGGGCGCGCACGAAGGTTCGCTGCTGTTGTGGATCTTCATCCTCAACCTGTGGACCCTCGCGCTTGCTGTGCTGAGCCGCAACCTGCCCGAGGTGTTCGTGGCGCGCGTGCTCGGCGTGTTGGGCCTCGTTGCCGTCGGCTTCCTCGCCTTCATCATCTTCACGTCCAATCCGTTTGCGCGCCTGTTGCCGATGCCGCCCGATGGCGGCGATCTCAACCCGGTGCTGCAGGATCCGGGCATGACCTTCCACCCGCCCGTGCTCTACATGGGCTACGTCGGCTTCTCCGTCGCGTTCGCGTTCTCCATCGCAGCGCTGTTGGGTGGCGAACTGGAACAGGCCTGGGTGCGCTGGGCGCGTCCGTGGACCAACGTGGCATGGGGCTTCCTCACCGCCGGCATCGTCGCGGGCAGCTGGTGGGCGTATGCCGAGCTTGGCTGGGGCGGCTGGTGGTTCTGGGATCCGGTGGAGAATGCGAGCTTCATGCCGTGGCTCATCGGCGCGGCCTTGATTCACGCGCAGGCCGTGACGGAAAAGCGCGGTGGCCTACGTGCCTGGACCATCCTGCTTTCCATCTTCGCGTTCTCGCTTTCGCTGCTGGGTACGTTCCTGGTCCGTTCGGGCGTGCTCACCTCGGTGCATGCGTTCGCTTCCGATCCGCGTCGCGGCCTGTTTATCCTGTGCTTCCTCGCCATCGTGGTGGGCGGTTCGCTGCTGCTCTATGCGATACGCGCACCGAAAGTGGCTGGCGGCAAGCCGTTTGCCGTGGTGTCGCGCGAAACAGCCATCCTTATCGGCAACCTGATGTTCACCGTGGCCGCGGCCATGGTGCTCCTCGGCACCTTGTTCCCCTTGCTCGGCGATGCGCTGAATCTCGGCAAGATTTCGGTGGGCCCGCCGTATTTCGGTTTCCTGTTCACCCTGCTGATGCTGCCTGTGGTGCTGCTGCTGCCGTTCGGCCCGTACCTGCGCTGGGGCAAGAGCGATGTGCCGGTACTGAAGAAGGTGATGTGGCGTGCAGGTCTTGCGGCCATCGCCTGCGCCATCGTCGCGGCATTTGTCACCAGTGGCGAGAGCAAGGCGATTGCCGGCACCGCGGCGGCCGTGTGGTGCTGCTTCGGCACGCTGCTTTACGTCTTCAAGCGTTGGCGCGAGATGCCCGCCGGCCGACGTTATCCCGCCGAGATGGCCGGCATGCTGCTCGCCCATTTCGGCGCGGGCGTGTTCCTTGCCGGTGTGTTGCTCACCAATGCGCTGAGCGTGGAGCGTGACGTGCGCGTGGCGCCGGGCCAGACCGAAAGCATCGGCGGCTACGAATTCCGTTTCGACGGCGTGCAGCACACGCAAGGCCCAAACTGGCAAGGTGACCAAGGCACGGTCACCGTGACGCGCAACGGCAGCACCGTCGCCGTGATGCATCCGCAGAAACGCACCTACCTGCGCGGCCAGGTACAGACGGAGTCGGCGATCAACCCCGGCCTTTTCCGTGATCTGTATGTGGCACTCGGTGAGCCGATGGATGCGAAGCAGCCGGAAGGCGCGTGGGCGCTGCGCCTCTACGACAAGCCCTTTGTGCGCTGGATCTGGGCGGGCGGCCTGTTGATGATGCTGGGCGGTTTCTTTGCCGCGGCCGATCGCCGTTTCCGCACCAAGCGCGTGGCCGAGACGGCAACGATTCCCGCAGCCACCTTGCAGGAGTCGCGCGCATGAGCCGCCTGATTCCCTTCTTCGGCTTTCTGCTTCTGGTGGCCTTGTTCGGCTTCGGCATCTGGTGGAACACCCAGCACGACCAGCGCGAAGTGCCTTCGCCGTTGATCAACAAACCTGCACCGGCGTTCGTGCTGCCCAAGCTCGACGATCCCGCGCAGACCGTCAGCCGCGACGCCATGCTTGGCAAGCCCTACCTGATCAACGTATTCGCCAGCTGGTGCATCGCCTGCGGCGAAGAACATCCCGTGCTGATGACCGAAGGCAAGACCATCGGCGTGCCGGTCGTGGGTTACAACTACAAAGATGCGCCGGAAGATGCCAAGGACTGGCTGGCCAAGCACGGCAACCCGTACGACATGATCATCGTTGATCGCGAAGGGCGCACCGCGATTGATTTTGGCGTGTATGGCGCGCCGGAAAGTTTTCTGGTCGATGGCAAGGGCGTGATCCGCTACAAGCGCATCGGGCCGCTGACGCCCGAGGTTATTGCGAAGGAATTGAAGCCCGCCATTATGGCGTTGTCCAAGGAACAGCCATGATCCGCCGCTTTTTTGTGGGAGCGCACCCTGTGCGCGACAATCCTACGAAGCGGCCAGTCTGGCGTCGCGCACAGGGTGCGCTCCCACAGGTTCTGCTGTTGTTCTTCGTCGCCAGCATCGCCTTCGCCCAGGCCATCGATCCGCTTCCGTTCAAGGATCACGCCCAGGAAGTCCGCTTCCAAAGCCTCACGCGCGAACTGCGTTGCCTGGTCTGCCAGAACGAAAACCTCGCCGACTCCAACGCCGACCTCGCACGCGATCTACGCCACGAAGTGTTCAACCTGATGCAACAGGGCAAGAGCGACGAGGAGATCAAGCAATACCTGGTCGATCGCTATTCCGATTTCGTGTTGTATGACCCACCGGTGAAAACCAGCACGCTGCTGCTGTGGTTTGGACCATTGGTGATCTTGCTGGCCGGTGCGGCCGTGGTGGTGGTGACGGTGCGTCGGCGCGGTCGCGCTGCGGGCACCGCCGCCAACGACAAGCCGACCGATGAAGGGGACGACTGGTGAGGCTGGCTTTTTATCTGATCGCCGCGGCGATGATCGTTGCGGCGCTGTTGCTCGTTTTGCTGCCCTTGGTGCGTCACGGACGCCGACTCGGCCGCCCGCGCGGCGTCTTTGCGCTCGCCATGATCGTGGCGTTCTCCCTGCCGCTGGCGGCGATCGGCCTTTACCTCGCGGTAGGCACGCCTGTCGTACTCGATGGTGTGCCCAAAGCCGACGCCGGCATGAGCATCGACCAGGCGGTCGACGAGTTGAACGCGCACCTCGTGCAGAAACCGGACGACCTGCAGGGCTGGATGCTGCTGGGCCAGACCTATAGCGTGATGCACCGCGCCGCCGATGCACGCCATGCGTACGACGAAGCCCTGCGCATCGATCCCGACAACAGTGTCGCCATGGTCGGCTGGGCCGAAGCCGATTCGCTGCTGCGCGAGGATCACCGCATCGACGGCCGCGCGCAGGAGCTGCTCGAACGCGCCGTGAAGCTCGACCCGCAAAGCCAGCGCGGTATGTGGCTGCTCGGCATCAGCCAGTTCCAGCACGATCAATACGCGCAAGCCGCCGCCACCTGGCGCCAGTTGCAGCCGCAGCTGGATCCGGATTCCAACGTGGCCAAGGCCGTGGCCGAGCAAATCGCCGTCGCCGATGCGCGAGTGAACGGCGCGGGCAAGACCACGCCAGAAACGCCCGCCGCGCAGCCGTCGCTGCAAGTGCAGGTGGCGCTCTCGCCGGCGCTCAAGAGCAAGCTTGCGGCAGGCGATACGCTATTCGTCTACGCGCGCGCCGAGCACGGTCCGCCGATGCCGCTGGCCGTGGCCAAGCTGGACGCCAACGCCCTGCCCGCCACCGTCACCTTGAACGATACGATGGGCATGACGCCGCAACTCAAACTATCCTCGGTGCCACGCGTGTTCGTGGGCGCCCGCATCAGCAAGAGCGGCCAGGCCATCGCCCAGCCGGGCGACCTGGAGGGCGATGCCGGCGTGGTCGCGGTGAGCACGCAAGCGCCGATCAAGATCAGCATCGACAAGGTTCACGAATGACACACGACGCCCGCCGCTACTGCGCCCTGCCCTCGCCCTTCGCGATGAAACGGGGTGGAGCATTGCGCGAGGCCAGCGTGGCGTACGAAACCTGGGGCGAGTTGAACAGCGCGCGCGACAACGCCGTGCTTATCCTCACCGGCCTCTCCCCCAGCGCGCACGCCGCGTCCAATGCGGAAGATCCGTCCGACGGCTGGTGGGAAGCCATGATCGGCCCGGGCAAGGCGATCGACAGCTCGCGCTGGTTCGTCATCTGCGTGAACTCGCTGGGCAGCGATAAGGGCTCGACCTGTGCCCGGTCGATCAACCCGGCCACGGGCGAGGCCTATCGCCTGGACTTTCCCGAGCTGTCGCTGGAAGACGTGGCCAACGCCGCGCACGTCGCCGTCCAAAGCCTCGGCATCGAACAACTCGCCTGCCTGATCGGCTGCTCCATGGGCGGCATGAGCGCGCTGGCTTACATGGTTCTGCACCCCGGCAGCGTGCGCGCGCACATCAGCGTGGACACCGCCCCGCAGGCACAGCCGTTCGCGATTGCCATCCGCTCGTTGCAGCGCGAAGCCATCCGGCTCGATCCGCACTGGAACAACGGCCACTACGCCGATGACGACTATCCCGTCGACGGCATGAGCATCGCGCGCAAGCTCGGCGTGATCACTTACCGCTCCGCGATGGAATGGAACGGTCGCTTTGCGCGCATCCGGCTCGATCCCGAGCAGCGCGACGACAATCCGTTCGGTCTCGAATTCGAAGTGGAGTCCTACCTCGAAGGACACGCGCAACGCTTCGTGCACACCTTCGACCCGAACAGTTATTTGTATCTTTCGCGTGCCAGCGACTGGTTCGACATGGCCGAGTACGGCAACGGCAACGTGATGGAAGGCCTCAAGCGCATCGGCGTGGAAAAGGCCATGGTGATCGGCGTGAGCACCGACATCCTGTTCCCGCTGGAACAGCAGGAGCAGATTGCCGACGGCCTGCGCGCGGCTGGCGCCGCAGTGGAATTCGTCGCGCTCAATTCGCCGCAGGGACATGATGCATTCCTGGTTGACATCCCCAACTACAGCCGCGCCATAGGCGGCTTCCTCGGCGGACTCTGAACGAGCCGCCTGCGGCGCTCCGCCGGCGCTGCTAAGATGGCCTCGTAGCACGAACCTCGAGAACACCATGCTTACCCTGGACTTCCCCGGCTCCCGCAAGCTCATCGACGCCATCGACGCGGCCGTGTCTCAGGACACCACGCGCGCCGTCACCGACAGCCTGCGCAACAGCCTGTGCAGCCTCATCCGCAGCCAGCAGGTGACGCTTCCCGAGTGCGTCTTCGAGACCGCCGAGGGGCGTTACGCCCGCCGCGAGCTCTACCGCAGCGAGGATCTCGGCTACTGCGTGGTCGCCATGACCTGGGGACCCGGCCAGGGCACCCCGATCCATGACCACTGCGGCATGTGGTGCGTGGAAGGCGTCTGGAGCGGCGCGCTTGAAGTGGTCCAGTACGAGCGCCTCGCCGACGAAGACGGCAACTACTGCTTCCAGCCCGTGGGCTCGATCCAGGCCGGCCCCGGCTCCGCCGGCAGCCTGATCCCGCCCCACGAGTACCACACCATCCGCAACCCCAGCGACGACGCCGTCGCCGTGAGCCTGCACATCTATTCGGGCGCCATGACCCACTGCGCCGTGTTCCAGCCCCTGGGCCACAACCAGTACCAGCGCTCCGACCGCCAACTGGGGCTCGACCCGGTCCACTGAACCCGGCATAATGCGTCGCTGCAATGCCGGTGTGGCGGAATGGTAGACGCGGTGGACTCAAAATCCACTGGCAGCGATGTCGTGTAGGTTCGAGTCCTATCACCGGTACCAGATTTGATTTCAAAGAAAAGGCCCGACTATGTCGGGCCTTTTTCTTTGATGGCGCCTGTCGGGCTTTTAGTCCCGGGCCTCTGTCGGTCGCGGCGTAAGCCCACTCGGACCCCGGGTTTCAACCTGCGTTGGCTATAGATAACCGATTCGTACTTCCGCTAACCGACGATGCTCTCGTGGCATTGGGCTGAACGGCGCCCTGAATTACGTCTATAGATACAGGCACAGATAGTTGATATCCGAGTTCCTAATTAGCCGTCGGGTCAAGGTCGTCCTCAAGTTCATATTGAACGATGGCATATGACTGTCTCTGCCTTAAGGAATACCGCTGCCCAAACGTGACTCAAGTCACGATTGCCGCGTAGTCACCTTCAGGTGTCGTTTGCTACAACGTCTAGTGCCGAAACAACCGCGCATATCGACAACTTGGATGTCTTTGGGGGAAACAATGCTGACTATTTTTGGCAGGAGCCTCAGGCTGTCTATTGCACAGCGCGCCCTTCTAACCCTGCTCCTTTCTCTCTTCACAACACTGGCTATTGCGGTCGATGTGGACTGTTCGCTGAGCACCGTTCGATGCATTGATCCTATGGTCGGAACGGCTGACTATGTTTGGGGCGGATACATCGTCAATGTGCACTTTTCGAGCTTTGAAGCTGCAGTAGCGGACGTAGAGGCTAGGCTCAATCATGCCTATGCCCCGTGTACGCTCACATACTGGACCAGCAATCAGTTCGCCTCGTTATCCTCCACATCAATGGCGAACGGCATCACGAATGGGGGGGATTCCAACAACGGATGGGTCGTCTACACATCCATGGGGCGCTGGTATGGCATCAGATGGTGGCAGGCAGGCGGAGCCACGCTCTCGAACGGCCCTGGATGTAGTGGCACGCTGTCCTTCCCACCAAACATTCAGGTCGGCCGACAGCTTTCATGCCCGCAAGGCTTTGCCCAAGGAGCTACAACGTGCTACATGACGAATACAGCAACGAGCAGGCAACCCGATAAAAGTCGTAAACCAGGATGTAACGAATGCCGCCCGTCCATCAAAGATCCCGTGGATGTTGCTGACGGTTTCATGTGGCAGATTGAATCGCCCAGGGTTCCGTAGACACCTCGCAGCCATAAACTATGGCTTAGGCGGAGGTGGTTATGAGTTCAACGCGTTACACCGATGAATTTAAGATCGAGGCGGTCCGGCAGATCGTCGAGTACGGGCGTCCAGTAGCAGAGGTTGCCGAGCGTCTGGGCGTGTCGATTCACAGCCTGTATGGCTGGAAGCGTCAGCAAGGCAAGGGCGAAGTTGGCCGGCGCGTCGAGCAGGATCAGAGCGCGGAGGTGCGTCGTCTCAAGGCGGAGTTACGCCGCGTCACTGAAGAGCGAGACATCCTAAAAAAAGCCGCCGCGTACTTTGCCAAGGGGTGAGAGCAAAGTACGCCTTCATGAAGCAGCATGCAGATCTGTTCGGACTGGCGGCGATGTGCCGGATGCTGGGCGTCCATCGCAGCGGCTACTACGCGTGGCGTCAAGGACCAGCAAGCGCTCGCGAGCGAGACGACCAGCGACTGCTCGGGCTGATCAAACACAGCTGGTTGGAAAGTGGCTCTGTGTATGGTCATCGCAAGATCACCACAGATCTGCGTGAGCTTGGCGAGACGTGTAGTCGTCATCGCGTAGCGCGCTTGATGAAGAGCGAGGGGCTACGGGCCATGGTGGGCTACGGGCGTCGACCACGACCATTGAATGGTCCAGCAGGGTCAGTGGCTAGCAACGTCTTGGCTCGCGGCTTCAAGGTCAGCGAACCCAATCGCGCATGGGTCACGGACATCACCTATATCCGCACTTATGACGGCTTCCTGTATTTGGCGGTGGTGCTCGATTTGTTCTCACGCCAAATCGTTGGTTGGGCAACCCGGCCAACGCAGCACACCGACCTGGTTCTGCAGGCTTTGTTAGCTGCAGTGTGGCGTCGCAAGCCCGGCCCCGGCCTGCTTCTGCACTCCGACCAGGGAACGCAATTCACCAGTGAAGACTGGCAAAGCTTTCTGCGTGAGCACGACATCGTGTGCAGTATGAGTCGGCGAGGGAACTGCCATGACAACGCAGCGATGGAGAGTTTCTTCCAGCTGCTGAAGCGTGAGCGGATCAAGCGTCGGATCTACAGCAACCATGACGAGGCACGCGCTGATGTCTTCCAATACATCGAGATGTTCTACAACCCGAAACGACGACACAGTTCCAACAACGGGCTATCCCCGATAGAGTTCGAGAAGCGGTACGCACTAAACGGCTGACGACTGTCTACAAAACTCTGGGCGATTCATACTGATGTCCACAGTGTCCTATCCCAAGCAACCGACGAGACTGAAGCGACCCTCAACTGGACGTATTTTGACGAGGACACGGGAGACACCGAAGTCTACGACCATTCGGGGAAGCTCGTGCGAATCACGCACAGAAGCGGACGTGCTCTAACTCTCAACTATGATCCGACTACCAGCCTTCTTCTGACGGTTGTCGATGACTTTGGTCGCAGACTTACGTTCAATTACTACACCCAATCAAATGGGCTCACGGGGACGATCCAGTCAGTAACCGATAGCCAGGGGAATGTTTGGACGTACACCTATGATTCGTCGTACCTCTCAAAGGTGACTTATCCCGACGGATCATCTGTAACGTACCACTATGAAAGCCCGGGGCTAACAGTTCTCACCGGATGGGGTTATTCACCGGCAGGGGGCTCCGAGTCTCGCTTTTCTTGGTTCACATACGATAGCCAGGGCCGGGTATCGCAAACCTACGAGGCTGGTAACGTTAACCAAGCAAGCTTCGTATACAACAGCGACGGCAGCGTAAAGGTGACCGACCAGGTTTCCTCTGCGGGGACGCGATCACGCTTATATTCGTTTGGCATCCAACAGGGAGTTGCCAAACTTACAGGCATGTCGGGTGCATGCGGAGCCGATTGCCCCATTCAATCCGCAGGCTACGATGGCAACGGTAATCAGACGACGGCGACGGACTCCAATGGAACTACGACGAACAGAACCTTCAGTTCTGACGGTGCAGGCCTAATTACCCAAGTCGTTCAGTCGGCGGGACGAGCAGAACAACGCACAATTCAGACAGACTGGGATGAAGCACTCCGTCTTCCTTTTGAACACCGAACTCTGAACGTTGCTGGCGCCCTAGTCGATAAGAAAGATTGGGTCTATAACGCCTCCGGCTGGAACACTGCCCTTTGCCACGTTGACTCAACGATCAATGGCGCGATCAGTTACTCGTGCGGTAGCTCCGCTAGTGCACCCGACGGCGTACGCCAATCTCGCTACACCTACTGCACCGCCACTGACACCACACAGTGCCCGCTCATCGGCCTACTGCTATCCGTCGATGGTCCGCGCACCGATGTCTCCGACACCACCAACTACAGCTACCACCTATCTACAGACGAGTCCGGTTGCGGCATGGCAGGCGGCGCTTGCCATCGCGCAGGTGACCTCTACCAGGTGACCAACGCACTGGGCCAAGTCACGACGCTTGTGGCTTACGACAAGAACGGCCGCGTCGTGCGTCAGTCGGACGTCAATGGGGTCATCACAGACCTCACCTATAGTCCACGCGGCTGGCTATTGACGCGCACAATGCGCGCCAACACCAACGGCACGCCCTCTTCCGGCGATGCCGTCACCACCATCGGTTACACGCCTTATGGTTCGGTGGCATCGATCACGGACGCCGACGGCGTCACCGTGAACTACACCTACGACGCCGCCCATCGCCTCACCGACATCACCGATGCCTTGGGCGATCGCATCCACTACACACTGGATGCGGCGGGCAACAAGACGCAGGAACAGACGTTCGATCCCAGCGGCACAGTCCGTCGCACGCTGTCGCGCACGTACAACACACTGGGCCAGCTCACCAAGGTGACGGATGGCCTGAGCCATGCCGTGTTCAACGCCACCTATAGCGACAGCTACGACGCCAACGGCAACCTGGTGCACACCGCCGATGCGCTGGGCGTACAACGCAAACAGGGTTATGACGGGCTGAATCGCCTGGTCAGCACCATCGACAACTACAACGGCACCGATACCGCCACGCAGAACACGCAAAGCGTGTTTGCCTACGACGCCAATGATCGACTCGAAGGCGTGGGCGACCCGGACGGACTCAACACCACCTACAGCTACGACGGCCTGGGCAACGCGACCGGCGTACAGAGTCCCGACACCGGCGCCACGGGATACATCTACGACGCCGCCGGCAACGTCACGCAGCGCACGGACGCCAAAGGCACGGTGAGCAACAGCACCTACGATGCGCTCAACCGTCGCACCGCCACCACCTATGCCGACGGCACGCTCAACGTGGCCTACGGCTACGACGAGCCCAACAGCGTCACCGGCTGCCCGGCCTCCTACCCGACCGGCCGCCTCACCCGCATCATCGAGACCGCCGTCACCACGATCTACTGCTATGACGCGCGTGGCAACGTCACGCGCAAGAGCCAGACGCAGGGCACGGTCACCGACATCACCGCCTACGGTTACACCCTGGCCGACCGCCTTGCCAGCACGCTGACGCCGTCGGGCACGTCCATCCAGTACAGCCGCGACGCTGCTGGGCGTATCAGTGGCGTCACCGTTCTGCCGCCGGGTACCAGCGGCGCGGGGGCCGGCAACGTGGTCACTGCCATCAGTTACCTGCCCCTTGGGCCTATCGCCAGCTACACGCTGGGCAATGGTCAGACGATCACGCGCACCTATGACGCCAACTACGCGCTCACTGACGTAGTGAGCCCGGCGCTCAACTTGCACTTCGCCCGCGATGCGATGGGCAATATCACCGCCTTGGGCAATGCACCGGGCGCAAATCCGGCCGTGGAGAACTACAGCTATGACCCGCTGTATCGCCTAACGGGGTTGACTGATGGCAATGGCAATGTGGAAGAGGCGTACACGTATAGCAAGACTGGTGACCGGCTGAGCAAGACCGCTAGCGGACTCTCCACTGGTATCTACAGCTACCAGCCCGGAACGCATCACCTAACCAGCATTGGCAATGCCTCCAGAGCGTATGACGCCAACGGGAACACAACGGGCAGCATAGTGGGCGGCGATACGTTTGGCTTCGGCTACAACGGTCGCCACCGTATGACAGTGGCGCAGCGAGACGGAAGCACTGTTGGCACGTATACGTACAATGCCCTTGGGGAACGCACGGCCAAGGTGGTGACGTTCCCTGTCGCCAGTAGCCAGCGTTTTGCGTACGACGAAGTGAGTCAGCTGCTTGGTGAATACGGTAGCGCCTCGCGCGACTACATCTGGCTTGGGAACCTGCCGGTCGCCGTGGTGGATACCGGAAGTGGCGCCAGCTTGGTGAGCTATGTGCATGCCGACGGACTGGGTACGCCCAGGGCGGTCACGGATGCGGCAGGGTCCGCTATCTGGCAGCTTGCGTATCTGGGGAGTGCGTTTGGGGAGCAGCAGCCATCGAGCTCGGGGAGCTTCACCTATAGCCTGCGCTTCCCCGGCCAGTACTACGACGCCGAGAGTGGCTTGAATTACAACGTCCATCGAAACTTTGAGCCCGCGACGGGGCGTTATATCCAGAGCGACCCAGTTGGGATGTTTGGAGGTCAAGCCAGTACATTCGCGTATACAGCTTCGAATCCACTGCAATGGACGGACCCCCAAGGCTTAGTTCTGTTTCCTTGGGAATCACCAGTCTATGTAGAAGGAGGAACTTCGGAGCAGCAGCAGCAAGTAATCGATTCTGTCAATGCCATTTTCAGCACGCCGCGCGGGTCGCAGTTGCTGGATGACATAAAGGGCCCTTGGTACAAACACGGAAGCCCAAAGACGATCATGATTACGGGTGACTACCGAGTTGAGACTCCCTACCTGGGTGCCGATGAAATTCACATAGACCCGCGCTTCAATCGATGCTTCAACTCCACTCAAGGCCCCATGCGGGGGTCCCTGACTAGATTTATTGCACATGAACTAGGCCACGCGGTGGAAGGCACTGACGACGATGGTCCCGGCAGGATGAACAACGTCATACAAAACGAAAACCCGATCATGAATGCTCTCGGCGAGCCTTCCAGGACTAGCTATGAATATCACTAAAATCTTACATACCCGCCTCGGGCTGATCATATTGATCCCATTGGCCGTGGCGGGTTGCTCAAGCAGGGATGCAACTTGCCAGGCAAAGATTGATGTGTTGAAACCATTAATGGGACGCGACTCTCACGCTGATGTTCAGCAGGCACTGAAGGCTCACGATCTTAGGTTTCTCGGGATCTATGACTTCTCCGTTGACGTACCGGGTATGGATGCACACAAGGATGCCGTCAGAGAACGGGGGGTAAAAATGATAGATGGAACCACTGACGCTCCGTGCGATGAAGAGCACGGCAAAATGATCAAAGATGTTCGTAGGTATGCCGAGTCATATAACCTGGAGCTTTTCAGTATCCTGTCTGGCGAGGCAGGAATCACTAAGTAACCGACAGCCAAAACTGGGGTCAGAGTACACATTTAGGAGCATGACTCCTTGCGCGGCCGGCCCATCTTGGCCGGTCCCACGCGGCGCGCTAGTTGCGCTTCGATTGCGTCGCGGAATCGATGGGTTCCGAGCGCATACTGTCGCTGAACATGACCGCGAATAGCCTCGAGGTCATCCTCAGAGAGAGCCTCCGCTACGAGTGCGCGATAAGCGGCGCACCGTTCTTCCTGGGACACGCCAAGTGCCAAATAGTTGGCGTGAGGGCGTAGCAGGATGCTTTGCATCCCCTCGGCATTGCTCCGATAGCTGGACCATCGATACTCGGCGGGCGTGGCGACCATGCATGCCCGCACTGGATTGAGTTCGATATAGCGATAGCAACGCAGGAGGTAGCTATCGCTGTCGACGAGGCACGACTTGTACCGGCCCTCCCACAAAGTACCGCTGCGGCGATACTGGTCGTTGATATATCGTACATAGCGCCGCCCCAGTGACTGCATGATTCGTGCGATCTGGCCCGGCAAAGACGGCGTGGCAAGTAAATGCACGTGATTGGTCATCAGCACGTAGGCATGGATTTGGCATCCTTCACGAGAACAGATCTCCCGAAGATCCATTAGATATCGTTGGTAGTCTTGCTCTGTGAAAAAGCATGGTTGCCGATCGTTACCGCGCTGAACGATGTGTTGCGGGATATCGGGCAGATCGACGCGAGGTTGTCGGGCCATGGCAGACACCATAAGTCGGAGCTTTCATGGTCAACCAATCAAGGCACCATACATGCCGGCTCAGATCGTCCGATCACGAAGGAAAAGTGCACTCTGACCCCAGTTTCCATGTTGGCGGCGTCGAGTTGGACGCGGCGTACTTCGCTGCGGCCGCGGTGATTGACTTTCGCCACGAAATCTTCAAAGGCTTTTTCGGCGGCGTCGAAGTCGGAGGACTTCATCGCTCGCCACAATAAGTCGTCCATGTAGATCGCGGCGTAGAACTTCAGCGTCGCGCCATGGAATAAAAGTCGTACGGAGTGGCTGAAGCTGTGCAGCTCGCGCACTTGCGTCACTGTGTCCTGATGGACCAGTGCTTCGACTTCTTCGACGTCAGCCACCTCGACGATATCGCCTTCGGCGTCATGGCGCGGCCACACGCGATGTGCCAGCCCCGGGCTTGCGATATCGCCATGGTCGTGGACAGCCAGCGCGTCGGCATGCGCGTCGGCGATGACGATGTCGTCCTCGTCGTCGCCGCGAAACACCACGGCAAACTCCCTCATCGATGATGTTTCACTCATGACTGCCTCTGTGCACGACGGCGTAGCGCTGGACCACCGACCCACTCCCGGCTTCGCTCGAGGAAGAACGGGCGAGCGATGAGGGCTGCCATCACGGGCGGCTCCATGCTCGCTGGAGGCATCGCCCGTGGACGGGGTTCCCCATGCTAGCGAGGTCCAATAGCGCGATACATCAGACGCTTCTTGAAACGCCGCGCCGGCTGCGGAGGAGACAGGTGACCGTCATGCACCGATACGCGCGGAATCACCCCAACGCCCCTCCCCTGATCCAGCCAACGGCACGCCCTGCCGAATCATTCACACGCGCCGCAGCCAAGGAGAGTAGTGTCATGTCGAAGGGCTGCGGAGGGCGCGATCATGGCTGAGGTCGCCGGCATGACCAGCAATGGTTTCAATTACACGGCGGAGTATCTTGGCGCCGTGCACGACAGCGTGTACTGGTCGGCTACGTTCCGCCTCAACGGCATTTACCGCGGCATGCGCCACGGCAGGATTTTCGAGGTTTCCGACCTGTCGAGCACGGAACTGCAGGTGGCCATCCAGGACGATATCGAAGACACCTGGGTCAACGAACACTGACTCCGCGGTCACCCGCTACTCTCACGCAACTCAGGTACCTCTCGTCGTCATGTGGACGTGCATACGCTGCCAATCCGAGCTGACGGCCAAGGACACCTTGCCGTCGATCGATAGTTTTGGCGTGTATTTCATGTGCCCCGTTTGCGGCAGGCGCAACACGCTTCGCAGTATCGGCCGGCGTGGGCAGGACGCACCGCTCGTGCTCGCGCCGGTCGACGATTCGGACTGACACGACGTCGCTCCTTCAGGCGCACGCCTTGAAGCTCGTGCCCGGATCAATGCAAAAACGGAAACTCCCCTGCCCCACGCCACCGCCGGTGGTCGTTGACGAGCAGAGTCAACGATTCGCACCAGCCATAGACGGGGCCGTGATCGGCAAGCCGCGCTTCCAGCTCGTTGATGAGGGCGGCCTTCTCGTGCTGCACATGGCGGGCGACCGAGAGATGGGGAACAAAGTCGGGGAAAGCGCCGCCGCCCTTGGGGTGATCGGGAAAGGCGCGCTCCAGCGCGTTGGCGATCTGGGCGATGGGCTTGGCCGGTTCGGGCGCCAGCCATACGACGGAAGGAAACGTATCCACATGCGCGAGGCGAAACATCGGCGCGGGGATCTCCGCCGCCACGTCGCGCAGGCGTGCCAACAGACCGGGCGTGAGCAGTTCGCTATCGATGAAGGGATAAATCAGCGTGATATGCGCCCCCAGGCCGCGACGCGCGGAGGGGTCGTACTGATCGCGGAAGCTGCCGACCAGCGGCTCGGCCTCGGGCACCATCAGCGCTAGCAGGGTACGCGCCATGATCGGCCCGTCGCCTTCCTCTCTTCCGGCGGATCGCCGTGTCTGCGCATTATGGCGTGCGCACTGAGGACAACGACACTCGGCCGTTGGGCCATGCAACGGCCACGGTCTCGCGCTATGCCGCGGACAACACCGATCAGTGGCGACTGCCGCCGCAGGCACGCTTGAGGGGCATGCTGGAAGTGACTGGTACCGGGGCCCATGCCATGGGCTCCAAGCCGTCGTCGCCCTGCAGTTCGCGGGCGAACGCCACGCCCTCTTCCTCGCCTGCCTGGATGGCGAGGTCAGGGCTGTCGAAGCAGGCCGCGGTCTCGCCGCTGGTCAGCGCTTCCCAGTCCGCGCGATTCATCCATGGGGAACGGAACAGGGTCCACGTGCCGGTCCATATCGTTCGACCGTCGCGCACGATTTCGAACAAGTCGCTTTGCACCAGATAAATGCCGACAAGTACCGCCATAAGAACTCCCTTTCGCCCTCTGCGCCATGTGGGGGAACCGACGGTGGGGGCGCCGGCAACATGGAAACGCTGAAAACTCTATGCGAGGCTCAAGCTTACGCATGACTTACATTCAGTGAGCGTGGCAAAGGTCATGCTTTGCAACCGCATGAATTTACGTGCATTTTGCAATGCATCAAGGCACCGACTGGGGCCTGACCGAGCCACTCATGCGCCGATCAGGGGCTTGAACGAGTCGGTCAGCGACGACTCGGCGCCTGGGACCCCAGCCATGCTGCGAGACAACATGCGACGTCGAACGGAATCGTCCTTCGACCGTCACATCGCATCCCTGGCAAAGACGTCAGGGATTGAGGTCGTAGCGCAGCGAGGTCTGGTCGCGGGCTGGCCCCGACCGTACATATCGGTCAGGGTGATGTTCTGCCCCACTGATATTCGATGCCGAGCATGGCGCGCTGGCCGAACTGCCAGGCCAGATTGAGTGACGCCAACTTGGTGCACTTGGGCAGCTCGAGATCAATCTGCATGTCGGCCAAGGGGCTCACGCGGAGATAGCCATACGACGCGCCCGAGCTCAATTCGTTCGTCCAGCCATAGGTGGAACCGACGCCCCAGCCGCGAGCCCGAATCGCGCGCAACAAGCCAGTGCTGGTGAAGGCAGCATCGAGCCCGAGCCCCGAGATATGAAGTTGTTCTTGTAGACGACTAGCATCAGGCTCGAACCGATCAGCACCGAACGCAGCAGCCGCACCCTCTACGCAAGAGACGTCGCAGGACAGAGCTATCGCCGCATGGGAACACCCCTGTTCGAATGCCAAAGGTATGGCTGGAGACACTGCATGCCGTTGTCTGCAACCGGCACGATGCGCTCGAAAAGCGGGCATGAAATAGCCCGACTAGTGCGTCAGAGTGTTGGGAATCATTCCTGCAGAACCCTGCTGCGGCGAGACCGCACCGCCGTATAAACGCGGACGCCTCCCCACTTCGATTAGAGCCGAGAAATTGTGGAAACCCCGTGAACCATCGCGCGCGCTGCGCGAATGACGCATCCCACGCTCTCAGTCGATTTTCCCCATGACGAAACGGCCGGGATCGGACTTAGAATGGGACCACTTCCCCGCTTTCGCGTGGGCATGCCACAGGCCGATGCATGGCTGTTGTCCACGCGTCCGCGTCTACATCGAACACCTACTCACGATAGACGTGACAAGCTTCATGAGCGACATCTGAAGACTACAAGCGCCGGGTAGGCTCAAACCTACAATGCGTTAGGCATCTAGCAGCTACCCTAGTCCAGCTATACAGACACTCGGGACGGGCACACCGTGACCCTTCGCATCATCCTCGCTGACGACCATCCTATTTTTCGCAGCGGCGTACGCGCCCTGCTAGAAAACCATACGACTGCCAAAGTGGTGGCGGAAGTCGGCTCGCCCGTTGAGTTGCTCGATGCCGTCGACAAATATCCCTGCGAGCTGTTGATCACGGACTTCAGCATGCCCGGCGGTCAAATGGCCGATGGCCTGCAGATGCTCGGCATGATTCGCCGTCGCCGGCCCGAACTGCCGGTGGTGGTGCTCACCATGGTCAACAACGGCGGCGTGCTCAAGGCCATCCTGGAAACCGGCACGCGCGGCCTGATGAGCAAGACGGACGCGCTTTCGGAGTTGACGCTCGCCGTGCAGGCCGTCACGCATGGACGTCTGTTTCTGAGTACCAGCATCAGCCAGGTGCTCGATGATGGCGGCGCGGGCAGTCCTGCCGACGGCCACCCCGCGCTATCCAAGCGCGAGACCGAAGTGCTGCGCCTGTTCGCATCGGGCTTCACGGTGACCGAAATCGCCGGCCAGCTCAATCGCAGTGTCAAGACCATCAGCCGCCAGAAGATGGATGCCATGAACAAGCTGGGGCTGAAGAACGACCTGGACGTGTACGCCTACGCACGCGAGCACGGCATCCTCGCCTGATCCTCCCGCCCTCGCCCAACCAGCGCCGATGGCCGGGCTGACGTCCAGCGGATAACCACGCCGCCGATGCCCACGCACCACATGGCACGTTCCTTGATTGCGCTTGGCTCTAGCAAAGGCGCCTCGAAGAACCAAAACACTCGATGAGGCCCTCGCGATGGCCCGACCATCGCCAACCGATTAGCTGTTTCGCGGGCGTCAGGGGCGCCCACGCATGAACATGAATTTTTGCGTCGTGGATGAGACAGAGCACGAACTTCAGGTGCTTTGCGAAGTGGATCAGCTGCCCGGCCGGGTGGCCTGGCGCGCCCACATCTACGGCACGGTATCGGCCCAGCAAGAGCTCAGCGGCGAAGCGATGGACCACGATGCGGTGGCCGGCCACGTACAGGCCGAAGTGCTCGACCGGGGCATTTTCGCCAAAAACTGACCTACAGCGTCATGGCCCTGACCCGCAGTGACATCCGCAGGGAGCACCGGCCACGGGAATAGGCGCACGCTGCACTGCCGCATGCTCACCGCGACCTCGCCAATAAATCCGCCGCCGGGCACGTCTAAGCCCGCTGTGAGAACCCCAAAAGCAAAGGCCGGCGTCACCGCCGGCCTTTGTGCATCTGCGTCTTGGTGCCCCCGATACGATTCGAACGTACGACCTTCCCCTTAGGAGGGGGACGCTCTATCCAGCTGAGCTACGGGGGCAGCGGGCGGAATTTTGGCATGGAACGGGGTGCGGCGCGAACCCGTTAACAGCCCCCTGCTAGAATGGCGGTTTTATTCCCGGCGCCTTCCCCGCGCCCCGGTCTGGAGTGAAGCATGTCGCACGAAATTCTCACCGCCCTTGGTCTGGGCCAGTCGCACTCGGGCACCTACCTGGGTCAGGGCGAGTGGTCCAAGACGACCGACGCCGGCACCCTGCATCCGGTCAATCCCGCCACGGGCGAAGTGATTGGCACGGTGCACGCCTCCAGCGCTGCCGACTACGAGGTGATCGTCAAGCGCGCGCAGGAAGCATTCAAGGTGTGGCGTACCACGCCGGCGCCGCGTCGCGGTGAAGCGGTTCGCCTGTGCGGCGAAGCGTTGCGCAAGCACAAGGACGCGCTCGGTTCGCTGGTCGCCCTGGAAATGGGCAAGATCAAGCCCGAAGGCGACGGCGAAGTGCAGGAGATGATCGACATCGCCGATTTCGCCGTGGGCCAGAGCCGCATGCTCTACGGCTACACCATGCATTCGGAGCGTCCGGGCCACCGCATGTACGAGCAGTACCAGCCGCTCGGCCTGGTTGGCATCATCAGCGCGTTCAACTTCCCGGTGGCGGTGTGGGCGTGGAATGCGTTCCTCGCGGCCATCTGCGGCGATATCTGCATCTGGAAGCCGTCGCCGAAGACGCCGCTGTCGGCCATCGCCAGCATGAAGATCTGCAACGACGCGCTGAACGAAGCCGGCTTCCCGGACATCTTCTTCCTGTTCAACGATGCCGGCACCGATCTCTCGCAGGCCTTCGTGGATGATCACCGCATCCCGCTGATCAGCTTCACCGGTTCCACCAAGGTGGGTCGCCAGGTGGGCGAGCGCGTTGCCAAGCGCATGGGTCGCTCGCTGCTGGAACTGGGCGGCAACAACGCCATCATCCTGGACGAAAGCGCCGACCTGAAGCTGGCGATTCCGGCCATCGTGTTCGGCGCCGTCGGCACTGCCGGCCAGCGCTGCACCAGCACGCGCCGCCTGTTCGTGCATGAGTCCATCGTCAACGACGTGACCGAAAAGCTGGTCACCGCGTACAAGCAGGTGGAAGGCAAGATCGGCGATCCGACCCTTGCCACCACGCTGATGGGCCCGCTCAACAGCCCGGATGCCGTGAAGGCGTATCTCGCCGCCGTCGAAAAGGCCAAGGCCACCGGCGGCAAGGTGCTCACGGGTGGCGCTGCACTCAGCGATCGCAAGGGCAACTTCGTGCTGCCGACCATCGTCAGCGGCGTAAAGAACAGCGACGAAGTCGTGCAGACGGAAACCTTCGCGCCGATCCTCTACGTGATGCCGTTCAAGACGCTCGACGAAGCCATCGAGCTGCAGAACGCCGTGCCGCAGGGCCTGTCCTCGGCGATCTTCACGCAGAACCTGAAATCGGCCGAGCAGTATCTGTCGGCGGCAGGTTCGGACTGCGGCATCGCCAACGTCAACATCGGCACGTCCGGTGCGGAAATCGGCGGCGCGTTCGGTGGCGAGAAGGAAACCGGTGGCGGTCGCGAGTCGGGCTCGGATGCATGGAAGGTCTATATGCGCCGCCAGACCAACACCATCAACTACTCCAACTCGTTGCCGCTCGCGCAGGGCATCAAGTTCGATCTGTAAAACCGCAGCATCGGTGCATCCCGGTGGAAGCCGGGATGCACGCACTGCCAGGAAGTTAGTGCACGCGTAACGGCATCGACGACAGGAGTTGTGATGATGGAAAACGCACAGGTAGTTCAAGCGGCACCGACGTATAGCTCGCTGGCGATTTTCAGCCTGGTCTTTGCCGTGCTCGCCTGGACTGTGCTGCCCGTGATGGGCATGGCCATGGCCGGGTTCAATCTGTTCAACATGTTCGCGATGCCACTCAGCGGTGCCGTCATCGCGTCGCTATGCGCCTGGATCGCGCAACGGCAGATTCGCCGCTCTGGCGGCGCGATTCGCGGCGAGGGACTCGCCAAGGCGGCGAGAATCATGGCGTACGCGCAATACACGCTGTTTGGGTTGCTGGTTGCGTTCTTCTTTCTGCAGATGCGCCATTGACGGAGCGGCGCGTCTACTATCATCAGGCACCCGACAGCCGATGAGCCACCGTGTTTCGTCCATGACTTCACAGGGAGTGCGTCCATGAGTTACCAGCCCGCTGCTTATCGATCGACCAACACGCTCGCCATCGTCAGCCTCATCGCCGGTATTGCCTCCTGGACCGTGCTCCCCTTTGTGGCGGCCGTCATCGCTGTCGTTTGCGGGCACCTGGCGCGCAAGGAAATCCGCCTTGCTCCGCCGGGCACCGTGGAAGGCGATTCACTGGCCGTCATCGGCATGGTGATGGGTTACCTGCAGTTCGCGCTGATCGTCCTGGCCATGCTGCTGTTCTTTATTCTTGCGGCCCTGGGCATCGGGCTTTTTGCGCATTTCTTTCCCTGGCACGGTTGATGTCCCGTGCGGTAACGGTGCAATCATGACCGACCTGAAGCCCACCGAACGTTTCAGCGACCGTGTCGCCGACTATGTGCGGTTCCGACCCGACTATCCGATGGCCATGCTGCAATGGCTGCAGAGCGAGTTCGGCGTCACCCCGCAATGGTTGGTGGCGGATATCGGCGCGGGTACGGGCATTTCCAGCAAGCTGTTTCTGGATGGCGGCTATCACGTGATCGCGGTGGAGCCCAATGCTCCGATGCGCGCTGCTGCCGAGAGCTGGCTGGGCGACGATGCGCGTTTCAGCACCGTGGATGGCCACGCGACGGCGACTGGCCTCGACGACGCAAGCGTCGACCTCATTGTCGTGGCGCAGGCGTTTCACTGGTTCGACCAGGCGGCCGCGCGTGCGGAGTTTCAGCGCATCCTGCGTCCTGGTGGACTGGCGGCGATCATCTGGAATTCGCGCCGATTGGTGGGCACGCCGTTCCTTGAAGGCTACGAGGCACTGCTGAAACAGTACGGCACCGATTACACCAGCGTCGCCGAGCGCTATGGCGACGAACCCACCCTGCGTGCGTGGTTCGGCGAGGGCTATCTCGGCATGGGCCGTTTCGATCACGGCCAGCGTCTGGACTATGAAAGCCTCAGCGGCCGGCTGCTTTCCTCTTCGTATGCGCCGCGCGAAGGCCACCCCAATCATGAGGCGATGATGCGCGCCTTGCGGGAGCTGTTCGATCGCAGCGCGGTCAACGGTCGCATCGGCTTCGACTACGACACCGTTATCTACGTGGGCCAACTGTCCTGACTATGTACGAACTCATTCGCCCACTGCTGTTCGCGCTCGATGCTGAAACGGCGCACCGTGCGACGCTCTACGGCCTCGATGTGGCCCATCGCAGCAACTTCATCCATCTGGTCGCCAAGCCGCCGGAAGAGCTGCCCACCACCGCGTTCGGCATACGCTTTCCCAATCCGGTGGGCCTTGCGGCCGGCCTGGACAAGAACGCCGATCACCTCGATGCGCTGGGCGCACTTGGTTTTGGTTTCGTGGAAGTGGGCACCACCACGCCGCGACCGCAACCCGGCAACGACAAGCCACGCATGTTCCGCCTGCCCAAGCATGAGGCCGTGATCAATCGCCTGGGCTTCAACAACGCCGGTGTCGATGCGCTCGTGCGCAATGTGCAGAAGTCGAGCTATCGCGGCGTGCTCGGCATCAATATCGGCAAGAACAAGGACACGCCCAACGACAAGGCCGTGGACGATTACCTGTTCTGCCTGGAGCGTGTGCATGCGCTCGCCAGCTACATCACGGTGAATATTTCCTCGCCCAACACGCAGGGCCTGCGTGACCTGCAGGAAGAAGCCACCCTGCGCCGCTTCATCGAGACCCTGCGTGAAGCACAGGAACGCCTTGGCTCGCAGAGCGGTGCGCGCAAGCCGATGCTGCTGAAGATCGCCCCGGACCTCAGTGAAACCGAGCTCGACGCGATCGCCGACGTGCTGATGGCCGCCAAGGTCGACGGTGTGATCTGCACCAACACCACCATCGACCACACCGCCGTGGCCGGCGATCCGCACGGCCACGAAACCGGTGGCCTCTCCGGCAAGCCGCTATTCGCCCGCTCCACCGCTGTGCTGCGCGGCATGCGCCAGCGCGTGGGCGACCGGCTCGCCATCATCGGCGTGGGCGGCATTCTCGATGGCAGCGATGCCGCGGAGAAGATCACTGCCGGCGCCTCGCTGGTGCAGCTGTATTCCGGCATGGTTTATCGCGGCCCGGCGCTGATAGCCGAATGCGTGAATGAAATCCGCCGCCAGCAGGAAAACAACCATGCCGGTTGAACGTATCGACATGGGCGGTTACACGCTGATCGAAAATGCTCCGCTGGCCACGCGCAACACGCTGCGCGTCAACGCACGGGCGCGTCTGCTGGCCGAGATCAACGACGCCTCCAAGCTCACCGAACTGCTGGAATTTCCCGCCGTACGCAACGGCAAGCTGCTCGTCCTGGGCGAAGGCAGCAACCTGCTGTTTACCGGCGACTACGACGGCACCGTGCTGGCCATGGCGACACGCGGCGTGCAGGTGGAACAGGATGGCGACGTCGCCCGCATCGCGGTAGCCGCGGGCGAGCGCTGGGATGATTTCGTGCGCTGGACGCTGGGCCAGGGCTATGCCGGACTGGAAAACCTCATCCTGATTCCCGGCACCGTGGGCGCCGCGCCGATCCAGAACATCGGCGCGTATGGCACCGAGGTGGCGGAATTCATCGACAGCGTGGAAGCGTGGGATACCCAGGAGCACCGCGTGGCTGTGCTCGATCGCGCCGCCTGCGCCTTTGCCTATCGCGACTCGGTGTTCAAGCACGAGCCGGGGCGCTACATCGTCACCGCTGTGCGCTTTGCGTTGCCCCGCTCGCGCGAGCTGCGCACGGACTATGCGGGTATTGGCGAAGAGCTCGTGCGCATGGGCGTGGACAAGCCGGCGCCGTTCCACGTGGCCGAAGCCGTGGTCCATCTGCGTACGAAGAAGCTTCCCGATCCCTCCGTGATCGGCAATGCCGGCAGCTTCTTCAAGAATCCCATGGTCGACGCGGCACAAGGCGAGGCGCTCAAGCGCGAACATCCAGAGCTCGTGTCGTGGGTCGGCAACGATGGGCGTTGGAAACTCTCCGCCGCATGGCTGATCGAGACGGCGGGCTTCAAGGGCATGCGCGACGGCGATGCAGGCATTTCCAATCGCCACGCACTCGTGCTGGTGAACCATGGTCGCGCCACGGGTGGCGAGCTATGGGCATTCGCGCAGAAGGTGATCGAAGGCGTGCGCGCGAAGTTCGGCGTGCAGCTGGAGCCGGAGCCGGTCGTCGTTTGACGGCCGTTCGGCTATTCCCTGTGGGAGGGCACCCTGTGCCCGACAAACCTACAGAGCGCCACCTTCACCGCACCGCTGCCTTGTAGGAGCGCACTTGTGCGCGACCACGGAACCCCATCGCTTCCGCACCACCGACCCGTCGCGCACAGGGTGCGCTCCCACAGGTGGGCGCCGCACGTTTACGCCGTCTTGCGTTCCAGATTCGGCAAGAACGCCGTGATGATGCCGATCAACGGCAGGTACGCGCACAAGCCGTAGACGTACTCGATGCCACGCGCATCGGCGACATGTCCCAACACCGCGGCGCCGATGCCGCCCATGCCGAACGCGAAGCCGAAGAACAGGCCCGACACCATGCCTACGCGGCCGGGAATCAGTTCCTGCGCGTAGACCAGGATGGCCGAGAACGCCGATGCCAGGATCAAACCGATGATCACCGTTAGCACGCCTGTCCAGAACAGGCTCGCATGCGGCAGCAGCAGGGTGAACGGTGCCACGCCGAGAATCGATGCCCAGATCACCCATTTGCGGCCGATGCGATCGCCCACTGGACCGCCGATCAGCGAACCGGCCGCCACGGCGAACAGGAACACGAACAGATGCGTCTGCGCGCTCTGCACGGACACGCCGAACCGATGCATCAGATAGAACGTGTAGTAGCTGCTCAGGCTCGCCAGATAGAAATACTTGGAGAAGATCAGCAGACCCAGGATCAACAGCGACCAGGCCACCTGCGCCTGCGACAGCACGATATGCGACGCCCGCTTGGCTTTGGGCTTGCCGCGCTCAGCATAGTGATCGCGATACCACCGGCTCACCTGCAGCAGCACCACGATGGCGAGCAGCGCCGCGAGCGAAAACCACGCCACGCTGCCGCGGCCATGCGGCACGATGATCCAGGCCGCCAGCAGCGGACCCAGCGAGGCACCCGCATTGCCGCCGACCTGGAACAGCGACTGCGCCAAGCCGTGGCGACCACCCGAGGCCATGCGCGCCACGCGCGAGGATTCGGGATGGAACACCGAAGAGCCGGTACCCACGAGCGCCGCAGCGATGAGCAACACGGTGAAGTTTGGCGCGGTGGCGAGCAGCAACAAGCCGCACAAAGTGAAGCCCATGCCCACCGGCAAGGAGTACGGCATCGGCTTCTTGTCCGTGATCAGGCCCACCGCCGGCTGCAATAGCGACGCGGTGATCTGGTAGGTCAGCGTGATCAGGCCGATCTGCGCAAAGTTGAGGTTGAAGCCGCTCTTGAGGATCGGATAGATCGCCAGGATCAACGACTGGATCATGTCGTTGAGCAGGTGCGAAAAGCTGATCGCACCCAGGATCCTGAACTCGGTAGCGTGTTCAGTGGCTGGGCTGGCGGGCGGCGCGGCGGCCAACGGCATGTCTTCGACGCGGGTTTGCATGGATGCTCGTAGGGGGACGTGTGCGGCAAGGCGACGCGGTTGCGCCACCGGGAACGCCACCTTAAAGTGAGCCAGTCCGGCCCGCACACGCAACCGGGTCAATTTCTGTCGAAAATGGGCCAAGCTCATGCGTAACGCCCGTGCCGAAACCTATGACCAGACGCCCCGCGACGTCATCGCGACCGGCAATGACTATCCCCCGCACTACGTGCTGCCTCCGCATTCGCATCGTCGCGGCCAGTTGCTGTACGCCTCCACGGGGGTGATCACCACCATCACCAGTGAAGGCAGCTGGGTGGTCCCGCCACGGCGCGCCCTGTGGATACCACCCGGCGTGTCGCACGAGGTGCTGATGGCCGGCCCGGTGTCCACCCGCAGCGCATACGTCACGCCCGAAGCCGTCGAGAACGCCGGTCTCTCGCCGCGCTGCCAGGTCATCAGCGTCTCTCCCCTGCTGCACGAATTGCTGATGGAAGCGGTGGATCTGCCGGCCGAATACGAACTTGACGGTCGCGACGGACGAGTGATGGCGCTGCTGCTGGATGAGATCCGCCGCATGCCGGTGCTGCCGCTCAGTACGCCGCTGCCGCGCGAAAAACGCCTCGCCGCGCTCTGCCGCCATCTGCTTGAACATCCGTCGCAGGAAGTGAAGATCGACGACATGGCGCGCCGCGCCGGCATGAGTCGTCGCCACTTCACGCGCACCTTCCGCGAAGAAACCGGCATGAGCTTTACCGCCTGGCGGCAGCAGGCATGCCTGCTGTCGGCCTTGACGCGGCTTAGCAATGGCGAGGCGATCACGCAGGTGGCGGTTGATCTTGGGTATGGCAATCCCAGTGCATTTACTGCGGCGTTCCGGCGCGTGCTGGGGATGGCGCCGAGCCGGTATCTGGCCACGCCGCTGGTATAACCGGCGCGCTGGCCATCAATCACTGTGACAGCGCACCCTGTGCGCGACTGGCGTGCCTCTCCGTAGCATCGTCGCAGCACGCCAGTCGCGCACAGGGTGCGCTCCCACAAGTCGCTCCCACAAATGATCATCGGCGGCAATCACGGCCACATAACATCCGACTATGCACTGTCACAGGTTCGTCAGATGCGATGGGCAATATGTCGGTCATATGACAGCGTATGTCTGCGCTTTCCTGCCATGGCCCGGTCGCAATTGGCGGCTTACCATGCTTTCCATTCGCGGATAGCGCAGCCAGACTCGCGCCCGCCCATCGAACGGTGAACCGATGAGTAACGATGTCGTCCGAACCAGCGCAGAGCGCGACGCCACCCTCACCGAGCTGGTGCCCGCCGCACCGGTCCAGGCGCCCGCCGCCAGCGCTGCGCCGGATTTGAACGATCCCACCCTGTACATCAATCGCGAGCTCTCGCAGCTGCAGTTCAACATCCGCGTGCTTGAGCAGGCGCTGGATGAAAGCAAGCCGATCCTCGAGCGGCTGAAGTTCCTGCTGATCTTCTCCAGCAACCTGGACGAGTTCTTCGAGATCCGCGTGGCGGGACTGAAGAGCCAGATTGCCTTCGATCACGAAATTGTCGGCTCCGACGGCGTGGCGCCGCGCAAGGCGTTGGCCGAGATCAGCGAGATCACGCACAAGCAGATCGAGCGGCAGTACGCGATCCTCAACGACAACATCCTGCCGGAGCTGGCGCGCAACGGCATCCGCATCGTTCGCCGCAACGAGTGGTCGCACAAACAGAAACTGTGGGTGCGCCGTTACTTCCGCCACGAAGTGGCCCCGCTGGTGACGCCGATCGGCCTGGACCCCACCCATCCGTTCCCGCTGCTGGTCAACAAGAGCCTCAACTTCATCGTGCAACTGGAAGGCACCGATGCGTTCGGCCGCGATTCGGGCCTGGCCATCGTGCCGGCGCCGCGCGTATTGCCGCGACTGATCCGGCTGCCTGACGATGTGTGCGAAGGCGGCGAGAATTTCGTGCTGCTGTCCTCGATCATTCATGCGCATACCGAGGAACTGTTTCCCGGCATGTCTGTTCGCGGTTGCTACCAGTTCCGCCTGACCCGCAATGCCGACCTTACCCTCGACCCGGAAGACGTCGAAGACCTTGCCCGCGCGTTGCGTGGCGAGCTGTATTCGCGTCGCTTCGGAGACGCCGTTCGACTCGAAGTGGCGGACAACTGCCCCACCGAACTGACCGACTACCTGCTGCGCCAGTTCGGCCTTACGGCCGCCGAAATGTACGAGGTCAACGGCCCGGTGAATCTGGCCCGCCTGTTCGGGCTGATCACCAAGACGCTGCGGCCGGAACTGCAGTACCCGCCGTTCACGCCGTCCATCCCGAAAGCGTTGAAGAAGGCCGAGGACCTGTTCCAGGTAATTGGCCGCCAGGACGTATTGCTGCTGCATCCGTACGAGTCGTTCGCACCGGTGGTGGATCTGCTGCACCAGGCGGCGAAGGACCCGACTGTGCTGGCGATCAAGCAGACGCTGTACCGCAGCGGTGCCAATTCCGAAATTGTCGACGCGCTGGTGGATGCGGCGCGTTCGGGCAAGGAAGTCACTGTCGTCATCGAGCTGCGTGCGCGCTTTGACGAGGAATCCAATCTCACCCTGGCCTCGCGCCTGCAACAAGCCGGCGCCATGGTGATCTACGGCGTAGTCGGCGTGAAAACGCATGCCAAGCTCATGCTTATCCAGCGCCGCGAAGGCGAGGAGCTGGTGCGTTATGCGCACATGGGTACCGGCAACTACCACACCGGCAACGCGCGCCTATACACCGACTACAGCCTGCTCACTTCCGACCAGGCGCTGTGCGAAGACGTGCACAAGCTGTTCAGCCAGCTCACCGGCATGGGCAAGCTGCTGCAGATGAAAAAGCTGCTGCATGCACCGTTCACGCTGAAGAAGACGCTGCTGGAATTGATTGCGCGCGAGACTGCGCATGCGGCGGCCGGCAAGCCGGCGCAGATCATCATCAAGGTCAATGCGGTTACCGATGCCAAGATGATCCGTGCGCTCTACAAGGCCAGCATCGCCGGCGTGAAGATCGACCTGATCGTGCGTGGCATGTGCTGCCTGCGTCCGGGTGTGCCGGGCATCTCGCACAATATCCGCGTGCGCTCCATCGTCGGTCGTTTCCTTGAGCACAGCCGCGTGTACTGGTTCCTCAATGGCGGCGAAGAGAAGTTCTACCTGGCCAGCGCCGATCTGATGGAACGCAACCTGGATCGCCGTGTTGAAACCGGTTTCCCGGTGGAAGGCAAGAAGCTGCAGAGCCGCCTGAAGAAAGAGTTGGAGCTGTATCTTTCCGACAACTCCAGCACCTGGCTGCTGCATGCCGATGGCCGCTACTCGCGCAGCCGGCCGGGTACGAGCCAGACGGTGCGCAACGTGCAGACACAGCTGCTGGAAAAGATTTGCGGCTCGGGTGTCAGCGCGGATATGTGAGGCGCCCAGGCCGCTTGCGCCCCCCCTGTTCTGGCGGGGCAGCACAGTACCGTTTGGCTGACCGGACCCGGACAGAACCCTAGCGGTGGCGCTTCACCCAGGCGACATAGCGATCCATGAAGCCCTGCAGGAATTTCTGCGTGCCCTCGTTGGCGATCGAGCCGTCCTCGGCGAAAAGACCGTCTTTGGCGTGGATGAACACCTCGGGCTGGGCCAGGGTGGGCACATCCAGATAGGCCAGCACGTTGCGCAAATGCTGCTGCGCCATGGCGCCACCCTGGGCGCCCACAGAGACACCGATCACGGCGGCCGGCTTGCCCGCGAATGAATTGGTACCCCACGGACGCGAGGCGATGTCGATGGCGTTCTTGAGGACGCCCGGAATCGAGCGGTTGTATTCCGCGGTCACGAACAGCAGCGCATCGGCGGCGCTGATCTCCTGCTTGAGGCGTTTGCCTTCCGCGGGGTAGTGGTCATCGAAATCCTGGTTGTACAGCGGCAGGTTGTCGATGCGGATGTGCTCGAAGCTCAGCTCCGGCGGAGCCAGCCGCTCCACGGCGCGCGCCAGCTTCCGGTTGAAGGAATCCTTGCGCAGGCTGCCCACCAGAACGGCCACACGGATCTTGTCGTTGCTCATGCCTAGGGTTGCTCTTGTCTATTGCACACGGGCGTCACCGGCTTAGTCTGGCCGCCGCTGTGTGTTGCGACGATGAAGGCAGGCCGGCTGCCTGTCGAATTGGCGCGACGCGCAGCGGCGGCCAGACTGGGCCGGCCCGGAGGGTGGCCATGTGCAATAGACGAGAGCAGCCCTAGCTCCCAAAGAGTGGTAATGGAAGTCGCCGAAAGGCATAGAGCATGGCATCGCAGGCAGTGAACCGTCGTGATAAAACCCCATCACACGGCCGCTTTGGCCTTGTGTCATGATGGCCTTATAGCCTTCCATACCGCCTATCGGGTCTTGGCGTTATTGGTACCAACAAGGCGCCGCCAGCAATGGCGGCCTTGGCAACACGCACGGACGATGCCCTGCCCGCGCCACCGGTAACGCGGGTTTCTGCTCACAGGATTGACCGGATCGGCCATAAAGCTGCGTACGACTCCTGCAATGGAGCGGTGCGAAGAAGGGGGACCGGTACATGGTTGGGCCACTCGCGACCATCGCGACGCGTCGCTACGGGCGGATGCTGGGCATCCTCGCCCTGCTGCTGTTCGCCTGCTCGGTGCATGCCGCCACGTCCCTGTCGGGCGGCACGCGGGAAGTCATGCCGGGCGATACCCCGCAATCCGTGTTGGACGCTTACCATCGCGGCGAATTTGCCGGCTTCGATCCCAGCCTGCTGCAGCGGTTCTCCCGTCGCGGACTGGGCACCTGGGTGGTCCTGCAACCGCAGCCGCCGCTGGTGAGCGAAGAACGGGTCCTGTCTGTCTATCCCCCGCCGCTGGCGCCGGTGACGCTGTTCAATGCCGACGGCAGCTCGCTGACGATGTCGCTTGACGACTTTCTTGCCAGCGCGCACGGCAATGGGCGCCTGGCCTACCGCATCACCGCCGACATGCCGGCCTCCGCGCCCATCCTGCTGAGGATCGAGCCGGGCACGGTCAACCATGCCGTCGCTAGCTTTCGTCTACAGCCGTGGAACGAATACCTGCAGACCGATGCGCAATGGCTGGCCTTTGCCAGCGCCTGTTTCGCGGTCATGGTCGCCATGTCACTGATGGCGCTATGCCTCGCGCTGATGCTGCGCGATAGCACGTTCGCCTGGTACGCCGGCTACGTGCTCTGCTACGCGCTGATCCAGGGTGTGCAGACGGGCTATCTGTTCCATCCGCTGGAGCTGACCTGGCTGGCTGGCGCGGCGCCGATGATCGCTTCGTCGGCAATGGCCTTGTCGCTCGCCTTTGCGGCCATGTTCGTTTCGCGCTTCTGCGAATTGCCGCGCTATGCAGCCATCCTGCAAACGCCGACCGTGGCGCTCGCCGTGGGCATGCCGCTGGTTGTGTTGCTCGACAACAGCCAGGTCACGGTACTCCAGCAGACCGCCCAGGTGCTGGTAGCTCCCTTGCTGGTGATCGGCACGCTGCTGCTGCTCAGCGCCGCCGTGGTAGCCGCCATACAAGGCTCGCGCCCGGCCTGGTTCTTCCTGGTTGGCTGGACGCCGTTGCTGGCGCTCACCGCGCTGTACAGCTCGCAGATGACCGGCGTGCTGCCGGATGTCGCCTGGCTCGGCGATGCCTGCCTTGCGGCTGGCGCCTTCGAAGCCATCGTGCTCTCGCTGGGCCTCGCCGATCGCGCCCTGATGATGCGACGCGACCGCCATATGGTGCAGGAGCTGGCCGACAACGACGCGCTCACCAATGTGCTCAACCGACGCGCCTGGACGGAGAGCGTGCAAAAGGTGCTGGGCAATTGCGGCACGCAGCCGATTGCCCTGCTCTTCCTCGATCTCGATCACTTCAAGATACTCAACGATCGCCAGGGCCATGCGGCCGGCGACCGCGCCCTGGTTGCCGTGGCCGAGGCTTTGCGCAACGAACTTCGTCCGCACGATCTGCTGGGCCGCTATGGCGGCGAAGAGTTCGTGGCCATGCTGTTCGGCATCGAGCAGAACCAGGCCATGCAAGTAGCCACGCGCCTGTGCCGTCGCGTTTATCGCCTGGAGATTCCGGTGAACCAGACCGGCCTGGTGCTCAGCGTGAGTATCGGCATCGCCATGCGCACGCACGAGGACACCGTGGACACCCTGGTGGAGCGTTCGGATCTGGCCATGTATCGGGCCAAGCTGGCTGGCCGCAACCGCGCCCGGCTGGACGAGAAACTGGAAGGTGTGCGCCGCAGCTGGCCCCGCGCGGTGGAGAACGACCGCAGCGCCTGAGCGACACTCGGAAAATCGACAAGACAACGCCGCGCAACGGGGTACGCTCGGTCCATCCCTGTCACGGAGCACGCCCATGAGCACGCCACACGTTAGCGGCAGCACGATCATTCCCTGCCTGCGCTATCGCGATGCCCACGCCGCCATCGACTGGCTGTGCAAGGCATTCGGCTTCCACAAGCAAGCGGTCTACGACGATGACCAGGGCGGTGTGGCCCACGCGCAGCTCACCTATGGCAACGGCATGCTGATGCTCGGCCCGGTCAACGACAACGAGTTCGGTCGCCGCATGGTGCAGCCCGACCAGGTCGATGGGCGCGAGACACAATGCCCCTGCGTGATCGTCAAGGATTGCAAGGCGCACTACGAACAGGCCAAAGCGGCCGGCGCCATCATCATCGACGAGTACGCCGAGAAGGAATACGGCGGCGCCGGTTATAGCTGCCGCGACCTCGAAGGTCATCTGTGGTGGTTCGGCAGCTACGATCCCTGGGCCGATCAGGCCGGATGATGCCGCGCCCGATCAAGACGGCATGACGGGCAAATAGACGTCCGCACGCAAGTCGGCCTCTGCGGTTTCCTCGGGGTCATCGAGGAAATGCCGGAACGGATGCGCCCCGCGCAGTACATACCCGCTGTCCGGCAGCCAGCTCGCGATAAGTCGGTCGGTCAAGGCGCCAAAATGGTCATAGGAGCCCGTATGCCGCCAGCGTGCCCATAGTCCGCCGCCAAGCACCAGCGGATGCGTATCGCCGTCGGCCGTTGCAGCGCCACCATCAAAAGCCAGTGCGCAATCAAACGCACCTTCGTCCGGCGACGCATCCGGCGCATCGTCGTACGGCACACCGTAGATGCCCGTCATGCGCTCGAGCAGCGCATGCTCAGCGGCCCATTCGAATAGCCGTCCATAGGCCTGATCCAGTTCTCGGTGATCGCCGACGAACCGTTTCGCCACCACGCGAAACGGCTCCACCGAGACGATCTCGACCTGCAGCGCCGGCATTGCGGCATCCACGCCGGCTGCCGGGCGGCGCAGACTATCCATCGCTGCATCCAGTCGCCCAGGTTCTCCGCGCAGGTCACTGGGACTGGCATCGAAGGCAACGCGGAAAGCGCGTGCCAACGCCTGCGGAGTCCCGTAACCCACGGCAAGCGCAGCCTCCGTGACCGGCTCCTGCGGCCGGGCCAGGCGTTGCAGTGCGCGCAGCAGGCGCAGGCGCGCCGCCGTCTGGCCGATCGTCTCGCCGGAGAGCGCACGATAAATGCGGTGGAAGTGGAACGGGGAAAAATGCGCGGCCGCCGCCAGCTGCGTGAGTTCTGGCAAGGCTCCGCCCTGCTCCACCGCCGATTGCAGCAAAGCAACCACCCGGTCAATGCGTTGCAGGTAATCCTCGCGCGTATGGGCTTTCATGGCTGGGCTTCCTGATGGAATGAGGAGCCAGTGTGGGCGACGGAATCGGCGGCGGCAGTCCCATTCTTGCGCAATTGGCGGCCCTATAGGCAGGAAGTCATGGTGGGAGCTTGGCGGCTGCTCGCTTACAGTCCCCCTGGGGCTCCATTCACTCACTCGCCGGAACAGCTGTCGCCAGCTGTTCGCCTGGAGGATTCATGCATATCCGCCGTACCTTGCTCGCCATTGCTCTTGCCACCGTCGGCGTCTCGTTTGTCCACGCGCAAACGGCGCCGCTCACGCCGGATATCACGTCAAAAGCCCACGCTGCCGACACCGCCGGCTACGATTACGTGAAGCGCGAAGTGATGGTGCCGATGCGCGACGGCGTGAAGCTGCATACGGTGATCGTGATACCCAAGGGCGCGCACAACGCGCCCATCCTGTTGACGCGCACGCCGTATGACGCAAGCGGCCGCGCCGAGCGCTTCACCTCACCGCATATGGACGCCACGCTGCCGCAGGGTGACGAGGTGTTCGTGCACGGCGGCTATATCCGCGTATTTCAGGATGTGCGCGGCAAGTACGGCTCCGAAGGCGACTATGTGATGACGCGCCCGCTGCGTGGGCCGCTCAACGCCAGCGAAGTGGATCATTCCACCGACGCCTACGACACCATCGACTGGCTGGTGAAGAACCTGCCCGAATCGAACGGCCGCGTCGGCATGCTCGGCTCCTCCTATGAAGGCTTCACCGTGGTGATGGCGCTGATCCATCCGCATCCGGCGCTCAAGGTTGCCGCGCCGGAAAGCCCGATGGTTGATGGCTGGATGGGCGACGACTGGTTCCACTACGGCGCGTATCGCCAGACCAATTTCGACTACATCTACGGCCAGACCGCCAAGAAGGACGGCAAGAAAGGCGGCATCCCGCGCGTGGGCTACGACGACTACAGCAACTTCCTCAACGCCGGTTCCGCCGGCGATTACGCGCGCGCGAACGGGCTGGAGCAGCTGCCGTTCTGGCGCAAGCTCGAGGAACATCCCGCCTACGATGCCTTCTGGCAGGGCCAGGCGCTGGACAAGATCATGGCCGAACAACCGCTGGCCGTGCCCACCATGTGGCTGCAGGGATTGTGGGACCAGGAAGACATGTGGGGCGCGATCCACAGCTATGCCGCCACCGAAGGCAAGGACAAGGGCAACGACAAGAACTTCCTGGTGATGGGTCCGTGGCGGCACAGCCAGGTGAATTACGACGGGCGTTCGCTCGGCCCGTTGCAGTGGGACGGCGACACCGCCCTGCAGTTCCGCCGCGATGTGCTCAAGCCGTTCTTCGATCAATACCTGGTGACTGGCGCGCCGAAGGCGAACACGCCGCCGGTGCTGATCTACAACACCGGCGAAAACCACTGGGACCGCTACAAGTCGTGGCCGCTCAGCTGCGACAAGGGTTGCAGCAACAAACCGAAGTCGCTGTACCTGGGCAGCAACGGCTCGCTCTCGTTCACCGCGCCGGCAGCCGATGCCGCGAAGTATGACGAATACACTTCCGACCCGGCCAAGCCCGTGCCCTATCAGCCTCGTCCGGTGCACTTCGCCGATCACGACGCCTGGACGCGCTGGCTGGTCAACGATCAGCGTTTCGTGGATGGACGTCCGGACGTGCTGACCTATGTGAGCGAACCGCTCACCGCGCCCCTGCATATCGGCGGCGCGCCGCAAGTGAATCTGTATGCCTCCACCAGCGGCACGGATAGCGACTGGGTGGTGAAGCTGATCGACGTGTACCCGGACACGGTGCCTTCCAATCCGGAAATGGGCGGCTATGAACTGGCCGTCTCGCTGGATATCTTCCGCGGCCGCTACCGCACCAACTTCGAACATCCGCAGGCACTCACACCGGATCAGCCGCTGCTGTACGCGTTTGGCCTGCCGACCACCAACCACGTGTTCCAGCCCGGGCACCGCATCATGGTGCAGGTGCAATCGAGCCTGTTCCCGCTGTACGACCGCAATCCGCAGACTTTCGTGCCGAACATTTTCGACGCCAAGCCGGCGGACTACCGGAAGGCTACGCAGCGCGTGTGGCATACGCCGGGTACGGCCAGTTCCATCAGTTTGCCGGTGGTCCCGAACGGCTGATCGGCGCTTCGCCCCGCCCCGAAAGGCCGGCTAATGCCGGCCTTTCTTTTTTGCAAATACCTATATCATCCAGTTACTTGCAAATTAATTAAAGCTATGATTAATTAACAGGCATGACGACCAGACCCCGCTCGCCGCAGCCAGCCGGCCGCCGCACCCCAGGCCGCCCCACCACGGACAGCCCCGACTTGCGCGCCCGCTTGATCGAGGCAGCCCTCGCCTGTTTTGTACGGGACGGCATCGCCGCGACTTCGTTGCGCAGCATCGCCGGGGAAGCCGGCGTGACTCCCGCCATGCTCAATTACTACTTCGGCAGCAAGCCGTCCCTGCAGGACGCAGTGTTCGAGGAACGCCTGCTGCCCGCCGTGATGAGCCTTGGCGAACTGGTGGTCACCGCGGGGGATGACGTGCACGCCATGGTCAGGCAATTCGTGCAGGGAGTGCTGGGGCTGGTCGATACCCTTCCGTGGTTCCCCTCGCTATGGGTCCGCGAAGTCCTGTGCGAAGGCGGCGCCCTGCGGGAACTCCTGCTTTCGCGCATCGGGCCCACCTTGCCGCAGATGCTGGCCCAACGTTTTGCCCAAGCGCAGCAGCGCGGACAGATTCATGCCTCGCTAGATCCGCGCCTGATGGTTGTATCGCTGATCGGCCTGACGCTGTTCCCGGCGGCCAGCGCGCCCATCTGGCGGCAGATGTTCCAGGCCGACCTGGGCACGGACGTGCTGGTCCGTCATGCGGTTGCGCTGCTCGAACATGGCATGGGAGTCGCCCCATGAACATCCATCGTCGCTTGATCGCCACACTGGTCACATCACTGATGCTGGTTGGCTGCGAGGGCTCGCCCCCGCAGACGCTGGGCACGGTGGAATTCGACCGCATCACGCTACCTGCGCCGGCCGCCGAGCACATCGTGAAAATCGATGTACGCGAAGGCCAGTACGTTCCCGCCGGCACGCGCATCATGCAGCTGGAAACCACGCGTACACGGGCCGCACTGAACTCCGCGCGCGCCGATCTGCAACAGCAGCAACAGGCTTTGCTTGAGCTCCAGCGCGGACCACGTGAAGAGCAGATCCGTCAGGCGCGCGCCAATCTGGCGGGCGCTCAGGCGCAGTCCCGCGATGCCAATGCGTATTACCAACGGCTGTCCGCCCTGGGCAAACAGCAATTCATTTCCGAGGCGGATCTTGACCGCGCGAAAGCCTCGGCGGGCAATGCGGACGCCGCCGTTGCGGCCGATCGTGCAGCCCTCGATCAGCTCGTCAACGGATCGCGCGTGGAAGACGTCGCCCAGGCACGCGCCGCTGTGGTCGCGGCAACCGCCAACGCAGCCTCGCGCGCGGTCGACCTGGACAAGCTCGACCTGACCGCGCCGCGCGATGTGCGCGTGGACAGCCTGCCCTACAAGTTGGGCGACCAAGCCCAGCCCGGCACGCCGCTGGTCATCCTGCTCGCCAGCGACACGCCGTATGCGCGCGTCTACGTACCGTCGGCGCTGCGTCCGTCGATCAAGGTGGGCGACAAGGCGATCGTCAAACTGCACGACGGCAAGCAGGAATTTCATGGCACGGTGCGCATGATCCGTAGCGAGCCCACCTTTACGCCGTACTTCGCATTGAGTGGCGAGGACGCGACACGACTGAGCTATCTGGCGGAGATCGCCCTCGGCACCGATGCCCGCGATCTTCCCCAGGGTTTTCCCGTCGCGGTGGCGTTCCCAGGCAAGGCCAGCCATGACTGAAAACGCCATTCACGCGCAGGGGCTGACCAAGCGCTTCGGCGCGCTGGTGGCCGTGAACAGCGTCAACCTGGACGTGCCGCGGGCCTGCGTCTATGGCTTTCTTGGACCAAACGGCTCAGGCAAATCCACCACGATACGCATGCTGTGCGGACTGCTGACGCCAAGCGAAGGCAAGATCGACGTGCTGGGCCTGCGGATTCCCGAACAGGCCGAAGCGTTGAAGCGGCGCATTGGCTACATGACGCAGAAGTTCTCCCTGTTCGATGACTTGTCGGTGCGCCAGAACCTGGAATTTCTCGCCACGGTGCAAGGCTTGTCGCGCCATGACACGCGTGCACGCGTGGACGAACTGCTGCAGCGCTATCGGCTGGACGATCGCCAGCAACAACTGGCCGGCACCATGAGCGGCGGGCAGAAGCAGCGCCTCGCGCTTGCGGGCGCCATCGTGCACAAGCCGGAACTGCTGTTCCTGGACGAGCCGACCAGCGCAGTGGATCCCGAATCGCGGCGTGATTTCTGGGAAAAGCTGTTCGAGCTCGCCGATGGCGGCACCACCATCCTGGTCTCCACCCACTACATGGACGAGGCCGAGCGCTGCCATCGGCTGGCCATTCTCGACACAGGCAATCTCGTTGCCGATGGCACGCCCAAAGAGCTGACCGACACCTTGCACGGACGCACCTTTGTGGTCCGCGCCAACTCGCCTCGCCAGGCCAAGACAGCGCTGGATGACCGACCCGAGGTGTTGAGCGTGGCCCAGATCGGCAACGAACTGCGCGTGCTGATGCGCGAAGACAACGTCGCGGTGGAAACCCTGCGCCATGCGCTGAGCGATGTCGATGCCTCCATGGACATCGAAAGCGTGGCGCCCAATCTCGAGGACGTCTTCGTCGTCGCCACGCGCAAGCTCGGCCGACCTGAGGAGCAAGCGGCGTGAATCTGCGACGACTGTGGGCCATCATGGTGAAGGAGTTGCGCCAGATGCGGCGCGATCGCGTCACGCTCGCCATGATCATGGGCATGCCGATCCTGCAGCTGCTGTTGTTTGGCTACGCCATCAATCTCAACCTGCGCAATCTGCCGGCCGCAGTCGTCGATCAGGCACAGACGTCCGGATCGCGCGCCGCTGTACAAGACATGCTGGCCAGCGGCGTCATCGAGATCAAAGCCAGCGCGCAGTCGCCGCAACAACTGGTCGACCTGCTGCGCGAGGGCCGCATCAGCGTCGGCATTGCCGTGCCGCCGGATTTCGAGCGCCGCAAGCTCGATGGTCGCGAAGCCATCCAGGTGATGGTCGACGGCAGCGACAACGTCGTGCAGTCCGCCGCCGCGCAGTTGGCGCAGTACCCGCTCAACCAGCCGGACAACTTCCACGCGCAGGCGCAAACGCCGATCACCGTGGTGAGTTTCTACAATCCGGAGCGGCGCTCGCCGGTCAACATCGTGCCGGGACTGATCGGCGTCATTCTCACCATGACCATGGTGCTGTTCACCGCCGTGGCCATCGTGCGCGAAACCGAGCGCGGCAATATGGAGTTGCTCATCACGACACCGGTCAGCCGTACCGAGTTGATGATCGGCAAGGTGCTGCCGTATGCGGCGATCGGCCTGGTGCAGACAACCGTCGTGTTACTGCTGGGCGTCTGGCTGTTTCGCGTTCCGATCCGCGGCAGCCTGTGGGATGTCTACCTGGCTTCCGGCCTGCTGATTCTTGCCAATCTATCGCTGGGCCTGCTGATTTCGACGCGTGCGCGTTCGCAGTTCCAGGCGATGCAGATGACGTTCTTCGTGTTCCTGCCGTCGATCCTGCTGTCGGGTTTCATGTTCCCTTATGCCGGCATGCCGTTGCCCGCGCAGTGGATTTCCGAGGCATTGCCGCTCACCCATTTCATGCGTTTGATTCGCGGCATCATGCTGCGCGGCGCCGACCTGGGTGATCTGTGGCACGACGCGGTCGCCCTGGTGGCGTTCATCGCGGTCATGCTTACGCTGGCTATTCGCTTGTTCCACAAGCGCCTGGATTGAATCCAACTCAATTCCCGCATGAAAAAGGCCCGCATGCGCGGGCCTTTCTCGGCGACACAAAAGTTACTGCGTACAAGCCTTGCCGTGATCGCCGTGATAACCCTTGGCCTTCGCATCGGCCTCGCTCATATAGGCGCCCGACTTCGTCTTGCCGTACCACTTGTCGCCCTGGCAGTGATAGACCTTGCTGCTGTCGTTGACCCACACCATGCCCGGACCACCGCCCGGCGCGGCATTGGCCGGCGGCTGCGGTCCGGCGGGTTTGGCTGCGGCGGCAGGCGCGGCAGCCGTGCTCTTGGGAGCCATGCTGTTGCTGGCCGGCGCAGGCGCCGCTGCCGGGGCTGTTGCAGCTGCCGGAGCCGCTGTGGCTGCTGCGGTGTACCACTCCTTCACGCCCTGATGGCCGGAGCAAGCGCCCTTCTTGGTGGCGTGATTGGTGTAGCTGCCGTCCTTGCACTGCCCGGTCGAGCCGGCGGGTGCGGCGGACTGCTGAGCATAGACGGCCGGCCCGGCCAAAAGACCCGCGAACAAAACGGCGATCAGACCATACGATTTCATCTTCGATCCCTCCAGCGAATGTCGCCTGCCTGATGGGCGAATGCCCGGCGTGGCTGGCATGTCCCGGCGCCATCCACATCGACGGAGTCACTGTCGATGCATGACGCTCCCCAAGCGCCCGAGCGCCTGCGCAACCAATATGCGCCTGCCCCGTGACGCTTCATCACGCTGCCGCAAGCGGCGTTTATCTGGCGTGATGCTGTTTCGCAACTTCATACGACAACGGACCGCATCGCGATGCGCGCGATGCGGTCCGCGACCATCAATGATTGAGGACGAGGTCGGCGATCACGCCCGTGGCCACGGCAACCAGCAGGAAATCGCCGGTATCGCTGCGCACCCACACGTGTTCCGGCGGCGGCGGGGCGAGGTGGTAGGCGTGGTAGTCCACGTAGTAGCGACGGTCGTGGTAATACTCCTCGGGCACGCGGCCGCCGCGGTGATACCAGCCTTCGTGGTTGCCGCGGTCATGCACGATCACGTAGTCGTGGCGATCGTGGTCGCGATCGTAGCCGCGGTCGTGGTCGTGGTCCCGGTCGTGACCCTGATCGTGATGATCGTCGTGGCGATCCTGATCGTGCTGGTCATGGTGGTCGTCGTACTGAAACGGTGCGGCTGCAACGGTGGTGGAAGCCATCACTGCGCCCAGCATCAGTGCGAACAAGGTCTTCTTCATGCGAACTCTCCATGGGGTAGCGCCGTGGATCAGGCGCGCCCCCTGGCGCACGTTTCCACGGCGGCGCCATGATGTGATTCGCAACGATGCACGATGGGTGAATTCGTTCGCAAAACGGTGCGCTTGCGCCACGCAAGTTCATGCGTTGATGCGTCGTTAGGTTTGGGTGCTGCGATGCACCAGCCGCCGCTGTACGTATTGCCCGAGAAAGAAGCCATCCCTGGCCAGCCCCTGCTCCCTATTTCAAGATCAAGGGACATCCAAACACTGAGGCTCAATGCACCATCCGGCTGCTCAGCCGCTGCTTGAGCGGCGCTGCATCAAGCAGCAGCAGGGTACGTTGATCGGGCAGTTCCACGACTTCGCGCATGTCGTTGCGCAAGTCCTGATCGATCTGGTTGCGCAGCACGCCGGGCACACCCATCTTGTCCGCCGCGTCGATGGTCACGATGTTCTCGATCGCGTCCACGATCAGGCCGAACTTCTCTTCATCGTTTTCCACCACCAACACCTTCGCGCCGTCGAGATCGGCATAGCCTTTCATACCGTAGAGGGCGCGCAGGTCAATGATGGTGATCAGCTTGCGGCGAAGATTGAGCATGCCGCGCACATAGTCGGGCGCTCCCGGCGGTTGAATCACGTCCGGCGGGAAATTGATCACCTCGCGCAGCTGGTCGATGCGCATGCCCATGAGTTGATCGAGCTTGAATGTCACATAGGTTTCGCGCACGCCGCGGCGCTGCTTGCCCTGCCCGCGGTCCGCCGCGGTTTCGACGGCGTACAACTCGCGATGGCCTTGCGTGAGGTCGGCGACCGTGGCGTCGCTCAACAAGGCGGTCTCGTCGATCAGGATGATGTCCGGCGCGTCCTCGCGACTGATGCAGCCGGTGAACAGCTGCGGTCGATCCGCGTTGAACGAGGGGATTGCCAGCAGCTCCTCGTCGCGATAGCCGACGATGCTCTCCACGTCGTCCACCAGCAAACCGACGTCCATCGCCTGCTGGCGTATCACCACGATGCGCCGTGGATCCTCGAAATCGCCGCAAGCCGCCGTCACCGCTGCCGTGCCTGGCAAGCCGAGGAATCGCGCGAAATCCACCACCGGCACCGTATTGCCGCGCAGGTTGAGCAAGCCAATGCACAAGTCGCTGGCCAGCACGGACTTGAGCAGCTCCGGCACGCGGATGATTTCGTGGATGGCGCCCATCGGCAGGGCGAGGCGCGCATCGCCCACGCGGAAGGACACGCCCTGGCGACGCTGGCCCAAGGCTGCACGCTGCCTGGCCGGTTCGGACGCGACGCTGTCCGCCGTTGGCACCGGCATGTCGTGCAGTTGATGGATGGCATCCACATTCAAGATCTGCAGGATGCGGTTGCCACCGTCGAGCTTGAGCGCGCCGGCGATCATCGACGTGCCCTCGCCGTCGCCGAAGATCACTTTCTGTTCGCTGCTCACGCGCAGGATCTCGCCGGTGGCATCGAACAACAGGCCGATACGTCCCTGGCGGAACTCTACGATGGCGATCTTCGAGGCATCGCGCGCGCCGCCCTCAGGCAGCTTCAATAACTGGCCCAGATGCACGATGGGTATCAGGCGTCCGCGCAGGTTGAACAGCCCCAACAGATAGCTGGGCGCCAACGGCACCTGGGTGACCACCGCCGGAAAAGTCACCACTTCCTGCACGGCCGTCACCGGCAGTACGAGTTCGGTATCGCCCAGGTGGAACGAACCGAAGAGTTCAGTGGCTTCCTGACGCGTCGGGGTGGTGATGGATGGGTCCATGGCGAGGCTCCGGTTCACGTCGTACGGCCGATGGTTTTGATGGCGTAGTGGTGTTGCGCGCAATCGATCACGAGCTGGCGGCCGTTTTCACCCCCTACGTCAAGGTGCACGAGCTTGATCCTGGTCTGGCTGATCAGCTGCTGCGCCATGCGCGCGTTCTGCTCGCCGATCAAACCGTGCCTTGGCGCCTTGACGTGCTGCACCATGCAGGCGCCGCCCACGATCACGGCTTCCACCTCGTCCTGCCGGGCACGATCGAGTTCCATCATGGACAGCAAGGTGGGCACGGCGCCGGTGACGTATTTCGCGCCCTCGCCTGCCGGCTCCTGCGGCGACTCCGGCAACAGGCAGTGCGCCATCCCGTAAATGCCGCGGCGACGCCACAGCAATCCGATGCCGACGCATGAGCCCAGGATCGCGCGCAGCACGTCGTTGCCGCTGCCAACCCTCACTTCGCACATGCGTACCTGGATATCCTCACCCTCAGGCATGCATGCGCTCCTGTCGTCGATAAATCAGCGGCTGCTCAAAATCGAAGCCGACGTTGAGCCGGGTCAGCGATTCCGATTCGCCGATGATCAGCACACTGCCGGGCGACATGGCGCGGCGCACGTTCTCGAGCACGCTGCACTGCCCGTCTTCGTCGAAATAGATGAGGACATTGCGCAACAGGGTGATGTCGAAGCCGGCAGCGCCGTCCAGCCGTTTGTGCAGATGATGCTCGCGGAACACGATGTGCGAACGCAGTGTCGGCGACGCAAGATAGCCGTCGCTGCTCGGCTGGAAGTACTTGGCCAACCACTCGGGCCTGGCGCGCTTGAGGCCTTCGATGCTCTTGCCCTGATAAAAGCCCGCCTTGCCCACCGCCAGCACCTGGCTGGCGATATCGGTGGCGAGTATCTGGTATTTGAATGCCGGATGATGCTCGCGAAATTCCTCGCACATCATGGCCATCGAGTAAGCCTCTTCGCCGGTGGACGCCGCCGCCGACCACAGCTGCAGCGTGGCGCCGCGATGCTCGCGGAACCACTCCGGCAGCAGCTGCTGCCAGAGCTGATCCCAGATGCGCGGCGTGCGGAAGAACGAGGTCTCGTTGGTGGTCACCAGGTTGATGAAAGCGCCCACTTCCTCCGGCTGCGCCTCCAGCACCGCGAGATAGTCGCGGTACCGGTTGAGCGACAGCGCCTGCAGGCGGCGGCGCAGGCGGCCCTGTAGCAAGGTCCACTTGCGGTCCGCCATATGGATGCCCGTATGGCGCTGCACTCTGTCCAGCAGGGCGCGCTGGGTGGCCAGATCGATCTCGCTCTCGATTTCCATCCGCGCGTTCCTCAGACCACGAACCGCTGGACCGTCCGATTCAGTTCATCGGCTCCCTGGGTGAGCGAGGTGGTGGAGCGGGCGATGGTGTCGCAGGCAGCGGCGGACTTCTCGGTTTCTTCGGCCACTTGTTGGATCGCCGCACTCACTTCGCGCGCCGCCACCAATTGTTCGTCCGCGCCGCAGGAGATCTCGGAAATCGCCTGGGTGGTGCGGCCCACGCCGGCGACGATCTTCTCGAAGGCTTCGCCGGCCTGTTTGGAGATCTCGCTGCCTTGCGCGACGCGCTTCACCGATTCGTTGATCAGTTTGGAGATTTCCTTGGTGGCCTGCGAGGAACGTTCGGCCAGCTTGCGCACTTCGTCCGCCACCACCGAAAAGCCCAGGCCGTGCTCGCCCGCGCGCGCCGCTTCGATGGCGGCGTTGAAGGCGAGCAGGTTGGTCTGGCTGGCGATCTCGCCGATCACCTTGATGATCTCGCTGATGTCTTCGGAGGATTTGTTGATCAGCTCCATCGACTCGATCGAGCGCGCAATCGCCTTGGCGCCGCGTTCGGCTTCCTGGTGGGTGTCTTTGGCGAGCTGATCGGCGCTGCGCGAGTTGGTGGCGATGGAGTTGATCGAGGCGGTGAGCTCTTCGATCGACGCATTCATTTCTTCCACCGTGGCGCCGAGCAGCTGCGCGCCACTGGCCACGCCGCTGGCGCGGCCGGCGATCTCCTGCGAGCTGCCGGAAAAGCCGCTGGCGTTGTCGACTACCTTGCCGATCACGCTGCGCAGGTCGCTCATCATCTGCTGGATGCCGTCGGCGAGCTGATCGATGGGCTCGCTGCCCTCCACGCGCACTTCACCGGTGAGATCGCCCTCCGCGGCCAGGCGGACGGCCTTGAGCAGCGCTTCGACTTTGCGCTGGTCGTCCGCAGCGCGGTGCTTCACGCCCTCTTCCATTTCAACTTGGGCGGTGACGTCGGTGGCGAACTTCACCACTTTGCTGAGTCGACCGTTGCCGTCGTAGATGGGGTTGTAGGTCGCCTGGATCCAGATCACCCGGCCACCCTTGCCCAGACGCTTGTAGCGGCCCGCGTCGAACTCGCCGCGGTTGAGCTTGGCCCAGAAGTCCGCGTAGGCCTGGCTGGCCGTGTAGCTGTCCTCGCAAAACAGGCGGTGATGGTGGCCCTGGATTTCCTCCAGCTCGTAGCCCATCGCCTTGAGGAAATTATCGTTCGCGCTGATCACGTGGCCGCCCAGATCGAACTCGATCATCGCCTGGGCCTTGTCGATGGCGTTGACCTTGCCTTCGAATTCCGCCTTCTGCTGGCGATTGGCGGTCACGTCCGTGGCGAACTTGATGACCTTGTACGGCTTGCCGTTTTCGTCGAACACCGGGTTGTACGAGGCGTTGATCCACACCTCACGGCCGTCGCCGCCGATGCGCTTGTATTCGCCGCGATCGAGCACGCCTTTGCCGAGGTTCTCCCAGAATTTCTTGTACTCGGCGCTGGCTGCATAAGCCGGATCGCAAAAGATGCGATGGTGCTGGCCGCGAATATCCTCAAGCGTGTAACCCATCGCCTTGAGAAAGTTGTCGTTGGCGTGGAGCACCTTACCCTTCAGGTCGAACTCGATCACTGCCTGCACGCGATGCAACGCGTCGCTGACGGCGCGAAGCTCGTGCGGCACGAGCTGCAACTCCGGTGTCTCTTTTCCCATCGCCCTCTCCCCCCGTTATTGGGCACGCATTGGCTGCATGCCCGTGAAATCCCTGCGGGAGGGCGCTGGCACGGATCGCTGCGCGCAGCGATCCGGCTCCTCTTCCAGCGATGCGCAGCGCCGCCCCAAACACGTTGCGCGTGGGGCGTCGGCTACCGCGTTTGTCTCTCCCGCGTGAGAGGTATCGGCGTGGGGAAGATCGCCTTGAGGCCTAAAAACAAGGTGAAAAAGCGTGAGATTCGCAAGATGCGTGAGATTGGCGACCCGATCGCTTCGACATTGTCCGTTTCGCGAAAGCTGGATCGAGGCAATGTGATGGCCATCACAATCGATGGCCTCACATCATCAGGAAATGCTCCGACGGTCTATGGCTTAAGACATATCAGATCGTTGGTGCGACGAAACTCAAGGTGCCGCTGCGCGCTTCAGATTGGACTGCGGGCGCGCCACCGCATACATCTCCCACGCGATCTGCTTGAGCAGAGCCGTGCGGTCCGCACCGACGGCATACAGATCGAAGTGCGTCTTGTTGGGCAGGAAGCGGATGTCCGACTTCGCGTGCAGTCCATCGAGCACCGTCTTGAGCCGATGCGCCGAACCATCCAGGTAGAAGGTGTCGGCCGTACCCACGATCAGGTGGATCTTGCCATCCAGGTCCGGCGCCAGCTGCGGCCACTGGGCCTGCAGGCGATGGGCAATGTCATAGTGGTCGCGCCAGTAGTCGACCACGCTTGCGTTCACGTCGCCGGTATCGCGATCGAACATCGCCAGCGGACGGCCATCGGCGCCGCGCGGCGAGAACACCCATTCGAACGACGCCATCTGGCCGCCGTAGCTGCCGAACACGCGCTCCAGCTGCGCGTACTGCTGGTAGGTTGCGATCACCTTGCCCTGGTCGCGTATGAGCGGATATGCGGTGCCTTCAGGGTTGCGATAAACGTTCGCGTGCGCCGCATACAGATCAACGCCGGTGAAATCATGGAAGTCGCTCGGATCGGGCGAGGTGGACCAAGTGCCGCCGAAGATTTTCGGGTAGCGCGTCTGCAGCCATAGCGTGGCCCAGCCGCCGGACGAGTGGCCGTTGAGGAAGCGGCCCGAGGCCTTGGCATCCATGCGATAGCTGGATTCCAGCTGCGGCATCAACTCCTCGGTCAGTGCCTTGCCCCACGGCCCGTTGTTCACCGAATCGACAAACTCGTGCGTGCCCGTGGGCAGGGATTCGTCGAGCAGCACCCAGATCATCGGCGGCATCTGCCCGTTGGACATGGCCAGCCAGGTGTTGGCGACGACGCCGGCGAAGTGATCCATGCCGCCGCCGAAGCCGTGCGTGTAATACACCACGGGATAGGTCGTACTGGCCTTGGCATCGTAGCCAGGCGGCAGCAAAACCATGCCGCGCATATGGATCGGCCGGCCCCAGAAGGCGGTGAGTGCGGGACTGACGAAGTCGATGGTCTGCACGTGCTTGCGTGCTTCGGGCAACGCCTCGCGCGCAGCCGGATTGATCGAAGGCGACAGCGCCCACGGATCGGCGGCAGGCAATCGAGTCGCCAGTTTGATCGGCGGCAGGCCAGTGGCCGGCAGATGCACCTTGATCACGCCGCTGACCAGATCGCCCTCGCCACGGCCGCCATAGTTGTAGCTATGGTTGGCGTCGAGCACCGCCTGCACGTAGTAGTCACCAGGAGGCAACTTGCTGAACGCTGCCGGGTAGGACTGCTGGTCGGCATCGATGTCGACGCCCTGCCCCGCCACCAGGCGATTCACTTCGCGCGCGGCCACGTTGACCTTGTCGGGTGAGAGCGGATCGAGATCCACCTCCTGGACCTTGCCGTTCTTGGCGCCAGCCTCAGCGTCCTTGGCCGGCTCGGCAAAGACCAGCAGCCGACCGGACGCCACCTCCGTGCCGGCGACCGCCAGGTCCACGTGGAAACGCTGCGCCGCGCTGGTCTGGTCGGCGGCCACGCAAGTGGCGGCGGCCAGTCCCAGGCAGAGCAGGACGGCAAACTTCAATCGATGTGACAGCATGACTCACTCCCAGGTGGGTGATTACCTTTAAAACGAACATTCAACGGACTGGCCGACAAAGTCCATCACCCTGCCTCACGCCGGGGAGCTTCAGGGGATGCGCTCGCCAGTGCCATAGGGGGGCGCGTCCTGTTGCCTGATCCAGTCCGCGAGGAGACGAAAGTAGCCATCAGTGATGCGCGTGACTCGGCGGCTGCCATCCGGGTTCTGCACGAATTCGTACATGCCGTGACCGGTGTGTGGAAACACGTAGAGGTCGATCGGCTTGCCTTCGTGTTTGAGTGCGACCAGGCGTTCGCGCGTCTCGCCGCTGGGGGCGTCGCGGTCGTCGCCGGCCAAAACCCACAGCTGCGGCATGCTCAACGCGCGGATGGCGGCGATCGCGTCGTAGTTCCAGAGGATATTGAGATTGTCGTAGCGAGGTGCGCCGGTGCGACGCAGATCGGCTTCTTGCTCAGCCAGCAGCTCGCCGGTGAATTCGCCCTCGATGGCATGCAGCCAGGGTTCCTTGGCGAACTTGCGCTTCACCGCGGCCAGTTGATCGTAGCCGGCAGTGAAATGCGACGCCATCACCGCGTCGGTGGCATCGGTGACTTCGCGTGCCTTGGCGATCGCCGCGGCGTCATAGCCTTTCTCCTGCATCTCCAGCGCGACTTGCTGCTGGTCTTCCTCCAGCGGCGTCATCACCAGACCGAAGCCGACGGCCACATAGTCGGCATGCGCCAAGGCCGCCGCACGCGGCGCCACCCAGCCACCCTGGCTGCCGCCGAAGAAGCCGGCACGCGAATAGCGGCCCGCTGCAAGCTTGCGCGCCTGACCGAGCGCGGCAGCGGCATCGTCCGCGAGCAATTCGAAGTTCTGCGTGTAGTCGCCGGCGGAATCACCGGTGCCGCGTCTATCGTACGCAAACACGGCCAGGCCTTCGGCAGCGAATACCAAGGGGTAATAGCCGCCAATGCCTGGGGTCTTTTCCGAACCGTGCACAAACACTACCAGCGGCGGCTTGCCATTGGACTGCGCCGGTTCGATCAACACACCCGCCAGCTCGGTGCCGTGACTCTTGAAGCGTGCCGGCGTTTCGCGCAACGCCACTTTTGCCTGCGCGATGTAGCGTCCATCAGGCTGACGCACACTCACCACGCCTTGTTCGCAGCGTACCCATGCATCGTCGCCATTGACGTCGCCGCGATGGCCATCGAGGAACGTATAGCGTTCCGGTGCATTCGCACTGCCAGCGGTAGGATTGGAGATCACCACCAGCGACTTGCCTGACTCTCCATACACGCCGTAGTCGCACGTTGCCGGTGCGGCGAACGCGACGCTTGCAAACGAGACACACAGCAGACCTGCAACGAGCCGTTTCATGGAAAGCGAACTCCACCGTGGGGACGCCGCCACTATAGGCAGCGTCCCGCATGCATCGCCCCTGCTATTGGTCAGGGCGCGCCGGAGGCCTTGGCCGCCTTGGCGGGCGACAGGCGCAGATCCTGGAAGTCGAAACTGAAATCGGTAAGCGGTGAGACCGGCTCCATGCGCACCTCGCGAATCTTGCCGTCGGCATCCAGCGCGTAGCTCACGAAGGCATCGGCGTTGAGCGCGCGATCATCCCAGCGCACGATGAAGGTGTCGTGCTGCCACGGTGTCATGGTGCCCACCAGCTGCGCAGTCTTGGAGAAGCGCATGCGCATCTTGCCGCCCTGCTGGCTGACCTCGATATCGCCGTACCAGGGGTCATGGAAGGTACCTGCGTAGCTCGCCAGCGGAAGGGTCGGCTTGCCGCTCTTTGCGCGCGCCGCCTCATGCTTGTTCCAGCTGTCGTCGGCGTTGCCTTCGGACTTCTTCACCGCAGCGGCGTACGCTGCACTCCAATTCTTCTTGTCCTTGCCCAGGTAAGCATCGAGCACGCGATAAGTCACTGCGTTGAAAGCCGCGCCCGATTCCTGATTGGTGAGCACCACCACGCCCAGATGAAGTTCCGGCACGAGCGTCACGCGCGATACCATGCCCGGCCATCCACCGGTATGCCACACCAGGCGTTGGCCCTGGTAGTCGGAGAGGAACCAGCCTTCGCCATAACCGGAGAAGTTAGGTCGCATGGCTTTGAGTTCCGGCACCGGCGGCTCGGAAATCTTCATCGGCGTGAGCATCGACCACATCTGTTTCTGGCTGTCTTCGGAGAACAGCGCCTTGCCGTCCGGCAGCTTGCCGCCAGCCAGTTGCACGTTCATCCACTTGGCCATGTCGTGCACGCTGGCGTAGATGCCGCCGGCACCGGAGTTGTTCGACCAGGCCATCGGCGGCACCGGCTTGAGCTCGGTGAAGTTGAATTTGGCGTGGCCCATGGCCACGTCCATGCCCGGCTTGAGCTGGGTCATGTCGACCAGCGATTCGTCCATGCCCACCGGCGCGAAGATGCGCTGGCCGATGAAATCGGCAAAGCTCTGGCCCGACGCCTGCTCGATCACCAGGGTGGCCACGGCGAACAGAATATTGTCGTAGGCGTAGGCACTGCGGAAGCTGGTGGCCAGCGGCACGTTGCGCAGGTGCTGCACCACTTCCTTGGTCGAATACGAGGTGGGCGGCCAATACAGCAGGTCGCCCGCGCCCAGGCCCAGGCCGCTGCGGTGCGCCAACAGATCGCGGATGCGCATTTCGCGCGTCACGTACGGATCGGACATCTGGAACCAGGGCAGATGATCGATCACGCGATCATCCATGCTGAGCTTGCCCTGTTCGGCCAGCATCTGCAGTGCTGCTGCCGTAAACGCCTTGGTGTTCGACGCGATGGCGAAGCGCGTGCGCGCATCGACCGGCTCGGGCTTGCCCACTTCGCGCAGGCCGTAGCCCTGCTCCAGCACGATCTGGCCGTCCTTGACGATGGCGACGGCAATGCCCGGCACCTCGAACTGCTTGCGTACGCCGTCGACGTAGGCGGTGAAATCCTGCAACTGGGCCGGCAAGGCCGGCTGTGCGCTGGTGGAGATGGCGGCCGCTGGCGCGCTCGCCGAGCTCGTCTGCGCCCAGGCCGGCGCGGCCAGCACCATCAATGCCACACAGCCCGCCACTCGCGGGGAAAGGGTTCGCAGGAACATTCGGCGGCTCCGCCATAGCAAAGAGCAGCACTATCGCCGCAAAGGCCTTGCTGATCCAGCACTGAAAGTCATGTTGACGGCCATCTCGACGCGGGACCTCGCGCCCCGGATCATGGGACGTTGCATCGAGGACTGCGCATGAACGATTGGATTGAATGGATCGCCACGCACGCCCTGCCCCTGTGGTCGGCGTTGCTGGTGGCGGCCTTGCTGGCTGGTGACCTGGCATGGCAATGGAATCGCCGGCACGGCGTGAAGAGGCTGGCTGCCGGCAGTGAGCCCGTGGCGCTGCGCGGCATCACGGCGTTCCTGCTGCTGGTGACGATGTGCCTGCTGTTCGCCACGATCGCCATCGCGCTCAAGGAGGAAGCCACGCGCTGGCTGCCGGCCTTCGACGACACGTTGGCCGAAGATTTGCGCAGCGCCGTGCAGCCTGGCGTGCTGCGCGTGGTGGCGGCCGTCTCTCATCTGGGTGACCTCGGCACGGTGGCGGCCATCACGGTGGTGATCCTGGGCATGTTGTTGTTCAAGCGACAGCTGCGGCTTGCCGCTTGCTGGACCATCGCGATGACCGGCGTGGTGCCGATCAACAGCGGCCTGAAGGCGTGGTTCGAACGACCGCGTCCGCTTCACAACCATGGCTACCTGGTGGAGCACGGCTGGAGTTTTCCCAGCGGTCACGCGTTCGGCGCCATGGTGTTCTACGGCATGCTCGCCTATGTGCTGCTACGCCTGCTGCCGCATCGCTGGCATCGCTGGGTGATAGCCGGCGCGGTCGCGATGATCAGCGTGATCGGCCTCAGCCGCATCGTGCTGCAAGTGCATTACTTCAGCGATGTGATGGCCGGGTATGTCAGCGGGATGGCGTGGCTGGTGGTGTGTATTGGGGGTGCGGAGTGGTGGCGGTTGCGGGGCGCGAGGACATAACCCGATCGATGCCCCTGTGGGAGCGCACCCTGTGCGCGACTGCCTCAGTTCTACCTAAGGCATCAAGGTCTTCGCGATAGCCAGTCGCGCACAGGGTGCGCTCCCACAGGGAAATCTGAAGCCCCGTTCAATTCGGCGAATAGAGCTTCCGCCGCAACAACTCCTTCGACGCCTCATCCGGCGAGCCCAGCCACAGCAAATCGTCATTGGCCGGATCATTGCTGTCTGCATCGTTCAGCGCGTTTGCCTTGCGACGCGCGAACAGCCCCGACATGGCGTGCGTGCTCTCGTCGTAGAGAATCAGGATGCGTTCGGCCGGGCAGTCATGCGGCTTGCAGGCGGTGGCGAGCAATTGCGTGCGTCCGCCAACGATCACTTGTTGCGCCGGTGTCGCCACGCCACCCTGGCTTGCCCAGGCAGGCAACTGGTCGCCGCCATACAACGCAGCGAATGCCGTGGCGAAATCCGGGCGTTGCATCAGGTCGTAAAGATAGGTCAGGCTACTGGGATTGCTCGCGCTGGTGGCGAGTGCGGGCACGGCGGTGGCGGCCGGACCCGGCGGTGCGGCAGCGGCCGTCTTGCCTTCCGGTTGCTGCGAACACGCGCCACAAGCCAGCACGAAGCCCAGCATCACTACGTAGCGGTAATCCATGAAAGCCTCCTCGCGTGGCCGTGCACTCGTGCCCGTCGCGATGGAGACGACGTGGCGCCGGCGACCCGGCGCCACCATGTCCACCGATCAGGCCAGCTTGCGCGCCGCGGCAACCACATCGGCATCGCCCGGCAACACCAGCAACGCAGCACCGGCCAGCGGCGTGTAGGTGTCTGCACCCACCACGCGCTCCAGCGGCGTGCCCCCAAAGCCGCCTTCGACGATGGCGGTGATGATGCCCTCGCCCACGCCAGCACTCTTGCGACCTTCGTCCAGCACGATGATGCGTTTGGCGGACTTTGCCTGCGCCGCGATGAAGGCGTCGTTGAGAGGGGCCAGCCAGCGCAGGTCGACCACGCGCACCTTCCAGCCCAGCTCAGCTTCGATCGTGCGTGCCGCACGCAGGGACATCGTCACGCCATTGCCGAAGGTGAACACCACCAGGTCGTTGGCTTCCTGGTTGTAGACGCGACCTTCGCCCAGCGTCATCGCCTCGCCCGGCGCGGGATAGCCGAACTGCCACTGGCCGTCGCCTGCCTCGTACAAATCCTTGGTCATGTACAGCGCAATCGGCTCGAGGTAGGCGCACACGCGGCCATCGACCTTGGCCAGCGCCGTCATCGTGCGCAGCATGGTCGCCGCATCGTCGCCGCGGCTGGGACAGCCGACCACGAGGCCGGGGATATCGCGCAGCGCGGCAATCGAGTTGTCGTTGTGGAAGTGACCGCCAAAGCCCTTCTGGTAACCCAGGCTGGCCACGCGCATCACCATCGCGTTGCGGTACTGGTCGTTGGAGAAGAACTGCAGCGACGCCGCTTCACCGCGAATCTGGTCGCAGGCGTTGTGGAAGTACGCCAGATACTGGATTTCCGGCAGCGGCAGCATGCCCATGTTGGCATAGCCCTGCGCCAGACCCAGGATGATGGTTTCGTCCAGCAGCGTGTTGAATACGCGGCTGCCCTTGAAGGTTTTGTTCAGGCCTTTGGTGACGGTGTAGACGCCGCCCTTCTGCGCCACGTCTTCGCCGAACAGCAGCGACTCGGGATACTTGGCCATGATGTCGTGCAACGCCTGGCCGATCTGGATGGCCAGATGACGCGGCGGCTGGTTTTCCGGCAGCTTCTCTTCGCTGCCGAACGCGGCTAGGCGGCGGTCCTGGTAATCAGTTCGCTCCGCTTCGGCTTTCACTGCCGCCGGCGTGTACGGCGCGAGCGGCTTCATCACCTGCTCCAGCGAGCTCAGGCGCGGGCGGCGATCGGCATCCTCGGCGGCCTCGAAGCAACGCTTGCGCGTGGCCTCGTACAGCGCGAGCAGCGATTCCTTGGTGTACAGGCCCGACGACAGTGCGATCTCCGCCGAGCGCAGCAGCGGATCGGACGCCTCGACAGCAAACAGCTCTTCCACGCTGCGCCACTCGATTTCGAAATCGGTGCCGGCATGGCCCATCACGCGCGTGGTGCGCAAATGCAGGAAGGTCGGACGGCGCGTCGTGCGGCAGTGTTCCACCGCCTCCTGCACCTGGGCATAGCCTTCAGCCAGATCCAGGCCGTCGGCGTAGAAGTAATCAAGATCGGCGCGATGACGGAAGTTGTTCGCGACCCAGCCGTTGGGCGTCTTCACCGAGATGCCGATGCCGTTGTCTTCGCACACATAGAGCACGGGCGCCGGCAGCTTCTGGTAGGCCGTCCATGCCGCGGCGTTGAACGCGGTCTGCGCGGTGGCGTGGTTGGACGAGGCATCGCCGAACGAGCAGATCGCGATGCTGTCTTCCGGAATCGGCAGCTTGTGGCCGATGCGGCGCGCCTGCTCGATGGCCACGGCCGTACCCAGCGCCTTGGGCAGATGCGAGGCGATGGTGGAGGTTTGCGGCAACACCCACAACGGCTTGCTGCCCCACACTTTGTGGCGGCCGCCGGAGGCCGGATCGTCCATGCTGGCGGCAAACGACAAGGCCGAATCCATCACCGGATCCATCCCCGGCAACTTGCGGAAGCGCTCGGCCATGAAGCCGCCGGAACGGTAATGCAGGAAGGCCGGATCGGTATGGCGCGTGAGGCGCGCCACCATCGCGTTGCCCTCGTGGCCGCTGGATCCGATGGTGTAGAACACCTTGTTCTGCACGCGCAAGACGCGCGCCATCAGGTCGAGGTGTCGACTGATCAATTGCGATTCGAGCAGCTCACGAAAGCCTTGACCGTTGAGCGCGCTGCCGGGCAGCACCGGCGAGTGGCCGCCCAGCGGCGCGTGCACATCGCCCTGCCAGAGCTGCACGAACTCGATGAAGTTCTGGTCGACGATCTCGGCGCGGTTGAAGCCCTTGTGGCGTGCCGTGAGGGTATAGGGGATGGCGGTCATGATGGCTTGAGGTCTCGTCAACGGGTGGCCGTATGGACGGCTGAAATAGAGGGTGTCAAATCGAAGCTCAGCGGCGCGAGCAAGCCGCGTCTTTGCTCCCTCTCCCCTCCGGGAAGAGGGTTGGGGTGAGGGACCACGGTCGCGACATGGCTTATTCGAAGCAGGCTTCGTATCGATGTCATCGCGAGCACCCGCCCCTCACCTCAGTCCTCTCCTCGGCGGGGAGAGGAAGCTAGAGCGTGCAGCGCTTTGGCGCGCTGTACGTCTTTCTCACGTCCAAAGCTTTCAAGTATGCGAATCTGATCTTCGAGCGAAGGCACCGGCACGGCGAGGCCGTTGAGGCCCGCCAGGGTCAGGCGTCCGGCTTCCACCGGCTTCCAGCCATCGCCCTGATTGAGCTCCAGCCCACCCATCACTTCGACGGGCAGCCCAGGGAAACGGAAGCGTGCGAAATGCGAACGGAAACGTTCGGCGCCTGCCGGTTCGTAGACCGATTCACGTCGCCCAGCCCACAGCTTCATCAAAGTGTCCGCATCGTCGCGCGACACCAACAGATCCACATCGGCCACGCCGACATCCGCGCCGGCAAGCAGGGCCGCCGCGCTGCCGATCACGCACCACGGCGCCACGCAATGCACGTGCAGCTCCGGCACGATCTCGGCCAGCGTGGCGTACAGCGCGGGCGTGACATGACTCATGCGCGTCGACGCCATTCGTCGCGAGTCTGCCCCCAGATCTCGACCGGGGCGTCCTGGAAGGGCTCGGGCAAACGGCCGGGGCCACGCAAACGCGAGCCGAGCCTTGCCGCCAGCGCCTGCGACGGCGCATTGGCTGGATCGATGTTGTGGATCACGTCTTCCCAGCCGAGGTGGTCGAAAGCGAAACCCATGCAGGCGACGGCACCTTCCATCGCCAATCCCCTGCCCCATGCATGCCGCGCCAGCCCCCAGCCGACTTCGCGACCCGGCCAGCCCTCCGGGAACCACGGACCGATGCGACCAATCCAGCGCCCCGTGTCCTTCTCAATCACCGAGAACATGCCGAAGCCCTGGATGGCCCACGAACCGACCATGGTGAGGAAGCCGCGCCAGGCGACGGCGCGCGGTTGCTGGCCGCCGATGAAGCGGGCGGACTCGGGGTCGGCCATGTTGGCCGCCCAGCGATCAAAGTCCTCGGCCTGCGGCGGGCGCAGGACGAGGCGGTCGGTTTCGATGCGGATGGTTTGCCAGCTCATGGAATGCATTCCAACGTCAACGCCGGGCTGCCCTCACCGTCATTCCCGCGAAAGCGGGAATCCAGCGCCTTCGCTTTGGTGTGAAAGTCACTGGATCCCCGCTTTCGCGGGGATGACGGTGAGGAAATGTTCGCCTTGCCGTTATGGTGAACGGGCCATCAGAACGCATTAATCCCCGTCAACTCACGCCCCACCACCAGCTGATGCACCGTCTCGGTACCTTCATAGGTGATCACCGATTCCAGGTTCAGCGCATGGCGGATGGCCACGTGTTCCGTGGTGATGCCCGCACCGCCGAGGATGTCGCGGCATTCGCGCGCGATATCGATGGCCATGCGGCAGTTGTTCCACTTGGCCATCGACACCTGGGTCGGCTGCATGTTGCCGGCATCCTTCAGGCGGCCGAGCTGCAGCGACAGCAGCTGCGCCATGGTGATGCGACGGGCCATTTCGGCAAGCTTGATCTGGATCGCCTGGTTGGAGGCCAGCGGGCGACCGAACAGGATGCGATCCTGGGTGTAGTTGAGCACTTCCTGCAGGCAGGCCTGCGCCGCGCCGATCGGGCCCCAGGTGATGCCGTAGCGCGCCTGCGTGAGGCAGCCCAGCGGCCCCTTCAGGCCCTTGACGTTCGGCAGGCGATTGGCTTCGGGCACGCGCACGTTGTCGAAGAACAGGCCGGACGTCACCGACGCGCGCAGGCTCATTTTCTTGTGCACTTCCTGCGCGGTGAAACCCTTGCTGTCGGTCGGCACGATGAAGCCCTGGATGCCGTCCTCGGTCTGCGCCCAGACGATGGCGATCTGCGCGACGTTGCCGTTGGTGATCCACATCTTGGCGCCGTTGATGACCCAGTCGCCGCCGTCCTTCTTGGCGTTGGTCTTCATGTTGGCCGGGTCCGAACCGCCGTGCGGTTCGGTGAGGCCGAAGCAGCCGATGATTTCGCCCGCCGCCATCTTCGGCAGGTAGTGCATTTTCTGCTCTTCCGTGCCGTACGCGTAGATCGGGTACATGCACAGCGAGCTCTGCACGGAGGCGAAGCTGCGCAGGCCCGAATCGCCGCGCTCCAGCTCCTGGCAGATCAGGCCGTAGCTGACGCCGTTCATGCCGGCGCAGCCGTATTTCTCCGGCAGCGTGGCGCCGAGCAGGCCCAGGCTGGCGATTTCAGGCACCAGTTCCTTGGGGAAGCGGGCCTGGTCGAAGCAGTCCCCGATGATCGGCAAGACGCGCTCGTCGACGAAACGGCCGACGGTGTCCTGCACCATGCGCTCCTCGTCGGAAAGCAGGGAGCGGACGTCATAGAGATCGAGGGGATTCAGGCGAGCGGGCATGCTTGAAGTACCGTGACGTAGGGGACAATCCCCCATTCTAGCCCGGCCCACGGGATGAATCATGGCGGGGTGCAGCAGGCCCGGGGTAGGCGTGCGGGACGGGCTGTGGGACCATGCGTACTCCCGCGTCCCAGCCCCGGCTGGGACGCCAGTGCCGTCAAGCCCTCCGCCGAGCCCGGATCACCGCAGCACCGCCTGCGGCCTGCCGGGTCCGGCCTGACCGGGGCATGACGTCCGACATTCCGCTCCCCGCCGGATCGTCCATGTTGAAAGGTGTGTTACTCGGCTTTGCCTGCTACGCCGCCTATGCGATCAGCGATGCGTTCGTGAAGTCGCTGCACGGCACGCTGCCGGCCTATGAAGCGGTGTTCTTCGGCGCGGTGCTGATGCTCAGCGCCCTGCCCTTCATCCGCAACCCCGGCGATCGCTATCTCGACGTGTTCGCCGCGCGCAAGCCGCACCTGTGGTGGATCCGCGCCATCACCGGCGCCATCTGCAACATCTCGGCCGTGATCGCCTTCACCGCGCTGCCGATGGCCGAAGCGTTTGCGCTGATCTTTCTGCTGCCCATCTTCGTGACGCTGCTGTCGGTGATCTTTTTGAAGGAGCACGTGGGCTGGCGGCGCTGGTCGGCGGTGATCGTGGGCTTCCTCGGCGTGCTGGTGGTATTGCGACCGGGTTTTCGCGAGCTGGGCGTTGGACACCTCGCGGCGATGACCTGTGGCCTTTCCGGCGCGGTCTCGGTGGTGGCCTTGCGCATGGCCGGTCCGCACGAAAAACGCATCAGCCTCTACGGCGCCGGCGTGATGGGACCGCTGGTGAGCGGTGGCGTGCTGATGCTGCCCAGCTTCATCTGGCCGGACCTGCATCAGTGGTTCCTGCTTGCCGGCTACGGCCTGCTCGCCGGCCTGGCGGGTGTGTTGCTGATGCTCGCCACACATCACGCGCCAGCCAATCGCATCGCGCCCACACAGTACAGCCAGATGCTGTGGGCGATCTTCTTCGGCTACTGGTTGTTCGGCGATCACCTGGATTGGTTCATGCTGATCGGCATCGCGCTCATTCTTGGTTCGGGACTATTCACGCTGGTGCGCGAGGAAAAGGTTACGAACTGGTGGAAGCGCACGCGCATGGTTTGACCCGCCTTAGATGAATATTTCTTAATCAAGCAAGCACGGACGCAGGCCTTGTCGCGAGACATCACTCATCCGTGACAACGCTTGTGCCATCACTTTTTCCAGTGCATGCCTACCCAGCGCACCGCGCTTTCCGGGAAAGGCCATGGCCGCGTACGCCTGTGTCCGGGTCAACCACATGGACAACGGATCGTTAGAAGTCAGTCAACACGTTTCTACGGCGAGACATCGTCGCGGAAACTTTGTTGCGAACAACGAATCGACATGGCTGGTCTTGTGAATTGCAAAGTTGAGTTGCTGGGAGATGGTGGATGAGTGCCGACACTGCCCAAACGTCCGGGCACCCTCGTAGGAAGCGTGGCGTACTGATCGCTGCGGTGATCATCGTGCTCCTGCTGGTGCTGATCGTGGTCCATATCCTCACCGGGCAGAAAGCGAAAACCGGGCAGCCGGCCCAAGTGGTGAGCGCAGCCACTGCCACCTTGGGCGATATGCCCGAAGTGCTCACCGCACTGGGCACGGTCACACCGGTGGCGACGGTCAATGTGCTGCCGCAGCTGAGCGGCTATCTGACCGGCGTCGGTTACCAGGAAGGCCAGGACGTCGAGAAAGGCCAGTTCCTCGCGCAGATCGACCAGCGCCAGTTCGAGATCAACAAGCAGCAAGCGCAAGCGCAGCTGGCCAAGGATCAAGCGACGCTCGATCAGGCGCGCGCCGACCTGGTCCGCTTCACCCAGCTGCATGAGCAGAAGTCGATCGCCGAACAGACCTATGCCGACCAGAAGTTCACGGTGGCGCAGGACGAAGCAGCCGTGAAGGCGGACAAGGCCGCCATCGCGCAGGATGACCTGAACATCGCCTATTGCCATATCACCGCGCCGGTGGCCGGCCGCGTCGGTCTGCGCCTGGTCGATCCGGGCAACTACGTCACACAGTCCACCTCGCCGGGCATCGTCACCATCACCCAGATGAAACCGACCACGGTGCAGTTCACCGTGCCGCAGAATTCGCTGGGCAAAGTGCTGCAGCGCGTGAACGGCGGCGCCAAGCTGCCGGTCACCGCCTATAGCAGCGACAACAGCAAGCAGGTCGCCAGCGGCACCCTCTATGCGCTGAGCAACCAGATGGCCACCAGCACCGGCACGGTCACGCTGCGCGCCACCTTCGCCAATGACGATGAAGCACTGTTCCCCAACGAATTCGTCAACGTGCAGATGCTGGTCGACACGCTGCAGAAGGCGGTGCTGGTGCCTACCTCGGCGGTGCAGAGCGGCGCTCCCGGCGACTATGTATATCTGGTCAATGCGGACCAGACGGTGTCGGTGCACAAGGTGACGCCCGGCCCCAGCGACGGCAAGTTCACGGCGATCCTCGCCGGCCTTTCCGCCGGCCAGCAGGTGGTGACCGACGGCATGGACCGCCTGAGCGACGGCGCCAAGATCCGCATCGCGCAGGCCCACCCGGCCGGCGCCAGCAGCGCAGGCGCCCCTGCCGCGACGCACACCGGCAAGCGCTCGCACGCCGCCAGCGCGTCGTCGTGAGTCGCGGGCGCAAGATCCAATGAATATTTCCCGCCTGTTTATCATCAGGCCGGTAGCCACCTCGCTGCTGATGATCGCCCTCGTGATGGTGGGCCTCGTGGCAATGAAGTTCCTGCCGGTGTCTTCCCTGCCCAACGTCGATTATCCGACGATCCAGGTGCAGACGTTCTATCCAGGCGCCAGCCCATCGGTGATGGCCACCACGGTGACGGCGCCGCTGGAAGTGCAGCTGGGTGAAATCCCCGGCCTGCAGCAGATGACTTCCAATAGTTCTGCCGGTGCATCGATCATCACGCTGCAGTTCGACCTGTCGCTCAATCTCGACGTGGCCGAACAGAATGTGCAGGAGGCGATCAACGCGGCCAACAGCCTGCTGCCCTCCGGCCTGCCGGCGCCGCCGACGTACGCCAAGGTGAATCCGGCGGATCGCCCGATCCTCACGCTGGCGGTCACGTCCAACTCCATGTCGCTGCCGCAATTGCAGGACGTGGCGAACAACCGCCTGGGCGCGAAGATTTCGCAGGTGCCCGGCGTGGGCTTGGTGACGCCGGCGGGCGGCAATGTGCCGGCCATCCGCATTGAAGCCGATCCCAAGAAGCTGGCCGGCTACGGCCTCAATATCGATGACCTGCGCTCGCTGATCGCCAACGTCAACGTGAGCCAGCCCAAGGGCAACTTTGACGGCCCCGATCTCGATTACACGATCAACGGCAACGACCAGATCCAGAATCCGCAGGATTATCTGGACACCGTCATTTCGTACCAGAACTCCTCACCGGTCTATCTGCGCGACGTGGCCCGCGTCACGCAGGCCGCGCAGAACACCGAACAGGGTGCATGGTTCAACAAGACGCAGGCGATCGTGCTCAATGTGCAGCGCCAGCCCGGCGCCAACGTGATCGCCACCGTCAACCAGATCATGAAGGAGCTGCCGCAACTGGAATCCACCCTGCCCGCGGGCATGAAGGTGGAAGTGGTCACGGACAGCACCGGCGTGATCCGCTCCTCGGTCAGTGACGCAGCGTTCGAGCTGGTCCTTGCCGTGATCCTCGTCGTGCTGGTGATCTTCGTATTCCTGCGCAATTTGCCGGCCACGATTATTCCCAGCATCTCGGTGCCGGTCTCGCTGGTCGGCACCCTGGCGCTGATGTACGAGCTCAACTACTCCATCGACAACCTGTCGCTGATGGCCTTGATCATCGCCACCGGCTTCGTGGTGGATGACTCGATCGTGATGATCGAGAACATCGTGCGCTATCTGGAGGAAGGCAAGACGCCGCTGGAAGCTGCGCTCGAAGGCGCCGGCCAGATCGGCTTCACCATCCTCTCGCTGACGGTGTCGTTGATTGCGGTACTGATCCCGCTGCTGTTCATGGGCGGTGTGATCGGCCGCTTGTTCAGCGAATTCGCGGTGACGCTGGCGGTGACCATCGTGCTGTCGGCGGTCGTGTCGCTGACCCTGGTGCCGATGCTGTGCGCGCGCATTCTCAAGGCGCAGGCCGATCGCCACCCCAGCCGTTTTGAACGCATCAGCGAGGGTCTGTTCGACAAGACGCTGGCGGCGTACAAGCGCGGCCTGCACTTCGTGATGGCGCACCAGATGGCGACGCTGCTGACGTTCTTTGCGACGCTCGCGCTCACCATCGTGCTCTACATCGTCATCCCCAAGGGCTTGTTCCCGGTGCAGGACGTGGGTGTGCTGCAAGGCATCAGCGTCGCGGACAACTCCGTCTCCTATGGCGTGATGGTGGATCGCCAGAAACAGCTGGCCGACGCCATTCTCAAGGACGAGGACGTGGCCAGCCTCACCTCGTACGTGGGCATCGACGGCACCAATACCACGCTCAACAACGGCCGCTTCCTGATCAACCTCAAGGCGCGCGACGACCGCTCATCCACGGCAGCGGAAATTGCGCGCCGCATCCAGCAGGAAGTGAGCAACATCCCGGGCATCAAGCTCTACATGCAGCCCGAGCAGGACCTGACGCTCGACACCACCATCTCGCCAAACCAGTACCAGTTCGTATTGCGCGGGCCCAACCAGCAGGCCTTCCAGCAATACGTACCCGATCTGCTCACGCGGCTGAAGAAGATCAAGTCGATCACCGACGTCACCAGCGATCTCAACAACGATGGCCTCGCTGTCAATGTCGAAGTGAACCGCCAGCTGGCGGCACGCTACGGCATCACTTCAGCCACCATCGACAACGCTTTGTATGACGCGCTGGGCCAGCGCATTGTCTCCACCATCTTCGAACAGGCCAGCCAATACCGCGTGATCTTGGTGGCCAAGCCGGAAAGCATTCCCACGGTGGAATCGCTGGGCGATCTGTATCTGCCCAGCCAGACGGCGAGCAGCGGCCAGGTGCCGCTCAAGGGCATCGCCACCATCAAGATCACCAAGTCGCCGCTGGTGATCAGCCATCTCTCCCAATTCCCGGCCGTCACCGTGTCGTTCAACCTGGCCAAGGACGCGTCCCTGAGCAAGGCCGTGAAGGAAGTGAACGCGGCGGAGGCAGCGGTGCATCTGCCGACATCGATCACGTCCACCTTCCAGGGCGCGGCGCAGGCGTTCCAGGACTCGCTATCCAGCGAGGTCTACCTGCTGATCGCCGCCTTGATCGCCGTCTATATCGTGCTGGGCGTGCTGTACGAGAGTTTCATCCATCCGGTGACCATCCTCTCCACCCTGCCATCGGCCGGCATCGGCGCGCTGGTCGCGTTGATGATCGCGGGCAGCGATCTGGATGTGATCGGCATCATCGGCATCGTGTTGCTGATCGGCATCGTGAAGAAGAACGCGATCATGATCGTGGACTTCGCGCTCGAGGCCGAACGCGAACACGGCAAGCCGGCGGAGGAAGCCATCTTCGAGGCCTCGCTGCTGCGCTTCCGTCCGATCCTGATGACCACGCTCGCGGCGATGCTGGGCGCGTTGCCGATGCTGCTGGGTTCGGGCACCGGTTCGGAGCTGCGTCGTCCGCTCGGCCTGGCCATCATCGGCGGTTTGCTGCTCAGCCAGCTGCTGACGCTGTTCACCACGCCGGTGATCTACCTCTACTTCGACCGGCTGGCCCAGCGTTTCCGCCGCCAGCGCCTGCCTGAAGAGGCGGCTGGGGAAGGCGCGTGAACATTCCGGGCGTCTTCATCAAGCGGCCCGTGGCGACCACGCTGCTGGCCGTGGCGATCCTGCTGTCGGGCATGCTGGCGTATTTCCGCCTGCCGGTGGCGCCTCTCCCGAATATCACCTTCCCGGTGATCGTCGTGCAGGCGAGCATGGCGGGCGCCAGTCCCAGCATCATGGCCGCGACGGTGGCTGAACCCTTGGAACGGCGCCTTGGCACGATTGCCGACGTCTCTGAGCTCACCTCCACCAGCACCGTCGGCGCTGCGCAGATCGTCATCCAGTTCGGCCTCAACCGCGACATCAACGGCGCGGCGCGCGACGTGCAGGCGGCCATCCAGGCAGCCCGCGCCGATCTGCCGACCACGCTGCGCAACAACCCGACCTATCGCGAGTTCAACCCCGCCGACTCGCCCATCATGGTGCTCGCGCTCACCTCCAAGACACTGACTCGCGCGCAGCTGTACGACTCGGCCGATTCGGTGATCCAGCAGCAGCTCTCGCAGGTAGATGGCGTGGGCCAGATCACCCTCGGCGGCAGTGCCCTGCCCTCGGTTCGCGTGGAATTGGAACCAGACCAGCTCAATAGCTACGGCATCGGGCTGGAGGATGTTCGCGCGGCGATCAGTGCAGCGAACGCAGACAGCGTGAAGGGTCATATCGACCAGAACGGCCAGCGCTTCGAAGTGCTGTCCAACGACCAGATCAACAAGGCCGCGCCCTACCGCGATCTTATCGTCGCCTACCGCAATGGCTCGCCGGTGCAGCTGCGCGACGTGGCGCAGGTGCTCGATTCGGCGGAGAACCTGCGCAATGCCGGCCTGTACAACGGCCAGGATGCGGTGCTGGTGATCGTGTATCCGTTGCCCGGCAGCAATATCGTCAAGACGGTGGCGCAGATCCGCAAATCGCTGCCTGCGATCGAGGCCACCCTGCCGCACAACGTGCATGTGGGCGTCGCCGTGGATCGCTCGCAGTCGGTCAACGCAGCCGTAAACGACACCGAGCGCACCCTGTTCATGGCCGTGCTGCTGGTGATCGGCGTGGTCTACATCTTCCTGCAATCGCCGCGCGCCGTGCTGGTGCCGGCGGTGGCCCTGCCGCTGTCGATCGTCGGCACCTTCGGGCCGATGTACCTGCTGGGCTACAGCATCGACAACCTCTCGCTGATGGCCTTGACCATAGGCACCGGCTTCGTGGTGGACGATGCCGTGGTAGTGCTGGAGAACATCGTGCGTCACGTCGAAGCAGGCATGGATGTTCGCGAGGCGGCCATGGTCGGCAGCGCGGAAGTGAGCTTCACCGTGATTTCCATGAGCCTCTCGCTGATCGCGGTGTTCCTGCCCATCCTGCTGATGCCGGGCATCGTCGGCCTGCTGTTCCACGAGTTCGCGGTGACGCTGTCCATCGCCATCCTGATTTCGCTGCTGATTTCGCTCACCGTGACGCCGGCCATGGCCGCCTTCGTCATCAGCCGCAAGTCGTTGCATTCCAAGGCGCGCTGGGCCGTCTGGTACGAACGGCAGTTCGAGCGCTTCCGCCAGGCCTATGCGCGCTCGCTCACCGTCGTGCTCGATCATGCGTTTGCGGTGATGCTCACCCTGATCGGCCTGATCGTGCTCAACGTGGTGCTGATCCGGCTGGTGCCCTCGACCTTCTTCCCCGAGCAGGACAACGGCATCCTGAGCGGGCAGATCATTGCCGACCAGAGCATCTCGTTCCAGGCGATGCAGAAGAAGCTCGCGCAATTGCAAGGCATCGTGCAGAAAGATCCGGCGGTCGCCTCGGTGGCCGGCTTCACCGGTGGGCGCGCGCTCAACACCGCGAACGTGTTCATCGAATTGAAGCCGCTGGCCGAGCGCAAGATATCCGCAGCGCAGGTGGTGGATCGCCTGCGGCCCAAGCTCAATGCCGTGTCGGGCGCCAAGCTGTTCCTGCAAGCCGCGCAGGACCTGCGCATCGGCGGCCGGCAATCGGCCGCCGAATATCAGTACACGCTGACCAGCGACGATCCCGAAGCCTTGTTCACCTGGGTGCCACGCCTGGTGGCGGCGCTGGGCAAGTACCACGACCGCATCACCGACGTGAACTCCGACCTGCAGCAGAACGGCTTGCAGCTGTACGTGAACATCGACCGCGCCACCTCGGCGCGCTACGGTTTCGCACCCAACCAGATCGACAGCGTGCTCTACGACGCGTTCGGCCAGCGCACCGTATCGACCATCTACAACGAGCTGAACCAGTACTTCGTGGTGATGGAAGTGGCACCCAAGTACTGGCAATACCCGCAGACCATCAATCGCATCCGCTTCAGCACCGCGGCGGGCAATGCGTCGGGCACGCAGCAGACGCAGATGTCCAAATCCATCGTGAGCGGCGTCACCGCCAACACGACCACGAGCACCACGACGTCCAGCACCAACTCGCGCAACAGCGACGCCGAGGCCAACCAGCTCACCAATGCCATCGCCAACGCCAAGGGCGGCAGCTCCAGCGGCAGCGCGGACAGCACCTCGGCGGAAACCCTGGTGCCGTTCCCGGCGCTGGCTTCGTATGTGAGCAATCACACCGCCACCCAGGTGAATCACCAGGGCGGACTGGTCGCCGGCACCATCTCGTTCAACCTGCCGCCGGGCGGCTCGCTCAGCGGCGGCCTGGCCGCCATCAACGAGGCGGCGCAGGAGCTGGGCATGCCGGCCTCCATCCATGGCGCGACGGCAGGCGCGGCGCAGGTGTACGCGCAGTCCATGGGCACGATGCCTTTGCTGATCCTCGCGGCTCTCGCGGCCGTCTACATCGTGCTGGGCATCCTGTACGAGAACACGGTGCATCCCATCACCATTCTTTCCACTCTGCCCTCGGCAGGCATCGGCGCCACGCTGGCCTTGCTGATCTTCGACACGCCGTTCTCGGTGATCGCGATGATCGGCATCATCCTGCTGATCGGCATCGTGAAGAAGAACGCCATCATGATGATCGACGTGGCCATCCATCTGCAGCGCGATGAAGGCCTCGATCCGCGCAAGGCCATCCACGACGCCGCCGTGGTGCGACTGCGCCCCATCATGATGACGACCGCGGCGGCCGTGCTGGGTGCGGTCCCGCTGGCCATCGGCATTGGCCAGGGCGCATCGCTGCGACAACCGCTGGGCATCACGGTGATGGGCGGCCTCATCTTCAGCCAGGTGTTCACCCTGTACACCACGCCAGTGATCTACTTGTACCTCGACCGCCTGCGCGCACGCCTGGCGCGGTGGTCCGAGAATCTGCCGTGGAACCGATCGGACGCAAAAGCATGAACAAGATCTTTTCCCGCAATCTACTGGCCGTTTCGCTGGCGACGCTGCTCGGCGGCTGCATGGTGGGTCCCGACTACCACCGACCGCAGGTCAACGTACCGACGCAGTACAAGGAAATGCCCGGCTGGACCTCCGCCGCGCCCGCCGACGATGCGCCCAAGGGCGACTGGTGGAAGGCCTTCAACGATCCGCTGCTCGACGAGCTGGAACCGCAAGTGGCGGTGTCCAACCAGACGGTGGCGCAGAGCTACGCCAACTATCAGGCCGCCGTCGCCGAGGTGCAGGTGGCGCGCAGTGCGTTGTTCCCCACCATCGGCATCTCCGGCTCGGGCAGCAAGCAGCGCTCGGCCGCCGGCAACGCCGGCAGCGGCGTCGAACACCTGACTCCAGTGAGCACTTCCGGCTCGCTGGAAGGCAATGTGAGCTGGGCGCCGGATCTGTGGGGCAAGGTGCGCCGCACGGTGGAGGAGAACAAGGCCAACGCGCAAGCGAGCCAGGCGACCCTCGCCAACGCCACCTTGTCCGAACAGATCGCACTCGCCACGGCGGTGATCAACCTGCGCGTCACCGACGCCAACATCGACCTGCTGCAGCAGACCGTCGACGCGGACAAGGAATACCTGCGCGTCGTGGCCAATCAGGACAAGGCTGGCACCATCGCGCCCTCGGACGTCATCACGGCGCGCACGCAGCTGGAAAACGCGCAATCCAAGCTGATCGCGCTGGGCGTGTCGCGTGCGCAAGATGTGCACGCCATCGCCGTACTGGTGGGCAAGAACCCCGAGGAGCTCGACCTTCCGCACAACGCCACGCTGCCGACCCTACCGCAGGTCCCCGCTGGCGTGCCTTCCACGCTGCTGCAGCGCCGCCCCGATATCGCGGTGGCCGAGCGCCAGATGGCTGCGCAGAATGCTGCCATTGGCGTGGCGATCGCCGCCTACTACCCGTCGCTGTCGCTCTCTGCAGCAGACGGTTTCTCGCAATCCCCGCTCGCCGGCCTGCTCCATGTAGCTAACCATGTGTGGTCGCTGGGCGCCGACGCGAGCGAAACGATTTTCGACGCCGGCGCACGCCACGGCGAAGTGGCCGCCGCCCGCGCGAACTACGAAGCCGCTCTCGCCAACTATCGCGGCACGGTATTGGGTGCATTCCAGAATGTGGAAGACGATCTCTCCGGCATCAACATCCTCGCCCAACAAGCGCAGGTGCTGGATGCCGCCGTGAAGGATGCCACGCGTGGATCGGAGATTGCGTTCAACGAGTATCAGGCCGGCACGGTCGACTACACGACGGCTGCTTTGGCGCAGACGACGGAGTTGAGCACGAAGCAGGATGCGTTGAGTGTGCAGCAGCAGCGGTTGCTGGATGCGGTGTCGTTGATGGGGGATGTAGGTGGTGGCTGGTCGGCGGATGAGTTGGCCCATGCGCCGGTGGCGGCTGCTGCGACTGCGGCGCAGTAGGGTTGGTTTATTTGGGCTACTGCTCGACTGCTTCGTCTGGAGCTCGTCATGCTGGCTTAGGCTGGATGCGCTTTTCAACAGCCGAAGGCTGGTCATCCAGTTTCGTCAGTCTTCGGTTGTCGCCTTGAGGCCAGCGTGCCGCCTACGCGGCGGGCGTTTCGAACGGCTGCCGCCGCTCGAGTCACTTTTCTCTTGCTGGCCCACGCATGCGCAGGAGTGCATGCGAACGGCGAAGCCGGCCCGAAGGGCGGAGGGCAGGATGCCCGGAGTAAGAGAAAAGTAACCCAAAGAGAATGGCCTAAAAGAGCAAGGGCTCGTAGCGTTCTGTTGAATACGATCGTCTGTCGCTCGAGGGGTTCGGAAGCGTGGCGATCGTCCGACACGCGTTACGGCTACACCGCAACGCGCCACAGCGAAGAGGACTTAAAGCGGAGCCTCGCTGCGCATCGGCTTTGGCCCATGCATGCCGCACTCGTGCCACGCCTGGCGCTTGTCTGTGGGAGCGCACCCTGTGCGCGACAGCCACGCTGCGGTGTACCGCTCCGTAGGTTTGTCGCGCACAGGGTGCGCTCCCACAAAAAAGCTGAGCATCGCCGTTGATCCGCCATCCAAAAGGCAGCGCGCTCCCTTGTAGGAGCGCACCTTGTGCGCGAACGCGGCCTAACAGGCCGCCCTGCGGGCGGCGTTCGCGCACAGGGTGCGCTCCTACAAAAGAGCAGCCCGGCAACGCCGGGCGTGGTTCGGCTCGTGATGTGGCTCTTGCCCCCGGAGTCCCCGTATGACGCGGCGGGCGGGTGGAGGAAAGCCCGAAGGGTGGCCGCATGGATGCGGCCAGTTTTTCGACAGGACAAGGATGTCCTGTCGAAAAACCCCGCAACCCGGCCGCGCACCTGGCGGGCGCAGCCCGGAGGGCGCGTCATCCGGGGGGCCCTTTCTTTTGGTTACTTTTCTTTGGGCAAGCAAAGAAAAGTAACTCGGGCCGCGGCAGCGGCACGAAAGCCCGCGGCAGGCGAGCCAGATCGCGATATCGCGACATCCGAAGCCAGTCGCTACTGGATGAGCAGCCTTCGGCTGTTGAAGGGCGCTTCCGGCCTGCGCCGGGATGACGAGCCAAGGTCAAAATCCTGCGGTCGGCAAGCTGCCGAAAGCCAAACAACCAGCCCAGAACCGGTGCGTGCGCGCTGCAAACAAACTAAAAAATCTGAGGCTGGCGACAATCAACTCACCTTGTCACACTGCCACCTCACTCACCCCAGCCCTCGCCAATGCCAACCACCAACCTCCCCCTCTCCCCCATCGTCGCCGGCCTCTGGCGCATCGTCAGCTGGCAACTCAGCGTGCAGGAGCGCGTGCGCTGGATCGAACAAGCGCTGGAGCTGGGCATCACCTCGTACGACCACGCCGACATCTATGGCGACTACCAGGCCGAGGCACAGTTCGGCGAGGCGCTCAAGGCGGCACCGTCACTGCGCGAACGAATGCAGCTGATCACCAAATGCGGCATCCGTCTTCGCTCCGCGCAACACCCCTATCGCATCAACTACTACGACAGCTCCGCCGGCTACGTGCGTCAACAGGTGGAGCAGTCACTGAAAAACCTGCACACCGAACAGCTGGATCTCGTGCTGATCCATCGGCCCGACTATCTGATGGATGCCGCGGCGCTGGCGGAGACGTTCGACACGCTCACGCGCGAGGGCAAGGTGGCGCACTGGGGCGTGTCCAACCACACGACGAGCCAGTTCGCGCTACTGAACCAGCATCATCCGTTGCTCACCAACCAGATCGAACTATCGCCCTTGCAGATGGATGCCTTGGACGACGGCACGCTCGATCAGGCGCAGCAGCTGGGCCTGCGGCCGATGATCTGGTCGCCGTTGGGCGGCGGGCGACTGTTTACCGGTGATGACGAACAGGTCGAACGCGTGCGCGCCGAAATGACGGCCATCGCACACCGCTATGGCATCACGCTCACCACGCTGGCCTTCGCGTGGTCGCTACGCCATCCCTCGCGTCCGCATGTCATTACCGGCACCGGCCGTATCGATGGTCTGCGCGAGGCGGTGGCGGCGCTGGATGTGAAGCTGGATGCCGAAGACTGGTATGCGATATGGACGGCCAGCAAGGGGCATTCGGTTCCGTAACCGCCCTTGTGGGAGCGCACCCTGTGCGCGACTGCGACACGGCAACCTATCTTGCAGCCGGCCACATGAAGGGACCGCTCAACTGAACGCTGACCTTGCACTGGTGGCTGTCGCGCACAGGGTGCGCTCCCACAGGGTGCCTTGAGGTCAGCCTTTAGCGGTTGCTGACCCCATGCGGCACATGCCCCGTCGCCACATGCTTGCGCGCGGACTCCACATTCGCCGGTGAGTCGTCGAAGAAGATATCGGCACCGAAGGCGTCCAGGAATGGGCCCTTGTCGCGACCGCCCAGGAACAGCGCTTCATCGATACGCACGCCCCAGCGCCGCAGGGTCAGGATCACCCGCTTGTGCGCCGGCGCGGAACGCGCGGTGACCAGCGCGGTGCGGATGGGCGAATCTTCGGCCGGGAACGCTGCCTGCAGGCGGTGCACGGCGGTGAGGAAACCGCGGAACGGTCCGACCGAGAGCGGCTCGTTGGCAAGCTTGTGCTCACTGCGATGGAAAGCTTCCAGACCTTCCTCACGCGACACCCGCTCGCCTTCGTCGCCGAAGATCACCGCGTCGCCGTCAAAGGCGATGCGCAATTGCTCGGTAGCGCGTGGCGGCGCCACCGACGGCAGGATGGTGGCCGCCGCCACGCCGGCGGCCAGCGCGCGGCCCACGTCTTCGGCGTTGGCGGACAGGAACAAATCGGCCTTGAACGGCGCGATGTAATCGGACGTAGGCGCGCCGCTGGTGAACGCGGCGCGGCTGATCTCCAACCCGTAGTGCTGGATCGCGTTGAAGATGCGCAGGCCGGTGTCGCCGGAGTTGCGCGACAACAGGATCACTTCCACCGGCGGCACATCGCCCGCTAGTTTGTTCAAGCCCAGCAGTTTCTGCACCAGCGGGAACGCCACGCCGGGCTTGAGCAGCTCGTTCTCGTGCTCAATCTGGAACGCGCGATAGGCATCCAGCCCCTGGTGCTCGAACAGCTCATGACTGTCGCCCAGGTCGAACAGAGCGCGCGAGGAAATGGCCACCACCAGGCGGTTGTCGCCGGCGGCGGTGGGATCGTGTGCATCGGGCGTTGGGCGGGTCATGCCGCTCAATCTAGCGCAAAAGGCGAGGAGTGAGTGGAGAGGAGTGAGGAGTAAGAAAAGGCAGCCAGCGAGATGCTCTACTCTCACTACTCACTCCTCTCCACTCACTCCTGCTCTCCTCAATCCGGCGCGAACTGCTCATCCAGAATGCGTTGCTCCAGGTTGTGCTCCGGATCGAACAACAAGCGCACGCCCTGCCCCTCCGACTGGCGGATCTCCACCTCGCGGATGTCGCGCACCTCGTGATAATCGGCGGTGGCGCTCACCGGGCGCTTGCCGGGATCGAGCACGCGCATGGTGACCAGGGTGCGATGCGGCAAGATCGCACCGCGCCAGCGACGTGGGCGGAACGGGCTGATCGGGGTCAGCGCGAGCACATTGGCGTCCAATGGCAGGATCGGCCCATGTGCGGAGAGGTTGTAGGCCGTGGAACCCGCCGGTGTCGACACCAGGATGCCGTCGCAGACCAGGTTCTGCAGTTTCACGATGTCGTTGAGTTTCACTTCCAGATGCGCCGCCTGGTTGCTCTGGCGCAACAAGGACACTTCGTTGAACGCCAGCGCGTGATGCACGTCGCCGTTGATATCGACCGTGCGCATGTCCAGCGGATAGAGCACCGCGGCATGCGCGCGCGAAATGCGCTCTTCAAGCTCGTCGATGCGGTGCTTGTTCATCAGGAAGCCGACGCGTCCCAGTTTCATGCCGTACACCGGCGCCGGCAGCGCGCGATAGGCGTGCAGCGTGCGCAGCATGAAGCCGTCGCCGCCCAGCGCCACGATCACGTCCGACTGCTCCGGCACGGCATCGCCATAGCGGTCGATGAGTTTGCGCCGGGCCTGCTGGGCGACATTGGTTTCGCTGGCGACAAAGGCGAAGCGCATAGGGTCGGGCAACGGTCAGGGCGAGGACGCCAGTTGAGCGTAGATGGACGAAGGGCGCAAGACCGTTGCCGATCCCGCCCCCTGCTTGTCTCGCTCCCAAATACATCCATCCCCTCACCGTCATTCCCGCGAAAGCGGGAATCCAGTGCCTCTGACTTTGTCTTTAAGGGCACTCGTTGCGTTTTAAAGGCGCTGGATTCCCGCTTTCGCGGGAATGACGGAGAGGGGGTACAAACCTTAGTGAATCGTCGAGCACCCTCAGCGGCTGCCCAGCAAAGCCGGGCAGCCGCTGGAATTACTTACTGGTTCACCGGCACCTGCGCCAGCTGGGCCAGGCGGCGGACCGCCACCGAGGCGATCGGGTAGTCCGCCTTCTCGGTGAGGATTTCCGCCAGCATGTTGCGCGTGTACTTGAGCGTGGCATCGTCACGCTGCAGCCACGCCTGCACCGGCGAGACGTCCTTGGCGCTGCCGGTCATCGACAGCACCTGCAGGGCCAACGCGCGATGCTGGTGGTTGAGCTCATCCAGCAGCGAACCGCGTGCCTGCGCGTGCCATGCACCTTCCACCGGCAACGCTTCGATCTGGTTGCGCAGCCATTCCAGGTCCAGCGCCTGGCCGAGCTCGTAGAACACGCCGGCCACCTTGGCGATGGGCTGGTTGCCCTGCTGTGCCACCTCGACGATGTCGAGCATGGCGCGCAGCTCCGGCAGGCGGGCCATGCGCAGCGCGAGTTCACCCGGCATGCCCAGGCCGTCCCACTTCTCCTGGCTGGTGGCGAAGTCCTGCTTGCCCGTTTCGGTGAGCACGTCAGGCAGGGCCGCGCGCAGCTCGGTCACGCCGGTCTGGTAGCGCGCCACGTTGGCGTTGATGTCCAGCGTGCCGCCCGGACGGTTCAGCAGCCAACGGGTGGTGTGACGCAGCAGCGACCAGATCTGCAGGATGGCGTCGATCTGGGTGTTCTCGGCCACCTTGCCGTCGAGCGCTTCGATCTGCGCCCACAGTTCACGCGCATCGAGAATTTCGCGCGCTGCGGTATACGCCTTGGCGATGGCTGCCGGACCCTGACCGGTGTCCTCCTGCATGCGCATCATGAAGGTGGCGCCCATGCGGTTGATGGTGGAGTTGGTCACGGCCGTGGCGATGATGTCGCGCTTCAGGCGATGGCGCTGCATGTGCTCGGCGTACTTGCCGTGCAACGGCTCGGGGAAGTAGCGCACCAATTCCTTGGAGAGGTACGCATCTTCGGGCACGTCCGAGTCGAGCAGCTGCTGGTACAGCTTGATCTTGTCGTACGACAGCAGCACCGACAGCTCCGGACGCGTCATGCCGATGCCGCGCGCCTTGCGCTCGGTCAGTTCGGTTTCGCTCGGCAGGTTTTCCACCTGGCGATCGAGCAGGCCTTCCGATTCCAGCTGGCGGATGAAGTGCGCCATCGAGCCGATGCGATGCACCGACTGGTGCTCCATCAAGGTGATGGCCTGGTTCTGGCGGTAGTTGTCCCACAGCACCAGCTGGCCCACTTCGTCGGTCATGCTGGCCAGCAGCGTATTGCGCTGCTCGGTGGTCAGCTCGCCGCGCTGCACGGCGTCGCCGAGCAGGATCTTGATGTTCACCTCGTGGTCGGAGGTGTCCACGCCGGCGGAGTTGTCGATGAAGTCGGTATTGAGCAGCACGCCATGCTGGGCGGCTTCGATACGGCCCTTCTGGGTGAAGCCCAGGTTACCGCCCTCGCCCACCACCTTGCAGCGCAGCTCGACGCCGTTGACGCGCAGCGCGTTGTTGGCGCGATCGCCCACGTCGGCGTGCGTCTCGGCGCTGGACTTCACATAGGTACCGATGCCGCCGTTCCACAGCAGGTCCACCGGCGCCTTGAGGATGGCGCTGAGCAGGTCGTTCGGCGCCAGCTGGGTCACGTCAGACTTGAGGCCGAGCACCGCACGCACTTCCGGCGAAATCGGGATCGACTTGAGCGTACGCGGATACACGCCGCCGCCCGCGGAAATGAGCTGCTTGTTGTAATCGTCCCAGCTCGAACGCGGCAGCTTGAACATGCGCTCGCGCTCGACGAAGGAACGCTCGACATCCGGGTTCGGATCGAGGAACACATGGCGATGATCGAACGCCGCCACCAGCTTGATGTGGCGCGACAGCAGCATGCCGTTGCCGAACACGTCGCCCGACATGTCGCCGACGCCCGCGCAGGTGAAGTCCTGCGACTGGCTGTCACGGCCCAGCGCACGGAAGTGGCGCTTGACCGACTCCCACGCGCCCTTGGCGGTGATGCCCATGCCCTTGTGGTCGTAACCGTTCGAGCCGCCCGAAGCGAACGCATCGCCCAGCCAGAAGCCGTGTTCCACCGAAATGGCATTGGCGATATCGGAGAACGTCGCGGTGCCCTTGTCGGCCGCCACCACCAGGTACGGATCGTCGTTGTCATGGCGCACCACGTCGTGCGGCGGCACCACCTTGCCTTCGATCAGGTTGTCGGTGATGTCGAGCAGGCCGCTGATGAACATGCGGTAGCACGCGATGCCCTCGGCCAGCTGCGCATCGCGGTCGCCGTTCACCGGCGGACGCTTCACGAAGAAGCCGCCCTTCGAACCGACCGGCACGATCACGGTGTTCTTCACCATCTGCGCCTTCACCAGGCCCAGCACTTCGGTACGGAAGTCTTCGCGACGATCCGACCAGCGCAGGCCGCCGCGCGCCACCGCACCGAAGCGCAGGTGGATGCCTTCCACGCGCGGTGCGCTGACGAAGATTTCGCGGTACGGCACCGGCTTGGGCAGATCCGGCACGCGGTGCGAATCGAACTTGAAGCTGATGTAGCTGCGGTACTGGTCGTTCCACTGCTGGAAGAAGCTGGTGCGAAGCGTGCCGCGGATCAGCGCCACGAAGCTGCGCAGGATACGGTCGTCGTCGAGGCTGGAGACGGTTTCCAGCAGCGTGCCGATGGTCTCTTCGATCACCGCCAGCTGCTCGTCGCGCGGCTTGGACAGCGCCGCCACCAGGCCGTCGACGAGGGCCGGATGCGCCTGGCGCAGCGCCTCGGGAATCAACACCTGCATTTCGCCGCGCAGCAAGCCACCGGCGCGCTTGAGTTCATCCGCGGACAGCGACTCGCGGCGCGGGTCGAACTTGGCCAGGAACAGCTCCACCAGCAGGCCGGCAATCGCCGGATAGCGGTTGAAGGCGTCTTCCATATAGCTCTGCGAGAACGCCACGCCGGTCTGCAGCAGGTACTTGCAGTAGCCGCGCAGCATGGCGATCTGGCGCCAGCTCAGCTTGGCGCCGAGCACCAGGCGGTTGAAGCCGTCGTTCTCGGCGTTGCCGCGCCAGATCTGCTCGAAAGCGTCTTCGAACAACTGGTCCACCTGCTCCACGCTGAAAGCGAGGCTGCCGGCGGTCTGCACTTCGAAGTCCTGGATGTACAGCATGCTGTCGCCGACATGGATGTCGTACAGGTGCTCGGTGAGCACGCGCAGACCCAGGTTCTCCAACTGCGGCAGCACTTCGGACAACGCGATGTCGCCACCGCTGCGGTAGATCTTGAAACGCAGTTCTTCCGGCCGCGAGGCCGGGTGATAGAACGACATGCGTACCGCGTCGTCGCCCTTGAGCAGCGAGAGCTGGTGCACGTCCTCGGCAGCGGTGGCCGGCGAGACGTCTTCCACGTAGCCGGCAGGCAGCGCCTTGGCGTAACGGTTGGCCAGTACCACGCCATCGTGGTCGCCCAGCGTGCGCACGAGTTCGTCGCGCACATCGTCGTGCCAGTTGCGCACGATGGTGGCCACGCCCTTCTCGAGTTCGGCCACGTCGTAATGCACCTGGTCGCCGATCTTCGGACGCACCACCACATGCAGGCGCACCAGCGCCGCTTCGCCCATCAGCACGGACGAATCGAGGCTTTCGCCGCGCATGGCATCCTTCAGCAGCGCTTCGATGCGTTCGCGCACCGTGGTGTTGAAGCGGTCACGCGGCACATAAACGATGCAGGTGACGAAACGGCCATAGCGGTCGCGGCGCACGAACAGGCGCGTGCGTGCGCGCTGGCGCAGTTCCAGCGTACCCATGGCGGTGGTGTAGAGCTCTTCGTCGCTGCTCTGGAACAGCTCGTCGCGCGGCAGAGTTTCCAGGATATGGCGCAACGCCTTGCCCGAATGCGAATCGCGCTTGAGGCCGGAGCGCTCCATCGCGTATTCGAACTTCTGGCGTACCAGCGGCACGTCCTGCGGACGCGCCATATAGGCGTTGGAGGAGAACAGGCCGAGGAAGCGCTGTTCGGCCACCGGCTTGCCGTTGGCATCGAACTTGAGCACGCCCACGTAATCCATGTAGCCCGGACGATGCGCGTGCGAGCGCGCATTGGTCTTGGTCAGGATGATGGCGTCGGTGGAACCGGACTGCGGCAGGTCGCTGGCCACCAGCGAACGCAGCGAGCGCGGTGCGAGCGAGCGCTCGCTCTTGTGCAGGATGCCCATGCCCGAGCTTTCGTTGGCGCGCAGTACTTCCTCGCCATCGGCTTCGGTCACTTCGTATTCGCGGTAGCCGAGGAAGGTGAAGTTGTCGTCGGCCAGCCAGCGCAGGAACGCGGAGGCTTCCTTCACGGCGGCGGCGTCCAGCGGCAGCTGGCGCGACGGCAGGTCGTCGGCGGTGGCGAGCGCCTGGTCGCGCATCTTCTTCCAGTCGGCGACGACCACGCGCACGTCTTCCAGCGCGCCTTCGAGTTTGGCCTTGAGCTTGGCCAGCTCCTCGTCGTCGGCCACGCGGTCCACTTCGAAATGCATGACCGATTCGGGCTGGCCGTCGGGGGCGCCGATCTTAAGCAGCTTGCCGGAGGCATCGCGTGCCACTTCCACCACCGGATGGATCACGGCGTGGATCTGCAATTGTTCGGTCGCGACCATAGTGACGGTGTCGACCAGGAACGGCATGTCGTCGGTGACGACCTGGATGTAACTGCGGCCGGCGTGGCCCGTAGCCGGGTTGACCACACGCACCGCGGCGCGGCCCGGCTGGCGCTGCTGCATGAAGCTGAGCAGGTCTGCGATCAGGGCAGCCCACTCGCGGGCGGTATGGAGTTGCAGATCGCCGTCGGCGATGCGCGCGAAGAAAGCGCTGATAAAAAATTGCGCCTCATCAAGGCGCCCGGTAGGAAATCCGCTTTGCTTCAGTTCTTCGAAAACAACACTGGGGAACGAGCTGTTGCTAGCCGCACGAATCGCGTTCATGGCATCTACTGTGTTGGGGAGACGGAATGAGGCTAAAAAAGCCTCAAAAGAATACGCCTCGCGTGATGCCTTATCCACACTTGCGAAAGATGCACTTCAGCTAGCGGCAGGCCATGACGCCCGTGCAGCAACGGCTGCGATAGGAGATTTCTGCGACGATTGCATGACAACCAAGCACATGCGCAGCGCTTGCGCAGTTGGACGAAAAACTCGCTGCGCTCGCGTGTTGCCGCTGCAGCGCTGGTGATTCCCGTCCATCGCAGGCAACCGATACCGCTGCGTATGTCATGGCGTCGACGCATTCAAAACGTTGCAGCGCAGCAGATGAAATAGTCGACAGACAAACCGCCATGCCGACAACCTGGGCCCGCTATCCGCGGGTGCGGCCGGTTGTTGTAAGCAAGCACGCAGATGCTGCAACCGGACCATCGGCACAGGCGTTTGCCAGCCGCCGCAGGCACCATGAAACCGACGGCCATCCCCCTGTCTTAGCGGCCGACACCCTTCCTTCACGGAATTCAGCCAAAATTAGGTCGCACGTCCCGTTGGGAGTACAGCCACCCAACCCAGCGGAACACATAAGACGCGTCTGAATGGCCCAGGGAGGCCGATCCGGCGTATCAGGGGTGTCTCTACAAATTGTAAACTGTACGGTATAGTCCAAGCTCGCCTGCCTGAACGAGCCACGGCTTTACCGACCCTGCCCTTCCTTGCCTACCCGTTCACGGGACGCTCGGACTAGCGGGGCCGCTGCGTGTTCGTTGCAAGCCCCTTTTGTCGCCGCCCGGAGAGGCGTCGACGCGCTGCATCCCCGACCACATTAAAAAAGAAATGGAGCCCACATGAAGTCCACGTCACTGCGCACACCTCTGCTGTGCCTTGGCCTGCTCTCACTGGCCGCCTGTGGCAAAGGCAAGGATCAAGGCCCGCCGCAGGCGCCGCCGCCGGAAGTCGGTGTCGTCAAGGCCCAGGCCCAGAGCACGCCGCTAGCCAAGGATCTCGTGGGCCGCGTGTCGGCTTACCGTAGCGCCGATGTGCGCGCCCGCGTGTCGGGTGTGCTGCTCAAGCGCGTCTATCAGGAAGGCACCGACGTCAAAGCCGGCCAGGTCATGTTCGAGATCGACCCGGTGATCTATCAGGCAGCGCTGGACTCGGCCAAGGCCAATCTGGCCGCGGGCCAGGCGACCTACGTGAACTTCCACAACCTGGCCGAGCGCGACCGCAAGCTGCGCCCGCAGAACTACATCTCGCAGTCCGACCTCGACGCCGCCGAAGCCAACGAGCGCAGCGGCGCCGCCTCGGTCAAGCAGCTGCAGGCCGCCGTGGAAAGCGCCAAGATCAACCTGAGCTATACCCGCGTAGTCGCGCCCATCGACGGCCGCGCCGGTCAGCAACAGGTGACCGAGGGTGCCATCGTCGGCAACGGCGCCGCCGATTCCGGCTCGAGCTCGACGCTGTTGACCACGGTCGACCAGCTCGACCCGCTGTACGTCAACTTCACCGTCAGTGCCGCCGATCTCGATCGCCTGCGCGCCGCCCAGGCCGCCGGCAACGTGTCGCTGAGCGACCAGGGCAAGACCACCGTGAAGGTCACCCTGCCCGACGGCAGCAAGTACGCCCAGGACGGCACGCTGGACTTCTCCGGCGCCACCGTCGACCCGACCACCGGCTCGATCAACCTGCGCGCCCTGCTGGCCAACCCGGACCGCCGTTTGTTGCCAGGCACCTACATCACCATCACCGCCAACCTCGGCGAGCTCCACAACGTGTTCCTGGTGCCGCAGGCGGCCATCCAGCGCGACGTGGTCGGCGCCTATGCGCTGGTAGTGGGTCAGGACGGCAATGTCGCCCGCAAGAATGTCACCGCGGACAACCTGGCCGGTTCGAACTTCATCGTCACCAGCGGCCTGAGCACCGGCGACCAGGTGATCGTCTCCGGCCTGCAGACGGTGCAGCCCGGCAAACCGGCCAAGGCGGGGCCTTACCAGCCCGACCAGAAGCCCGGCGCGCAGGGGCAGCCGGCAGCGGCGGGTCATGCTGCTGGCGGCAAGCAGTAAAGGGAGTCGACCGACATGCCGAGTTTCTTTATTGACCGCCCCATCTTCGCGTGGGTGGTAGCCATCTTGATCACTCTGGTTGGCACCATCTCCGTGTTGAACATGGGTATCGAGTCGTACCCCAACATCGCGCCGCCCCAAGTGGTGGTGTCCGCGACGTATCCGGGCGCGAACGCCGACACCATGGAGAAGAACGTCACCCAGGTGATCGAGCAGCAGCTTACCGGTATCGACCACCTGCTCTACTTCAGCTCCTCGTCCAACTCCAACGGCACGACCTCGATCACGCTGAGCTTTGAAACCGGCACTGACCCGGACATCGCCCAGGTGCAGGTGCAGAACAAGGTGCAGCTGGCCTTGCCGCGCCTGCCGACCGCCGTGACCCAGCAAGGCGTGGTGGTGGCCAAGAGCAACCCGGACTTCCTGATGTTCGTGTCGCTGGTGTCCAACAACCCGGACATCGACGGCAACCGCCTGGCCGACGTGATCGCGTCGCAGGTGGCGGACCAGGTCGGCCGTATTCCCGGCGTGGGCGCCACCCGCCTGATCGGCGCCGAATACGGCGTGCGCATCTGGCTCAATCCGGACAAGATGCACGGCTACGGCTTGTCGCCCAGCGCGGTGTTCTCCGCCGTGGCGGCGCAGAACGTGCAGTTCGCCGCCGGTTCGCTCGGCGCCGATCCGTCGCCGAAGGAACAGGGCTTTACCGCCACCGTCTCCGCTGAAGGCCGCTTCTCCTCCCCGCAGGAGTTCGGCGAAATCATCCTGCGCGCCAACAGCGACGGCACCGTGGTGAAGCTGAGCGACGTGGCGCGCATCGACTTCGGCCCGCAGAGCTACGGCCTGGGCGCGACGTGGAATGGCCAGCAGGTCGGCGGCCTCGGTGTGCAGCTGCTGCCCGGCGCCAACGCGCTGGACGTGGCCGACGCCGTCAAAGCCAAGATGAACGAGCTGTCCAAGGACTTCCCGGAAGGCGTCACCTGGTTTGCTCCGTACGACACCACGCCGTTCGTGACGATCTCCATCAAGGAAGTGGTGCACACCCTGATCGAGGCCATCATCCTGGTCTTCCTGGTGATGCTGATCTTCCTGCAGAACTTCCGCGCCACGGTGATCCCCACCCTGGTGATCCCGGTGGCTTTGCTGGGTACCTTCATCGGCTTGGTGGCGCTGGGCTTCACCATCAACCAGCTGACGTTGTTCGGCATGGTGCTGGCGATCGGTATCGTGGTGGACGACGCGATCGTGGTGATCGAGAACGTCGAACGCATCATGAGCGAGGAACAACTCTCGCCCAAGGAAGCCACGCGCAAGGCGATGGGCCAGATCACCGGCGCGGTGGTGGCCATCACGGTGGTGCTGGCGGCGGTGTTCGTGCCGTCCGCGCTGCAGCCGGGTGCGTCGGGCGTGATCTACAAGCAGTTCGCGCTGACCATCGCCGTGTCGATGGGCTTCTCCGCCTTCCTCGCGCTGTCGTTCACGCCGGCGTTGTGCGCCACGCTGCTCAAGCCTGAGCACGAGCACAAGAAGAACATCGTCTACCGCAAGTTCAACCAGACCTTCGACTGGGTCACGCGCACCTATGGCGGCCACATCGGCAGCGCCACCCGCCATGCGCCGCGCTGGATGATCGTGTTCGCCCTGGTTGCCGTGCTTGCCGGCTTCCTCTACACGCGCCTGCCCACCAGCTTCGTGCCTAGCGAAGACCAGGGCTTTGCACTGGCCATCGTCAATCTGCCGCCGGGCGCCACCTTGCAGCGCACGCAGGCCGTGATGGCCGAGATGCGCGAGCGCGTCAAGAAGAGCCCGTACAACGATGACATCATCGGCATGTACCAGATCAGCGGCTTCAGCTTCATCGGCCAGAGCGAAAGCACCGGCATGGCCTTCATCAAGCTCAAGGACTGGGACGCGCGAGCGATCACCGCCGATGAGCTGATCATGAAGTTGAACGGCGTGTTCCACGGCATCCGCGACGCGCAGATCTTCGTGGTCAACCTGCCCACCATCCGCGGCCTCAGCCAGTTCGGCGGTATCGACATGTATCTGCAGGCCCGTGCGGGCCAGACGCATGGCGAGCTGATGCAGGCGATGGGCACCGCGGTGGGCAAGGCGAAGGACAACAAGGCGCTGTTCGGCGTGCGTCCCAACCAGCTGCCCGATGCTCCGCAGTGGGATATGAAGGTGGATCGCACGCAGGCACAGGCGATGGGCATGTCGGTGAGCGACGTGTACTCGGCCATCCAGCTCACGCTGGCGCCGGTGTACGTCAATGACTTCGTCTACGGCGGCCGCGTGAAGCGCGTCTACCTGCAGGCGGACCAGGCTTACCGCATGGGCCCGGATGCGCTGCAGCACATCTACACGCCCAGTAGCCTGGCACCGGGTGCGGCGGCCAACAGCGGTTCGTCGAGCTCGTCGTCGTACCAGGCGACGGTCAATCCGTACAACATGATTCCGATCTCCAGCGTGGTCAACACGAAGTGGGACATGGGCTCGCCTGCCCTGACCCGCTACAACGGCTACGCCGCGGTCGAAATCGTGGGTAACGAAGCGCCGGGCTACTCGACCGGCCAGGCCATGAACGCCTTGCAGGGCATCGTCGACCACGACCTGCCCAAGGGCTTCGGCGCGGACTGGACGGGTCAGTCGTACCAGGAAATCCTGGCCGGCAACTCGGCCACCCTGCTGCTGGCGCTGTCGATCCTGATCGTGTTCCTGTGCCTTGCCGCACTGTACGAGAGCTGGTCGATCCCGGTCGCCGTGCTCCTGGTGGTGCCGCTGGGCCTGCTCGGTACGGTCGTGTTCTCGATGTTGCGCGGCTTGCCGAACGACATGTACTTCAAGATCGGCATGATCACGGTGATCGGCCTGGCAGCGAAGAACGCGATCCTGATCGTGGAATTCGCGGTGGAGCAGCAACAGGACGGCAAGTCGCTGTTCGATGCAGTCATCACGGCGGCCCGCCAGCGACTGCGCCCGATCCTGATGACCTCGATGGCGTTCATCCTCGGCGTGTTCCCGTTGTTCATTTCGACGGGCGCCGGTGCCAACTCCCGCCATGCCATCGGCACGGGCGTGATCGGCGGCATGATCTTCGCCACCTTCCTGGGTCTGCTGTTGATCCCGGTGTTCTACGTGACGGTGCGCCGCGCACTGGGCGACAAGCTGGACGAACCGTCCCGCAAGATCCGCCCGGCCCATGGCGAAGCCGCGTCGGGTACGCCGCAGGGCGGCGGTGGCAACGGCGGTACGCCGAGCAGTGCCATGCAGCCGTTCGATTCGGATCCGCGTCGCGGCGGTTAATCCGGAATCACGGAAGTCAAAGCAAAGCCCCGGTCGAACGACCGGGGCTTTTTTTATGGGTGACCCTGCGTTTCCGAAAAAGCCGCACGTGCCGACCGCTGATAATGTGCGGCTACGGCCATCCCTGCTTTCGCCCGCATGCGCTCATTCGTCGACTGGCTCGAACAACTCGATCCCGGCACGCACCGCCGGATCAAGGGACTGCGGCTGGTCACTGCCTACGGCCTGGCGGCGGCGATCGGCACCTTGCACGATGTGGCGCATCCGTTCGGCAGCCTCGTCGCCGTTGGCTCATTGGCAGCGAATTTTGCGTTGTGGGCCAGCGTTTCCGAAGCGCGGCATACGCGTTTCGAATCCAGCCGCGATCTCGCCCTGCTCTGCGTGGCCGCCACGCTGGGCGCGTTGATGCAGGCACTGCTGGTGCCGGCACTTTCCCCGCTGTCGCAGAACGGAGCGGAATTCACGCTGGTCAGCGGCTCATTCCTGGCCAGTTATCTCAAGCGGTATGGCGTCACTGGCGCCGGCGTCGGTTCGCAGATCTACATTGGCCAGTTGCTGGCCTACACCATGCGGCTCGACGCTTCCGCGTGGCCCGCCATCCTGATCGCCGGATGCATCGCGGCCATCGCCTCGGTGGTGCCGCGCCTGCTCTCCGGCCCCGCCGAGCGGCCCGCCGAACTCGCGGTGCTTTCACCTGCGGACATTCCCGGCCGCTGGCATTTGTCGGCGCCCTTCATCATGGGCGTGCAGGCTGCCGTGGCATCGCTGATCGTGGTGCTGCTCAACGCTAAGCTGCACCTGCCCGAGTCCGCATGGGCGGTCACGGCGTGCACCTATGTGGTTGCCGGCAGTGCCACGGGCACGGCGCAACGCGTGCGCCGGCGCATCGTGGGCACGCTGATTGGCGTGCCGCTCGGCCTCGCCTGCCTTCCGCTGGCCGAGCATGCGCCGCTGCTGATCTGGGCGTTGGCCGCGATGGCGATGGTGGTTTACGCGATGGCGTTGCCGGAGCGCTACGACATTGCCTGCGCCGCGTTCGCCTTCACCCTGATCGTCACGCTTGCCGCATCGGGCGAGCACTCGATCATGTTCCTGAGCGCGCGCATCTGGCAGACGCTGCTCGGTGGCTTGCTCGGCCTGCTCGCCGCTCATTTCATCTTGCCGCTGCGCACCGCGGAATCACCCGCGGTGCGTGCGTGAGGCATCAATCGTCGCTGTTGACGGTCGTATTGCGACCTTGCTGCTTGGCCTGATACAGGCGCCGGTCGACCAGCTCCAGGAACGACAAGCGCTCATCGCCAAGCATCGGCACCACCGAGCCCACGCCGATGCTCATGGTCAGCGACTTGCGCGCCATCGAGCGCTCATGCGGAATCCATTCCTGCTCGATCAGCGCGTGGCAACGCTCAGCCACTTCGCGCGCCGCGGCCGCATCGGTATCGGGCAGCACCAGCACGAATTCCTCGCCGCCGAAGCGGGCCAGGAAGTCATGCGAACGGCGCACCGCCTTCTCCAGCACCTTGGCCACCAGCTTGAGCGTGTAATCGCCCTGCACATGGCCGTAGTGATCGTTGTATTGCTTGAAGTAATCGATATCGAGCATCAGCAGCGACAGCGGCCGGGCGCTGCGACGCGCCTGCTCCCAGTCTTCCTCGAACACACTGTCGAAGCGGCGGCGATTGGCGATGCCGGTGAGGCCGTCCTTGAAGGACAGGGCTTCGAGTTCGCGCTGCAGTTCGATCAGGCGCTGCTCGGTGCGCTTGCGCTCGCTGATGTCGAACATGAAGCCGACCAGCGCATCCACGCTGCCGTCATCCTTGCGCACCACATGCACCACGTCGCGGATCCACACATAGCTGCCGTCCTTGCACAGCGCGCGGTAATCGGCTTCGTGATCCACGCCCGCCTTGGACTGCGCCACGCAGAAGTTGACCGCCCAGTCGCGATCTTCCGGATGGATGCGCTCGGCCCAATCCTGCACGCTGACCCAGCTGTCCGGCGCCCAGCCGAGCAGATGCTCGATCTGCGGGCCGATATAGGAGAACGACAGGCTGTCCCACTGGATGCGCCAGGGAATGGCCTTGGTGGACTCGAGCAGGGTCTTGTAGACCATGCTCTCTACTTCCAGCTTCTCAACGACATCGGTCATGGGCGGCTCGCGGCAGGTGGTTTCGGATCCCTGGTGCGAAGCAACCATCGTGCCGCGGCGGTGACGGAGGGAGAAAGCCTGCAAAAGCAGCCAGCTTGGCGCTTGGCGCCATCGGGCCAGTGAGCCCGCATGAAGTCCATCTGGCCCCGCTCGGTCAGTTCCCGACGTGGGGTGACGAACCCGGGGGGAGGGAGTCGCCATCCTTGGCGGGAGGGGACCTGTCTCCGTGGTGATCGCAAGTATTTGCGATTACTTCCACGCCAGTCAACAAACCAAGGTCCCCCTTGTGGGAGCGCACCCTGTGCGCGACGGTCCGAGGGTGCCTCAGACGCCCCGCCGTCGCGCACAGGGTGCGCTCCCACAAAAAAAACAGGTTGCGATTCCCTGAAAAGAAAAGCCCCCGGTTCTCACCGAGGGCCTCTCAACACGAAGAACCTGGCCGATTTACCGCAAACCAGTCTCTGCACGCGCAATCACAATGCGCTGAATCTCACTCGTGCCCTCATAGATCTCCGTGATCTTGGCATCGCGGAAGTACCGCTCCAGCGGCATTTCCTTCGAATAACCCATGCCGCCATGGATCTGCACGGCCTGGTGCGAAATCCACATCGCCGCTTCCGACGCGGTGAGCTTGGCGACGGAGGCCTCCGTACCAAAGCGGCCGCCGTTCTTCTCGGCCTCGCCCTTCGTCCACGCAGCGCGCAACGTCAGCAGCGTGGCCGCGTCCAGCTTGCACTTCATGTCGGCGATCTTGGCCTGGGTCATCTGAAAGGTGCCGATCGGCGTGCCGAACGCCTTGCGGTCACGCACCCATTGCAGGGTGGCCTCGTACGCAGCGCGCGCAATGCCCACGGCCTGCGATGCAATGCCGATGCGGCCGGCGTCGAGCACGCCCATGGCGATGGAGAAGCCCTTGCCCTCGTCGCCCAGCAGGTTTTCCTTGGGCAGCACGTAATCAGTGAATTCGATTTCGCAGGTGGCCGAGGCGCGGATGCCGAGCTTGGGCTCGCTCTTGCCGGCATGGAAACCCGGCAGCTGGGTGTCGACGATGAAGGCCGACACGCCCTTGGCGCCGATGCCCGGCGTGGTGATGGCGAACAGAATGATGTAGCGCGCAACCGGGCCGGAGGTGATCCAGCTCTTCTTGCCGTTGATCACCCAGTCGCCGTTGGCATTCTTGGTGGCGCGCGTGTGCATGGCCGAGGCATCGGAGCCGGACTGCGGCTCGGTCAGCGCGTAGGCGCCGATGGCCTCGCCCTGGGCGATGGCGCGCACGTACTTCTGCTTCTGCTCCTCGGTGCCGTGCTTGAGGATGCCGTTGCAGAACAGTGAATTGTTGACCGACATGATGGTCGAGGTGGCGGCGTCGGCCGCGGCAATCTCAACCATCGCCAGCACATAGGCCACCGGATCCATGCCCGCGCCGCCGTACTCGGTCGGCACTTCGATGCCCATCAGGCCCAGCTGGCCCATCTCGCGGATGTTCTCGAGCGGGAATTCACCCTTGGCGTCCAGTTCGGCGGCCACCGGCACAATGCGCTTCTGCGCGAAGTCGCGGGCAATGGCCTGGATGGACAGCTGATCGTCGGTAAAGCGGAAATCCATGGAAGACTCCAAGGGGAATGGGAGACAGGAAGCCCTCTATTTTAACCCGGCCGGCCAAGGGACTTCTGTGCAGGTGCAGCAACGCCCCGTCCCCTTGTAGGAGCGCACCCTGTGCGCGACCGCGGCCTCCGAGGCTGCCCCTCCGTTCTGCCGTCGCCCACAGGGTGGGCTCCTACAAAAAAGCAGCCAGGCCCCGTCGCGCTTTGTGGGAGCGCACCCTGTGCGCGACCGCAGCCTCCGAGGCTGCCCCTCCGTTCTGCCGTCGCCCACAGGGTGGGCTCCTACAAAAAAGCAGCCAGGCCCCGCCCCCCTTTGTGGGAGCGCACCCTGTGCGCGACCGCGGCCCCCAAGGCTTGCCTCTCCGCTCAGCGGTCGCCCACAGGGTGGGCTCCTACAAAAGAACGGCTCGACTTGACGCCCTGCGCGCCGAAGCCTAGCCTTATGTATCTCTGCATCGCGATATAAGGATAACGATGGACCTGGCCACCGCCTCCAGCGTTCTGCGCCTGCTGGCGGATCCGACCCGGGTTCGTCTGCTGGCCTTGCTTGAGCGCGAGGAGCTGACCGTGGCGGAACTGGCTGCGGTCCTCCATCTGGCGCAGCCGCGCGTGTCCACCCATCTGGCCAAGCTCAAGGAAGCCGAGCTGGTGCGCGACCGCCGCGCCGGCGTGTCTGCCTACTACCGCGCCAACGCCGAAACGGACGAACACCTGCAGGTCTTGCTGAGGTCCCTGCGCGACAACATCGACGATGCGCTGCTGCGCGAAGACGCGGCCCGCCTACCCGGTGTGTTGGCCGAGCGCGCGCGCGAAGAAGGCTGGGCCGACACCGTGGCTGGCGACATGGAACGCCACTATTCCCCCGGCCGCACCTGGGAAACGCTGGCGCGCTCCCTGCTGCAATTGCTGGAAACCGGCGACGTGCTGGATATCGCTTCGGGCGACGGCATCACCGCCGAACTGCTGGCGCCCCACGCGCACTCCATCGTCTGCGTGGACAGCAGCGAGCGCGTGACCGAGGCTGCAGCGCAACGCCTCAAATCCTTCGGCAACGTGGAAGTGCTCAAGGGCGACATGCACGCACTCGACCTCGGCGACCGCCGTTTCGACCTTGTGCTGATGCTGCACGCCCTCACCTATGCCGAGCAGCCGGCCAAGGCCGTCGCGGAAGCCGCGCGCGTGTTGCGCAGCGGCGGGCGATTGCTGGCCGTCACCCTGGGCAAGCACGATCACCGCGCCGTGGTGGAACCGTTCGATCACCGCAACCTCGGTTTTTCATCCGAGGAACTGACCGGCTTCGCCAAGCAGGCCGGCCTCGAATCCATGAGCTGTACCCGCTTGAGCCGCGAACGCAAGGCACCTCACTTCGAAGTGATCAGCCTGCTCGCGCGCAAGCCTTGAGGTGCTTTTCATGTCTCGTCACACACCCCATCCCCCTCACCGTCATTCCGGCGAAAGCCGGAATCCAGTGCCTTCGCTCCGTTCTGATCCGCATGAAAGGCTCTGGATTCCAGCCTTCGCTGGAATGACGAGCGGTGGGCGTCGAGCACTAAATCGATTTCCGTGCGAGGAATTCTCCCCATGAGCACCCTCCCCTGGCTTCACCCCGAACGCGTCGCCCTGCTGGAACGCCTGCTGCGCGAGCGCATCCTGATCATCGACGGCGGCATGGGCACCATGCTGCAGCAACACCCGCTGGACGAAGCCGCGTTTCGCGGCGAGCGTTTCGTGGAAGGCCACGACAGCTCGCATGCGCATGACCATCCCGGCAGCTGCGACCTGAAGGGCAACAACGACCTGCTCACGCTCACCAACCCGGACATCATCCGCGGCGTGCACGTGGCCTATCTCGAAGCCGGTGCGGACATGGTCGAAACCAATACCTTCAATTCCACCCGCATCAGCCAGGCCGATTACCACCTCGAACATCTCGCCTACGAGCTGAACCTCGAAGGCGCCCGCCTCGCGCGCGCCGCCTGCGATGCCGTGGAAGCGAAAACGCCGGACAAGCCGCGCTTCGTGATCGGCGTACTCGGCCCGACCAGTCGTACCGCGTCGCTGTCGCCGGACGTCAACGACCCGGGCTTCCGCAACGTGACGTTCGAAGAACTCGTCGCCAACTACATCGAATCGGCCAGCGGCCTGGTCGATGGCGGCGCCGACCTCATCATGGTCGAGACCATCTTCGATACGCTCAACGCCAAGGCTGCGCTGTTTGCGGTGAGCGAGCTGTTCCGCGAGCGTGGCGCGCGTCTGCCCGTGATGATCTCCGGAACCATTACCGACCGTTCCGGCCGCACGCTCTCGGGCCAGACGGCCGAAGCGTTCTACTACTCGGTGCAACATGCGCGCCCGATTTCGGTGGGACTGAACTGCGCCCTGGGCGCGGCCGACTTGCGCCCGCACGTGCAGGTGCTGTCGCAAACGGCCAACTGTTTCGTCAGCACGCACCCCAACGCCGGTCTGCCGAATGCTTTTGGCGAATACGACGAAACACCCGAGCAGATGGCTTCCGTCATCGGCGGCTTCGCGCGCGACGGCCTGCTCAACATGGTCGGCGGCTGTTGCGGCACGACGCCTGCGCATATCAAGGCCATCGCCGAAGCCGTCGCCAACTGCGCGCCGCGCGCACTTCCCTCTTCTAACGCCAAGGCTGCCTGAGTCCCGATGATGCCTCGCTACACCCGACTCTCCGGCCTCGAACCGCTGGTCATCACGCCCGACCTGTTGTTCGTCAACGTCGGCGAACGCACCAATGTCACCGGCTCGGCGCAGTTCCGCAAACTGATCAAGGAAGAACGCTACGAGGAAGCGGTCGATGTCGCGCGCCAGCAGGTCGCGAACGGCGCGCAGATCATCGACGTCAACATGGACGAAGGCCTGATCGATTCGGAAGCTGCGATGACGCGCTATCTGAACCTGATCGCCGCCGAACCCGATATCGCCCGCGTACCGGTGATGGTCGACTCTTCCAAGTGGACGGTGATCGAAGCCGGCCTGCGCTGCCTGCAAGGCAAGGGCATCGTCAACTCCATCTCGATGAAGGAAGGCGAAGAGGTTTTCCTCGAACACGCGCGCAAGGTGCAGCAGTACGGCGCCGCCGTGGTGGTGATGGCGTTCGACGAGCAAGGCCAGGCTGACACCTGCGAGCGCAAGGTGGAAATCAGCTCGCGCGCTTATGAGCTGCTCACCACCAGGCTCGACTTCCCGCCCGAAGACATCATCTTCGATCCGAACATCTTTGCCATTGCCACCGGCATCGAGGAACACAACAACTACGCGGTGGACTTCATCGAAGCCACGCGCGAGCTCAAGCGTCGCTTTCCGCACTCGCATGTATCCGGCGGCGTGTCGAACGTGTCGTTCTCGTTCCGTGGCAACAACATGGTGCGCGAGGCGATCCATTCGGTGTTCCTCTACCACGCCATCAAGGCGGGCATGGACATGGGCATCGTCAACGCCGGCGCGTTGATGATCTACGACGACCTGCCCGAGGATCTGCGCGAGCGCGTCGAAGACGTGGTGCTCAACCGCCGTCCTGACTCGACCGAACGCCTGCTGGAAATCGCCGATCAGTTCAAGGCGAAGAAAGGAGAAGTCATCGTCGAGAACCTCGCCTGGCGCGACAAGCCGGTGCGCGAGCGCCTCAGCCACGCCCTGGTGCACGGCATCGACCAATACGTGGTCGAAGACACCGAAACCGCACGCCTGGAAACCTCGCGCCCGCTAGATGTCATCGAGGGCGCGCTGATGGACGGCATGAATGTCGTCGGCGACTTGTTCGGCGCCGGCAAGATGTTCCTGCCGCAGGTGGTGAAATCCGCCCGCGTGATGAAGAAGGCCGTGGCCCACCTCATTCCCTATATCGAGGAAGAAAAGGCGCGCACCGGTGATGCCGGCAAGTCCAACGGCAAGATCGTGATGGCGACCGTCAAAGGCGACGTGCACGACATCGGCAAGAACATCGTCGGCGTGGTGCTCCGCTGCAACAACTTCGATGTGATCGACCTGGGCGTGATGGTGCCCACGCAGAAGATCCTGGAAACCGCCATTGCCGAGAACGCCGACATCATCGGCCTCTCCGGCCTGATCACGCCGTCGCTGGAGGAAATGAGCCAGGTCGCGCGTGAGATGCAACGCCAGAATTTCACCATCCCGCTGATGATCGGCGGTGCAACGACCTCTCGCGCGCACACCGCGCTGAAGATCGACCCGCACTACAAGTCGCCCACCGTATGGGTGAAGGACGCCTCGCGCGCCGTGGGCGTGGCGCAGTCGCTGTTGAGCAAGGAGCTGGTCGACAACTTCATCGCCAAGGTGCAGGCCGAATACGCCGAAGTGCGCGAACGCCACAAGCATCGCGGCGCCGGCAAATCGCTGGTATCGCTGGAAAAGGCGCGCGGACAACGCTACACCACCGATTGGGCGAACTACGAGCCGCCGCAGCCCAAACAGCCCGGCATCACCGTGTTCGAACACTACGATCTTGCCGAACTGCGCCAGTACATCGACTGGTCGCCGTTCTTCAATGCGTGGGAACTGGCCGGCCGTTATCCCGCCATCCTCACCGATGAGATCGTGGGCACACAGGCGACCGAACTGTTCAACGATGCGCAAGCGATGCTGGACCAGCTGATCGCCGAGAAGTGGCTGACGGCGCGTGGTGTGATCGGCTTTTGGCCGGCTTATTCCATTGGCGACGACATCGCACTTCTCCCCGCAGGGGAGATGGCCGGGGTGAGGGGCCAAGACTTGCCCGAACCCACGGGCAAGCCCGTCGCCACCCTCCATCACCTACGCCAGCAAGCCGACAAACCGGCCGAACGCCCCGACTTCTGCCTCTCCGACTTCATCGCGCCCAAATCCGCGAAGAAGCAGGACTGGGTAGGCGGCTTCGCCGTCACCGCCGGCATCGGCATCGACGAACATGTGGCGCGTTTCGAAGCGGCACACGACGACTACTCCGCGATCCTGCTCAAAGCCCTGGCCGACCGCCTCGCCGAAGCGTTCGCCGAGCGACTGCACCAGCGCGTGCGCCGCGAATTCTGGGGCTACATGCCCGACGAGTCGCTCGACAACGTCGCCCTGATCGAAGAGAAATACACCGGCATCCGCCCCGCCCCCGGCTACCCGGCCTGCCCTGACCACACGGAAAAAGGCACCCTGTTCCGCCTGCTCGATGGCACGACCAACGCCGGCATCGAACTGACCGACAGCTACGCCATGTTCCCCACGGCCGCCGTATCCGGCTGGTATTTCTCCCACCCGGACAGCCAGTACTTCGTGGTCGGCCGCGTCACTCGCGAACAAGTCGACGATTACGCCAAGCGCAAGGGCTGGACGCGCGAGCAAGCCGAGCGCTGGCTGGCGCCAAATCTGGATTACGACCCGGATTGATCGACGACGTCGATTGGTGTCTGTCCATGAGAGCGCTCCCCTTGCGGGAGCGCTTTCCTTTTGCGGGAGCGCTTCTTTTGTGGGAGCGCACCCTGTGCGCGACGGCCCAACGAAGCGACACAGACTGACGCCGCGGTCGCGCACAAGATGCCCTCCTACAACAGGTATTAGGTCGAGGCATTACGTCGCGCTATGACCTTGTAGAAGCGCACCTTGTGCGCGACCGCAGAGCCCCGTCGTTACCGCTCCGCCCGGCTGTCGCGCACAGGGTGCGCTCCCACAGGTAGGGCTAGAAGGACTGGAAACCCCTCAAACCTCACTCTCAACCAACTCCCGCCGCCTAACCTCACGCATATGCACCACAAGGTTATAAATCGACACAAACGCCGGGAAGAAGTTAGACAGAATGCCCACCGAGTCATTCTTGCCAAAAATGAAATACGACAGCAGCAACGCACTACCAACCACCGACAACCACCAGAACGACAGCGGCATCACCACCCGCTTCAGCTTGCGCGTGTAGTACAGCTGCACAAACCAGCGGCTGGTGAACATGATCGAGCCCAGCAGACCCACCATCTTCCAGGGCGTAAGCTCAAAGCGCCGCAAGGCTTCGAAGACGTGGCTGAGTTCGTGGGTCAGGAAGTCCATGGACGGCAGGCCGATAGCTGAAAAGCCGGATATTGTACTCGCCCACCTTTCAATCGCCTGCCATCCCGGGCACTTTTTTTGGCCGGGAGGCTTGACCTGTCCGGCAGCTCCTAATATATTTCCGGGCTCGGCGGGCGATTAGCTCAGCGGTAGAGCACTGCCTTCACACGGCAGGTGTCGCAAGTTCGATCCTTGCATCGCCCACCACCGCTTTATGTACCAACGGTTTCGCGCTCCCCCGGCAGGGGCTTCAAGGCAATGACCTTTGAGGATATGTGCGATGAAAAAGACCGTTAATCTCACGGCCGCCATTGCGGCCGTTGAGCGTTTTGAAGCCGCCTCCCTGACCGTTCGGGAATTGGCGTCCGCCTTCGATGCTCACTACCCCACGAAAGCCATCACGCCCCATCTGACCGGCTGGCTCACTGCCATCGGCGACACGGACGCATGGGCGATTACCACGGACCAACTCAACCGGGGCGTCAAAGCATTGCTGGCCGCCGGCTACTCGCCCGGCTATACCAATCGCCAAATCTCGGCGCTGGGCAGTGCCTACAAATGGGCCAAGGACGAACATCTCACCCCGCGCAACTTTCGTTCGCCGACCCTAGGCGTCCGGCGTAAGGCTGAAGACCTGCGGCGTGTCGAATGCAACGCGACGGAACTAAAACGCCTACGCGAGGGCGCGTTCGCCCATCGCGACCGCCGCTTCGCCCTGTTTATCGCTCTGATGATGGATACCGGCGCGCGTCCCAGCGAAGTCCTTAGCCGACGCTGGGACGAAATCGATCTGGACAAGGGCGAAATTCTCGCCCCCACGACCAAGACCGGAAAGCCGCGCGTGCTGTTCTTTACCTCGCAAACCGCCGGCCTTGCTCGCCGCCTGCGCCCGCAGGACCGCACGCAATTGGTCTTCGGCGGCCGAACGGGATCGCCTAACAAGTTCCGCAAGGCGTGGCGCAACCTCACTACTGCTATCGGTCGCCCTGATCTTCGCGTGTACGACCTGCGCCATGTCGCCGCCGCGCGCCTGCTGCGTACCGGCGTGACGCTGGGGGTTGCCTCGCAAGTACTGGGGCATTCGTCGCTCATTCTGCATCGCCGGTACGCGCATCTCGAAACCCAACCGCTTCGCGCCGCGCAGGAAAGCGCATGGACGAACGGCTAGCCCAGGAGCAAATAGATCGACAGTTCCAGCGGCGCGCGCTGGCGCTCATTGCGCGCGCCGTTGGAATCGTTGAGCCCGGCCTTAACCCTTGGTATCCCGACTTTACTCATGCCGCCAATGGCATGACGGGCTATCACTCGCCCGATGGCACGTGGGGCGCATTCGGAAGCGACGACGAGCATGCGCTCGCCCATATGCGCGAACTTACCCAGGTTGCATATGCCCGCCAACGGGACAGCGAGAAGCGCGCGCAGGCGCGCTCACAATCGCGACCCGACGCCGAAGCCTTTGTCGCCCTGACCTTTGGGTTCCTCGAAGTGTGTCGGCAAGGCACGCCCGATAAGCCTTGGCCGCGCAACTTCCTAAAGCGCGCTTTGGCTCACGCGGAATTGTCCCTCACCGATCCCACCGACCGCACGCGAACTGCACAGCGCCTCAAAGCACTCGCCAAGATGACGAAGCCAGAACGCAACAGGGCTCGTGCGATTGCCTTTGAAGCCTGCTTTCCTGTGAAGGCCGCCGAAGAACGGTTCAAAAAGCAAAGCGAATCATAGGTTTAGATTTCCGATCATTGATCGGAAATTTCCGCGCTGTTATACCCCGCGCCTTGCTACTAAATACCTATCTCGCGCCCCCGCCGGGGACGTATCCCTGCCGGGGAAGTAGCGAGATAGACCAATGCGCAAGACGATCAAAAACATCTATGCCGCGCAGTGGCAACCGATCTTTGATCTGTGGGTTCCTTTCTGCCGCGAGGCAAATCAACTAGGCATCTCGTCATCGAGAAAGGCCTTGTCCAACTTTCTGGGCGTCCATCGCGCCAAGCTGCTTGAGCTTGGCGTCATCGCAAAAACCAACAAGCAGCGCATTCTCGGCCGTCGCGAACTCTTCGCGCCGGCCGCTTTTGCGCTGCTTATACATCATGATCCTGTATCCGCCATCGAGCAGCATCGCCGCTCAATGGCGCAAAGCGATGGCGCGCCGCATGACCATGCCGATTGATCGCTTACTTTCGGCACTGGAGGCCAAGACCGGCTATCGACCGCGCCGTAGCGGAAAAAAATGGCGCGTTCCCTGCCCGGTATGCGGAACACCTACGCTCAAAGGCGCGGTCGCCGAAGGCGATAACGGTACCGTACTTGCGCGATGGTTTTGCGGGCATTCAAACCACGAGGTGCTTGCCCTGCTCGATCTGACGCTCGCGGACCTCTTCGTGCATCGCGACCTTCGGTCGCTCACGCGCGACGAGCGCGCTTCTTTGCGTGAAGGCGCACGTCATGCCCAATGGCGCGCGGCGCTGACAACCCTTCTTCCGGAAGTCTCAGTCGTGCTCATTGCCGCGATCCAGCTCGGCGACGGCATCGCCCTTAGCGATGAGGACATGCAACGCTTGAAGGTCGCAGCGTTGCGCGTCTTTGATGCGGGCGAGTTTTTCGATGTCTGAGAAATCGCCCGAAAGCGCCAGCGCAACGCACGACGAGTATGTTGCTCATACACTTGCCTCCTATGAGCGTGGCGATGCCATTCTGGACGCCGTTTACGCGTTTCTTGGTCGTTTCGTCGCCTACCCCGACCAGGCATCGCACGATGCGCACGTACTGTGGATCGGCCATACGCACGCCATGGATTGCTGGGACTCGACAGCCCGCATGGCCTTTCTTTCGCCGGAGCCTGGAAGCGGCAAATCACGTGCGCTGGAAGTAACCGAATTGCTTGTGCCTAATCCCGTCGAGGCGATTAATGTCACGCCCGCGTATTTGTTCCGCAAAGTTGGCGGAAACGAGGGCCGTCCAACGTTGCTCTACGACGAAATCGACACCGTCTTCGGACCGCGAGCGAAGGACAACGAGGAAATTCGCGGCCTGTTGAACGCTGGGCATCGCAAGCACGCGTTCGCCGGCCGATGCGTTGTGCGTGGTAAACAGGTCTTTACCGAGGAAATCCCCGCGTACTGCGCGGTCGCGATGGCGGGTCTCGGTAGCCTGCCCGATACGATCCTTTCGCGAGCCATCATTGTGCCGATGCGGCGCCGGGGGCCGAGCGAAACCATCGAGCCCTTCCGGCGGCGGTTGGAAGTAAATGCGGGCTTTGCGTTGCGGGACCGCCTCGGACGCTGGGCTGCCACGACGTGGCCGGACGGCCGGCTTTCATCGTGGCCGGAAATGCCTTCCGACATTCAAGACAGGGACGGCGACATATGGGAAGCGCTGTTTTCTGTGGCGGACGCGGCAGCCGGCCACTGGCCCGCACGAGCGCGCGCGGCGGCCGTGACGCTGGTCGCGGCAGCGAAGGCGAAATCGCCAAGCCTCGGTGTTCGTTTGTTAGCGGATTTGCGACGACTCTTCGGCGATAACGATAGCCTTCCTACCGACACGATCTTGAGCGCCCTGCACGAGCTGGACGAGGCGCCGTGGGGCGAACTGCGCGGGAAGCCGCTATCGGCTCGTGGCCTGAGTCGATTGCTCCATCCCTACGGCGTGCAACCGAAACCGATCCGCCGTGGCGAACTCGTGGCAAAAGGCTACAAGCGCGAGGACCTTTCCGACCCGTGGGCGCGCTACCTTCCGCGTGCTGAAACTGCGGTTACATCGGTTACAGCCGTTACAACCCAAGCGACCGGCAACGCGGAAGTAACCGATGTAACCGATGTAACCGTTTTGCGAGGCCCAAGGGGCGAAGCGACGGACCACGACGAGGGCGAAGTGTGACCTTGCGCGCCCTGCTTGCCGCCCTGTCCGTCGCCCATGCCATCGTGACGCCTCGCGGCGACCGCCTGCACGTGTCGGCCGACAAAGGCACGCTGGCGCCTCTAACCCTTTTGATAGCCGCCCACAAGCCCGAGCTGCGGGCTCTCGTGGCTAACGGCCAGCTCGACTGCGCGATGCGCGAGGCTGCGGCTGCCGAAGCCATGCTGGCGGAAGGCTGGGACGATCCGCGCTGGACGAATGTCGACAAGGTCTTAGCGCTGGTCGACCGCCCACGGCGGCCCGTGCACGTGATTCCATTGCGCCGAGGTGGTCGGCGATGAGCGCTGATGGCACCAAGCATCGTACGCCGCGCCACGCGGTACCCGGCTCATTGCATGTTCAAACACAGGAACAGGTCGAGGCCGAACGCCTTCACCGCTTAGCTGTGGAAGAAACCCGCCTACGTCGGTATGCGCTGCGGCACGAGATACCCGTGATCGTCGACGATTGGGTTACGTCGAAGCATGCCGCCGTACTGCTAGGCATTCCGAATGAAGGCGCGTTGCGCAATATGCGTTGCTATGGCGGCGGCCCGCCGTTCATCAAGCGAAAGCGCCAGGTTTTTTATCGCTTGGGCGATCTGGCCGAGTGGATCGTTCAGCATCGTTACGAATGAGCGGCACTTCAGTCGCTCACAAGTCCCCTAAGGGGCGATAGCCGCCCTCACGGCATCGCAGGACTAAGCGACTCTACACTGCCTGGTGACGGATATTCGTGGCAGTTCGCTCGTATGAACTCACTTAGTTGCGGGGTGAGATGAAACCACTCACCTCTTAGACGGCAGTCCTGAAACTGCGTGTGGATCTGACGTTCCCGTTGACGTGCCAAATCCAAATAGTCAACGCGCGTGCCGCGATCATCCCCATAAACTTGCCGCATATCAATTACGCCGATCAGGTGAATGTCGCGGTAGTGGTGCGTTTGTATGCCGGCGAGACGTTGGTCCAGCTCCATGGTGATTCCAATCTTCACTACAGGATCATCGCCAGGTCGCGCGAAATATACATACGCGGAAACTATGTCCATTTTTCCTCCCATTGCCTGGCAAATGTCGCCCCCGATTTCATCTCGCATCAAGGTTCTCTCTGAGGTCCGCTATGGGTCGGAAGCGGACATATTTGTATCTACGGACGCTCAATCGAGGCGACGAGTATTTCAGCGGGAAATAGCGATCCGTGACCGCATCCACCAAAGCCCGCCGATGGGCCGTGAATGGTTCCGGTGACAACCACTCGCTTCCCACTCCATCGCTCCAAGACGGGCTCGTTGAGCTGGATACTTCCGGTTCCTGCACTGAGCCAAATGGCAGAGCCATACCCGTCATCCCGCCGCTCAGAAACCGGATAGTGGTGAAGGGATACGTCTTCGAACTCGAAGTTCAGTACACCTTCGACGATGACGACTTCACCCGCGTTGTTTGCCGCTTGTCCAATGGCTTCATTGACTGAGATCGGTTCCGGCACGTAGGTCTCCGAGTGCTTCATACGATTGGCTAGCGTAAGGTCCGCTTCGGGTCGAAAGCGGACCTAGCAACCATGCCAGTCCAGGCGCTTGACGGCAACAGGGTGTCACCCGCTGTCACCAGTCGTCATTGTTCTAAGCATTTTGAAATCGCACCATTGCCTTATGTCGCCGGGGCGAGGCAATGCCGTGACTTTCAGTAACTATCCGGGTTCAACAGTCGGCCGCGCGGCACTGGCGCTGATCCGCGCGGACGGCAACACCGCGAACGCTATCAAGATCGCACAGCGCCAGTCGCCCACCTGGGGTGAAAGCCCGCTGGCCTTTCTGAAAGCAGGCATCGCGCCCGGCCGAACGACTGATTCGAACTGGGCGGGCCCGCTCGTGCCGGAAGGCGCGGCAAGTTTCGTCGAACTTGTCGGCCGCGAGAACTTGCTTGGCCGTATTGCTGGCTTCGTTCAAGCGCCTGCCAGCGCGCCACTTGTCGAAGTGGCGGCTAACGGCAACGCCTATTGGACAGGCGAAAGCTTCCCGAAGCCGGTCACGGCAGCGAGTTTGTCGAAACTCGGCTCGCTAGCACCTTGTAAGGTGACGTCGTTGGTCGTCGTCACGAACGAACTGGAAAGGGCATCCGGGCTGGCGGGCGAACAGCTCATCACGCGCGCACTGTCATCCGCTTGCGGCGCCGCCATCGAACGCGTCGCTCTCATTCAGAACCGGCGTGCCACTGCTGCCGAACGATTCCAGCGTGAACGCCTTGTCGGAGGCATAGCGCTCGCGCAGGCCGGTACCGGCAAGCAATCGGCGCAGGGCGTCTTCGGTCGTGAACTCGCCGCGCACTCCCGGCGACACCTTGCCGACCAGCAATCGCTCATCCACCAGCAACGATTGCCCGGTGATATCACTGAAGGCTTTCACCGCGGTGCTCAACGGCTGCGGGCCAATGTCAAACACGTAGACGCCGACGGCGCTGCCAGCAGCCATACCGGTTGTTGACGCTTGTAATCCACCTGCATGGCTCGTCCCCCAACAAAGCCAACCCGACAACACGAGCGCCCACCAGGCGTGCGACATGAAATGCTTCCAGAAGACCGAATGACGGGTTCTTGTATCGAACGCGGTCACTCGCATATCCCGAAAAATGGTAACGGTAGCTTATGTCAGTTGGATAACGCGACGGGTTTATGAATCTATGCAAAGGCCAGGTGAATGTGACAATGCAGATGTCTGATCAATGACAAATGCAGGCAGGGCGGAGCTTTCCGCCCGTGGATCGAATCAGTCAAGGCCACCTCGCCAGGGTGGCCTTTTCGTTGTGCGCCAAAAATCTGGATGGCTAGAGCGCCATGCCACCCGATGCTTCGATACGCTGCCCATTGACCCAGCGATGGCTCTCACCCAGCAGCGCCGCAATCAGCGGGCCGATGTCGTCAGGTACGCCGGCGCGACCCAGGGCGGTCATGCCTGCCACGCGCTGGTTGAGTTCGGGGTTGTCGCGAACCATGCCGCCGCTGAAATCCGTGGCAATCGCCCCGGGCGCCACGGTGTTGACGGCGATGCCGCGCGCACCGAGTTCCTTGGCGAGATAACGGGTAAGCACTTCGACGGCGCCCTTCATCGAGGCATAGGCCGCGCTGCCCGGAATGGTGATGCGGGTCAGTCCGCTGGAGATATTCACGATACGGCCGCCGTCGTTGATCAGGGGCAGCAGCTTCTGAGTGAGGAAGAACACGCCCTTGAAGTGGACCTGGTAAAGGCTGTCCAACTCCTGCTCGGTAGTGCCGTCGATCGGCGCGTGATGGGACGTGCCGGCATTATTGACCAGATAATCGAAGCGCTCGGCGCCCAGTGTCGCGAGAGCATCACGCACCTGGCTCACGAACGCATCGAAGTCCGCGGCGTTGCCGGTATCCAGTCGCAAGGCGACAGCCCGCTGCCCGGATTGTGCAACCTGCTTCACCACCTCGGCGGCTTCGGCCTCGTTGGAGCGATAGGTGAAAATGCTGTCGACGCCGCGCGCTGCGAGGTTGAGCACGGTGTTGCGCCCCAGTCCGCGGCTGCCGCCCGTGACGATGGCGATCTTCTGTTCCGGTGTGCGTGTGACGTGGGTGGTCATGCGTATCTCCAGGGTGATCAGGATGGGCATCAGCTTAGGCGCGCAGGTGTCCGCGCCAAATGCCGGAACTGACCACCTTCTTGCCTAATCCTGCCCGGCGCTGATCGCAGCGGGGAAAATGGGGATAGCATGGGCCTATGCACGTTGGGAGCGCGCCTTATGCCGGATGCCTTGGCCGAAATCGTCAAACGCTACACCGACTCGCAACCTGGAGACGGGCCGTTCGAGACGCCGATCCCGGGCGTCATCTTCTTGCGCTCGGATCATCGCAAGCACCCTGCGCACCTGGTCTTCAAACCGGCGCTGTGCGTCGTTGTGCAGGGAGCCAAATGGACCACGTTCGGCGGCCAGCGTTTCGACTACAAGCCGGGCCAAGCGCTGGTGGTCAGTGTGGAAACCCCTGCGCTGAGCCGCGTCGTCAAGGCCAGTCCCAGCGAGCCTTATCTGGGCATCATCGTCGAGTTCGACCTGGCGGTGATGCGCGAGGTGATGGAAGGACTCGATGCGCCACCGCCACCGGCCAGCAAGGTGCAACACGGTATTTTCGTCACTCATTTCCAGGGATACATGGCCGAATGCGTCTACCGGCTGGTGCGCCTGATCGACACACCGCAGGCCATCCCGGTGATTGCGCCAATGATCATGCGGGAGCTCTGCTACTGGCTGCTTACCGGGCCGCACGGTGGCGAGGTCGCCGGCCTGGTGCTGGCGAACGGTCATGCGGAGCGAGTGATCAGGGCGATCCATGCCCTGCGCGACCAGTTTGCCGAAGCCGTGCGTATCGAGGAGCTCGCCGCCATCGCGCAAATGAGCCCCTCCGCTTTCCACCGTCAGTTCAAGGCGCTGACCGCCATGACGCCGCTGCAATACCAGAAGCAATTGCGCTTGCTGGAAGCGCGCCATCTGATGGTGAGCGGTGTCGCCACTGCGGAATCGGCGGCTTATCAGGTGGGCTATGAAAGCCCGTCGCAATTCAGTCGCGAGTACTCGCGGATGTTTGGCGCACCGCCGCGGCGAGACATCGCGACGCTGGTTCCCGCAGCGATCTAGGTCCGCGGGATCGCCGACAGCGAGGGATTGACATCAGCTCGACATGTGGATGCCGCACTATGTACGCCCCCGCGTTTGGCAATGAACCCCCATGGCCGATGGTCTGATCGAATCGCTCGACGTCGATGCTGTACTCGAGATGGTTCATGGTCGGCGGGAGTTTCGCGGCACGTTCTGGGTGATGCCTCGGGGGCGGCCGATGATGTCCGGCCGCACACCGCTCACCTATCGACGAGAGATCGACGCGATTGGCGCCGCGCGAAAGGCAGCGATTGCCATCGCGCTGTATGCGGGGGATTCGTGATAGGCCACGACCAGGCAACTTGCGAAGAATTTACGCCTTTGCACCCGTTCCTGCGTAGCGCCTTTACGGCGCGAAGCTGCACGATGGCTCGTTCGCTCTGAGTAGCCGTGTCGAGTGCGATGTCGTGAGTATTCTGATTGTCCGTGGGCCGCACAGTAGCGGCCATTCCCTCACCGCTGATCTGCTCTACAACCTTCAGCAACAAGCCCTGCAGGCCGGCCGCCTGCTCGAACTGCGAGCATGCGGCGCCTTGAGCAACTTCATTGCACAGGTGAGTGAGGCCAAGTCCGAGGCCACCGAGTTCGTGCTGCTCGATCCAGGTGATCTGACTCCCGAAATGCGCGCGCATCCCGAAGCCGGCCTGAGCGCGGCGATTGACGATCTGCGTGCACCCTATATCGACGTGCACGACGATTTCGGTGATGGCATCGAATGCTGCGCCGGGCTGCACAAGCCGCCGGTCGCCACCGTCATCATCAACGGCAATATCGAAAGCGGCTACCGCATCGGCTTGCGCCTTGCCTTGCGTCGCCTGGCCATTCGCTCGCCGTCGAAGCGCGAAGGCGCCGCTGGCTAGCGACCAGCGCTCCATCGTTTTCGTCCTGGCAGGCGACGGGACCTTCGGACGACTGGCTGCGCCTCCGCTGATTGCCCTCAAAATCAACGGGTGGCGCAGTCCAGTTTTTTCATTCGATGGACCCGATGTCGCCTCTTTTCCAGGCCCCGCGGTCGCCCGACATCACGGTGCTGCCTGTTGACCCTGCCGAGGTTCGGCTGCTGCGGCGCTTGAAAGCTTGTCCGCGCCCCAGTCGCCTCCGACCGCCTTGATCAAGCGGACATCGGACTCCAGCTGGCGCCGGGACAACTCGACGTAGGCACGCCGCTGCGCAAGGCTCACGCTTTGCGTGGTGACCACTTCCAGGTAGTCGGTGGCTCCCGCCTTGTAGCGCGTGAGGGCCAGCTGTTCGGCGCGGCCGGAAGCGTCCACCGCGAGTTGCTGCGTGCCCGCTTCTTCGTTCAAGACATGCACGGACGCCAGGTTGTCTTCAACGTCCTGGAATGCCGAGAGCACCGTCTGCCGATAGTCGGCTGCGGCGCCGTCCTCCTGCGCCTCCGCCTGGTGCAGCGCCTGCTTGCGGCGGCCGCCATCGAACAAGGTGCCGACCAGCGCTGGGCCAATAGCCCAGAAGCGGCTGGGCAGACTCGCCAGTTGGGCGAATCGCGAAGCCTCGACACCACCCGATGCAGAGAGCAGCAGGTCGGGAAAGAACGCTGAGGTTGCCTCGCCGACATCGGCATTGGCGGCTGCCACCCTACGCTCGGCGGCGGCAATGTCGGGGCGTCGCTGCAGCAAGGTCGAAGGCAGGCTCGGAGGAACCACCGGCATGGCGATCGCGCTGGTGGATGCGGCAAGGGACAACTCCGCCGGTGCCACGCCGACCAATGTGGCGATGGCATGCTCAAAACGCGCGCGGCTCTCGCCCAGGTCCACCAGTTGCGCACTGGCCACCTGCACTTGCGTCTCCGCTTCTGCCAGGTCCGATGCCGATGCAATGCCGCCGGTGAAGCGTACCTGCACGAGATCACGCGCCTGCGTAAAGTCGGCCACCGTCTGCTGAAGCAGGGCAGTTTCCGCATCCACGCCGCGCAGATCGACATAGTCGATCGCAAGCTCAGCATGCATCGCCAGTCGAATGGAGGCGAGATCCGCCTCACTGGCCTGGTAGCGCGCCTTGGCGGCGTCGACCTGGTGACCGATACGATCGAACAGATCCGGCTCCCAGGAGACATCCAGTCCCGCCGCATAGTCCGATACGGTTTTTCCAGCCAATGAACGGCCCACCACGTTTTGCGACGTGTGGTTGCGGTCGGCGCCGACGCCGGCCGTGATGGTTGGGTAGTACGCGGCACGCGCCTGCTTTTCCTCGGCCTTCGCGGCCTGAAGATTGGCGATGCTCTTGGCGATCGACTGGTTGCCCGCATCGACGCGCGCCTCGAGATCGTCGAGCGTCTGGTCGTTGAACAAGGTCCACCAGGCGCCACGGTTTGCCGCGTCGTTCGGCTGCGCCGTACTCCAGCCTGGTGCGGCACGCTGTCCTTCGGATACCGGGGCCGCCTCCTTGAAACGATCGGGCACGCCGATGGAGGGCCGCACGTAGGCCGGCCCCGGGGTGCAGCCCACCGACAAGCCGATACCAGCCGCAATGGCGAGCGTGCAGGCAGCACGCGAAAGAGATGAGATACGCATGGCTAGTTCTCCGTCGCTCAGGTCGCGTCAGCAGGGTGCGTGTTGATGCTCACCGGCTGCCCGTTGCTCACGGCATCACCCGGATTGACGATCACACGCTCGTTGCCGCTCAAGCCGGTCAGAATCTCGACGCGCGTGCCGAAATCCCTGCCCAGGGTGACCGGCATCAACTGCACTTGCCCCTTGCCGTTGACCGTCGCCACCTGCACGCCAGTGGGTCGAAACAGCAGCGTATTGGCCGGCAGCGAGAGCATCGCCTTGGCCGATGCAAGTGCGAGAGTGACCTGGGCATAGGCACCCGGCGGAACGGCTCCGTCGCTGTTGTCCATGTCCACTTCCACGCGCAGCGTGCGGCTGGATGGATCGATCGCACCGGCGGTACGTGCCACGCTGCCCACAAAGGTCCTGCCCGGGTACTGCGGCAACGTCAGCGTCGCACGCGCACCGATGGCCACGTCGGCGGCATCGTCCTGCGGCACGTTGACGAAGACGCGCAGCTTGTCCGTTTCCGCCACCTTGAAGAGCGCAGCCGGCGTGCCACCGTTGCCTGCGTCGATCAACGCACCGACATCGATGTTGCGCACGGTAACGACACCGTCGAAGGGAGCGTAGACCTTCTCGAACGATTGCAGCTGCTGCAAGCGGTCCACGTTCGCTTGTGCGGCCGCGAGCATGGCCTGCTTGGCCTTCATCGTGCTCACGTTCTCCTGGCTGGATTGCTCGGACACGGCATTGCTCTTGAGCATCGCCTCCCAGCGCGACGCGGTGACCTTGGCGATCTGATAGTTGGCCGAAGCGGTCGCCGCGTCCGCGCGGGCCTGCGCGAGCTGCGCATCCACCTCCGGCGACTGGATTTCGGCGAGCAGCTGCCCGCTGTGGACATGCGTGCCGATATCGGTCAGCCACCGACCCAGGTAGCCGCTGGTGCGCGCATAAATGCTGGCCTCCTGGAACGCCTGCACATCGCCGGGCAAGACGAGCGACCGCTGAAGCGGTGCATGGTCCGGGGCAACAACGGCCACCGTAGGCGTGCTGAGCGCCGCTGTCTGGCGTACCACCGCGGCATGTGCGGACAGCCTCGGCAACCCACCGGCAGCCAGCGCCAGGCAGATGGCAGCCACCGGCAGAACGATGGGAAGGCGCGAACGTGACGAGGTCGGAACTGGAATGAGCGCGTTCATGGTGACTCTCCCATCAGGGCGTCGGAATCGGGGAAGGAAGTGCCGGCAAGGTCGCTTTGCGGCGGCCCAGCCAGGCGTGCACGGCAGCGAATACCACCGGGACAAAGACCAGCGTGGCCACGGTGCCAAACATCAGGCCGCCGATAACCGCGCGACCCAAAGGCGCGTTCTGCTCGCCGCCATCGCCCAGGCCGAGCGCCATCGGCAGCATGCCGATCAGCATGGCCAGCGCCGTCATGAGCACCGGACGGAAACGGGTGCTGCCTGCATCAAAGGCCGCTTGCAGCGCCGTCGCGCCTTGCTGGAGCCGATCGCGTGCAAAGCTGACCACCAGGATGCTGTTGGCCGTAGCGATGCCGATACACATGATGGCGCCGGTAAGTGCGGGCACGCTGATCGTGGTGCGCGTGACAAACAGCATCCACGCCATGCCGGCCAGTGCGCCCGGCAGCCCGCTGATGATGATCAGCGGATCGGTCCATGACTGGAAGTTCACCACCATCAGCGCGTACACCAGCAGTACTGCGAAGGCGAGCCCGAGCATCAGACCCTTGAACGAGGACTGCATGGTCTGCACTTCGCCGCGCACCGCAATACTGGACCCGGCCGGCAGATGCGCCTTGGCTGCCGTGACAAGACGATCGATATCGCCTGCCACCGCACCCAGGTCGCGCCCCTGCACGCCGGCAAAGATGTCGATCACGGGCTGCACGTTGTAGTGAGATACCACGGCGTCCTGCGAGGTGCGGCTCAGGGTGCTCATCGAGCCAAGAATGGGCGGCACCACCTGTTTGACGCTGTTGCCTTCGGTCAGCGGGATATTGCCAAGCGCCTGCAGCGAATCGATGGTGTACTGCGGCGCTTCCGTCGTCAGGGGATAACTCACGCCATTCTTCGGGTTCAACCAGAAGTTGGGCGTGGTCTGCGCGCTGCCTGAGAGCGCAATGAGCAGGTTCTGGGCAATCGTGCGCTGCTGGAACCCTGCCTCGATCGCCTTGACGCGATCGACATCGACATTGATGGACGGCGCGTCGTTCGGCTGCTGGATGCGCGGATCCACCAGGCCATCCACATGGCGAAGTTGGGCCAGCAGGTCCTCGGCGACCTTGCGGTTGCCTTCCTTGTCGTTGCCCACCACCTGCACGTCGATCGGGGACGGCAAGCCAAAGTCCAGCGTCTGGCTGATGATGTCCGCCGGCAGGAACGAGAACGTCACGCCGGGGAAATCGCGATTGAGATGATCGCGCAGCGCGCTGACGTACTCCTCGGTGGGACGGTGGCCGGGCTTGAGGGAGATCAGGACGTCGGCATCTGCCGAGCCCACGGGCAACGACGAGTCATAGGTCATGTTGATGCCGCTGACCGGCAGCCCGATGTTGTCGAGCACGCTGCCAAGCTCGCGCGGCGGGATGACCACGCGAATGCGCTGTTCCACCAGGTCGACCAGCCGCGCCGTCTGTTCGATGCGAGTACCGGTGTGAGCCCGCATGTGCAGGCGTATCTCCCCCGTATCCGACGTCGGGAAGAAGTCCTGGCCAAGGAAGGGCACCAGCAGCAGCGAGCCGCCGCACACGATGGCAAATGTCGCCGCCAGCCTGCGCGGATGGGCAAGCATGGTCTGCAACGCGCCCTGGTAACGCCCATGGAAGCTTTCGAAGCCGCGCTCGAAGCGCTGCTGGAACCGGCGAAGCATGCCGGCACGCCCCTGCCCTGCAGCGTCCGCCACACGGTCGTTGCGAAGCATGTACATCGCAAGGGTGGGAATGAGGGCGCGCGAGAAGAAGTACGACGCCAGCATCGCGAACACCACGGCCTCAGCCAGCGGCACGAACAGATAACGTGCCACGCCGGACAGCAGGAACATCGGCAGGAACACGATGCAGATCGAAAGCGTCGATACCAGCGTCGGCAAGGCGATCTGCGCCGAGGCATCGACAATCGCGTCATGCAGCGACTTGCCCATGTCCCGGTGGTGGCTGATGGCCTCGATGGCCACGGTGGCATCGTCGACCAGGATGCCCACCGCCAGCGCCAGGCCACCCAGGGTCATGATGTTGATGGTCTGCCCGAGCACGGAAAGCGCGATCAGCGACGTCATCACCGACAAGGGAATGGTGATGGCGATAATGAGCGTGGACCGCCAGCTGCCGAGAAACAGCAGGATCATCATGGCCGTCAGCCCCGCGGCGATCAGGCCTTCGCGAACCACGCCCGCCACGGCCGAGCTCACGAACACCGACTGGTCGGAGACCGGCTTGATATCGAGCGCCTTGGGAAGCCCCGCAGCGATCTTCGGCAGCATCCCTTTGACGGAAGCAATGATATCGAGCGTCGACGCGTCGCCCGACTTCTCCACCTGCAGCAGCGCGGAGCGGGTACCGTCCACGCGCACGATATTGGTTTGCGGCGCAAAGCCGTCGCGCACGGTCGCCACATCGCGCAGATAAGTGACGCCGCCGTCCGTTGCCTTCACCGGCATCAGGTTCAACGCAGCAACCGACGTCGGGCTGCCATTGAGGTTGACGTTGTATTCGAGCGCACCAATCTTGGCGGTGCCGCCCGGAAGGATCAGGTTCTGTGCATTCACCGCGTTGACCACGTCAAGCGGCGACAGGCCATGCGCCTGCAACGCTTTCGGGTCAATGTCGACCATGATCTGGCGTACCTTGCCGCCGAACGGCAGCGGGATGGCGGCGCCCTGCACCGTCGCCAGCTGGGTACGAATGAAGTTGTTGCCAAGGTCATACAGCTGCTGCTCCGGCAGCGTATGGCTGGACAGCGCGAGCTGGAGAATCGGCACCGTGGAAGCGTTGTACGAGATCACCAGCGGCGGCAACGTGCCAGGCGGGAGCACGCGAAGAATCGACTGCGCATTGGCCGAGGCCTCCGCAATCGCGCGGTTGATGTCCGCGCCTTCATGGAAGTACACCTTGATCACCGCCGTACCGTTGACCGTCTGCGACTCCACGTGCTCGATGTTGTCCACGTCCGAGGTCAGGGCCCGCTCATAGGGCGTGGTAATGCGGTTGGCCATGTCGTCGGCGGAGAAGCCGTTGAACGACCACACAATGCTCAACACCGGAATATTGATGTTGGGAAAGATATCGGTCGGCGTGCGCAACACCATCAGCGGGCCGATGATGGCCAGCAGCAGGGCCAGCACGATGAAGGTATAGGGTCGCCGCAGCGCCAGTTGCACGATCCACATAGCAGGCTCCGTCTTGGACAGATCAGGTCATGGATGAGGCTAAATTCCCGGCGCTTTCATGCCCCTGACCACTTCCTGACAAATCTGTAATCACGCCTCCCGGGCGCCCCGCGTATGATCGGCTCAGGCACCACGCGAGAGCCCCCATGCGCCTGCTGGTTATCGAGGATGAAAAGAAAGCCGGCGAGTACCTGAAGAAGGGACTCGAAGAATCCGGCTTCACCGTAGACGTGGTGGCCAATGGCATCGATGGCCTGCACCATGCGCTCGAAGAGGACTACGACCTGGTCGTTCTCGACGTCATGCTTCCGGGCATCGACGGATGGGAGGTGTTGCGCCGACTTCGCGCCAAGAAGGACACCCCGGTCCTGCTGCTGACCGCGATCGACGAACTCGAAGAGCGCGTGCGCGGGCTTGAGCTTGGCGGCGACGACTATCTGGTCAAGCCCTTTGCCTTCGTGGAACTGCTGGCGCGCATCCGCACGCTGCTCCGGCGCGGACCGCCGCGCGATATCGAACACGTCCATATCGGCGATCTGGAAATCGATGCCGTGCGACGCCGCGTGCGGCGCCGCGGGCAGCGCATCGATCTGACGCCCAAGGAGTTCTCGCTGTTGCAGTTGCTGGCGAGACGGCGCGGCGAGGTGCTGAGCCGCACGCAGATCGCCTCCTATGTGTGGGACATGAACTTCGACAGCGACACCAACGTGGTCGAGGTCGCCATACGCCGATTGCGTGTGAAGATCGACGACGGTCACGACACCAAACTCATCCACACCGTGCGCGGCATGGGTTACGTGCTCGATGAAGAACGTGGTGACGACTGATGCGTCGCCTCTCGCTCGCCACGCGGCTTACCGCCACCTTCACGGTGATTACAGCGGCGTGTTTCATCCTGGTGGGATGGCTGCTTTACCGAGCGGCCGAGCAACGCATCCTGGAGCAGGACGAGACCAACCTCGTGCTCTCTGCCCGCCACCTTCGACGTCTCGTCGCCGAGCTGGACTCCATCGATGATCTGAAGACTCATCAGGATCGCATGGTTGTCAGCGTCCTGGGCGACAACAACAACGCGTTGCGCATGGTCGATGACGCCGGGAAGATCATCGTCGACCACAATCCCACGGGCCTTCCGCTCGAAGCCGAGGGCGCCGTGCCCACCGGTCAACGCATCGTCGCCAGCATGTTGCGCAGCTGGCAAGGCGATCACGGCTTGCCCATCCGCGGCGTGGCCGTGGTGGGACAAATGCGCGACGGTACGCACGTAACCATCATGGTGGCGCGCTCACTTGCTGACCGTGAAGTGCTGCTTCGAAGATACCGGCGAGACATGGCACTGCGCCTGTTGGCGGGAATGATCGCTGCCATGGTGCTCAGCTATCTGCTGGTGCGTCGGGCACTCCGGCCCTTGCGTTCCATGGCTGCCGAAGCCGCCACCATCCATGCACAGAACCTCCATACACGCCTGTCGGCAGGCAATGCGCCGACGGAGCTGCACGCCCTCGCCCATGCCTTGAACGAGATGCTGGATCGCCTCGAAGGAGGATTCGCGCGGGTCTGGCAATTCACGGTCGACCTCGCGCACGACCTGCGCACGCCGGTGGGCAACCTGCGCGGCACCAATGAGGTAGCGTTGACGCGCCCACGCACGCCAGCGGAGTACCAGGCCTTGCTCGGTTCCAATATCGAGGAGTGCGACCGCGTAAGCCGGACCATCGAAAGTGTGCTGTTCCTGGCGCGCGCGGATAACCCCCAGTTTGCGCTGCAGCGCGCGACGCTCGATGTACGCGAGGAACTGCAGCGTATCGCCGACTACTTCGAAGGCATCGCCTCGGATGCGAGCGTCAACATCCAGATCCAAGGCTCCGCCACGATCAACGCAGACCGCGAACTATTTCGCCGGGCCGTGGGCAATCTTTTGTCCAACGCCCTTCGCTATACCCCGCCGGAACAAACCATCACGCTGCTGGCCAGCCGGACGGATGAAGCGGTGACCGTGGCAGTTGAAAACCCCGGCGCCGGCATCTCGGCGGAGCACCTGGACAGGCTGTTTGACCGCTTCTACCGGGTGGATCGTTCCCGCAGCGATTCGGCGAACTCCACGGGACTTGGCCTATCCATCGTGAAGAGCGTCATGGAACTCCATGGCGGCCAGGTCACGGTAGACAGCCAGCCACAGGGCATCACGCGTTTCGTGCTCTGGTTTCCCGTTCACTGAGCCAAGAGCCCACGACCCGCCATGCCGCCAGCGAGGCGTCTGCCTAGCGGACCCATCTGGCGGTGACGCCGTCCCTGCGATCCCCCTGAGATCGCACTACAAGCCAGCATCGGCGGCCGCGGCGGTCGCGCCTATCGGCTCACGGGGCCCGACGGTGCGCCCTTCATGCACAGCCGGGATACCGACCGCCCTGCGACACTTCACGCCCCGCCGCTTTTCGCTATGCTGCGCGGACCCTGGCCGTCGTGCCTCAGGGAGGAGCGTATATGACCTCCGTTCGCTTGACCGATCTGGCCCACGGCGGTGGCTGTGGCTGCAAGCTCGCACCGTCGGTGTTGCAAGAGTTGCTTGCCAACAAGCCCGCGACGATGCCGTTTGCGCATCTGCTGGTAGGCACGGAAAACAGCGACGATGCCGCTGTTTGGCAGGTGGATGAAAGTACCTGTGTCATCGCCACTACCGACTTTTTCATGCCGGTGGTCGATGATCCTTATGACTTCGGGCGCATCGCCGCCACCAATGCGCTATCGGATGTGTATGCCATGGGGGGCAAGCCGATCATGGCGCTGGCCATCCTGGGCATGCCGCTGAACAAGCTCGATGTGGAAACGGTGCGGGCGATTCTCGCCGGCGGCGAAGCGGTCTGCACGCAGGCCGGCATTCCGGTCGCAGGCGGCCACTCGATTGATTCGGCCGAGCCGATCTACGGACTTGCCGTGGTCGGTCTGTCGGCGTCGCGTAACATCCGGCGCAACTCCACCGCGCGCGCCGGCGACGCGCTAATCCTGACCAAAGGCATTGGTGTCGGCATCTATTCGGCAGCCTTCAAGAAGCAGGCGCTGCCCGCCGACGCGTACACCGAGATGCTGGTGTCCACCACCTTGCTCAATCGCATCGGATGCGAGCTGGGCAAGGACGAGGACGTGCATGCGATCACCGACGTCACCGGCTTCGGCCTGCTGGGACATGGCCTGGAAATGGCGCGTGGCAGTGGCCTGCGCATACGGCTGGAACAGGCGCGCATTCCGTTCTTCAGGCAGGCACAGGCCTTGGCGGAAGCGGGTTACGTCACCGGCGCTTCCAACCGCAACTGGAACAGCTACAGCGACGGCGTCTCCCTGCCCGCGGATTTGCCGGAGTGGCGCCGTGCTTTGCTGACTGATCCGCAAACCTCGGGCGGCCTGCTGGTAGCGTGCAAGCCGGAGCGGGCAGAAGCGATACGGGCGCAGATCGAGGCGGCCGGTTATCCCTGTGCGAGCATCATCGGCACGCTGAGTGACGGAACGCCGGGCATCGACGTCGTCTAAGACAACCGCCAGGGATGGCGGAAGAGCATGGGAGTCGAACCCACCCGAGACAGTCTTATCTGCCTCACCCGGATTTGAAGTCCGGACGCCCCACCGGAGACGATGCTCTTCCCGATTGCGCGATCACGACGAGGCAGGTCCGAACAAGTCGAGGGAGCGCGCCTGCACCCTGCGCATGCTACCGCGATTGAGCGTGACGCCCTGCCGGTCGAGGAATTCTAGTATCTGGATGGCGACTTTACGACCATTGTCCAGGCGATCGCGAAACTGCGCCGCGGTGAAGCGCCCGTCGCTGGCATGGGCGGCGATATCCGCCGCGATCATCACCATCTCGTGCATGGTCGCGCGCAGGAAGTAGTGATCGTGCGCCACTTCGTCGACCAGGCCCATGCGCGCCGCCAGCCGCATGAGCTGTCGAACCTCCACTTCGGGGCGCGATAGCACGCCGGCGATGTCGCGCACGCGCGGCGGACGGAAGCGCTCGTTGCCACCCAGGAGCGGCGCCACGCGTTGCCACATCGCCTCGCTGGCCGGATTCATCTGCAGGGAGTGGCTGGCCAGGCGCACGAACGCACCGTCGCGGACCACCCGCCCCGCCAGGTCGGCGTGTTGCAAGGCCAGCGCGAAGGCCGAGGGTGGCAACTTGGGCTGCACTGCCAGGCGCAGTTTTTCCCGGCCCATGCCTTGCACATCGGGATTGCCGGTGTGAAAGGCCTCCAGCCGTTCGATCAGGTTGGCGACAAAGGACGGCCAATGCGTCTGGCTGATGGCGATGCGTTCGTCGTCTGCCTGAAAGATGACGGGTGCAAGCGTCGCTACGATTTCTTCGAGCACACCATCGGAGAGTGCGCGATCCCGTGCGAAGGACAGCAGGTCCCATGCGAACGGTGGCGCCTCCAGCAGGCTGGCGAACGCCTTCTGCGGATCGGACATGGCCTGCGCTGCCCGCTGTGCCTCGCGAGCAGTGGTACGCCGCTGGCGCGACGGTGCGCGCAGATCGAAGAACTGCCCGCCGCCCATGGTTCGCTGGGCGGAGACGTCACGCAGCACAAAGCGATCGAACGCCGCTGCGGCAATCGGACGGCTCAGCACCAATTGCACGTCGGCTGTCTGCCCTGGCAAAAGCTGCTGTCCTTCGAGCAGGACGATGCGTGCGCCCACTTCCACCGCGGCGTGATGCAGGCGTGCGGGAAACCATTGGCCGATCGGCCTGGGCTCATCGGGCAGGAGCTGCAGGCGCGCGTCGATACGATCGGTGGGTGCATGAAGGAAGGGATCGACCACCATGTCGCCGCGATGGATCGCGTCCTTGGCGATGTCCTCGCCGGCCAGGTTGAGCGCGCAGCGGTCGCCGGCTCGCCCGAACTCTACGTCGCGGTTCTGCGCGTGCACGGAGCGAACGCGCGCGGAAAGCCCCGAAGGACTGAGCAATACCTGATCCTTGACGCGGACCACGCCGGACAACACCGTGCCGGTCACCACCACCCCGATGCCGGGCAAGGTGAATACGCGGTCGACGGCCAGGCGAAAACGGCCGTCGCTGGCGCGATCGCCCTGCGCGTGCGCCTCGGCTACGAGTCGATCTCGCAGTGCGTCGACACCCTCACCCGTGGTCGAGGAAACCGGCCAAAGCTCGGCGCCTTCCAGCACAGTGCCAGCGATCGCCTCACTGATCTGCACGCTTACTTCGGCAAGCCGTTCGGGCGTCACCCGATCGACCTTGGTGAGTGCAATCAGGCCACGCTCAACCTTCAACAGATCGAGGATGGCCAGGTGTTCCAGGGTTTGCGGCATCACGCCGTCGTCGGCCGCCACCACCAGCAGCGCGATATCGATGCCGCTGGCGCCCGCCACCATGGTGTGCACGAAACGCTCGTGGCCCGGCACATCGATGAAGCCGAGGATGCTGCCGTCTTGCAGGGGTAGAAACGCAAAGCCCAGGTCGATGGTGATGCCGCGGCGCTGTTCTTCCTTCAGGCGATCGCCCTCGACGCCGGTCAGGGCGCGCACCAGCGCCGTCTTGCCGTGGTCGATATGGCCCGCCGTGCCTACGATCATGGAGCGTGCGTGGCGGTGGCTGGAAGCTGGGCGAGTGCATCAAGGAACGCGCTCTCGTCTTGCCCGGTCAGGCAACGCAAGTCCAGCCGCAATGCTCCCGCCGCCACGCGACCGATGACAGGCCGCGGAAGTGCACGCAGTGCCGCGGTCAGGCGCTCCAGTGCGCTTTGACTGCCACGCGCGCGAATCACCAGGGCGGCGCTGGTCAGCGTATCCAGCGGCAAAGCGCCGGAACCGACCTGACTGAGGCAATCCTCGACGTCCACCGAAAAAGCATCGCCGAGACGCTCGGCGACGGAGGGCAGCAAACGTTGCGCCTGCGCCTGGATATCGCTCTGCTGGCGTGCGAGAAAGCGCAACGTCGGCAGCCGCTCGGCCAGGCGATCCGGATCGTGATAGAGCTTGAGCGTGGCCTCGATCGCCGCGAGGCGAAGCTTGTCCACGCGCAGCGCGCGCTTGAGCGGATTGCGGTTGATCTGTTCGATCAGCGAACGATCACCGACGATGAAGCCGGCCTGCGGACCGCCCAGCAATTTGTCGCCGGAGAAGGTGACCAGTCGAGCACCTTCGCCCACCGCTTCGCGTACGGTCGGTTCCTTGGCCAGCCCGTAGTGCGACAGATCCACCAGGCTGCCGGAGCCCAGATCGTTCAACAGCGGCACGCCGGCGTCATCGGTGATGGCCGCCAGCTCAGCGGCGCCCACCTCGGCGGTAAAGCCCTGGATGCGGTAATTGGAGGTGTGCACTTTGAGCACGATACCGGTGCGCGCGCTGAGCGCGCTGCGATAGTCGGCGGCATGGGTGCGGTTGGTAGTGCCCACCTCCACCATGTGCGCGCCGGCGCGGGCCATGATGTCCGGCATGCGGAAGGCGCCGCCGATCTCGATCAACTCGCCGCGCGAAACCACCGCGTCACGGCCGAGCGCAAAGGTGTTGAGGCAGAGCAGCACGGCGGCGGCGTTGTTGTTCACCACGGTGGCGTCTTGGGCACCGGTCAGGCTGCACAGCAGGGATCGCAGATGCTCGTCGCGGTCGCCACGCCCGCCTTCGTCGAGGTCGTATTCGAGCGATACGGGATGACGCATCGCGTCCACCGCCGCATCGATCGCCGCCTCGGCCAGCAGCGCGCGGCCGAGATTGGTGTGCAGCACGGTGCCGGTGAGGTTGAACAGCGGGCGCAACCCGGGCGGGCGCGCATCCAGCCAGGCGCCGGCGCGTTGGGCGAGTTCGTCGGCGCCGGGGGCCGCACCAGGCGCTGCGCGCAAGGCGGCACGCGCGTCGTCGATCATCCGGCGGATAGCGTCGGTGGTTGCGACGCGTCCGTGCCGTTCCAGCAACAACGCCGCGTCAGCCGTCGCCAGCACTGTGGCAACCGCCGGAAGTTGGCGCAGCGAGACGACATCAGGTTCCGCCATGGCGCTTTTCCAATGACATCGGCAAGCACGCTCGAGCGCACGCCGATGATGGCTAGTGTTGCCCCTATGCTGCTGGGCGCGTTCGAGCCGGTCAAGGCGCATCGTCACCACTCGCCTGCACATCGGGTTCACGAGCGAACCTGGCTATGGCGTCCGCTAGGGTGACATTAGCCGAATGCCGTAGCATGCTCTCTCGCGCGACTGCTTCGCAGCCGCGATGGGCTTGCCCCTGCACAGTGCGTCCGGCCTGTGACCGTGGGTGGCAATGGCGTGCCCTGTCAGGGCCGTGATGTCACGACTGTTCGTGGGGATGTCCATGTCTGCCCAATTGCAAACAGCGCGTCATGTCCGCTGGTTCGTCTTCCTGTTGCTGGTGATTGCCGGCTTGTTCTACGTGAAGTGGCATCCGTATTACGGGCGCGCCTTTGTTGCCGCGTCCCAGCATTCGATCGGCCATTCGATCCTGATGGGCGACCAGGCCAGCGCACCGGCGCCGTCCTGGAGCGCCGCCCTCGGCTATGCCCTGGCTTATGGCAAAGCCATCTGGCAAGCGATGGTGCTGGGCCTGTTGCTGGGCTCGGGTGTCCAGGCATTGCTGCCGGTGCGTTGGGTGGAACGCGTGCTGGGCCGTCACGGTTTCGGCAGCGTGGTCGCCGGCGGCCTGCTGGCGGTGCCAGGGATGATGTGCACCTGCTGCGCCTCGCCGGTGGTGGTGGGCTTGCGCGCACATCGTGCAACGCCGGGCGCCTCCGTCGCTTTCTGGCTGGGCAACACGATGTTGAATCCGGCGACATTGATCTTCACCGGCTTCGTGCTCGGCTGGTACTGGACGGGGCTGCGCCTTCTGTTGAGTGTGCCGATGGTGTTCGGACTGGGCTATCTGGCCAACCGGATGTCGACACCGGGCGCCGACATGCCGATCCCGTCGCTGCCGCTGGAATCCGAACCCGTGTCCTGGGGCGAAACATTGAAGCGCTGGGGCCGCATCTTCCTGAGGATGACGGTGCGGCTGATTCCCGAATACGTGGTGATCGTCTTGCTGCTGGGCGCGGCGCGCGCCTGGATGTTTCCGCATATCGGGCCGGAGATCGGCAATCAATGGTTCTGGATCGCAGCGCTGGCGGTGGCCGGCATGCTGTTCGTGATCCCTACCGCGGGCGAAGTTCCGATCGTGCAGGCCATGCTGGCGCTGGGCATCGGAGCCGGTCCCGCGGCGGCCTTGATGATGACCTTGCCGCCGGTGAGCCTGCCCTCGCTGGTAATGGTCGGCCGATCCTTCAACTTGCGCTTGCTGGTGGCGCTGGCGGCTGCCGTGGTCGGCTTCGGCATCCTGGGCGGGGCGTTGGCGTCAGGGCTGGGCTTGCACTGAAGCACGCCGGGGCGGTGGCTAATCGGCCACCGCTTCGCCATCGCCCACCAGCAGCAGCGGGTTGGGCGCGTGGCGGGCAAAGCCTGCTTCGGTGACCAGGATATCCAGGCCCAGCGAGGCCAGATCGTCCGCATACGGATCGACCTTGGTGTCCTTCAATTGGTAGAGGACCTTGGCGTAGGTGTGGCATTCGGCGCAGGTCTCGGCCTTGACGATGCCGGGGTCATCTTCGATGCCTTGCAGGAATAGCTTGCGCGTGCCGCCGCAGGTGATGCACACCGCGCGCATGTGATTCCACGCGGTGGAGCACATCGAACACGACAGATAGCGCGTCCCAGGCGTCACGCCGATGGCGGTGATCACGCCCGATACCGAAGGCGAGCCGCAGCATGGGCAGAGCGAGCGTTCTTCGAGCAGGCGCAAATCGTCGGCCCGCAGGCGCGCGGCCGAACAGGTGAAATACACCTGAAGCGCCGCGGCAACGAACACCACCGCACCCACTTCGGCAGCCTCCAGTTCGCCACGCAGGAAGTGGTCGGCCAGTTCGTCCAGCGCGGCGTCATCGCTGCGTTGCAGCTGTTCGATCGCATGCACGGCGGCCGGTGGCAGGCCGGTGCGATCGATGCGCTCAAGCAGTAGCGCGAGGCCGGCACGCCAGGACACGTCACGACGATGGCCGTCTGCGGCCAGCGGCGGCAGGCGCGCTTCCACCGCCTGCGCCACCCACGCCGCACTGAGCCCCGTAGCGGGCGCCAACGTGGATGCCACGTCGTGCTGCGCACGCGAGAGCATCGCCATGAACTGCAGCCAGGCCTGCATCGGATGCCCGTCGGCCAGCTGCTGCAGGCGCTGCGCCGTGGCTGCAAAACGCCTGGCTGGATCGGCCAGCACAATCGGATCGGGCGCGCGGACACCGGCGTGCTGTGGGCCGGTCCATTTGCCCTCGGGCGGTGCGCCAGCCTGCTTCATGGACGCTTCCTGATGCTGTTTTTGCCGTTCTGGCCGGACGCCAGCTCCCACAGCCATTTGCGGTGATGGCGCCAGGCCCAACCCGGCGTCACATAGCCCTGGGTCATCGCGCGCACCGAATGGCGTACCCAGATGCCGGCGTAGACATGGATGATCCAGATGATGATGGCGAGGAAGGCCGCGGTGCTGTGGATCAGCACGGCGGCGCGCTGCACCGGAATGGAGGTGGCTTGGCCGAAATACACTTCCCAGATCGTCAAGCCGGTAATGAACAAGGTGGGAATCAGCAGGGTCATCGACCAGAACACCAGTTTCTGGCCGGCATTGTTGTGGCCAACCGCGGGGATGCGTTCCTCATCGTCCTCGATCACCGCCGGCACCGACTTCATCCACGCCGTGTCTTCCTGGCGCCACAGGTTCGCACGCCAGAACTGCACGATCATCCCGATATAGCTCGCCATCAGCACGCAGCCTATCCATGGATGGATCGCCCGGGTCCATTGGCCGCCGCCAAACAGATTGGACAGCCAGAACATGATCGGGTGAAACATCGACAGGCCCGACAACACCATCAAGGTAAAGCAGATGGCATTGATCCAGTGGTTGACCCGCTGGGAGGTGGTGTAGCGAACAATGACGGTCCTGGGGCGGTTCATGGCGTCTTCTCCGCGGCATCCTCCAGCACGCGCTCGCCCTGCACTTCGTCCTCGTCGGTCACTTCATTGGGGCCCTTCACGATGTAATGGAAGAAGCCCACCACCGCGGCCAGCGCGATGCCCATCATGGCCAGCGGTTTGGCGATGCCTTTCCACGCCTCCACGGCAGCGCTGATGCGCGGATTCTCGGGCAGGCCCGAATACAGCGAGGGCTTGTCGGCGTGATGCAGCACGTACATCACGTGGGTGCCGCCCACTTCCGGCGGATCGTACAGGCCGGCCTTTTCGAACCCACGCGATTTCAGGTCGACGATGCGCTCGCCGGCCCAATGCGCCATGTCCGTCTTGGTGCCGAACATGATGGCGCCGGTGGGGCATGCCTTGACGCAGGCCGGCTCCAGGCCCACGGCGACGCGGTCAGAGCACAGGGTGCATTTGTACGATTTGTGGTCCTTCTTGCTGATGCGCGGAATGTCGAACGGGCAACCCTTGACGCAGTAGCCGCAGCCGATGCACTTGTCGCTGATGAAATCGACGATGCCGTTGGCGTATTGCACGATCGCGCCCGGTGCCGGGCACGCCTTGAGGCAGCCGGGATCTTCGCAGTGCATGCAGCCGTCCTTGCGGATCAGCCATTCCAGGTTGCCCTCTTCGTTCTCGTACTCGGCGAACTTCATCAGCGTCCACACATCGGGGCTCAAATCATTGGGATTCTGATATGACCCCTCGAAATGGCCTACTTCCTGGCGCAGGTTGTTCCACTCCATGCACGCCGACTGGCAGGCCTTGCAGCCGATGCAGCGGGTCACGTCGATGAGCTTGGCCACCTGCTCCTCGGTGCTGCGCGCCATCGGCGGCGTCATCGTGGAGGCGGAGCGCCGGATGTAATCTTGCGATTGCAGATCGGACATGACGGCTTCCTCAGGCGGCGACCGGCGCCGTGGTCTTTTCAATGTTGACCAGGAACGCCTTGAACTCCGGCGTCTGCGTATTGGCGTCGCCCACGGACGGCGTCAGTGTGTTGGCCCCGTAACCCTTCCTGGCCTGGCCGGTGAAACCCCAATGCAAGGGCACGCCGATCACATGGGTTGGCTTGCCGTCCACGGTCATCGGCTTGATGCGCTTGGTGACATAGGCCTTGCATATCACTTCGCCGCGCTTGGACGACACCTTCACCCAACCGCCCTGCTCGATGCCCTTCTCCTTGGCCAGTACCTCGCCGATCTCGATGAATTCCTCCGGCTGGAGGATCGCGTTGATCAACGCGTGCTTGGTCCAGAAGTGGAAGTGCTCGGTGAGGCGGTACGTGGTGGCCACATAGGGGAAGTTCTTTGGACTGCCAAATGCGGCGCGGTCATCGGCGAACACACGGGCGGCTGGGTTGTTCTGCACCTTGGGATGCAGCGGGTTCTCCACGGGCGATTCCAGCGGCTCGTAATGCTCGGGGAACGGCCCCTCCGCCATCAGCTTGCGGGCGAACAGCCGACCCAGGCCTTCGTCGTTCATGATGAACGGACTGGCGCCGGCCGACGGTGCCAGGGTGGGCGTGTAGTCGGGCACGTCGATGCCCACCCAGCGTATGCCGTTCCAGGAAATGACCGGCTTGGCCGGGTTCCATGGCTTGCCTGCGGGGTCGGCACTGGCACGGTTGTACAAGATGCGCCGGTTTGCCGGCCACGCCCACGCCCAGTTCGGCGCGATGCCTTGCTCGCGTGGATCGGTGGCGTCGCGCCGTGCCATCTGGTTGCCCTTCTCGGTAAACGAGCCGGAGAAAATCCAGCAACCGGACGACGTACTGCCGTCATCGCGCAATTGCGCAAAGCCATCGAGCAAGGTGCCGGCCTTGGTCACTGCGCCGGTGGTTGCATCGGTGAGGTCGGCCAGGGCGCGGCCATTCATTTCCTTGGCCAACTCTTCCGGGTCGGGACTCAGCGGATCGGTGTACTTCCAGGTGAGGTTGAGCAGCGGATCGGGGAAGGCGCCGCCTTCCTTGCGATAGAGCTCGCGCAGGCGGTGATAGATACCGCTCATGATCCAGATATCGGACATCGAATCGCCCGGCCCTTCCGCCGCTTTCCAGTGCCACTGCAGCCAGCGCGCCGAGTTGACCAGGGAGCCGTTTTCTTCGGCGAAGCAGGTGACCGGCAGCTGGAATACCTCGGTCTGGATCTCGGCCGAATTGGCCGGGTTCTGCGGACCGAAGTCCTGCCAGAAACGCGAGGTTTCCGTATCCAGCGGATCCATCGTCACCAGGAACTTCAGCTTGCTCAGGCCGCGGCGGATCTTGCCGCGATCCGGGAAGGCCTGCAGAGGGTTGAAGCCCTGGCAGATGTAACCCGTCATCTGGCCGTTGTTCATCATCTCGAACGCCTTGATGATGTCGTACAGCGGGATGTCGAGCTTGGGCAGCCAGTCGAACGCCCAGTTGTTTTCCTGCGTGGCGGCGTCGCCGTAGAACGCCTTCATGAAGCTCACGAACAGCTTGCGGGTGTTCTGGTAATAACTGATCTGGCCCGGGCGCAAGGGTTTGAACTGACGGGTCGACATGTAGATGTCGAAATCCGTTTCCTTCTCGGTGGGCAGATTCATATAGCCCGGCATCTGGTTGGACAGCAGGCCGACGTCGGTCAAACCCTGGATGTTGGAATGCCCGCGCAAGGCATTCATGCCGCCGCCCGCCACGCCGATATTGCCCAGCAGCAGCTGGATCATCGCCATATTGCGGATGTTCTGCGCGCCCACCGAGTGCTGCGTCCAGCCGAGCGCAAACAGGCTGGTCATCGCCTTGTCGGGCGCACACGTGCTGGCGATCAACTCGCACACATGCAGGTACTTGTCCTGCGGCGTGCCGGTAATGCGCGACACCATCTCCGGCGTGTAGCGGGAGACGTGATGCTTGAGCAGGTTGATGACGCAACGCGGGTCCTGCCAGGTGTCGTCGGCCCGGGCGAAGCCATCCTTGTCCAGGTCATAGTCCCAGGTCGACTTGTCGTAGGTACGCGTTTCCTCGTTGTAGCCGGTGAACAGGCCATCCTGGAAATCGAAACCGTCCTTCACGATCAGGCTGGCGTTGGTATACGAGCGCACGTACTCATGCTGGATCTTGTCGTGCTCCAGCAAATAACGGATCACGCCATTGAGGAAGGCGATATCGGTGCCCGGGCGGATCGGCGCGTAGTAATCGGCCACCGAGGCCGTGCGCGTGAAGCGCGGATCGACCACGACGAGCTTGGCGCCGTTCTCGATCTTCGCCTCGATCACCCATTTGAAGCCGCACGGATGCGCTTCGGCAGCGTTGCCACCCATGACGATAACGACATTGGCGTTCCTGATGTCCTGCCAGGTGTTGGTCATTGCACCGCGACCGAATGATGGGGCCAGACTGGCCACCGTCGGTCCGTGTCAGACACGCGCCTGGTTGTCGAACACCACCATGCCGAGCGAGCGAACCACCTTCCAGGTGAGGTAGGAGGTTTCGCTGGACGACGCCGACGCCGCCAGCATGCCCACGCTGGTCCAGCGATTGACGGTTTCGCCTTTGGCGTTCTTCGCGATGAAGTTCTTGTCGCGATCGTCCTTCATCAGGCGCGCGATGCGATCCAGCGCGAAGTCCCAGGACACGATCTTGAAATCGGAGGCGCCGGGTGCGCGGTAGCGCGGCTCTTTTAGGCGCGTGGGGGCATGCACAATGTCGAGCAGTGCCGAACCCTTCGGGCACAAGGTGCCGCGATTGACCGGATGATCCGGATCACCCTCGATGTGGATGATGTTGGACAGCGCGTTCTTGGCGCGATCGCCCATGCTGTAGATGATGATGCCGCAGGCCACTGAACAATACGTGCAGGTGTTGCGCGTTTCAGTGGCGTGGGCAAGCTTGAAAGGTCGAACGGCGGCGGCTTGCGCCACCCCCGATTCGCCAAAGCCCAACACGCCTAGGCTGGATGCAGCCAACCCCAGGCCTGTGAACTTGATGAACTCGCGGCGAGTCATTGGCATCGCGTAGCGCTCCCGGAAATCTGGCTGGACCAACTGCCCAAACTAGGGCGTCGACGTGGCTCGAAAACTCCGTGGCGACGACGGCAATGAACCTGTCGCCTGCTCAAAAAGGTAGCACAGTTCCCCCGCTTGAGGGATCTGATTTCTTGCGAATTTCCGTTGCCGTGGAAAGCGTTTTTTGGCGGATGCAAACCGTCACATTCGTCTTAGACGAAAGTATTAAAACGTGCACGAACACAAGCGCCCGATCACGCTTTCATCACGCCGCCGATGGGTCATGGATGGGCTTCGTCGGCGGGTCCGACCACCCGCGGCATGGCCACGGCAGGCCCGTCGCCGCCATCGAAATAATCCAAGCGCGTGACCTTGCCTGCGGCGTCGCGCACAGGAACGAAGTAACTGAGTTCATCCGGCACGAAATAGAGCTTGCCATCCGCTGCGACCTGCATCGGCACCGCATGGCGGCCCGTGCGTTGGGCGTAGAGCTGGTGATCCTGGACCGATAGCGTTTGCACGGTGTTGTCGTCGACGCGATAGCTGCCTGCCAGGGCACTTAGCCCGGCATCGGACGGCGTCACCGCCACCGGCGTCACATAGGGATGACCCAGCGCGATGGCAGCCAGGCGGCGGCTCATGGTGCGGGCATCGAAATTGTCATCATTAGCCAGCACAATCACTGTCACATCTTGCTTTGGCAGGTAGGCGACGGCGGAGCAGAAGCCATCGATCTGCCCGGTATGCCCCACCATATCGCTGCCGCGCACGCGCCACAGATACATGCCCATGCCATAGGGATGAGCGGCGCCAGGCATCGCTGGCGTAATCATCCGTTGGAAGTCCTGCGCACTGATCACACGCCCGTGCGTCAACGCTCGCATCCAGCGCAAGAGTTCGTCGGCTGTCGCAACCAGACCGCCTGCCGCCGCGGGGATGCTCATGCTGATGAACGAGGCATTGTTGACCTGGTGCGCCGGATTGTCCGTCGTGTAGCCGGCGACGCGCCTCGGCATGACCACCGCATTGTCGCCATAGCGGATGTGTTGCAGGCCCAAGGGCTCCAGCAAAAGGCGCGTCATGGCCACGTGCCAGGGTTCGCCGGTCACCTTCTCGATCACGGCGCCCAGCAGGATGTAGCCGCCATTCGAATACTGCTGCTGCGTACCCGGCGCAAACGTCGGCGTGCGCTTGCGGATTTCGCCCACCAGGGTCGCCGTATCCACATCGCGTTTCATGAAGCCGGGCTGCGGATCCTTGGTCTTGTCGGAAACGCCTGCGGTGTGATTCAACAGTTCACGCAGCGTGATGTTGGCGGCGTTCGGGATATCCGAAAGATAAGTGGCGAGCTTATCGTCCAGCGACAGCTTGCCCATCTCGGCGAGCTTGAGCACGGTGGCAGCGGTGAACATCTTGGTGACCGACGCTATGCGGAATACCTGATCCGCATCGAGCGGCACGCTGAGTTCGATATTGGCGAGCCCGGTCGCACCGCGAAATACGATGGTGTCGCCCTTGGCGATGACCGCCACCACACCAGGACCGTCCTTGGCGGATACGCTCTCCAGCGCTCGCTGCGCGTCTTTCGCTAGCGATGTATCCGACGCAGGGGGTGTGGAGGCAGTAGCCGTCAGCGAAAACACCAGGGCGAACACCGCCAGACCGATACGCAAGCGCATTCCCGTCTCCTTATGGGCAACCGGATACAGCAGGAGTCCATCCACCAGCGCGCGAAGGTATGACACCGTACCGCTGCCTCGCAACTGTTCTCGCGGTATTGCCAAGCAGCTCAACTTCTTTCGATGTGTCGTGTTAAGCACATGCAGAGGGCAACCGCCATGGGCGAGTTCGCCTTACTCTCACGCAGGCTTGCCTGCGGCGCGCGCAAAATGCAGGCTTATCGCAATACTTTGTGTCCCTACGTGAGCTTAGGAAAACCAATGAAACTCGGCATGATCGGTTTGGGCAGGATGGGAGCCAATATGGCTCAGCGGTTGATGAAGGGCGGACATCAGATCGTCGGCTTCGATCCGCAAGAGGCGGCCCGAAAAGCACTGGAAAGTAGCGGCGCGCAGACAGCCGAATCGCTCGCAGCGCTGGTCGCCGCCCTGCCCGCGCCACGCACGCTCTGGCTGATGGTGCCCGCAGGCGATATCACCGATGCCAGCCTCGACGCGCTGCTGCCGCTGCTCGCCGCGGGCGATACCATCATCGACGGCGGCAACTCCTACTACAAGGACACACTGCGCCGGGCGCAGCGTTTCGCCGAACATGCCATTGCCTATGTCGACTGCGGCACCAGCGGCGGCGTGTGGGGGCTGGCCGAGGGCTACAGCCTGATGATCGGCGGTGAGGAGGCAGCCGTGGAACGCCTGCGTCCTATCTTCGAATCGCTGGCGCCGGCCAAGGATCAGGGCTGGGCGCGTGTAGGGCCGGTGGGTTCGGGCCACTTCACCAAGATGGTTCACAACGGCATCGAGTACGGCATGATGCAGGCGTATGCCGAAGGCTTCTCCATCCTGCGGCACAAGGCGGAGTTTGAGCTCGATCTGCAGCAAGTCGCGGAGATCTGGCGTTACGGCAGTGTCGTGCGCTCATGGCTGCTGGATCTCACCGCCGACGCACTGAAAAAGAATCCGGACATGACCGGCATCGCACCCTACGTGGCCGATTCCGGCGAGGGCCGCTGGACGGTCGACGAAGCCATCGAGTTGAACGTGCCCGCGCCGGTGATCACGCAATCGCTGATCGAGCGACTGCGTTCGCGCGACAAGGATTCGTATACCGACAAACTGCTGTCGGCCATGCGCAATGAATTTGGCGGCCATCCGATCAAGAAGGAATAAGCGGCAGTCTGCGAGGCCCTGCTGCTATCGAGCGAGCAGGGCCTTGGCGCGTTGGCAGACCGCATCGACGGTGAAGCCGTATTCTTTCAGCAAAACCTCGGCTGGTGCGGATGCGCCAAACGTTTCGATGCCCATCATGTCGCCGCCCGAACCCACATAGCGCTCCCAGCCTTGGGATATGCCGAGCTCCACGGCCAATCGCGCGGTCACCGATGGCGGCAATACTTCGTCACGCTCCGCTTGCGACAACGCTTCGAACAACTCCCAACTCGGCATTGATACGCAGCGCACGGCAACGCCCTCTCCTTCCAGGCGCTTGGCCGCCTCCACTATCAAGCCGACTTCCGAGCCGCTGGCGATCAGGATCAGCTCGGGCTTCTTGTCTGGCGTATCGAACAGCACATAGGCGCCGCGACGCAGCCCATCGGCCGATCCCATGCGCTCGCGATCCAGCGTGGGCACATTTTGCCGGGTCAGCACCAACAACACCGGACGGCCCCTGGTTTGAAGGGCCACGCGCCAGGCGACCGCGGTTTCGTTGGCGTCGCCCGGACGTATCAGGGTGAGGTTGGGAATCGCGCGCAGGGCGGCGAGCTGCTCCACCGGCTGATGGGTCGGCCCGTCTTCGCCCAGCGCGATGCTGTCGTGGGTGAACACATGGATGACGTGCAGCTTCATCAGCGCAGCCAGGCGCATCGGCGGGCGCATGTAATCGGAGAAAATCAGGAAGGTGGCGCCAAACGGAATAGTCCCGCCATGCGCGGCCAGCCCGTTGACGATGGCGCCCATCGCATGTTCGCGCACGCCGAAATGCAGATTGCGGCCTTGAAAACTCCAGCCCGCCACATCGGAACCCTGCAGATCGCCGCCCTTCGACGCGGGCGGATTGAAGTCGCCCAGGCCCTTCATGGCGGTCTTGGTGGAAGGGTTCAAGTCCGCGGAGCCGCCCGTGAAGGCGGGCACTTTGGCGGCAAACGCATTCATCACCTTGCTCGATGCGTCGCGCGTCGCCATGCCCTTGGCATCGGCGGGAAACACCGGGATATCCGCGTCCCAGCCATCGGCCAGTTCGCCGCGCAGGCTGCGTTGCAATTCATCATGGAGATCGGGAAACGCCTTGGCATATGCCTGCATCCGATCGTCCCATGCCGTTTCAAGTTCCGCCCCGCGCGGCAGTGCCTTGCGGAAATGGGCGAGCGCATCCTCCGGCACGTAGAAGTCCGGCTCTAGCGGCCAGCCGAGATTCTCTTTCGTCCGGCGCACGCTTTCCGCGCCCAGCGGCGAGCCATGCGCCTCGAACGTATCCTGCTTTGGCGAACCATAGCCGAGGCTGGTGCGCACCAGGATCAAGGTGGGTCGCGTAGCTTTGGCACGTGCCGTCTCCAGCGCCGCATCGATCGCGACCAGATCGTTGCCGTCGGTCACCGCGATGGTGTGCCAGCCATAGGCATCGAAACGCTGCCGGACGTCTTCGGTAAACGTCATGTCGGTCGCTGCGGATAATGTCATTGCATTCTGGTCATACAGGCAGATCAGCTTGCCCAGCCGCAGATGCCCCGCCAGCGAGGCGGCTTCGGAGGCCACGCCTTCCATCAGATCGCCATCGCTAACGATGGCGTAGGTGTGGTGATCGATCACGGTATGTTGCGGACGGTTGTAGCGCGCCGCCATCTGCGCCTCCGCCATCGCCATGCCCACTGCATTGGCCACGCCCTGCCCCAACGGCCCCGTGGTGGTCTCCACGCCGGGCGTGTCGCCGCGCTCGGGATGTCCCGGTGTCTTGCTGTGCCATTGGCGGAACTGCTTGATGTCGTCGAGCGATACGTCGTAGCCGGTGGCGTAGAGCAGGCTGTAAAGCAAGGCCGAGCCATGACCCGCGGACAGCACAAAACGGTCGCGATCAAACCACGCCGGGTTCGCCGGGTTATGCCGGAGCCAGCGCGTCCACAGCACATAAGCCATCGGCGCCGCATCGAGCGGCAGGCCGGGATGTCCGCTATTGGCCTTCTGCACCATGTCGACCGACAGGAAGCGCAGCGTGTTGATGCCTTTCAGATCGAGCTCATCGGTCATGCGGATCACCTGTGGGAGTGCGTACGAGCCTGCTGAAACAGCCGGCGGAGTTATGCCTTCGCCAACTGCGCACTCTTGTCGGTGATGCGCTGGAGCAGTTGCTTCCACGACGTCACGAAGGCCGCCGCGCCTTCCTGTTGCAGCTGTTTGGCCAGCGCGTCGAGATCAACGCCGGCATCGGCAAATTGCTTGAGGGTGCCGTCGGCGTCGCCGCCGTCCTCAGGCAACACGCCCTTCACGGCACCATGCGTGGCGAAGGCCCACAGGGTTTTCTCGGGCATGGTGTCGATCGTATCCGGTGCTGCCAGCGCTTCGATGTAGAGCGTGTCGGACACACTGGGATCCTTGGTGCCCGTGCTCGCCCATAGCAGGCGCTGCGGACGGGCGCCCGCTTTGGACAGCTTCTGCCAACGTGACGAGGCCAGCAGCTCGCGATAGGCGCGATAGGTCTGCTTGCCGACGGCGATACCCAACGTGTTGAGCAGTTCCTGCGGAACCTTGTCCTTGACCGCGACATCCCAGCGGCTCACGAACAGCGAAGCGACGGAGCCGACATGGGGATCCAGCCCCGCCTCGATGCGGCGCTCGATGCCGCGCAGATAAGCCTCGGCCGCGGCCAGGTATTGGTCGCGCGAGAACAGCAAGGTCACGTTGATCGGTATGCCTGCAAAGATCGCTTCCTCGATGGCCGGGATGCCTTCTGGCGTGCCAGGTATCTTCACGAAAAGATTGGGCCGATCGGCCTTCTTGAAGATGTCCCGCGCCGCCTGGATGCTGGCCTGCGTGTCGAAGGCCAGCAAGGGCGACACCTCCATCGAAACCCAGCCATCGACATGCTGGGTGGACTGGAACACGGGCTGGAACAAGTCGGCCGCACGACGAAGATCTTCCAGCGCCAACTCGATAAACAAGGCTTCGCCAGCAGCACCGTTGCGCGCCTTCTCGCGTATGCCTTCGTCATAGGCATCGCCATCCCCGATCGCAGCATTGAAGATCGATGGATTGGACGTGAGCCCGGTGACAGACAACTCATCGATGTAGCGGCGCAACGTGCCGTTGTCGAGGATCCCGCGGGTGATGTTGTCCAGCCAGAGGCTCTGGCCGAGGGCATGCAGTTGTGCGGTGGCTTTCATGATTCAGTCCGGTGCGGCGGCTTGCGGCGCCTGGTCAAGACGGGTCTGGCCGGCAGGTTCGCCAACGGGAAAATCGGACGAGGCCAGGCCAACCAGGTCGGCGATATTCATCACGGTCTTGTCAGGCGCGGGATCGATCACCAGATGCTCCGCTTCGCGCGCGTAATGTCCCTGCTTGACGAAGATGGTGGTGATATGCGCGCCGAAGATGCGCTTCATCGCCGCCAGCAACTGCGGCTTGTCGTCGACCATCACGTAATGCGTGGCCGGAAACGCGCGCTGGATGGCTTCGGTCATGCGCTCCTTGTGCACATACACCAGCACCCTGCCCTCCACCGCCGACCCCAGGCCGGAGCGCGCGATCTTGCGCGGCTGGAAGACGATGTCGCCATCGGACAGGATCACGGTCGAGCCCAGGGTGCCCATGTGTGCGAGTGCGTCCAGCGCGCCGGGAAACACCTTCTCGGCGAACGGATAGTCGAGCAGGAAGTTGGAGAGCGGCACCAAGCCCGGGTGGTACTCATGTCCCAGCCGGAATTGCTGCAGCGCGCCCAGATAGTCGGCAAAGCCGAGCTCGTCGCGAAGCTTGTTGTAGATGGACCAATAGCGCTCGCGCTCCATCGCCCCAAAATCGCGATCGAGCCGCGCGGTGAGATCGGCGGCAAAGCCGTCGTTGTCGAGCAAGGTGTTGTCGACGTCAAGCAAGAACACCAGTGATGTAGCGGTCAGCACGGACGTGTTTCCTCCGGTTTGGGATCGTGCCAACCGCCGTCGTCGGCGGTCAGCGTATTGGCTGCGGTCGGGCCCCAGCTGCCGGGCGCATATTCGTGCACCGGGTCGGTGTGATCTAGCACGGGATCCACGACGGCCCATGCCGCCTCCACGCTGGCATCGCTGGTGAACTGCGAGCCGTCGCCGCGCATCGCGTCGCCCAGCAGGCGCTGATAAGCCGATTGCTCGTGCACCGAACGATGCCGCGCGACCAGCTCGACCGGCTCGCCGCGCATCGCTTCGCCGGCCCGCTTCACGCGGGCGCCGGTGGAGATGACAACGTCGGGGCTGAGGCGAAAGCGGAAATAGTTGGAGTTTTGCACGGGCGAGCCGTCGAACACGGCCAGCGGCGGCGGCTTCAAGGTGACCATGACTTCGCACGCCGTCACCGGCAGGCACTTGCCGGCGCGGATATAGAACGGCACGCCGGACCAGCGCCAGGTATCGATATGCAGGCGCAGCGCCGCATAGGTTTCCACCTGAGAATCGGCAGCCACGCCCTTTTCATCGCGATAGCCGCGAAACTGGCCGCGCACCACCTGGGCAGGATCGAGCGGACGCATCGCCTGGAACAGGCGCTGCTTTTCCGAGCGCATGGCCGCCGCCTCGTGACCCACCGGCGCCTCCATCGCCAGCAGCGCCGTCACCTGCAGCAGATGGTTCTGCACCACGTCGCGCAAGGCGCCGGCTTCGTCATAGAAACTGCCGCGGCCCTGGATGCCGAAGTTCTCCGCCATGGTGATCTGCACGTTGTCGATATACGTGCGATTCCACACCGGTTCCAGAAAGGCATTGGCAAAACGGAAATACAGCAGATTCTGCACCGCCTCCTTGCCCAGATAGTGATCGATCCGAAAGATGCTGGTTTCGGGAAAGACTTCATGCAGCGTCAGGTTCAATCGTCTGGCCGAGGCCAGGTCGCGGCCGAACGGCTTCTCGATGACGATGCGCGCATTCTCGGCGCAGCCTGAGCTCGCCAGTCCCTGCACCACGGTGTCGAACATGGTCGGCGGTATCGCCATGTAATGAATCGGGCGCATGGCCTCGCCCAAGGCCTGCTTCAGGCGGGCGTACGTCGATGGGTCCTGGTAGTCGCCATCGATGTATTGCAGCTTGGCCGAAAGCTTCTCGAACGCCGCTGCGTCGAAGTGGCCGTGCTGCTGCAGGCTGTCGCGTGCGCGATCGCGCAGTTGCTGCAGCGTGTAGTGTCCATACGCCACGCCGATGATCGGCATCTCCATCTCGCCTGCCTGGACCAGCGCCTGCAGCGCCGGAAAGATCATCTTGTAAGCGAGGTCGCCCGTGGCGCCGAAAAACACGAAAGCATCCGAACGCGAACCACTCATGTGACGTGCCGACTCCCAGAGCCTCAGGAGCCCACGGCGGTCGGCGCCCTGGGCAGGATCCCCACCCTGACGCACAGCGCGTTAAATTCAGGCATGGACGACATGCGATTGATGTGATGTCCCCCGTGCGTTCTTGCGCCTCAAGGATGCAGCGAAAGCTCACCCTCGATTTCCACCGGGATATTGAACGGAAGCTCGGCCATGCCGACGGCGCTGCGCGTGTGCGCGCCGCGCTCCGCTCCGTACACGGCGAGGATCAGGTCGGAAAAGCCATTGATGACCTGCGGCTGCTGGATGAATCCCGGTGCCGAGTTCACCATGCCAAACGCGCGATGCCACTGCTGGACCCTGTCCAGGTCGCCGATGCTGCGCTTGAGACTGGCGAGTATGGACAGCGCCACCAGGCGCGCCGCCTGATAGCCCTCACTCACCGAAAGCTCGCTGCCCAGCTTGCCGAACGGGCCGGTCATCTGGCCATCTGCGCCTTGCGGACCATGACCGGAAATCAGCACGCGCGTGCCGTGCACCTGCACGAACTGGAACGGCAGGCTCAGGCCGCTCGGCACTTCAAACGGTGGCGGCAGGCGAAGACCCATGCTCGCCAGACGGTCTTCGATCTCACTCATGGGCGTCCTGTGTCACCGTGCTGGATCAGCTGAGGCATCCGATCCTATAACGAATACGCGGTCCGTCTCACGACAAACCACGCTGCAGCAGCGACAACACATGCTGCGTGCGCTGCGCCGTGGAAGCGGCTTTGGCACCCGAGGTGGCCTGCCACAGTGGCGCACCGGCGGCGGGGACCAGGGTCAGCCCAAGCAGGGTCATCACCATCTCCGTGGGATCCAGCGCGGGATTGAGCTCGCCATCGCGCTGTGCGTCCACAAAACGCGTCGTCACCAACGGCGCTGCCGCCGACAGTCTGGCCACCGCCAATTCGCGCAGCGCGCCACCCTCGCAAAGGACCTCACGCACCCACAGCGCGGGATACCAAGGGTGGGCTTCGACCAGTTCGCCGATGCCGATCACGAAGGCGGCCGCGAATTGCTGGATGTCGCCTTCCACCGCAAACAAGTGCAGAAAAAACTGCGACAACACCGGCGCGATGCGCTCGTCGAACACCGCCTCGACCACCTCCGCCTTGTTGCCGAAGTAGTAGCTGAGCAGCGCTGCATTGACGCCGGCATCGGCAGCAATCGAACGAACCGACGTCGCTGTCACCCCTGCGGCCGCGAAGCTTTTCAGCGCGACATCCAGCAGGTGTTCGCGCAATTCGGGGTTGTCCACCTTGGGGCGCCCCGCACTGCGCGTTGGGGCCTTGGGCCTGGCCATAAAGCACCTAATTCATCTATTGATGAATATCTTGATCATGTGATTAGGCAAAAGCAAGCGCCTGCAAAAATCGTGGATTGACCGCCAACCATTGTTAATTCACAATAGTTGCATGAATACAACTATCAACGACGCACGGCGTGCGCAGACCCATCCCAACCTGATCCTCGCCATCTGCTGCCTGAGCCTGCTGATGGTGGCGATGGATGCCACCATCGTGAACGTTGCCCTGCCCGCGATCCGGCGCGACCTGGGCGCATCGGTCTCGGGCCTGCAGTGGGTGATCGATGCCTACACCATGGTGGTGGCCAGTCTGCTCATGTTGGCCGGCTCAATGGCCGACCGCTTCGGACGTCGTCGCGTGTTTCAGTCGGGCATGGCGCTGTTCGTGCTGGGATCGCTGCTGTGCAGTGTTGCGCCGGATATCCATGGTCTGGTCGCATTTCGCATCGTCCAGGCCTTGGGTGCGACCATGCTCAACCCGGTCGCCATGTCGATCATCGCCAACACCTTCCACGAACCCAAGGCACGCGCACGCGCCATCGGCATCTGGGGTGCGGTTGCAGGCATCTCGATGGCCCTGGGTCCGGTGATCGGCGGCGCGCTGACAGAAACCATCGGCTGGCGCTCGATCTTCTGGGTGAACCTGCCAGTGGGCGCTGCGGCGATGCTGCTGGCGGCGCGCTATATCCCGGAATCCAAGGCGCCTCGTCCGCGTCGCGTCGATCCGGTTGGACAGCTGCTGGTGTTCACCATCCTGGCCACGGTGACTTATGCCGTGATCGAAGGCCCGCATGAGGGTTGGGGCTCAACCACCATCGTTGGCCTGTTTGCCGCGGCCGTGTTGTCGCTGATCGCCTTGCTGGTCTACGAACCGCGACGCCACGAACCGCTGATCGATGTGCGCTTCTTTCGCAGCGCGCCCTTCAGCAGCGCCACCTTGATCGCTGTGTGCAGTTTCTCTGCGTTCTCCGGTTTCCTGTTTCTCAATGCGCTGTACCTGCAGGAAGTGCGCGGACTGTCGGCCTTCCATACCGGCTTGTGCACCTTGCCGCTCGCGCTGGCGACAGTACTGTGCTCGCCGCTGTCCGGACGGTTGGTGGGAACGTATGGCACACGCCCTTCGCTGCTCGCTTCCGGCGCGGCCACCGTGATCAGTGCGCTGATGATGACGCAGCTCACTGCTACGACGCCGATGCCGCTGTTGTTGTTGACCTATGTGATCTTTGGTGTCGGTTTCGGCATGGTCAACGCGCCGATCACGAACACGGCTGTGTCCGGCATGCCCAAGGCGCAGTCCGGTCTCGCGGCGGCCGTGGCCTCCACCAGCAGACAGGTGGGTGCATCGCTGGGCGTGGCACTCGCGGGTACGATCCTGGGGATGCATGTGCACCAGGGTTTCGCCGAAGCCACGCATCCCTTCTGGTGGCTGATCACAGGTGCAGGCGTCACCGTGTTGTTGCTGGCATGGTTGTCCAACACGCGCTGGGCGCATGACACCACACGCCACGCGGCCCACTTGCTGGAAGAAGCCCCTGCCGGAGCTGCTGCATGATCCGACCCACCAACAGCCCTACCGAAGCCGATGCCGTCTGGCAGCTGATGGTTGGCATGGTGTGGGAAACGCGCGGCGTGCGTGGCGAGTGGCGCCGCAAGGTGAGTGAGGCCAGCGGGCTTTCTTTCAGCCGTATCCGCATCCTGTGGCGGCTGGTGGATGCTCCGATGACCTTGAAGCAGATCGCCGATGACACCGGCATGGATGCGCCCGCCGCCACCGTGGCGGTGAACGATCTTGAAGATCGCGGGCTCGTCGAACGCCACCCTCACCCCGAGAATCGTCGGGCAAAACTGGTGTCGATCACGCGCGCCGGCAAGCAGATGGTCGAGCTGGTCAACCGCACCGTGCAGGACGACGCACCGGCGGCATTCCAGCAACTTTCAAAGACTGACCTGGCTCATTTGCGGCGCATTCTGGAACGGCTAAATCGCAGCGAAAGCTAGCGTCCCAAGCGAGGCCGGGTGATTGGATTCGCCCTCCGGCGCGTCCCGCCAATCGCTCGTGTGCACCGTCAGCAGCACCCTTCCCCACACCCGGCAGCCGGTCTCTAGGCATTTTTCCCAGCATGCTGCGCCACCGCTTGACACCGGTGTCAATTACGTTACAGGCTGATAACAGTTCCACTGCGAGGGGCGGCTGGACGTGGCAAACGAGCATACGGATCGACTGGCGGGGAAACCGGCGGTGCCGTTTCTGGCGGCCGATATCGGCGGCACGCATGCGCGTGTTGCGCTGATGCGTGCCGGGCAGGATGGCATTCGCGGGGTGGAGACACTCGCCTATCGCGTCTACGCCTGCGCGGACTTTCCGCAGCTCTCGGATCTGCTGCAAACGTTTGTCGACGCCGAGGTGAAGGTCCCGGTCAAGCACTGCGTGCTTGCTTGCGCGGGCCAGATCATGGGCAACGAGGTGGTCAACGACAACCTGCCCTGGCCCATCCACCTGACCCAGCTGCATCACGCGCTGGGACTGGATGAGGTGGCCGTACTCAACGACTTCGAAGCGCTGGCCTATGCACTCGATGGCTCGCTCGTCGACGGCGGCCGCCATCTGTGCGGGCCCAACGCGCACGCCAGCGGACCGACCCTGGTGATCGGGCCGGGCACCGGTCTTGGCGCGGCAGCACATGTGCCCGACGCGGCCGGCGGCTTCGTGCTGGCGACGGAAGCCGGCCAGATGGATTTCGCACCCAATTCGGTGCGCGAGCGCGAGGTGCTCGCGACGCTGGCGCCGGAAGGCGGCTATGTGCCGTTCGAACACATCGTGTCGGGCCCGGGCCTGCTGTCGCTCTACGTCGCCTTGTGCACGCTGGACGGCGTAGCGCCGACGCTCGCCGCGCCGGAAGCCATCACCACGGCAGCGCTTGCACACGGAAATCCACAAGCGGTGGAGGCGGTGGAAATTTTCTGCGCCTCGCTGGGCAGTTTTGCCGGCAATCTCGCCATGGCCTTCATGGCCAGCGGCGGCGTGTATCTGGCCGGCGGTTTCCTGTCGTCGACCTTCGAGCTGCTCAAGCGCAGCGCGTTCGAGGAACGATTCCTGCACGGCCGCAGCGCGCGCGCGCTGCTGTCGCAAGTGCCGGTGTGGGTCACCGAGCACGGTCACCACGGCGTGCATGGCGCGGCCCAGTGGTATCTCAGGCGCGGCATGTCGGGCGCGGCAGCGCTGCCCCAGGCTGCGGCGGGTGGTGGCGCATGAGCCGCATCGCGACAGCGAGCTTCCTCCGTCGCCTGGCCATCGTATGGCTGGCGACGACGGGAATCGCTGCCGCCGCGCCAGACATTCCCGCCTGGTCGTTGTTGCCGCAGCCGGCAAAGGCCAGCCCTGCCGGCTCCGGTGCAGTGGACGTCGCCGATGGTGCCGCGGTCCAGCTGCGCGGTGGAGAAAAGCAACCGGTTCAGTCCATCGCAGATCGCTTCGTGCAGCGTGTGGCCGACAGCAACGGTTTGCATCTGCGCATGGCGACGTCGGACGCAACGCATCCCGCCATCACGTTCGAAGTGAATCCGCACGCCGATGTCACCGGCGATGCCGGCTACCGCATCACCGTGGACAACGGCGGCATCCTGGTCACGGCACGCACGCCGCGCGGCGCGTTCTACGGCAGCATCACCCTGGAACAATTGCTGACGCCCGCCGGATGGACGCGCGGCGCGCCGGTCAAAGTGGCCAACGGCGTCATCGACGATCACCCCCGCTTCGCCTGGCGCGCACTCCTGCTCGACTCCGGACGGCACTACCAGAGCGTGGCCGAGATCAAGCAGCTGATCGACTGGATGTCGCTGCACAAGTTGAACGTGTTGGTGTGGCATCTCACCGAGGACCAGGGCTGGCGCCTGGAAATCGCCAAGTATCCCGAGCTCACCAAAATCGGCGCCTGCCGCAAGGCGGTGGGCCTGGACAGCGAGCTGACCGGCTCCCACGACCAACCCTATTGCGGCTACTACACGCAGGAGCAGGCGCGCGAGATCGTGCGCTACGCCGCCGAACGCTTTGTCGATGTCGTGCCTGAAATCGACCTGCCCGGCCATTCGCAGGCCGCCGTCGCGACCTACCCGTGGCTGGGCGTCACCGGCAAGCGGCCCGAAGTGTGGACCGACTGGGGCGTCAGCCCATGGCTGCTCAAGCCGGACGCAAAGACTTTGCAGTTCGTCGACGACGTGCTCGACGAGGTGATGCAGCTGTTTCCTTCGCGCTACATCTCCATCGGCGGCGACGAAGCCGACAAGCAGCAGTGGAATGCATCGCCTGAGGTGCGCGCACAGATGCACAAGCTCGGCCTGGCCAACATGGACCAGCTGCAGGGCTGGTTTATCCAGCAGGTCGCCGCGCATCTAGTCGAACATGGGCGTACACCGGTGGGCTGGGATGACCAGCTGGCCACCGGCGAGAAGCTGCCTGCCTCCGAAGTGGTGATGTCATGGCATGGCGACCACAACGAGCGCGTGGCGCTCACGGCTGTCCGGCAAGGTCACGACGTGATCATGACACCGCAGGAATCGCTGTACCTCGACCACACGCAATCGGACCTGCCCGATGAATGGCCGGGCCCGCCTCCCTCGGCGACGTTGCGGCAGGCGTACGACACGATCGTGATACCGAAGGGCGCGAGCGCGACGGAAGCGAAGCGCATCATCGGTGTGCAGGTGAGCCTCTGGGCTGAGCAGATGCCCACCTTCGCCCACGACCAACACGCCATCTTCCCGCGCATCGCCGCGCTGGCGGAACTGGGCTGGTCGCCCGCGAACGCGCATGACTGGAACAGTTTTCTGCAACGCCTGCCGGCGGAACTGGCGCGTTACCGCGCGCTCGGCATCGCTTATGCCGACAGCGCGTTTGCACCCGTCTTCCAGGTGACCGCCGCGGCCAACGGCGCGTTCCGCGTCACGCTGTCCAATCAGGTGCAATCCGGCACGATCCGTTACACGACGGACGGCTCCGACCCGACCGCACAATCGTCAGCCTATGCAAAGCCGCTTACGCTGCCGGTCAACACAAACCTGCGAGCTGCAACCTTTGCAGCGGACGGATTCGTACTTGCCGCGCCGCGCACGCAGGCGCTGGACGCATCCACCTTGCTGAGCCGCGACGGCAACGCGCTTGCGACCTGTTCCAAGCAGCCTGCCTCGCGCCTCGACGGCAGCAAGCCCGCGCAAGGCCCGCGGCCGGTCTACTCGGTCGATATCGGCAACGCATGCTGGCTGTGGCCACAGGCGCCGCTCGATGGCGCCAAGCAAGTGACGATCACGATCGAACGCATCAGTTGGCGCTTCGGCGACGAAGCCAAGGACGCGGTGATCCGCCACAAGACGACCGCAGGCGGTGAAGTCGAGATCCATGCCGATACCTGCACGGGGCCGCTGCTGGCCCGCCTGCCGCTGCAGAGCGCGGTGCAGGCAACCGGGCAAGTTCGTCTTGAGGAAAAGCTTGCCACGCCGGCGGGGGCCGGCGTGCGCAATGTGTGCGTTTTCGCCACCGGCGATCCACGCGATGGACAGTGGGCGCTGGCACGAATCGCGTTTTCGAAGTGAGCAGTAAGCGGGGCAGACGCCCCGTGCAGTAGCACTGAGCATTGGCTTTGGCTGGGGAGCCAAAGTCGGGGACAACCAGAGATGGCATCACGACGGCGTGCGTACCCGCAGGCACCGCCGGGCTACGCGCATTTTGAAATACCACGGAGCAACCGAGGTTCGACAGGCAACACCAACGAGGTCAAAGCCCATGTCCACCGTACTTCGCAAACATCCACTGTCATTTGCCATCACCGTGTCGCTGTTCGCCGTCGTGTCGACGTCAGCTGCAGCGTCGACCTTTGCCGATATCCAGCAGGACGGCCAGGCTGCGCAGACCACGACCACGCAGACGGCGCCGCCGTCGCCTGACGCCAAGAAAACCGACGGCAAAAAAGCCGACGGCACTGACGCGCAGAAGAACGCGGTCAATCTATCGGCTGTCAATGTGTCGGGCGTGCGTGCCTCGCAGATGCGCGCCATCGATCTCAAACGCGATGCTGCCAATATCCAGGACAGCATCACGGCGGAGAACATCGGCGCCCTGCCCGACACCACCATCACCGACTCGCTGCAGCGCGTCACCGGCGTGCAGATCAACCGCGATGCGGGCGTGGGTACGTCGGTGGATGTGCGCGGCCTGCCGCAGGTCGGCACCATGTTGAACGGCGAAGTGTTCATCACGGCGGACCAGATCGACTCGCAGCAGCCGGACTTCACCATGCTGCCTTCGACGCTGTTCCACGGCGTGGACGTGATCAAGTCCCCTACGGCCAGCACCACCGACGGCGGCATCAGCGGCGCCATCGATCTGCATACGTACCGGCCGTGGGATCTCCCCAGCGGTTTTACGTACAGCTATTCGGCCAATGGCGAGCGCGGCAGTACCACCCAGCATACGGGACCTGAAGCGAACGGCCTCATTTCGTACAACGACTCAGGTCACTGGGGCCTGCTGATCTCCGGCGACTTCTCCAACACGCGCCGCATGAATGCGACCGAAGGCCTGGACCAGTACGGCGTGGTGCTCAACGGCGAGAACGCCGCCAGTGCCGGCGGCTACAACGGCTTCCTGACACCGTGGAACGGCGCACCGATTCCGTCCAAGATCGTGCAAAACGCCGACGGCAGCGTGGACGTCAACGGCGATGGGAAGTCCAACGGCGTGTTCATGGGCAGCCAGGACATCGGCCTCAACGACATCATTACCCAACGCAAGCGCAAGTCGGGCAACGCATCGTTCCAGTTTGACTTCGGCAGCGGCTTCACCGGCACCGCCGACTACTTCTATTCGTCGCAACGCGAGTACGACCGCAACGTCGGCATCCAGTTCAACTCCACCAACTGGCAGGGCGCCACGTACGTTCCGCTGCAGTCGCGCAATACCGGCGCGCCCGCGCTGGGCTCGTACGGCACGCCGGAACCGGGCTGGGAAGGTTCGCAGTACTACACGACCCAGCAGTACGAAAAGTGGCCCGGCGACGTGGAGTCGTATTCGCAGATCATCCAGAAGAGTTCCGTTGCAAGAAACCTGAACCTCCAGCTGGATTACGACAACGGCGGCCCGTTCACGGCGAGCGTGCGCGGTATCCGCGACACGGCATCGCAATCGTTCCAGGAATCGGACGTCAACATTTCCGACTCTGACGGCGCGCTCTGGCCCAATGTGTTGATGGACGGCGTGGATCCCGACTCCGTGCCGCCGGGGACGATGGTCTATCCCGCGCAGCTGGGCGGCAACCGCGTGTTCAATGCCAACGGCATTCCGCAAAACACAATACCGATCATCGCCAACTTCAATGGCCGCTATATCAAGATCGATGTGCCGCCGTCTCTGGCTAGCAACTTTGCCAACCCTGCCGACTGGACCATGAAGACGCTCGAATCGTCGGGCGATTACGACCGAAAGGTCGCGCTCAACGCCTTGCGCTTCGACGGCAAGTACGATTTCCAGGACGGCTTCAAACTGGAATTCGGCGTGCGCAACAGCATCCGCAGCGCCGACAACGAAGGCTGGACGCTGGAGGCGCCGGTCTACGCAGGCATGGGCGCCAGCGACCCCGCGGGATGCCTGGTGCGTTACGTCGGCGCCGACGTGGTGTTGAACAGCGGCTCGTGTACCGCCGGCAATGACCAGGGCTATTTCCGCGCCGGGCCGCTGTCGGCCATCTCGATGCCCAACACCGCCGCGCCGCTCGCCAACAACTTCAAGCAGTACAACAACCTGCTCGGCTCGGGCATCAACTTCTGGGCGATCGACCCCAATGCGATGGTCAACCCCATCGCTTACTGGAACTCGCTCTATCCGGGCACCCAGCAGGTGGCTGAGCCCGGCACCACCTGGGCCGTGCGCCTGAAGGAGCTGTCGGGCTACCTGCAAGGTGATTTCAACGGCACGATCTGGGACATGCCATACAGCGGCAACATCGGTGTGCGCCTGATCCACACCAACCTCGATGTGACCCAGCACCTCAGCGGCGATCCGGGTGCCTATGGCGACGAACCGGAAGACGTGGGCACGGCGACGACCAAGCGCAGCTATCAGGACGTGCTGCCCTCGGCCAACTTCGCGCTGGACGTCACCGACAGCTTCAAGGTTCGACTGGCGTATTCGAAGAACATGATGCCGCTGGACCTGAGCACCTGGGGCGGTGGCCTTCAGCTCAACTACTCGCTGGCGGAGACGCCTCAAGGGCCGATCTTCCGCGTATCCAACGGCACGTCCACCGGCAACCCAAACCTCAACCCATGGCGTTCGACCAACTTTGGTGCCTCGGCCGAGTACTACATCAACGAAACCAGCATGCTCAGCCTGGCGCTGTTCCGTATCAACGTGGACAGCTTCATCAAGAACGGCAGCGTGACCAACTGTACGCTGCCCGACGAAGACGGCGTGGTGCGCGATCACTGCATCGTGATCACCCAGCCAGTGCAGGGTACGGGCAACTCCATCCACGGCGCCGAGTTCGACTACCGTCAAGGCTTCACTTTCCTGCCGAGCTTCCTGTCGAAGACGGGTATGGAAATCAACGCCACGTATGCGCCCAGCAACTCGGGCGAAACGGATCTGGCCGGCAAGAAGATCCCGTTCCAGGACAACTCCACCAAGTCCGGCAACTTCATCCTGTGGTACCAGGACGATCATTTCCAGGCGCGCCTCGCGTACAACTACCGTTCGCGGCGTGCGGTGATGGACAGCGTGGGCGGCATCACCGGCCTGGAAATGTACGAGGCGCCGCAGAAGTACCTGGATGCATCGATCTCGTACAAGTTCAGCAAGTACGCCGAAGTGTTCCTGGACGGCACCAACCTCACCAACGAGTATCAAAAGTACTACCTGGTGTGGCCCGACCAGCCCGGTCACTCGACGTTCTCCGAACGCAGCTTCATGTTGGGCATACGCGGTCAGTGGTGATGCAGGCATCTGTTTGACGACGTACTGGCCCGCTCCGTGTTCGCCGGGGCGGGCCAGCTGAAAACCATTGCGCTTCGGGGTCAGCATCTTCGCCAGCCCGTTCGCCACTCATCACGACAAGGCAAGCATGCAGGACTCCAGCGCGCCCAAACCCGTTCGCGACAACGCCTTCCATCGTTCCATCGGCGTGTTCTCGGGAACGGCAATCAATATGACCCAGATGTGCGGCATCGGGCCATTCATCACCATTCCCATCATGGTCGCCACCATGGGCGGCCCGCAGGCCATCATTGGCTGGATCGTCGGCGCCATCCTGGCGATGGCGGATGGACTGGTGTGGGCCGAACTCGGCGCGGCCATGCCCGGCTCCGGGGGCACCTACGTCTACCTGCGGGAAGCATTCCAGTACCGCACCGGCAAACTGATGCCGTTCCTGTTTATCTGGACCATGCTGCTGGCGATTCCCTTGCTGATGTCCACCGGCATCATCGGCATGGCGGAGTATCTGGGTTTCTTCTTTCCCAATCTGGGCTGGTGGCCGGTGCATCTCATCGGTGTGGCAGCCACCGCCCTGGTCACCTGGATGCTCTACCGCCGCATCGAATCGGTACGCGCGATCACCATTGCGTTGTGGGTGATCATGCTGGTCTCGGTGGTCGGCGTGACGGCGGCGGGATTCTCGCACTTCCACGCGGGCTACGCGTTCGACTTCCCTCCCGACGTGTTTGGCGGCCACTTCTTCGTGGGCTTGGGCGCGGGACTGATCATCGGCATCTACGATTATCTGGGTTACAACACCACGGCCTATATCGGCGACGAGCTGCGCAATCCGGGCCGCACGATGCCCCGCTCTATCATCATCTCGGTGATCGCGATGATGGTGGTCTACCTGCTGCTCAACATCAGCGTGCTCGGCGTGGCGCCCTGGCAGGAGATCGCCCAGTCCAAGTCGGTGGCCTCGCTGGTGGTGGAGCGCAGCTGGGGACATCTGGCCGCAGCCGTGATGACGGTGCTGATCATCGTGACCGCGTTTGCCTCGGTATTCACCGGCCTGCTTGGCGGTTCGCGCGTGCCGTTCGAGGCGGCGCGGGACAAGGTATTCCTGTCGGTATTCGCGCGGCTGCATGCCAAGCACGGCTTCCCGCATGTCGCACTGCTGACGATGGGCGTGGTCACGGCCATCGGCACGTTCTTCGACCTCACCGAGGTCATCAACATGCTGCTGACCGCCATCATCATCGTGCAGTCCTTCGCGCAGATCGCCGCGTTGATCGTGCTGCGCAAGCGCCAGCCGAATCTTGCGCGTCCGTACAAGCAATGGCTCTATCCGGTGCCCTGCATCATCGCGCTGCTCGGATGGATCTATGTGTACCTGTCCGCCTCCACGCTTTCGCTGATCCTCTCCGGCGTGTGGATCGTCGCCGGCCTGGTCGTGTTTGCGATCTGGGCGCGGCTCAATCAATCCTGGCCATTCGCGCCGGTGGAAATACGCGAAACCTATCTTGGGAAACCCTGACGCCATGCAAACTCCAGCCAGGCACACGCTGTGGATGATGGCCGCGATGGCCGCGATGGCGGCATCGGCCGTATCGGCCGCGCACGCCCAGACGACCTACATCCCCACCACGGTCGCCGCCGATGCGGGATCCGTCACCGCCATCGCTCGCTGGCAAATCCAGGACAGCGCGAACGCGCAGCAAGCGGGCGATGAGATTTCCACCACGGGCTTTTCCACCAAAGAGTGGTATCCGGTGAGCGGACGGGCGACCGTCATGGCCGGACTGTTGGAAAACGGAACGTTCAAGAACGACGTGTTCTACAGCGACAACCTGCGCGCGGTGCAGGTGCCCGATTCCAGCGGCAACCTGTTCGTGACGCCTTGGTGGTATCGCGCCCAGTTCACGCTGTCCAAGAACCTGGGCCAGAAGCACACGCTGCTGCATACCAACGGCCTGATCGCGAGCGCCGACCTGTGGGTGAATGGGCATCAGGTCGCCGATCACGCCGAGCTCGCAGGTGCCTATCCCGTGCACGACTTCGACGTGACCCGCTGGGTACATGCCGGCGCCAATGTGCTCGCCATGCGCGTGCATCCGGCCGATCCACGAACGAGCCTGTCGATCAGCTGGGTGGATTGGAACCCCACCCCGCCGGACAACAACATGGGGCCCTGGCGCGGCGTGGATATCGCGCAGACCGGGCCCGTTGCGTTGAGCTTTCCGCACGTGCAATCGACGCTTTCGCCCGATCTCGCGCACGCCACGCTGGCCGTGAAAGTCAGCGCAAAGAATCTCGACACGGCGGCGCATGACGCGACGATCACCGGCACCGTGGCCGGCGTTCCCATCCAGCAGACCGTGCATCTCGCGCCGGGACAAACGCAGGACGTGTCGTTCTCGTCCAGCACCACAGCGGGCCTCGCACTGGATCATCCGAAAATCTGGTGGCCCGTCGGCATGGGCGACCATCCGCTGTACCAGTTGGAGATGAGCGCCGCCGTCGATGGCGCTACATCCGATCGGGCCTCGGCAAGCTTTGGCATACGCAGCGTCAGCTCCAACCTGACCAAGCAGGGCTATCGCCAGTTCTTCATCAACGGCAAGCCACTGCTGATCCGCGGCGGCGGCTGGGCGCCGGACATGTTTCTGCGCGACGACCCCGCACGAATGGAGGCCGAATTCGGCTATGTGCTCAATCTCGGCCTCAATACCATCCGCAGCGAGGGCAAGCTGGAGAACCAGCGTTTCTACGATCTGGCTGACCAATATGGCGTCTTGATACTCGCCGGCTGGGAGTGTTGCGACAAATGGGAATCGGCCGCCAAGACCGGCGGCTCGCCCTGGACGGCGGCCGACATGAAGGTGGCGGAAGAGTCCATGGCCAGCGAAGCACGCCTGCTGCGCAATCATCCCTCGGTGATCGGCTTTTTGATCGGCAGCGATAACGCGCCGCCGCCGCCCATCGCCAAGATGTATTTCGATACGCTACGTGCAGCGGATTGGTCCTTGCCCATCGTCTCGGCGGCCGTCCCTCAGGGCACCGCCGATGCCGGCCCCTCTGGTCTGAAAATGGCCGGGCCGTACGACTGGATTCCGCCGTCGTATTGGTACGCCGACAAGCTAGGCGGCGCATTCGGATTCGATTCGGAAGTCAGTGCAGGCGCCGACATCCCGCGACTGGAAGACGTGCAACGCATGCTCTCGCCGCAGGAGCAGGAGGCGCTGTGGAAATACCCGGGGCAGAGGCAGTACCACGCCTCCGCGGACTGGTCGACGTTCGCCGTGCTGACGCCCTTCGATAACGCGCTGGCCAAGCGCTACGGCGCGCCCAAGAGTCTTGCCGACTATGTCGCCAAGGCCCAGCTCGACAACTACGACAACGTGCGCGCTCAGTTCGAAGCGTTCAACGCGCACATGGATGCCGCCAATCCGTCGACCGGCGTCATCTACTGGATGCTCAACAACGCGTGGCCCTCCCTGCACTGGCATCTGTACGACTACTACATGAATCCCGCAGGCGCGTACTTCGGCGCCAAGAAAGCCAACGAACGGGTGCACATCCAGTATTCGTACGACTCCAAGGGCATCGTGCTGGTAAACCAGACGCTGGACGATATCCACGGACTGCAGGCGAACGTCCGCGTGCGCAACCTTGATGGCAGCGTGCGTTTCGAGAAGCATCTGCAAAACATCGATCTGGCGGGAAATCACACGCACCAGCTGGCGACGCTGCCGGCCATCGCCAACCTCTCTCCCACCTATTTCATCGAGCTCGAGCTCGCCGCTGCCGACGGCAAGCCTGTCAGCCGCAACGTCTACTGGCTGTCCACCCGGGCGGACGTGCTCGACTGGGCGAAGTCGAACTGGTATCTCACACCACTGACCCAGTATGCGGATCTGACCGCGTTGCAGTCGTTGCCGGCGGCAACGAGCGAGGTCCACGCCACCACTACGCGCGATGGCAAAGACGAGGTCACCACGGTCACGCTGTCGGTGCCTGCATCGTCCAAGGCTGTGGCCCTGTTTCAGCACGTGTCGATCCGGCGTGGCGCGCATGGCGAACTTGCGCTGCCGATACGCTGGAATGACAATGACGTCACGCTCTGGCCCGGTGAGTCGATCGTGCTGACCGCGCGCTACGCATCGCAGGAAACTGCCGTACCGGTGGTCGAAGTGAGTGGATGGAACGTTCCCGCTCAAAACGTTCCGGCTGCGATCACGCAGTGAGCAGATCATTGAAGACGCAAAGGCTTTCATGTCGCGTGTGACCATCAACGACGTCGCCCGTGCCTCGGACACGTCGAAGAAGACCGTATCGCGTGTGCTGAACAACGAGCCGAATGTCCGCGACTCGGTGCGCGAACGCGTTCTGGCAGCCGTGGCGGAACTCAACTACCGGCCGCTCACCTCCGCGCGCAGCCTGGCGACCAATCGCTCCTTCATGATCGGCCTGCTCTACGACAACTTGTCGCCGAGCTACATCATGGAAATCCAGGCCGGTGTGCTGGAGGCGTGCGAGGCCAGGCAGTACAGCATGATGGTGCAGCCGCTGGTGTCGACGGCGCCGGATTTCGTCGAGCGTGTCGAAAGCATCCTCTCGCGGCACCAGCCTGACGGGCTGATTCTTACCCCGCCCATCACCGACCATCCGAAACTGCTCGATTACCTGCGCAAGCACGATCTTCCGTTTGCCTCGATCGCCCCGCGCCAACCCAAGGGCTGTATCGGCGTGATGCTGCGCGAGCGTGAAGCGGCTGCGGCGATGGTGGATCACCTGGTGGCGCTGGGCCATCGTCGCATCGCGCACATCATCGGCGATCCCAAGCACGGCGCAGGCATCTGGCGCCTGGCCGGCTTCCGTGATGGCATGAAGCGCGCGGGCCTGGAGGAAAAACCGGCCTATATGGTGCAAGGCCAGTTTTCGTTCGAGTCCGGTGTCGCTGCGGCTCGCCGGCTGCTCAAGCTAAAGCAGCGGCCCACCGCTATTTTCGCGGCCGACGATGACATGGCCGTCGGTGCGATCTGGGCCGCCGCGGAAGCCGGCGTGTCGGTTCCCGGCGACATCTCCATTTGCGGCTTCGACGACACCACCATCGCCACGCAGGTGTGGCCGCTGCTGACCACGGTCCACCAGCCCGTACGCGAGATGGGCAAGCTCGCCACGGAAGAACTGCTGCAGCGCGTGCTGGGCAAGGGAGAAGCCCGCATGGTCGAAGTCGGCTATGAGATGCGCATGCGTGCATCGACGGCGCGCGCGCCCTGAATCGGGCACTATCAGCAGAACCCAGCCATCGATCGAGAGGAGCACCCGCATGCCAGCCACGCCCGACGCCAGCAACCCGCCGCGGAAGTTCCACTTCATCTCCGGGTTGCCGCGCGCCGGCACCACCCTGCTGGCCGCCATCCTCAATCAGAATCCGCGCTTTCGCGCCGGCATGACCAGCCCGCTGGCCGACATCATGGGCGTGGTGATCGCCGAAGCTAGCAGCAAGAACGATTTCTCGTTCGATGTCTCCGACGAGCAGCGCGTCGCGCTGTTGCGCGGGCTGGTGGAGAACTTCTATTCGGTGGACGCAAGTGCGGGCGTGATATTCGACACCAGCCGCCTGTGGTGCAGCCGCATGCAGTTGCTCAACGTGCTGTTCCCCGGGGTGAAGGTCATCGCCTGCGTGCGCCAGCTGGCCTGGGTGCTGGACAGCATGGAGCGGCTGGTGCGCCGGCAGCCGGTCAGCGTCAGCAAGGTGTTCCGCTTTGACACCAACACCACGGTGTACTCACGCACCGAGGCCTTGACCGATCCGCGCGGCATGGTGGGCTTCGCCTACCAGGCCACCAAGGAGGCGTTCTACGGCCAGGACGCGCAAGAACACCTGTTGATGCTGACCTACGAAAGCCTGGTGGCCGATCCGGCGGCGGCCACGCGCGCGGTCTACAAGTTCCTCGGCGAGCCCTGGTTCGAGCACGACTTCGACCACATCGAATACAACGCCGACGAATTCGACGCACGCGTCGGCATGCCGGGCCTGCATTCCGTTCGGCCAAAGGTGGAGGCGATCGAGCGCCAGCCCATTCTGCCGCGCGAAGTGTTCGGACGCTTCGCCAATGAAGCGTTCTGGCTGGACCCCAAGAACAACGTCAACCAGGTGACCATCGTCTAAGAGTGTGTCATCGTCGCAAGGAACGAAGGCCGCTGCTGCGGCCTTCGTCGTATCTGCATGAGGCCAGCCCAAACCGGGCGGCAGGGGCGCAAGGAAAGGGCCGTGTGCATTTCGGACGAGGAGATCGTCACCAGGACGAATCCGATCGACGCGTGACCGATCCGAGCTTAGGATGAAATCCGATCGAGCAGCACAACCTCAGGGGACAACACATGACGACACGATCCAAGAGTCCGGCGGCTGGCTTTGACTGGCTGAAGAACGGCATCAGTGTGGCACGGCGCCATCCAAAGCCATTGCTCGGTGGGGCGGCGCTGCTGGTGGTGGCCTGCCTGCTGCCGTCGCTGATCACGATGCCGCTGCAATATCGCGCCATGTACGGTGGCACGCCGCCAAGCATGACAAGCTTTGTCTGGGGCATGGTGATTTCGGTCCTGTTTGGTCTCGTGCTCGTACCGCTCTACGCGGGCTACCTGCAACTCGTCGATGCAGCCGAGCGCGGCCTGCCCGCCCGCGCGACCGATATCTTCAAGCCCTATCGCAACGGCGACGCCATGCGCCTGATCGGGTACGGACTGGCGATGATGGTGATCTATGTCGTCTTTTTTGGATTGATCATCGCGACGACGGGAGGCAGCGCCTTCGCCTGGTACATGCAGGCATTGGCTGCGCAAACCAACCACGTGCCGCCGCCCGGCGTGCCCCAAGGCTTCGGGATCGTCATCGCACTGTCCATGGTTGTTGGCCTCTTGATGATGGGTTTCTACTCCATCAGCCTGGGCCAGATCGCCTTGCGCGGCCGCCCTGTATTCAGCGCCATCGGCGACGGCTTGATCGGTGCGCTGAAGAACGCGCTACCACTCCTGGTGTTTGCATTGAGCGCGTTCCTCGCCTGGATCGTCCTGGCGATCGCCCTGGGTATCGTGGTCGTGGTGCTTGGCCTGATCGGCAAGCTCGTCGGCGTATGGCTGGCGCTCGTGCTGATCATTCCGCTTTATATCGCCGTCATCCTGCTGGCGTTTACGGTCATGTTCGGAGCGATGTACCACCTGTGGCGCGATGTGTGCGGCGATGACATCGTTCCCGACATGGCTGGGGCGAGCGCTTTCTGATCGTCGGAGCGCTACGCTGAAACGAACAAAGGCCGCTTGCGCGGCCTTTGTCGTCTCTGCGAGGGTTCTATTGGCTCAGGCGGCGGTGTCGTCGGCTCGCTGGAAGGCATCGCGGCGGCAATACAGGATAAGAAACGAAGCCAATAATCCGAGCCGCAATAACGGTGGAATGACCGTCACCAAGGCGGCGATCAAGAACACCGCCAACATGATCCATGCCCTATACCACTGCCATCGCCGGGAACGCGGATCGATGCCTTCCGGCAGGTGCGAAAAGCTTTCCCGCATCAACACCATATAAGTGCCCTGCACCAGAAAAAAGACCAAGGCATAAAGTGTCAGCGGAAAGCTAGCCATGTCGCTCTCGGCCAACCACGCGGTGGTAAACGGAATAAAGGAGATCGCAAACAGATTGGCGAAGTTGGCCAGGGCCAGGGTGCCAGTCAGATACTGCGCGTATCGCAGCGTCGCGTGATGATTCAACCAGACGACGGCGATGAATGCGTAGCTCACGGCGTAACTGACCAGGTCCGGCCACAAGCTGATCAACGCGGGCAAATCGTGCCCGGCCGGCGCCTTGAACGACAGAACCATCACCGTGATGATGACGGCAAATATTCCGTCGGAAAGCGCATAGAAGCGCGCCAGCCGGTCTTTGCTCTTGGTCATGAGGTCACCCAACTGCTGGTTGGTGCGGGAATCGCCGTTTCGGTTGCCGACTGTCCGGATCTGGTCGAAAGCGGCCCCTATAAGGGTGCGCGCAGGGCCCACTCCCATCAAGCTCGATGGGTAGGCACGCGCAAAGTCCAAGAGGATCCGAAGAACTCCCCGTATTGCCCCGCCCCCCCCTCTGTCCGATTGGCCAGGCAGCCCCAGGCGGCTCAAGCTTTACCCAGGGTCATGATCGGGCTTATGGCAACGGGACCAAACGCAAATTTTCAGCGGCAAAAGTCCCGTAAGGTTTCAGCTCGCAGGGCTGCGCTCAGGGGTCGGGGGGATGGACAAAACGGTCGACTTTCACGCGATTCCGCGGGCGGCGGGTGGCCGCGCTCAAGGCGGAAGGGCCAACCAGGAAGATGACCTTGTCTGCCTTCACGATCCGTCGTCGTCCACCTGGTTGTTGGTGCTGGCCGATGGCATGGGCGGTGATGGCGCGGGCGAACTGGCCTCCCATGGCGTGATCCGGGCGGCCCTTCGCTCCTGGGAGCAAGGTTCCTGGCGCTCCCTGCCAGGATCACTCTTTCTCGAGGCGCTCTGCCAGGAAGCGCATGCCGAATTGCGGCACCGCGGCGAGCATCTCGCCGGCGAGGAACCGCATTCCACCGTCGTGGCGGCGATCATTCGCGGCAGCCGGGTCTCGTGGGCACATGTTGGCGATAGCCGTCTTTACCGCTTTGAAGGCACGCGCCTGATCGGACGCACCGAAGACCACAGCCTTGGGCAACTGAAACTGCAACGTGGCGAATTGACCGAGAGCGAGCTTGCCAACGATCCCGACCAGCACAAGCTGCTGCGTGGCCTGGGAGGACCGCAAGCCCCTGTGGTCGAACATGGATTCACTGAACTGGACGGCGACCAAACCTTGGTGCTCTGCAGCGATGGCGCATGGGAGCAACTCACCACAGAGGAACTGGCGCACCTGTCGCAGCGGCGTGATCAGCATGAGGCCCTGCAGGAAGCCCTGGCCATCGCCGTTGAACGTGGCGGCAAGGATGGCGACAACGTCGCCCTTATTTTCGCCCGTGCAAGCGGTGAAAGCTGGCTGCGACGTTACCGGAACAAACTTTGGTCTGTCATGCAGCGCACCGTCGTTTTTGGGCGGCGAGCCGCCGAGCAGACTTCAATCAGGGATAGCGAGACATGACCTTGGCCCGATCATTTGGAACTGTGCACCCGATGCTTTTACGTACACTGCGCCTAACGCTTTGCATTGCCCTGCTTGCCATCACCGGTTGCGCCCCGATGAGCAACCTCAAGTCCAAGCCGAGCAGCCCCACGAGCGCCAGTAGCGGCACCGCGCCCGCCGCGAACAATCAAGATGCCACAACAGGCGACAACGAAGCGCTGCCGTTGAATGCCATTGCCAACACCTACTTTCTGCACGGACGCTACGCCGAAGGCGAGCCGCGTTTGCGGGAGTATCTGGCGAAGTACCCGACCGACCGCGCGGCACAAATCCTGTTGCGACAGTTCACCGTCGACCCAAACACTGCCCTGGGTAAACAGTCGCGTTCGTATGTCGTGCAAGCCGGGGACTCTTACAGCACCCTGGCCGCACGCAGCCTGGGGGATTCCAATCTATTCCTGCTGCTGGCCCGCTATAACGGCTCGACCAATCCGGCGTCGTTGCACGCGGGTGACACCATCCGCCTGCCCCAATCGCCGTTGCGGGCCTCGTGGTCTTCCGATACGGCACCGGCCAAAACCAATGCGCCCACTCGCAGCACGGCCCCCACCGCAGCGGTCGCCACCACCGAGGCTGCACCTGCAGGCGAGTCGCCCGCCTCCAAGGCGCAGCGCCTGCAGCTGGAAAGCGTCGCCTTGTCGCAGCAGGGGAAGAACGCCCAGGCATTGACGCGACTGGACCAGGCGCTGACCATCGACCCGCACTTGAAGCCCGCAGGAAATCAGGCGCTGAGGGAGCAATTGCTCGCCTCCTATCACGAGCGCGCGGTGGTGCTGTATCGCGGCCAGAAGCTCGACCAGGCGATTGCCTTGTGGGACCGCGTCCTCGCGATTGACCCGAACTACGAGGGCGCCGTGGTCTACCGGGCAAGAGCCGTCGAACTACAGCATCGCCTCAAGCAGCTGTAACGCGCGTCCCTGCCCTGCCCCGTGGATAGCGGGGCTTACCGTTCCTCTTTGGCCGCCGTGGGCGGCATGACCACGGTTGGTTGTGTCGCCGGATTCGACGCCGCGGGCGAGGATGCCGGCGGCGCATGGCTGCCTTGTCGCGCCTCCAGGGCACTACTCATCTGATTGAAGGCGACGAACAGGCGACCCAGTTCGTCGTGGCGAACCAGACGGATGCGCTGACTGAAATCACCGCGGCCAACCTGCACCAGGGAATCCCCCAGCATGCCGAGCAAGGCCAGCGGCTGCCGGAACAACCAATACGCGGCGCCGACCACTGCCATCAGCGTGATGAGGAGAACCGATACGATGACCCAGAAGGTCGTGCGCTCTGCCACGAGCAGGGGCGCCTTGCTGACACCCAGGCGCAACTCGCCGACGTCCTTGGCCTGATAGCGAATGGGTACGTCGAACAACAGCAGGTCATCGCCGCGGGAGTCCGCGTCAACGCGGCCAACGTAACGTTCCACCCCGTCGGCCAAGGTCTGCTTTTCGGCATCGAGCTTGGGCAGCGTCTTGCCCATGTCTTCCGCTTGCGTGCTCGCCACCACCGCGCCCTCTCGATTGGCGATGGCGAGGTATTGAATCTGCTGGTTCTGCGCGATGTCCTGCACCAGGGCTCGGGTGGCGGGGTCATCTCCCAGCAACAGGTTTTCAGCCGACTCGCTGGCGACCATGCGACCCAATGAGCCGCCAAAGTCGGTGGCCAGCCCCGTCACCGCCGAGTGCTGCTTGGCGTAGATCACCGCCAGTCCCAGCAGCAGCACCAGGCATAGCGTGGCACCCAGGGCGCCGATCCAGCGCAGGCGCAGCGAGATGATGCGCGTGGCCAGCGGCGACTCATGCGATCGCTCGTACTCCCGGCGCGCCAGCCGCAGATCGTTGATGACTTCGGCGCCGGTCTGATAACGGGCCTCTGGCGCCGGTGCGAGCAGCGTTCGCACGATCCCCGCCATCATCGACGGTATGGCCGGATCGATTGGCACCATCGCTGGTTGTGGATGGCGTTTTCGATCCCTGATCAGTTGCTTCAGGTCGTCGGTTTCCGGCCATGGCAGGTTGCCGGTGAGCAGCCAGTAGAGCACCACGCCCAGCGCAAACAGATCGCTGCGCGCATCGGCACGCTCGCCTCGCAAGCGTTCCGGCGCCATATAGGCAGGCGTGCCGCCGATCTGCCTGGCCTGGCTTTGCCTGATGCTGTTGACGGGCCTGCGCTCGGCGATGCCAAAATCAGTGAGCTTGGCGCAATGCCAATTGTCCGAGAGCATGATGTTCTCGGGCTTGACGTCATGATGGATGACGCCCTGCCCGTGCGCATAGTCGAGCGCCGATGCCACTTGCGACACCAGCTCGATGATCACGGCCAAAGGCGGCAATCCCTCTTGCGCGACGCGGCTTGCCAGCGTCGCGCCCGAAAGCCTTTCCATCGCGATGTACTTGCGGCCGTCGTCCGTTGCGCCGGTATCAAAGATCGTAACGATATTGGGGTGCACGAGATGGCCGGATGCGCGCGCCTCCAGCAGGAACCGACTCATCAATCTCGGGTCGGTCGCCACATTGCGATGCAGGCATTTGATCGCCACCGGCCGGTCGATGCCGGGATCAAACCCGGCATACACCACCGCCATTGCGCCCTCACCGAGCACACCGTCAATCCGGTAGCGCCCGATGGTGCGCGGCCGCATGCGCTCGACCGTGCTCATGCGCGCAACAACCACAAGGCCACGCCGCCCAGCGCGATCAGCAGCACCAAGGCCAGTGCGAACCATCCGGCACGCCCAAGCCTGGACGCGCCAGGCTCCCGCGTAAGAAACACGAATTCCGACTGTCCAAACCGAATGCGATCGCCATGCCGGATGGTGGCTTCGTGCACCCGCTTGTTGTTGACGAACGTGCCATTGGTGGAGAGCGTGTTCATCACCACGTAATGGCCTTGCTGGTTCATGACCCACGCATGGGTGGAAGAAACGCTCGGGTCGCAGATGACGATGTCGTTCTCACCGCCACGCCCTACGGTTTGCCGACCAGCACGCAACGTAAAGCGGCGCCCCTTGAGCGCCGCGCTGGTTCCTTCGAGCACGGGTTCGTGGACGCTGACGCCGCCATCACTAGCAAAACCTGCCTCGCCCGCGAGCCGGCTCAGCTCGTCAGCCGAAAAAAGCCGTGTCCCCTGCGGGCCCGATGAGCGCCTACCGGTGGCCGGCGATGAACTGTAGCTGCGGTTTTCCATCGAGCGCCTAAGGGTGAATTCAACCAGTCAATCGTAACCAAGCCATCGGTTGCTCCTGCGCAAACCCGGCCCATCCGTTCGCGCCAAGGCAGTCCTTTCGCGAGACTGACACGCAAAAAAACCACCCCGCCAACAATCCCCGACACTCTCGTACTACGAAGTATTCGTTTAACGAGAAGCTCATCACAGTGCTTGAAAGGGGCGAATCGGCATCGCGTATTTTGATGAACAGGTTGCCGATTACTTCGCGCTTCCTGCGGACGAGCGTGCACCACCCGCCCCCAAGAACTCCCGCAGTACGCGCCCCTTCGGCAGCGCCGGGATCGTTCTCCGGTTTCACCCGACCGCCTAGCGGCCAGTCGATCCACCTAGGCCTGAATAGCCCATACGACAAGTTGTTCGCGGTCCGGCATCGGTAAGCAGAGTCCCGTGGCAAGCGAATCAAGCACTGGGCTTACCCATCTTGGCCGTAGCGTGGGGTCCGCTTCACGCCCTGAGCCGTTCCGTCAACTATCCGACGAAGCTAGACCAGCAAGCAAGGGCGAGCCACGGCGCTGCAAGGCCATAAGGTAGCGCGACTCATCGTAGGGCGTGTGGGACAGCCAGCATCGATGCAGGATGCGGATC